>JAZOOF010000051.1:0-196701 GCA_045654885.1 Bacteroidaceae bacterium
TGCTTGCCCGGCTGTTTGCTGTGATTTTGATGGTGCCGGTTTTAAAATATTAGCATAGTGCGCGTTAAAGTCCGTAATACATACCAATGATTTTTTATTGCAAAAGGTAATTCCCCGCCAAGGGCGGAAAGTTACGTGTAAGCGAGCGAAAGCCAAACTTGTTTGAGCTTTTGCGGCGAGCATGAGTAACTTATCTAATGGGCAGCGTTGGGAGGCACAGCGAGCAGCCGAGCAATGCTTGGAAACAGGTGGCATGATGTTTGAGCGAAGCGAGTTCTTGCCACCCCAAACATTGCGACAAGCTGCGACCGACGAGGTGCGCACCGACCGAAAGATGTCGCAAAGCGACTCTTGAGCAAAGGAAGTACCGAATGCCGGACACAGCTGCCCCGTTTTTGGTACTTTTTTCAAAAAAGTACAGAAAGCAAGACTACAGAATGAATATAAGATAACAGAACAAGGTTAAAATTGCGAGTAAGCGGTGCGGGTAAATTTGTTTACACACAAAACGAGAGGAAGCAATTACAGCGAAATTAAAATGTGAGTTAATTCAATACGTCAATAAACTATAAAGTAAGCCGGATTATCCACATCTTTTTGCTACTGAGCCATAATAACTAACAAGCCCCAATGTCATGACCTTGGGGCTTGTTACGTTTATATATCTGCTGTATGAATTTATTTCCCTTGCTTGACTTTTATACTTTGGAAGGAAAGATTAGGTTGTGATACCTGAATCGTCAATTCACGCGACCTACCGGTTGTATTTGGCTCTGCAATAATCCTCAACTCATTGGCGTCAACATTGGCATAACGCATAGGTTTCTTGTATTCAACCTTCAACCAATCAAAAACATAATACTCCACACTGTCAACCTCGTTATATCCTCCATATTCTCTTGTTTTCGGGTCTTTGCTACTGAGTATTATCGCCTGGTGAAAATCATCACCACCAAACACTCTCTCGCCACCCTCATTGGAAAATGTCACACTCTCGGGATAACCAAAATTCACTTCTTGTTCCATTGAGCCAATAGGGATAAGGTCACAAGATACAAACAACAGTAAAAAGCCACATAACAAGGTTTTAATCAATGTTTTCTTCATATCTAAGATTTTTTATTATCAACCTTCTTGTCTTACATCAATTGTTTGAAACTCAAAATCACCATCGACAGTCAATTTCATTTGACGCGGTTTGTCGGTTGTGTTTGGCTCTACATAAAGTTTAAAACTATCTCCAAGTACGCCTCCGAACTCTACCCTCAGCCAACGATCCGCTTCATAATGTACACCGGTTTCTTCACAATATCCATATGAGAAGTCATTGTCATTATCCGTCGGTTCGGGATTGTATACTCTTATACTTGAAAAAGAGTCATTACCATTGTAAACTCTCTCACCACCTTCTTTGGTAAAAGTTATAGTCTCGGGGAAACCAAAATTCACCTGCTTTTCCCATGCGCCAATGCAAGAGACAAGCAACAGGGATATTGCGCATAATACAGTTTTAATCAAATACTTCCTCATAGATATTTTTGTTTTGATTTATGCAAAAGTAGAAACAATATTATGTGCATCAAAGAAAATCATGTCCAAGCATGTCTAACTTTAATAAAAATTTCACCCCCCATTTTTATTTCATTGATTTACAACACACTATAAAAACCAACACAAAACTGTTAAAACTTTGCATTTTTGATAAAGTAGACAAGATTAGACAAACGTTTGCAACACAACTCGTTTTTTTACATTATTTTAGCATTGAACAAAGAATAGAGCAAACCATTATGAAAAATTTAATTCGCATTTTGCTGTTCTCATCGCTATTTTTTGCATCGTGTAGCAAACAAGAAAACGTACTCCTTTCAAAGCAGTTGGACGACATAAAGGCTATGGGCGATACATTGCCACAGGTTGCAATGCAAAGACTCGACTCAATAAAGCCACTGTTTGATAACGAAACGGAGTATATGCAAAATAAATTGGCACTATTGGAAATAAGATTACGCGACAAGGCGTATATTACACACTCTTCCGATTGCACTATTAAAAAAGTGTGCAGTTACTTTGAAAAGAATGGAACGGAGACCGAAAAACAAGAGGTGTATTATTATATGGGTAGCGTGTATCGTGACCTTAACGATTACCCTAACGCTGTAACAAATTTCCTAAAATCGGTAGAAATTGCAGAAACTCATACAGACAAAGACTGTGCTTTATGGGAAAATGCATACTCACAGTTAAGTCATTTGTATGGAATGCAGCTCAACTATACAGAGGCTTTAGATATCGCACTTAGACAACTTCAGATAGCAGAAGTGAATGGCACGATAAACGAAAGAACATATATGAATGTAGCAACTGCATATTTTAAAATTAACGATACTACAAACACAAAACTTTTTTGTGACAAAGCTATAAATACAATTATAAGAAAAGGTATTTGCAAAAAGAATGCAGATATAGTCTCTATAGCAATGTACTATTACGCAAAAAACGGACAAAAAGAAAATGCTATAGAATGCCATAATTTATTAGGTTTACTAAAGGAAGAAGAATTGCCACGGAATTACGCTACTAACCTTGCAATATATTATGAAACATTTATCTCAGTAGATAGCGCAGCAACTGTATTTAAAAGACAATATGAGCTTGATAGCAGACCTGAACCCCAATATAATGCTGCACGTTGGCTTACAAGGTACTATACCCAAAAAGGTGATTATGAAAAAGCAGCAGAGTATGCAATAAAGTTCATTGATGCAAATGAGGCTGTAATAGACAAAATTAGCCTTGAGCATACAACCAATGCAAAGAACTTTTTCCAATACAGGCGCGACAAGGAAGAGGAGGCACAACTTATGCAAAAGGCGGCAAAGTTTAGATATAACTCAATGTTGGCGGTTTCTGTTTCTATCATTCTATTGCTTAGCGTTGTGCTGTTCTATTTTTGGCGAAAGAAGCAGTTACTCAATGTCATTTTAAGCAAGGAGGAGAATATTAAGCAGGCGAAGGCTTTGGCTGCAGAAAAGGATATTGAACTTGCAAAAGAGAAGAGGGAGATTGCGCAAAAAAACCAGGAACTGGAGGCTTTGAACACAACCAATTCAAAGCTTGCCAAGCAACTGTTGGCAGCCGAGGAGGATTTCAAATTGCTTGTTGCGCAGAACCGCGAACTTACAAAACTGACGCTGATGAATGACATTGCCAAAAATGCCGGCGATATAATTGAGAAAGTCAAAAAGACGTCAAAAGGGAAATACCACCTTAACGATGATGAATGGAAAGAGCTGCTTGGGGCAATAGACAGGCTGTACCCGGAGTTCACGTACGAGGTACAGGCAAAGTTCAAAAAAATAAGTGAACCAATGCTGCGCGTGTGCTATCTTATGAAGATTGGACTCACAGGACCACAAATTGTAAACTTGACCGATTATCCACGACAGACCGTGTGGGTAAGAATTAAAAGGATTCAACAGATAATGCCCATGAATGAAATGCAGGAACTGAAGAGATAAAACAGCCATTTCCAAAAATCGCAACACAAACGCACCGCATTGCAAGGAAACAGATTCGCAATTTATCGGAAATATCTATCATTGTAATCGTAATTAACAATAAATTAACAGGCATTTACTACAAAAAAGAAAATACTTTTGCAGCCGAAAAAAAAATCGCATAGAAATAACAAAGACATATACACACATGACACACAATTACAGTTTCAAGAGCATGGTGAAGAAGTATGTGAACAGCAGTGTTGTTCTCATTGTGTGCGCCATTTTTGCTCTTGCCCTTGCAAACTCGCCGCTGAAGGACGAGTTCTTCAAATTCTGGAATCAGGAGGTGAGCCTTTCTATCGGAAAATTCAACCTGTTCAGCCACAACGGCCACCCAATGACACTTATCCAGGTTATCAATGACTTTTTGATGGCAATATTCTTCCTTTCGGTAGGTCTTGAAATCAAGCGTGAAATTCTTGTGGGCGAGCTGTCATCGGTAAAAAAGGCAATGTTGCCCATCATTGGCGCTTGTGGCGGTATGCTGATTCCCGTTCTCCTGTTTTGGCTTACATGCCCCGGCGACCCCGACATGCTGCGCGGTGTAGCCATCCCGATGGCAACGGATATTGCATTCTCGCTTGGTGTGCTCTCAATTTTTGACAAGAGAGTACCCATAGGCCTGAAGATTTTCCTTGCGGCACTGGCTGTTGCCGATGACCTTGGCGGTATTATTGTAATAGCCCTCTTCTACTCTTCGACAATAGACCTGAACTACCTGTTGCTTGCAGCCGCTTGTGTGGCCGTTCTTGTTATCGGTAACTACAGGAAGATTATGTCAAAGAACTTCTACATTGTAACAGGCCTTGTGCTTTGGTATTTTATGCTCAACTCGGGAATACACTCAACCATTGCAGGAGTGATTGTCGCATTCTGCGTACCCGGTTCACTGCGCAGAGGCGCTGTACGTTACATCGAGCGTATAAAGGAGAATATAAGCGGTTTCAATGATGTACACATTGTAGGCAAGCACCACACAGCCATACTCACACACGAGGAGATTCATAAGCTCAAGAGCATTGAGTCAGCCGCCGACAAGCTCATCAGCCCATTGCAGGAGCTTGAGGATAGCCTGCACAACATCATAGGCTACTTCATCATCCCGCTGTTTGCCTTTGCCAACATTGGCATTGACCTCTCGACAATGTCACTTGGCAGCCTTGTAGGCGGCATCAGCCTTTCGGTAATCATTGGCCTTGTTGCCGGCAAGTTCATTGGCGTGTTCACATTCTCATGGGCTGCAATAAAACTCGGTTTTGTACAACTTCCGCAGGGAGCCGACTGGAAGTCATTCGCATCGGTATGCATGCTTTGCGGTATTGGTCTCACTGTGTCAATCTTCATTGCCGACCTTTCTTATGCAACACTCGGCAGTGGCACGACACTGCTTGCCGAGGCAAAGTTGGGTATCCTCTGCGGCTCGCTCATTTCGGCAATAGCAGGTTGCGTGCTGCTCAACAAATTCCTGCCTAAAAAGGTGTAAGAAAAATATATTGTAATACAAAAGTTGTTTTTCCGTTTTCGGAGACGACTTTTATTGTTTATAATCAACAGCATACCCCTCGCCAGCGAGGCGGGAGATGTAGGTTTACAGACGGAGGGGAGTTTACAATCAATAACTTTCATTTGCAAGCCGCCAGGTGCACAGAAAGGCGGCGCGGGTGATGTCAATCATCTTTTCATAATCAATCTTGTCGGCCGTGTCCGACGGGCGATGATAGTCGGGGTGTCCCTCGGTGTGATACCACACAATGGGTATTCCATTTTTTGCGAAATAAGCATTGTCGCTGCCGCCTGTGGGGTTGTCCCACGCACGGTAATCGGGAACAAACGAGAAACCGCGCACCTCCATATCCTCTTTCAGCCAATCCCCGAAGAGAGGATGCGAGGCAGTGTAGAAATAGGTGAGATGCTTGGGGTTATCCACCGGTCCACGGCCAATCATGTCAAAGTTCATATAGGCCGAAACATGCGATAAAAAGGGACAATTCTCGACAAAATGGCGCGAGCCGAGCAGGCCCTTCTCCTCACCGTCCCAAAAGGCGAAGATAATGCTGCGTTCGGGTGTCTTGCGCATCTTCTTTACAGCACGAGCAATCTGCAGCACAGCCGACACTCCCGAGGCATTGTCATCGGCCCCATTGTAGCAACTGTCGCCATCAACCGCCGCACCGATGCCCACATGGTCGTAGTGCGCACCCACAATAACATACTCATCACTCTTGCCGGGGATTGCAGCAAGTATATTGTCCATCTCACAATCCCCGACTGTAAATGGTTGCATGTAACCGTCATTACCAAGCGGCCTGATACCCCACTCGCTGAGCAGCGACACAATATACTCTGCCGCCATGCGGCCGCCCTCCTCGCCTGCACTGCGGCCCTGCAAGGAGTCGGACGCAAGCGTTTCAACAAAAAGACGCGCATCGGATGATAGAATTGTGAGATAACCTCGCTCAATATGTCTTTGAGAGAACACTGCAAGAGGAAATAGCATAAGAGCAATGAATGCGGCATGGAATCGTGACATGGTTTCTGTTTTTTGTTTGGCACAAAAGTAACTGTTTAGGCCAAGGAATACAACTTCCGGAGCATAAAAAACGCACTGCGGCCCCACCACAGGGACATTTACCGACAGATACAACCAATTGGTTATGCGTCAACACGATAAAGGTTATAAAAACCGAATACAAACGTTCTTAACAGGCTGTTGAAAACTTTATTCTATTTTTCTTTTGAAATTTGTGGGGAATTGTGGGGAATTGTGTAATTTTGAAACGAATTTTCTATATTAGGTTAAATGTATGCGTTTCATTGGTAACATAGAGGCAAAGAGCGACAGCAAAGGCAGAGTGTTCCTGCCCGCATGCTTCCGCCGCATTCTGCAGGAGGCCGGGTGCGAGAAGGTGATGTTGCGCAAGGACGTGTACCAGGATTGCCTCGTGCTGTACCCCGAAAAAAGCTGGAACGAACAACTCGACCTGTTGCGCAGCCGTCTCGACCGCTGGAACGCTGCACACCAGATGATATTCCGCCAATTTGTAGCCGATGTAGAAGAACTGGGCATTGACAGCAACGGCCGAATATTGCTGCCCAAGCGATATATGGCAATGGCCGGCATTATCCAGGAGGTGCGTTTCATTGGCATGGACGACACCATCGAAATTTGGGCAAAGGAGAAACTTGACAAGCCATTCATGAACCCGGCCGACTTTGGACGTGAATTGGAAAAGATAATGACCGCAGAGAAAGGAGAGAAAAATGAATAACCCCGAAGTTTACCACACTCCGGTACTGCTCAAAGAGAGCGTTGACGGAATGGAGATTACAGCAGACAGCACTTGCATCGACGTCACATTCGGCGGCGGCGGACACTCACGCGAGATACTCTCGCGCCTGGGAGCGGAAGGACACCTTTACAGCTTTGACCAGGATGCCGATGCCGAGCAGAACGCACCCGATGACAAGCGCTTCACCTTTGTACGCGGCAACTTCAGGTTCATATACAACTTCATGCGCTACCACAACGCAACGAAGGTCGATGCCATACTTGCCGACCTTGGAGTGTCGGGACACCACTTCGATGACGAGACACGCGGTTTCTCGTTCCGTTTCGATGCCGACCTTGACATGCGCATGAACAAGCGTGGCGGCGAAACGGCAGCCGACCTGCTTAACAATGCCACCGAGGAGGAGCTGACAAGGATATTCAAATTCTATGGCGAACTGAACTGCGCACGCAAATTGGCAGCAAAGATTGTGAAAGTACGCGGGGAGAAACCCATAAAGCGCGTCAACGAGCTTATTGAGATTGCGAAGCCTTTCTGCCCGCCACAGCGCGAGAAAAAAGAGATGGCAAAGATTTTCCAGGCACTGCGCATTGAGATAAACAAGGAGATTGAGGCCTTGCAGGAGATGCTCGTCGGGGCAAAGGACCTGCTTAAACCCGGTGGCCGCCTGGTGGTAATAACATACCACTCCATCGAGGACCGCATTGTAAAGAATTTCATGAAGAGCGGTAACTTCGAGGGCAAGGTGGAGAAAGATTTCTTCGGCAACACCACGTCGCCGTTCGACATGAAGAAGGTGATTGCACCTACAGAGGAGGAGATGGAGCGCAACCCGCGTTCACGCAGTGCAAAACTTAGGATTGGAATA
Organism: Bacteroidaceae bacterium; assembly: GCA_045654885.1. Classification (GTDB taxonomy): domain Bacteria; phylum Bacteroidota; class Bacteroidia; order Bacteroidales; family Bacteroidaceae; genus HGM04593. Next base: position 7,722 of record JAZOOF010000051.1, read on the forward strand.
AAAAAGTAGACAGGACAATGAGCAACAAGAAGAAAAAACGCAAAGAGGGCTTCTTCAACTACATTATGGGAGGCCACATATTTACCAGCGACATATTCACGAAGAATGCAATGCTCATGGGGCTGATTGTACTCTACAGCTTTCTTTACGTGAGTAACCGCTACCAGCACGAGCTGGAGATAATGAAGATTTACAAGCTGAACAAGAGAAAGAACGAGATAAGGAATAACCTGCTGACAATAGAGAGTGAATTCGCCTACCAGTGCCGCCTCTCGGAGATTGAGAAACTATTGACCGAAAAAGGGAGTGATTTCAGGACACTGTCGAAACCTCCTTATATAATAGACAAAAACAACTGACCATGTTCAACATCTTCAATAAAAAGGATTCGGAGCAAAACAGAGAGAAGACGTTCAAGTTCCGCGACAACGTTGTTCTCCGTTTCAATCTGCTTGTTATTTTCCTGTTCACTCTGGCGGGCATAATAATTATTGGCAAGGCGGCCATAATAATGTTCATAGAGCGCGATGACTGGAACAAGATAAAGGAGAGGAACATAAAGTACAACGTACCCATTGAGGCGCACCGGGGAAACATACTTGCCGATGACGGTGGGCTCATTGTGAGCACATTGCCACGCTACAGGATGCTTTTCGATTTCGAATACATAAACAAGGACAACCCCGAACTGGCCAAGACCATCAATGCCAGGAGGGACTCAATATGGAACAAGGAACTCAGAGCGCTCTGCATAGGACTTAACGACATCCTGCCCGGAACAAGCGTCGAGGAACTGGAAAAGCGCTTCAGGGTTGGATTGACACCAAGCAAGAAGACCGGAAGAAAAAAAGGAGGATTCCAGCCCTACAGGGGTGCCATCTCATACTCGCAATACCGCAAGATAAAGGAGTTGCCAATCATAAAGGAGGGAAAACTCCTGAGCGGTTGCTACACCAGGGAGACAATCGAGCGCAAGAATATTCTTGGAAATACCGGCAACAGCACATTCGGCATTGTAAGAAACGTTGAGATTGACAGCAACAAGGTGGTGGAGGTGAACGGACTTGAGAAAAAGTACAACGACTACCTGAAAGGAGAGCCGGGTTCCGGCACAAAGGCAAAGTTCAGGGGCAAATACATACTTCGCGAAGAGAGACAGCCCGTGAACGGATATGACGTGCAGACAACGCTGAACACTCAGATGCTCGACATTTGCCACAATGCCCTGGAGCGTGTGCTGAGGGAAAAACACCTTGCTGCCGGATGGGCGATACTGATGGAAACCAAGACCGGCGACATAAAGGCTATAGTAAACCTGTCAAGGCACGAGCGAGGAAACGGCCGAATAGAGTATATTGACACTATCGGCAACATAAAGTACAACCAGACGGCCAACCATGCCTTGTGCGACCTCAACGAGCCGGGTTCAATATTCAAGACCGTAGCCATGACCGCCATGCTTGCCGACGGCAAACTGACGACAAAGGACTCTGTCATTGCATACGAATCGAGAGTACATAACTTTGGCGGGCACAAGATACATGACGAGATGTACCGCGACAACGGCACAGGCAAATACAGCATGACCGATGCCATGATGTACTCATCGAATATAAGCATGGTGCAGTTCATAAAGAAGGCCTATGGCAATGACCCGCAGGAGTACACCAACACCCTGCAGAGATTCGGGCTTACCGAGAACTACCACATAACCGACAACGAGGCGACACCTTACCTGACACTGCCCGGTACAAAGAAGTGGAACGGATATAGCCTCAACTCCATGTCCTATGGATATGCTGTAGGTATGACCGCCATAAACATAGTCTCGTTCTACAACACCATAGCCAACGGAGGCAAGCAGGTAAGGCCACGACTCGTCAAGGCTATACTCGACAATGGCGAGATTGTAGAGGAGTACCCCACCGAGGTCATCAACGAGAGCCTCTTCCCGAAAGAGGTCGCAGATACCGTAACAGGCATGCTTACTGCCGTTGTCAACGGCAAGAGCATAACCGTAAACAAGAGCGACTGGAGATATGGCAAGCTCGACGGAACGGGAAAGGCCGCACACTCCACCATCATGACCATTGCCGGAAAGACAGGTACGGCAAAGGCATACGAGGGTAACAAGAAACTGATGAGCTTCTGCGGTTTTTTCCCTGCCGAAGCACCTGAGTACACTCTCATTGTGCAGATGATGTATGACAAAGACATCGACCCCCGCCCCGAGGGCGAACAGAAAGCCAACAGCTATGGCGGCGGAAGCACATCGGCACTTGCATTCAAGGAGATTGCCGAAAAGATTATGACCGAGAAGTTCTTCAGCCCAATTGAGAATGCCATCGACAAACAGCACGCCGCAAAGCCCAAAACAAAGAAGGGCAACAGATGCGACGACGGCTACATACTTAAAGAGGTTGGCCTTGTCGACACCATTCCAACCATAAGCAAAGAGAAGGAGTGGGGAAAAATAGCTTATTACAAGAAAGGTATTCCCGATGTTACAGGCATGGGAGCCAAGGATGCCACGTTCCTGCTGCAGAAGAACGGCAAGCATGTAAAGCTCGATGGATACGGCATTGTAAACGAACTGGTTACAAAAGGCGACACAGTAATTCTAAAGCTGAAACCATAAAAAGTAAAACAAAAACATTATATATAATGAAACTGAGCGAACTGTTAAGAGAAACACAATGTACCAGAATGGTACTTCCAAAGGAAGAGGTAGACATTCAGGGAATAAACATTGATTCGCGTCTTGTGAAGCAAGGCGATGTATTCATCGCCGTTAGAGGTACCCAGACCGACGGTCACCAGTACATAGCCGCAGCCGAGGAGAAGGGTGCTGTGGCTATCGTGTGCGAAAAGACACCGGACAGGCTCTCACCCAACGTTGCATATATAACATTCCCAAACGTGCAGAGCGTTACCGGCAAGCTTGCCACCACATTCTATGGCAACCCGTCGCAAAAACTGAAGCTTGTGGGTGTGACCGGCACAAACGGCAAGACAACTATTGCCACACTGCTCTATGAGCTTTTCCGCAAGATGGGACACCGTTGCGGCCTGCTCTCTACAGTCTGCAACTACATTGACGGCGAGGCATACCCCTCGACCCACACCACACCCGATGCAATATCGCTGAACAGGCTGTTGGCACAGATGGTCGAGGCAGGCTGCGAATATGCCTTCATGGAGGTGAGCTCACATGCCCTTGCGCAAGAGCGCACCGGCGGATTGGAGTTTGCGGGAGGAATATTCACAAACCTCACACGCGACCACATGGACTATCACGAGAACATGGAGAACTACCTGAAGGCCAAGAAGAGCTTTTTCGACAACCTCTCACGCAATGCGTTCGCCATCACTAACCTCGACGACAAGAACGGACCGGTGATGGTGCAGAACTGCCGCGGTGACATAAAGAACTACTCGACACGCACAATATGCGACTACAGGGCACGCTTGCTGGAGACACATCTCGACGGCATGCTGCTTGAGTTCAACAACCGCGAATTTGCAACACTGCTCACAGGCCGTTTCAACATAAGCAACCTGCTTGCAATATACGGTGCAGCCATTGAGCTTGGCAAGGACCCCGAGGAGGTGTTGCGCATCATGAGCACACTGAAGCCCGTATCGGGACGCTTTGAGGCACTGCACTCACCCGATGGCTTCTCGGCAATTGTGGACTATGCCCACACCCCCGATGCAATAAAGAACGTTCTGGGAACCGTGAACGATGTGCTGCGCGGACGCGGTAACATAATAACCGTTGTGGGTGCCGGCGGCAACCGCGACAAGGGCAAGCGCCCGCTAATGGCTGCAGAAGCCGCAAAGGCAAGCGGCAGAGTAATCCTCACATCGGACAACCCACGAGGCGAGGACCCGCAGGAGATTATCAATGACATGCTTGCCGGGCTCAACGAGGAGCAGAGAAAGAAGACTATCTCCATTGTGGACCGCAAGGAGGCCATCAGGACAGCCTGCGCCCTGGCACAGAAGGGTGACGTGGTTGTTGTTGCCGGCAAGGGACACGAAAACTACCAGGAGATACAGGGTGTAAAACACCATTTTGACGACAAGGAAGTTTTGAACGAGATTTTCAACAAATAACAAGGATATGCTGTACTACATTTTCGACATATTTGCAAAATCCGGCATGCCCGGAGCGCGACTGATGCAATATACTTCGTTCCGCGCAATGCTTGCCATAGTCATCTCACTTCTTGTGTCGGCATGGTTCGGCAGTTACCTTATAAAATATTTCAAGAAGAAGCAGATAACAGAGACACTGCGCGAGTATGACAAGAACAACCTGAAAGCCGGTGTACCCACAATGGGCGGCCTCATAATTATCATTGCCATACTGGCGCCCTGCCTGCTCATAGGCCGGCTGGACAACGTCTATATGCTGCTGCTCATCATAACCACAGTGTGGTTGGGAATATTGGGTTTTGCCGATGACTACATAAAGACGTTCAAGAAGAACAAGGACGGTATCTCGGGCAAGACAAAAATCGCTGCACAGGTGGGCCTGGGACTGGTCATTGGCCTTACCCTCTGCTTTAGCCCACAGGCCGTGATGCGCGACAACATAACCGTGGAGAAGAACGGTGTCAAGAGCGTGCAGCTGAGCCCAAAGGCCACAAAGGAGAACAAGACAACCATTCCGTTTGTAAAGGACCACGATATCAACTACAGCGAGGTAATGTCATTCTGCGGCGAGTATAAGGAGGAGGCCGGCTGGGTACTCTTTGTTATAATAACCGTGCTTGCAGTTACTGCTGTTTCCAACGGGGCGAACCTCAACGACGGCATGGACGGAATGCTGGCCGGCAATGCAGCCATAATAGGTGTGGCACTAGGTGTCCTGGCCTATGCATCGAGCCACCTGGAATGGGCCGAGTACCTCAATATAATGTACCTGCCCGGTGGTGAAGAGGTTGTAATATTCACCTTTGCATTCATTGGAGCCCTAATTGGTTTCCTGTGGTACAACGCATTCCCGGCACAGGTGTTCATGGGCGACACCGGAAGCCTGTCGATAGGCGGTATAATTGCCGTTATTGCAATACTCATACACAAGGAGATTCTCCTTGTACTGCTGTGCGGAGTGTTCGTTGCCGAGAACCTTTCGGTGATGGCACAGGTTGCATACTACAAGAGCGGCAAGAGAAAAGGCATAAAGCAGAGACTGTTCCGCCGCGCTCCACTGCACCACCACTACAACATTGGCGAGGAGAAGCTCGACAAGGAGTGCACCTACCTTTTTAAAGGTCCCGAGCGCCCATTGCACGAGGCAAAAATTACACTACGTTTCTGGATTGTGACAATTGTGATGGCTGTCATAACCCTCATGACACTCAAGATTAGATAATGGAAAAGAGAATTGTTATATTAGGAGGCGGCGAAAGTGGTTGCGGAGCAGCCATCCTTGCCAAGAAGTTGGGATTCGATGTCTTTCTGTCGGATTTCGGCACCATTGCCGGCAAATACAAGCAGATGCTCGACGAGAAAGAGATTCCCTGGGAAGAGGGAGGACACACCAAAGAGCTCATACTTAATGCAGGTGAGGTAATAAAGAGCCCGGGCATACCGAATGAAGCACCCATTGTCGTGCAGATAAAGAATGCCGGCATACCCATTATCTCCGAGATAGAATTTGCAGGACGCTACACAAGGGCAAAGATGGTATGCATCACCGGAAGCAACGGAAAGACAACCACCACCTCGCTCATATATCACATATTCTGCGAGGCTGGACTCGATGTGGGCCTTGCCGGCAACATCGGCAATAGCCTTGCCCTGCAGGTGGCCGAGGGCGACAAGGACTACTATATTGTGGAACTGAGCAGTTTCCAGCTCGACAACATGTACGAGTTCAGGGCAAACGTGGCAGTATTGCTGAACATCACCCCCGACCACCTCGACCGTTACGGCTACAACATGCAGAACTACGTGGATGCCAAACTGCGAATACTGCAGAACCAGCAGCCCGACGATGCCTTTGTCTATTGGAACGATGACCCTATAATAAAGAAGGAGTTGCCAAAGTACAGACACGGAAAGCTCTATCCGTTTGCCGAGAGACTGCAGGAGGGAAGCGCCGCATACACCCACGAGGAGAAACTTGTCTTCACCGAGCCCACACCATTCAACATGGAGCTTGAGGAGCTGTCGCTCACAGGCAAGCACAACCTCTACAACTCAATGGCAGCAGGTATATCGGCCAACGTCGCAGGTATACGCAAGGAGACGATACGCGAAGCATTGAGCACCTTTGCCGGTGTTGAGCACAGGCTGGAGAAGGTGACCACGGTAGATGGTGTTGAATACATAAACGACTCAAAGGCCACCAATGTAAACAGTTGTTGGTATGCCCTGCAGAGCATGAAGAAAAAGACTGTCCTTATACTTGGCGGCAAGGACAAGGGCAATGACTATAGCGAGATTGCCGAACTGGTAAAGAGCAAGTGTAGCGGCCTTGTGTTCCTTGGAGCGGACAACAGCAAACTGCTCGACTTCTTCAAGGATTACGGCCTGCCAATTGCCGACACACACAGCATAGAGGAGTGCGTGAAAGCCGCACACGCTATGGCAAAGAGCGGCGAGGTTGTGCTGTTGAGCCCCTGTTGCGCAAGCTTCGACCTCTTCAAGAGCTACGAGGACAGGGGACGACAATTCAAGGATTTGGTTTGTAAATTATAATACCATGGGAGGAGACAAGTTAAGACGCATACTGTTCAAGGGCGACAAGGTGATATGGATTGTATTTATCACCCTCTGTGCCATATCGTGGATTGAGGTATTCAGTGCCACAAGTCGCCAGACCTATGGCAGCGAGGATTATTGGGGGCCAATATTAAAACACACACGCTTTCTCATAGGCGGCATATTCTTCGCATGGTTCATACACAACCTTAAAGCGGAATGGATTGACAAAGGCAGCAAGATTTTCTATTGGGCTGGCCTGTTGCTCCTTATATGGGCACAGGTAAGCGGAACGACATTGAATGACAGTGCCCGTTGGGTGAAGATATTAGGAATCACATTCCAGCCAATGGAGATTGCAAAGCTGGGCCTTGTGATGATGACAGCAAGGATACTTGCCGCACACCAGGAGGAAGACGGTACAAGCGAGCAGGCCTTTGGGCAAATTCTCAAATACAGCATTCCGCCCATTCTCATAATACTCAAGGAGAACTTCTCGTCGGCAGCACTGATTACTATCACAATATTCCTGATGATGTTCGTGGGCAGAGTACCCAAGCGCCAGCTCCTGAAGACCATGGGTGTTGGAGCCATAATTGGAATCGTTGGATTTGCGGCCATCATGAGCGCTCCCGAAAGTATAAAGAGCACACGATTCGGCAGCAAGGTCATAACCTGGCAGCACCGCTTTGAAGGAGCACTGAGACCGCGCCCTGTCACAGCCGAGGAGTACGATATGAATGAGAATGAGCAGAGGACATACTCGCACATTGCCATCGCATCGAGCCACATAATAGGCCGCGGCCCGGGCAACTCAATACAGCGCGACTTCATTCCACATGCATACTCCGATTACATCTTTGCCGTAATCATAGAGGAGCTGGGCCTGCTTGGCGCCACCTTTGTCATCCTGCTGTACCTGACACTGCTGTACACATGCGGCAAAATCGCCAAGAAGTGCGACGACCCCTACATGGCATTCCTCTCCATAGGTACAGGAATGATAATCACCACACAGGCGCTGCTGCACATGTTCATCTCGGTAAGCAACTTTGTAACCGGACAGCCCCTGCCGCTCATGAGCCAGGGAGGAACATCGTTCCTTATCAACTGCATATACATAGGCTTCCTATTGTGCATCAGCCGATACGTAAGCACACCAAGCGACAAGGTAACAAGCGAACCACAGAGCGTATAACACCACAAACTTTTTGCATATGAAAAAGGAGTATAGAATTATCATCAGCGGAGGCGGCACAGGAGGACACATATTCCCCGCCCTGTCCATTGCAGATGCCATAAAGGCAAAGCATCCCGATGCAAAGATTCTGTTCGTAGGAGCAGACAACAGAATGGAGATGCAGAGAGTGCCCGATGCGGGATATGATATTGTGGGACTGCCGATAGCCGGCTTCGACCGCAAGAATTTGCTAAAGAACATCAAAGTGTTGTGGAAAATCTTCAAGAGCCAGCGTATGGCAAAGAAGATTATCAAGGAGTTTGCGCCACAGGCTGCAGTGGGAGTGGGAGGATATGCCAGCGGCCCCACACTTAAGATGGCTGCAAGCATGGGAATACCCACACTTATCCAGGAGCAGAACTCATACGCGGGTGTCACAAACAAGATTCTCTCCAAACACGCGAAGATGATTTGCGTGGCTTATGACGGAATGGAGCGTTTCTTCCCAAAGGATAAGATAATAGTCACAGGCAACCCGGTGCGCAAGAACCTGCTCGACATGCGCGGCAGCCGCAAGGAGGCGATGAAGACAATGGGGCTTGACGAGAACAGGAAGTGCGTGCTCATTGTGGGCGGTAGCCTTGGCGCGCGCAGCATAAACGAGGGTATCATTGAAAACATAGAAAAGATAAGGGCCAACAGCGACATCCAGTTCATATGGCAGACAGGCAAGCTCTACTTCGAGGAGATGAAGAAGAGAGCCGGGGAGCTTGGAAAACCGGATAACCTGACCATCACCGACTTTGTATCGGACATGGCAAGTGCACTCAGCGCAGCAGACATTGTGGTGTCACGTGCCGGTGCCGGCTCAATATCGGAGTTTGCCCTGCTCGGCAAGGCTGTAATACTGGTACCATCGCCCAACGTTTCCGAAGACCACCAGACAAAGAACGCAATGGCACTGGTGGACAAGGATGCCGCAATTTATGTTGCCGATGCAAATGTAAAGGAGGAACTCATTGACAAGGCAGTGGAAACAGTGAAGGACAGAATGAAGATAGCGTTGCTCGAAACCAATATCCGGAAGATGGGCAAGCCCGATGCAGCAAGCGAAATTGCCGATGAGGTGCTGAAACTTGCCGATACCTACATTGAGAAGAAGAGAAGACGTTAAAAGAGATTTTTAAAAAGATGGAACTGAAAGATATAAAAGCGGTATATTTCCTGGGAGCCGGCGGCATTGGCATGAGCGCCCTGGTCAGATACTTCCTCAACGAGGGCAAGTTCGTGGGCGGATATGACCGTACCCCAAGCGAACTCACAGGCAAGCTCATAGAGGAGGGTGCCGTGCTGCATTTTGAGGAGAACACCGACCTTGTACCGGCAGAGTGCAAGGACCCTGAATCGACACTCGTCGTGTACACCCCGGCAATACCGGCCGACCACCGCGAGTGGAGCCTCTTCAAGGAGGGTGGCTTTACAATAAAGAAGAGAGCCGAAGTACTTGGCATAATAACAAAAGGAAAGCGCGGTGTGTGCGCTGCCGGAACACACGGCAAGACCACAACATCAACAATGACAGCCCACCTGCTGCACAGCTCGGAGGTTGACTGCGCGGCATTCCTTGGCGGAATATCAAAGAACTACCGCAGCAACCTCATCACAACCGACAAGAGCGACTTTGTGGTGATTGAGGCCGACGAGTACGACCGCTCGTTCCTGCACCTGCAGCCATACGTGGCGACAATCACATCGACCGACCCCGACCACCTCGATATCTACGGCAACAAGGAGAACTACCTTGAGGCATTCGCGCAGTTCACCGAGAGGATACGCGAGGACGGCTATCTTGTCATGCACGAGGGACTGGAGGTCTCACCACGCACAAAGCCGGGAGTGAAGACATTCATCTATGGCCGCGAGCAGGGCGACTTCCATGCCGAGAACATACGCATTGGCGGCGGCAGGATTCTGTTCGATTACGTATCGCCATGGCAAAGGATAGACGATGTGGAACTTGGTGTGCCAATGAGCATAAACATCGAGAACGGAATTGCCTCAATGGCCATGGCCGAGATTTGCGGTGCTACAGCACAGGAGATTAAGGAGGGCATGAAGAGCTTTGCCGGTGCCGAGCGCCGTTTCGACTTCCACATTAAGGAGGAGAACCTTGTGCTCATAAGCGACTATGCCCACCACCCCGACGAGGTACGTGCCTGTGCAAAGTCAATAAAGGAGCTCTACGGCGACAAGAAGGTGACAGTGCTGTTCCAGCCTCACCTTTTCAGCCGCACAGCCGACTTCTACAAGGAGTTTGCCGAGAGCCTATCGATGTTCGACAAGGTGATACTCGTCGACATCTACCCGGCAAGGGAAAAACCAATACCCGGTGTTACGAGCAAGCTCATATATGACCACCTTGCTCCCGGCGTGGAGAAGAGCATGTGCAGCCGCGCCGATGTCCTTGCAACTGTCGAGAAAGAGAAGAACGACATTGAGATACTTGTTTCGCTGGGTGCCGGGGACATTGAGAATGAAATTGCAGGAATGAAAGAGATTTTGAAGAACAGATAATGCTAAAGAAGATTCTGACATACATGGCCGCAGCGGCAACTGCATGCTATCTGCTGTTTGCATTTGTTATCGTTCCAATGCAGAAGGAGAACGACAACTGCAAGGGAATTGCCATAAACATAAGCAACAACAGACTGGGTACAATAAACAATGAGAGCATCGAGGAGATGCTCACAGAGGAGGGATTGCACCCGCAAGGCATCGTGATTGACAGTGTAAACTGCAGCAGTATCGAAAACTACATGAACTCCTTTTCCATTATCAAGGAGTGCCAGGTATACAAGACAAACGGCAAGATGGTTGCTATTGACGTTGTATGCCGTGAGCCGGTGCTGAAAGTCATTGACAAGAGCGGAGCCACATACTATGTGGACATTGAGGGAGAGAAAATCGACGGCATCAGCAAACCGTTGAGGCTACCGGTTGCGTCAGGCGAGATTGACGACACCATGATTGAGAAGGAGCTGTTGAGTGTGGTATCGGCAATTGAAAAGGATCCGTTCTGGCTTGCACAGATTCAACAGATATATTTCAATGACAAGAAGGAGGCCATCATCACTCCACGCGTGGGCGACCACATAATAGAGCTTGGCAGCATAAAGGAGATTGATAAAAAACTGCAGAACCTGAAAGCGTTCTACATCAACGGGCTGGGAACCGTGGGATGGAACAAATACAGTAAATTGAACATTAAAATTAGCGACAAAGTCATTTGCACAAAAAAATAAATAGATATGGGAAATACCTATTACATAGCAGCCATTGAACTTAGCTCCTCAAAGATATCGGGAGCTGTAGGAATTGAAACCACGGAGGGGATGAGAATACTTGCAACTGCAAGCACACCCGTCGAGGGGTTCATTTCAAAAGGAATTGTACGCAATGTCGACAAGACCAGTGAAGCCATAACAGGTATTGTCAACATGCTCGAGAACGACCTGAGCAAAGCAGCACAGGAGGATATAGTAATAAAGAAGGCATATATCTCCTTTGCCGGACTCAGCATGCACAGCATAAGGTCAAAGGTGACACGCAGCTTTGGCAACTACATAAAGATAACCCAGGATATTATCGACGGCATGGGAGACGAGAACCGGGAGACATTTCAGGTTCCAAACGGTTACAAAAGACTACAGGTTGAAACCCAGGAGTACAAACTAGACGGAAATATCGACTTCAACCCCATTGGCGCACCCACACAGCACATTGAGTGCAACTACCTGAACATTGTGATGAAGGAGCAGTTCTATGCACAACTGCGCGAAGCTTTCGCGCAGGCAGGTATAGAGATTGAAGAGAGCCTGTGCGCCGCAAACTTTGATGCCGACATCCTGCTCTCCAAGGACCTTCGCCGCAACGGATGCGCTCTGGTGAACATCGGTGCAGAGACAACCACCATCGCCATTTACGGCAATGACAAGCCCAAGATGCTTACCGTGTTGCCACTTGGCAGCAACAACATTACACGCGACCTCACAGCCGAGCGCATCTCAATGGACAAGGCCGACGTAATAAAGTTTGCAAGAGGCTATAACTCAACGGGAACTGACAACGACGGAATCGACAACGAGACAGTCAACAATGTCATCTACGCCCGTATAGGAGAGATTCTCAAGAACATACGCTACCGGATAGAGCAGTCGGGCGAACGTGTACACCACATTGTATTCACCGGTGGCGGCTCAAAACTAAAGAACCTTGCGTTGCTATTGGAAGAGTTCCTGCCAGGTTTCAGTACCGAAATAAAGCCCGAGCCACAGTTCACCCTCGTTAGCGAGAGCGGAGTGAATACAAGTGTAATCACCACGGCGCTCTACGGTCTTCTGCAACAAGGCAAGGTAAACTGTTGCGAAGCAGTAATGCCTGCGGCACAGGAGAACGGTGTGATATTCTCTCAAGACGAAATGGAGGGCAAGGATGAACCGGTTGTTGAAATTCCTATTGAAGACGAAAAAAAGGAAGAGGAGAAAACAGCAAAGACGGAGCAGCCGGAAAAGAAGGAAGAAGACAAGCCCAAACCGGATAAGAAAGATAAGGGCAAGAAGAAAAATAGTTGGAAAGACAGCATTGGCAACCTGTTCCAGGACATTGTAAGGAACATGACCAGCGACCCCGAAGAGGAGCAGTACAGAGAAGAAGAAAAAGAAGATAACGACCGATAAATGATACATGAGTATGGATATTAAGGAACCGACAAGACAGAACTTACCGTTTGCCATACCTACAGATGCACCAAGGATAATAAAGGTTATAGGTGTTGGTGGCGGTGGCAGCAACGCAGTACACAACATGTACCGCAAGGGTATACACAATGTATCATTCGCGGTATGTAACACTGACCTGCAGGCTATGCAGAACTCACCAATCCCAAAGAAGGTGCAGCTTGGCCTTGAGGTGACAGAGGGCCTTGGAGCAGGAAATGACCCTGCCGTGGCACGCAAGGCGGCCGAGGAGAGCCGCGAGGAGATTGAGAGGCTCTTTGACGACGGCACAAAGATGGCATTCATTACCGCCGGCATGGGTGGTGGTACCGGAACCGGCGCGGCTCCGGTGGTTGCAGAGATAGCCCGCAGCAAGGGTATACTGACTGTGGGTATAGTGACTATCCCGTTCAAGTTCGAGATGACCGGAAAAATCAAGCAGGCCCTGCGCGGTGTAATTGAGATTTCGAAACATGTCGACGCTCTGCTTGTAATCAACAACCAGCGACTTATTGACATCTACCCCAAGATGGAAGTATCCGAGGGATTCAAGATTGTCGATGATGTACTCACTACCGCAACAAAGAGTATTGCCGAGATTATCACAGCACGCGGTGTCATAAACCTCGACTTCCGCGATGTAAAGAAGATTCTGAAGAACGGCGGTGTCGCAATCATGAGCTACGGAATCGAGAGTGGCGAGATGCGTGTATCGCGCGCATTCCACAAGGCATTGCACTCACCCCTGCTCAATGACAACGACATCTACAAGTCAAAGAAGATTCTTTTCAACATATACGAGAACCCCAACACCCCCATCCGTGTTGAAGAGATGGCCGAGGTTGAGGATTTCATGTCAAAGTTCACCGATGAGAACATTGAGCTCATCTGGGGATACAGCAAGGACAACAGCCTCGAAGATGGCCAGGTGAAGGTTACCGTGCTTGCCACAGGCTTTGGAATGAAGAATATCCCGGGAATTGAACCCGAAGTGAAAGCCATCATTGAGAAGGAACGCGAGGCAACACGCGCCGAAAAGGAGAAGGAGAAAGAGGAAGAGGAGAAGCTCAACCAGATGGTCAACGCACTCTATAAGCCCGACTACAAGATGTATATCTTTAAAGGCGATGAGATGTACAACGAGGAGTTCCTTGCTGCACTCGACAACTCACCCACCTACCGCCGCACGGCTCAGGAACTGGAGAGGATGATGGAGATATTCGGCGGCGAGCCCGACTATTGCAGCAAGGAGAGCGAGAGTGAAGAGTCCACAAGCAGCGCTGCCGAAACAGCTGCAACAGCAGACGAGAACGAGAATGAGGATGAGAGTGTCGGAGAGACAGTCTTCGACAAGGAGTTCAACGAAACCATTTAAACATAAATATTATGGAACTGTTTGACATTATAAGCAACGACATCAAGGAGGCCATGAAGGCCAAGGACAAGGTTGCCCTTGACACACTCCGCAACATCAAGAAAGTGCTTCTGGAGGCAAAGACCGCACCTGGAGCAGGCGACACCGTGAGCGACGAGACCGCAATAAAGATTATACAGAAACTCGTGAAACAGGGTAAGGAGTCGGCCGAACTCTACCAGAGCCAGAACCGTCCCGAACTTGCACAGGAGGAGCTTGCACAGGTTGAGGTAATGACAAAGTACCTGCCTAAACAGATGAGCGAAGAGGAGGTTGCAGCCGTGCTCAAGGAGGTTATCGCACAGGTTGGCGCTACCGGACCACAGGACATGGGCAAGGTCATGGGCATTGCCACCAAGCAGCTTGCGGGCAAGGCCGAGGGAAAGACTATTTCAACTATCGTAAAGCAGTTGCTTGCCAACTAATCGAAAAGTTCACGCAAAACGGCTGCCGACTTAAGTTCAGGAAATTCAGGAATGTGCAGACGGTAATATTGGGAAAGGGTTGCGAGGTAAATACCTCGCAACTTTCTGTTTAACACGAGGGTGTGCATTGAGTCATAGCCGGTACGCAACAACTCCACGAACGCCACAGCATCATCGGGCAAAAGGAAATTGGGGTGCAACGGATGCTCACGCACCGCACAGCCCTGGGCCAAATCGAAATAACAGCCGGAAGCAAACTCCTCTACGTTAGGATATATGCCAAGGAAACGGAGCAACTGCACCATGAAGACAAGATGAAAATCGGCATAGCCGTGCTCAAGGTTGTCGAAAAGCGTAAAGGAGCGGTCGAGGAAAGTGTAGAGCGACTCGTCTCTGCCGCTCTCGCGCAAAGAGAAGGTGAGCAGTTCGGCAAGAAACAGAGCAATAGAGGACTTTACCACATCGTTCTGCATTGACGAATACATTGCAAAAGGCTGTGCCTCGCCAATACGCGAGAGATTGCGCCCGCTCTTCACAGTTGCCGTAAATGAGAGCATGGACAATGGTTGGAACAGCACGCTACGCACCTTGCTTCGCTTGCTGTGCGACACAGGTACAAGGAATGACATACGCCCCTGCTGTGCTGTGTATATATCAGCAATCATCAGACTGTCATTATACTTAAGTGTGCGCAGAACAATGCCCTCAAATTTCTCAACCATAGGAGTCAAACGATAAAATTACAAGGCAAAACTATAAAAAATTCCTCAAATTATTTGTCAATTCAAAAAAAGGTTTTACCTTTGCACTCGCTTTTGGCTACGCAAAGTGTCAAAAGCCATCCTCAAAAGGGATTTCATCAAAAGGATGGCCCATTCGTCTATCGGCTAGGACGCAAGATTTTCATTCTTGAAAGAGGGGTTCGATTCCCCTATGGGCTACAATTAAAACTAAAAAACATTATTGAAGAGATGGCAAATCACAAATCATCACTTAAGAGAATCAGACAGACAGAGAAGAGAAATCTTTTGAACCGTTATTTGGGTAAGAATATGCGTTCAGCAGTTCGTGGCTTGCGCGCAATCAACGACAAGAACGAGGCTTTGGCAAAGTTCCCACAGGTACAGAAGATGCTTGACAGAATGGCTAAGCGTGGTCTCATCCACAGAAACAAGGCAGCAAACCTCAAGTCAGGTCTTTGCGCTAGAATTGCAAAATTAGCCTAATTTTGTAACAAATATATTTACCTGTAAAAGGGTCGGATTTTTATCCGGCCCTTTCGTCTATGTACCTACCCCAAGTGTCAAAATATAGAAACAGAGGCACTCGACCCCACATCACCGCAGAGGGTAAAAAAGAGTTGAAAAACAGCAAAATATTTAGCAAAAAGCGCTTGCCGAATAGCGCTTTTTTTGCTAACTTTGTTCAGTTATATCGGTAATAAAATATTATGAGCGAAGAAATCAAGAAAAACGCAGCAGCCAGCTATTCGGCCGACAGCATCCAGGTGCTCGAAGGCCTTGAGGCAGTCCGCAAACGCCCCGCGATGTACATTGGCGACATCAGCGAAAAGGGACTTCACCACCTTGTCTATGAGGTGGTAGACAACTCTATCGACGAGGCAATGGCCGGCTTCTGTACCCACATAAACGTAACCATCAACCCAGGCAACTCAATCACTGTTCAGGACAACGGCCGTGGTATCCCCGTGGATTGGCACGAGAAGGAGAACCGTTCGGCTCTTGAGGTGGTAATGACAGTGCTCCATGCCGGTGGCAAGTTCAACAAGGATTCATATAAAGTATCGGGCGGTCTCCACGGTGTGGGTGTATCGTGCGTAAACGCATTGTCGACACACATGAAAACCGAGGTCTTCCGTGACGGCAAACACTATGAGCAGAACTACTCATGCGGCAAGCCACTCGATGCAGTGCGTTGTGTTGGCGAGACCGACATCCGCGGTACAAAGCAGACATTCCAGCCCGACGGCTCAATATTCACTGTAACGGAGTACCAGTACCAGATTCTGGCGACACGTCTGCGCGAGCTCGCATACCTGAATGCAGGTATCACCATCACGCTCACCGACATGCGCGAGGCCGACGAGAACGGCAATTACCAGAGCGAGACATTCCACTCTACCGAGGGTTTGAGAGAATTTGTGCGCCACATCGACGCATCACGCACACCCCTCATCAGCGAGGTTATCTACCTGAATACTGAGAAGAACAATATCCCCATCGAGGTAGCCATACTGTACAACACAGGCTACAGCGAGAATGTACACACATACGTCAACAACATCAACACCTACGAAGGTGGTACACACCTTGCCGGTTTCCGCCGAGCACTCACCCGCACACTCAAGAAGTATGCCGACGACACCAAGGCGCTTGAAAAGGCAAAGGTTGAAATCTCGGGCGAGGACTTCCGCGAAGGCTTGACAGCCATTGTATCGGTAAAGGTTGCCGAGCCACAGTTCGAGGGACAGACAAAGACCAAACTCGGTAACAGTGAGGTAACAGGTGCTGTAGACCAGGCTGTGGGCGAGGCTCTCGCATACTACCTTGAGGAGCATCCCAAGGAGGCAAAGATGGTTGTAGACAAGGTAATCCTTGCGGCAACAGCACGTATTGCAGCACGCAAGGCACGTGAGAGCGTACAGCGCAAGAGCCCCATGGGTGGCTGCGGTATGCCCGGTAAGCTTGCCGACTGCTCGGACAAGGACCCTGCAAACTGCGAGTTGTTCCTCGTCGAGGGAGACTCTGCGGGCGGTTCGGCAAAACAGGGCCGTAAGAACAAGTTCCAGGCGATTCTGCCATTGCGCGGTAAGATTCTGAATGTGGAGAAGGTAATGTGGCACAAGGCTTTTGAGAGCGACGAGGTGAACAACATCATTCAGGCCATCGGTGTACGCTTCGGACTCGACCCCGAGGACAGCAAGAAGGCAAACATCGAGAAGTTGCGTTATCACAAGATTATCATGATGGCCGATGCCGACGTCGACGGAGCACACATTGGAACACTTATCATGACACTCTTCTACCGTTACATGCCCGAGGTCATTGAGGCAGGCCACCTCTACAAGGCAATGCCGCCACTTTACCTCTGTTCAAAAGGCAAAGTGAAGAAATACTGCTATGACGACAGGGAGAAAGATGCATTCATCCAGGAGTATGCAGGCGGTAACGAAAAGGAAATCAACATCCAGCGTTATAAGGGTCTTGGTGAGATGAACCCCGAGCAGCTTTGGGAGACAACAATGAACCCCGAGACACGTACACTGAAACAGGTGACCATACGCGACGCTCAGGAGGCCGACTATATCTTCTCAATGCTTATGGGTGACGATGTAGGCCCACGCCGCGAGTTCATCGAGAGCAATGCAACATACGCAAATATCGATGCATAACATACAATCAACAAAAAAACGAGCCGCATGGCTCGTTTTTTTGTATTATACCTTCAAGAACACTTTCTTCCTATAAAGGAAATAAAGGAGACACCAGCACACAAGCATATAGCAGCACCACCAGCCGAGCGCATAATAATCCTCGGGCAGTAACTTAAGAACACCGCCAAACAGTGTGTTTACCGGTTTTGAGAAATCCAGAAACTGCTGTGCGAGATATATCGTTATAGAGTTCATTCCTATCACGCGCAAAGGGAACGCCCACTTACTCCACCCCACGACATCCACAACAAGATAGAAAAGCGCAAACAAGAGCAATGACCAGCCACCGGCACAGCACACGAACGAACTGCTCCAAAGATTCTTGTTTATTGGGAATACAGTATTCCAAAGATAGGCGACAAGGAGTAGTGCGACCGAAGCACCAAGCATCACCGCAACCTTCTTGTATCCGTTTGCAACTCTACTTGAGCGTACGAATTCGCCCGTGAATATACCCAACAAGGCTGTCACAATTGCAGGCAAGGTTGAGAGCAACCCCTCGGGGTCGTGTATATCGTTATACAAAGCACCGGGCAGCAAACAGCGGTCGACATAACCGACAATGCTGCCGTCAACAGAAAAAGATGATGCACCTGCAGGAGCATCGGGCGCGACAACAAGCGCAAGCAATGCCCAATATCCTATCAGAAGCACAGCCGACAGCAGTATCAGCAGCCACTTGCGTTTGAGCCATATATACAGCAACGAGGCAAGCATCCATGCCACTCCTATGCGTCCAAGCACACTTGCATAGCGCAAAGTTTCAAAGTCTAACTGCAAAAGACCATTGTATACGACTCCCAGCAGGACAAGTATCAAACCGCGTTTCACTACTTTCAAGGAAATACTCCCCTTGGATTTACCATTTGAAAGTTGCTTTGCCATGGAAAAGGGGAACGAGATACCCGCAAGGAAAAGGAACAAAGGGAAAATAAGGTCATAAAAAGTAAAACCATCCCACTGCGAATGCTGCATCTGCCCACCAATAAATTCAAGACCAGGGAAAAGCGATGCAAGGCAAATGAGAACAACCTCGCCACCCATTATAAAGGACATGTCAAAGCCACGCAGCACATCGAGCGAAAGCAAACGTCCGTTTTTCTCTTTCATACCCCTATCACTCTATTATCAAATCCTCAACAGCAACCTTTGGAACATAGTGTACACCATCCTTGCGGTAGTAGGAATGGTCGTCACCCTCCTTTATATCTACGAGCTCAATTTTCTCGGCACCTTTACCTACTGCCATAACAAGCAATGGCTTATACGGAAGCGCAAGAGCATCGACAAGCCTGTCTGCATTGAAATCCATTATACAAAGACCATTCAGCCCCATCTCTACAGCCTGCAAAAGCATGCTCTGCACCGATATTCCCAGGTCTACAAAAGTGCTGTTACGTGGCTCTATGGTTGAACACACTACAATAAATGCATTAGGCTCTGTACCCACAAACGGAAGATTCAACTCCTTTAAACCCGCACCCATTCTAATCAGGGGCAACACTTTATGAGCCTCATCGGATGTCACAAGCCTGAAACGCAGAGGCTGGCGGTTACGGGCCGATGCAAGTTTTGTATTAACCGCCACAATGCGGCGCAACTGGTCGGCACGCACGCGGTACGAGGCATCATACCCCCTTGTGCTGCGGTTTTTCACAAGCAATGACGAGAGCCCCTCCTTTGTCTTTGCACCCTGCGGTGAGGAAGAGCGTGAGCGGTACTGCTCCATTCTCTTTTCAAGATAGTTGTCGGCCATAAAAGAATATGATAAAATAAAAAAAGAGCTCAACATTGAGCTCTTTGAGGTACCTGGCGGATTCGAACCGCCGTACATGGTTTTGCAGACCACTGACTAAGCCACTCATCCAAGGTACCGATACCGCTTTGCGACCATGTCGCGTTAAGCGATGACAAAGGTAAGACTTTTTTTGTGAAGAACAAACAAAGAAGCCCATTTTTTGAAATTTTAAATCACTTTTCAGCAATTATTTCTTTACATAGGAGTGATTTTACGCATTTATGCTCTATCTTCGCACAAAATAGCAGATGAAACGCAAGGTTGAAAGATTCATTGACGGGCACAGATTGCTGGAACAGGGCGACAAGGTACTCGTAGCAATCAGCGGTGGAGCCGACTCCGTCGCACTCCTTGTCGTGCTTTGCAAATTGGGATATGAGTGCGAAGCCATCCATTGCAATTTCCATCTGCGCGGCGAGGAGAGCAACCGCGACGAGCAGTTTACACGGGAGTTGTGCGAACGTCTGGGCATAACACTCCACACCGTGCATTTTGACACAAGGGAATATGCCCGGGAGAAGGGTATCTCCATTGAGATGGCTGCACGCGAACAGCGATATGCCGCCTTTGAAGAGCACAGAAGCGCAATTGGCGCAAAGGCTATCGCTGTGGCACACCACCGAGACGATTCGGCCGAAACGCTGCTGCTGAATCTTATTCGCGGAACGGGGATAAAGGGGCTCAGGGGCATACAGCCGCGTAACGGATATATCGTGCGCCCATTGCTCTGCGTGGGACGCGATGAAATCACCGACTACCTGAGATGGCGCGGCGAGAGCTACATCACAGACAGCACAAACCTCACATGCGACTACACACGCAACAAAATAAGGCTTGAACTGATTCCCAGGATGGCCGAAATAAACCCATCGGTTCTCGACACTCTTGCAGCCACCGCGCAGCGCATGAGCGATGCCGAAAAGATATACAGCCATGCCATTGACGAGGCTATAAGACGAGTTATAGACGAGAACACAGTAAGCATAGAGGCACTGTCAAAGGAGATTGCACCGGCAACTATCCTGCATGGCATTCTGTCGCCTTTAGGCTTCAATAGCGCACAGATTGAGGATATTTCGGGCTCGCTTCACAACGAAGGCACAAAACAGTTCCACACAACCGGATGGAGCGTTATAAAAGAGCGGGGAAGCCTCATAATAACCGAGAGAAAGGAGCTTGGGCAGGTGAATATGGAGTTGCCGGAAGAGGGGCATATAAAAACAGCACAGGGCACATTATACATTACCAATAAGGCATTTGACGGTAACATCCCCAAAGAGCGCAACACAGCCGGCCTCGATGCCGACAGGCTGCACTTGCCTCTGACCTTGCGCAACACACTCCCCGGAGACCGCTTTGCGCCATTCGGCATGCGGGGAACAAAGCTTGTCAGCGACTATCTCACCGACCGTAAAAAGAGCCTGCCTGAAAAACGTGCACAACTTGTTGTTACCGATGCAACCGGTGAGATTCTATGGTTGGTTGGGGAGCGTCCATCGGCACGCTGCTGCATCAATGAAAAGACAAAGAGTATCGTATGCCTTGAGTGGCACAATGCATAGTGTGGATTATCTGTCCAAATCCTTCAATGCCCTGACGGCATCCTCGAAATCCTGCTCGGCCGACAAGCGCCACAGTTCAATGGCCTTGTCCCTGTTTTTTGGGACACCTTGACCATAGTAGTGACACACACCAAGGTCATACAGCGCAGCGGGGTGCTCTTTTAGTGTTGCCATCTCATACCAGTTCACAGCCTTGCCATAATCCTGCTCAACTCCAAGCCCACGGTAATACATGATTCCAAGAAGATACATTGCATCGGCATTTCCCTGCGCGGCAGCCTTTGCACACCAACGTGCTGCAGTATTGTAGTTCTGCGCTACACCGCGCCCCATATAATAACAATGGGCAATGCTGTACTGCGCATCGGCATCACCCGCATCGGCCCCCTTCCTATACCATTTGACAGCCGTCTTGTAATCGACGCTGTCAACCACACCAATGTAATAACAGTAGGCAAGCTTGTTGTAGGCAGGTACATACTCCAGTTCTGCAGCCTGCCTGTACCATGCGAATGAGGATTTCAAGTCAATACTCTCTTCACCCTCCGGAACATAATACTCGGCAAGGCAGTACATAGCCTCGGCACTCCCAAGCTCGGCAGCCATCAAATAGAGAGTCATGGCCTCTTCATAGTCATAAGCTACGCCATCACCCCAATAGTAGCAACCGGCAAGCTGGCACATGGCATCGGCATCGCCGTTCTTTGCGGCTTTCCTGTACCATTTTGCAGCAGTGGCATGGTTCTCCTTCACTCCGTAGCCCGAATAGTAGCAACCGGCGATTATGTATTGCGCATCGGCATGACCAGCCACGGCCGCCTTCTCATACCATGTTGCAGCCTTGACAGAATCCTTTTCTACACCGGTACCATTGCTGTAGCACCCGGCAAGGGTGTATTGCGCCTTCACATGCCCCTGAGCGGCAGCCTTCTCGAACCAACGGAACGCAGCCACATCATCCTGCACGGCACCATCGCCATAGGCATAGCACATCGCAAGATTATATTGGGCTGAATCCAACCCCTGCACGGCAGCTTTTTTATACCAATAGAATGCCTCATCGGCATTCTGCTCCACGCCGTAGCCAAAGAAGAAACAGTCGCCGACCTCGTTGCAGGCAACAGAATAGCCCTTATCGGCAGCACGGTACAGATAATCGAAAGCCATGAGAGTATCGGCCTCCACCCCCTCGCCCTGCCTGTAACATACGCCAAGATTTGTCATTGCCGCAGCATTGCCCTGCCCGGCAGCAAGACGATACCACTTGACGGCCTCCTGCAGGTCGTGCTTAACGCCGTAGCCCTTGTGATAGCAGTTGCCTAAATTACACTGTGCCACATCATTACCTTGTGCAGCCGATTTATTGAACCAGGAAACTGCCCTGTTGTAGTTCTGCCCGACACCCTTGCCCTGCACATAGCAGGCACCCAGGTTACATTGTGCCAAGGCATTGCCGCGTTTGGCCTCCTCTTTCCACAACCCCACAGCCGTCTTGTAGTCACCGGTCCTGTATGCTTCGAGCCCCTTGATATAGCCCTCTGTGCGCAAAGAATCATGCGGAAGCGGTTCTACCCCACCCCATGCCGGAACGGTCGCCGAAAGAATAGCAACCAGCACCAAAAGTATGCGCACGCAGTTTCTCATAACAGCACTCATTTATCACATTCTCCAATCACAGCCTCGGCATCGGGGTGCCCAAGTTCTGCCGCCTTGCGCAAATATGGCATAGCCTTCTCGTTCTCGCCCTTCTGCATATACAGACGGCCAAGCAGATAATGCACATCGGGGGAAGTTGGAGCAAGAGCCTCGGCCTCGGAAAGAACTCTTATTCCCTCATCGAAATATTTCACACGGTAACACAACAGACCCTTCTCAATGTAATACACAGGGTTCTGCGGGTCAAGGTAAATTGCCGTGTCAAAGTCATTGAGCGCCTGTGCATACATCTTTGCACCAAGCTCGGACTGCGCACGGAGATAGTAGAACTCTGCACCAAGGGTGCCGCCCATTATATTCTCGTAACGGATATAGTCATAGACCGCATTACGATACTTATTTGCCGTTGCGTTGACAAGAGCACGTGTAAGGATGTATGGAGCATAGGATTTCACCGCCAGGGAATCGAAACAAGCCACAGCACTGTCAAGCATTGCAACCGACTTGTCATAATCCTGCACCTCCCTGTAACACTGCGATGCCTTTGCAAAGAGTTCGGCACTGCGCATGCCGGTTGCGGCAAGCGACTCATAGCACTCGGCAGCAGCAATATAATTTCCTTGTGAGCATAGAATCTCGGCCTTTCCGTTCAGGAAAAGAGACTGGCTGTCGGCCGTTATAGCCATATCAATCTCGCGCAAGGCATTCCCGAACGACAAGGAGGGATGCGAAACCGTGTCACCCTCAAGCACAATGGTATTGATGGCCTTTGCCTTGCTGTAATGCACCTCTGCGGGGTTCTTTGCAAGAGCGAGAGCCTTTCTCCAGGACTGTTCAGCCACATCAAAGTCACGAAGCACCAATGCCTCATATTCTGCCCTTGCCATATACCCCTCGTAACTCTCGGGGTACAACGCTATGAAATCATCAATCACAGTTTTATACGACTCGTCGTTGCCTACAATTGCCTGCATATAAAGACAGGAGAGAGCCTCTTCCTTGTTGCCCGGCAGTGCAGTGCGTATCCCCATTGAACGGTAATATCCATTGCCATAGAGGGGCACAGAGACATCGAGCGCAGAAAAGAGCGATGCACCGATGGCATAACTGTTCACCGTGTCACCGGCTGCACTCTCCTGCATTATGGCAACAAGTTCACCGCCCTCATTCACCACCGGCAAGGTCATGAAACGCGGTTCCATTGGTTTTGCCAAGGTATAGTAGGCACAAGAGTAGACAGAATCGGTCCTCTCCACCGTAGCCTCCTCAACAAAGCCCTCTTTTCCTATACCGTAACCAAGCTGAAACAGTGTCTCGCCTTCTACGACAGGAGATACAGATATGGCAAGTGGCTTCACCTTTTTGTCGGCGGCCACGCGAACCCTTATACAGTCGAACATCTCATTTACCCCGACAATGTTCTTCACCGTGCGCACAACACCCTTGTAGTCGATTACCACGGCACTGTCGGCACCCACAAAAAGCGAGTACGATGCAATGAGTTCACTGCTTCTACCGGCAAAAACAGCCGTTCCGCTTTGCAACATCACACCCTGCCTGTAGGTTACAACGCTTGCAACCGCACGGCGCGCCTTATCCACACCCTTTGGCAACTTGCCGGCAAAGAGAGACATTGCCGACAAAGAGACAACAAAGAGCAATGACACCAATCTTTTCATAGAAATCAGTCGTTGAGGTGACGCTGACGAACAGCCTCGTAAAGAATTACACCGGTAGCGACAGAGACATTGAGCGACTCGATATTGCCATACTGTGGAATTGCCACCCAATCATCGCACAGCGCAAGGTGCTCCTGTGGAATACCCTTGTCCTCGGCACCCATCACCACGCATACAGGCTCGTTGAAGTCGGCCTGAGTATAGTTGATTTTGCCCTTCTCTGTTGCGCATATGATACGTATGCCCGAAGCCTTGAGGTATTTCAAGGTCTCGGTAATGTTCTTCTCGCGGCACACCGGCAACACGTGCAGTGCACCTGCCGAGGTCTTCACAGCATCGGCATTCACGGTAACACTGTTGTGCGAGGGTATGATGATGGCATCAACGCCTGCACAGTCGCAGGTTCGGGCAATAGAACCGAAGTTGCGCACATCGGTAATACCGTCGAGCAGC
Organism: Bacteroidaceae bacterium; assembly: GCA_045654885.1. Classification (GTDB taxonomy): domain Bacteria; phylum Bacteroidota; class Bacteroidia; order Bacteroidales; family Bacteroidaceae; genus HGM04593. The sequence goes on from JAZOOF010000051.1 coordinate 32,835, forward strand.
ACAAGGAAAGGCACCTTGCCCTCTTCGTAGAGAGTGGGTACAAGCGTGTCGACGCTTGCATACTCCACTGCCGAGATATATGCAATCACACCCTGATGATTCTTGCGTGTAATGCGGTTCAGTTTCTCAACCGGCACACGCACAACAGGGATGGTCCGTCCCCTGAGGGCAGCGAACAGTTCACGCGACAACTCGCTCTGCAAGTCACGCTTTACAAGTATCTTATCAACCTCCTTACCGGCCTCAATAGCCTCAAGAACGGCGCGTACGCCGAATATCATTTCATTTGAATTTACCATTTTATCCTGTTTTTTATGATTGTGACAACAGAAGATTGGCTGCACTTATGGCCGCATCGGTGAGCACCTCGCCGCTCATCATCTGTGCAATCTCGCGCACTCTCTCCTGCTGTTCAAGTTCTACAATATCTGTTAGCGTTCCCTTTGCCGTCTCCTCCTTGTGCACCTTGTAGTGGCGCAATCCAAGAGCTGCCACCTGTGGCAGGTGTGTGATGCTGAGCACCTGACGGTTGGCACGGCCCATCTGCTGCATCATTCGGCCCATGCGCTCGGCAAGCACACCCGACACACCTGTATCAACCTCGTCGAAAATCAAGGTCGGCTGATTGGTGCTTGATGCTACCAGCGACTTGAGAGCAAGCATCACGCGCGCCATCTCACCACCCGATGCAACATCGCAAAGCGGCTGTGGAACACTGCTGCTGTTGGCCGAGAAGAGGAATGTGACGGTATCACATCCCTGCGGAGTAAAACCATCGGTCGCTGCAAAATCGACCTCGAAACGAATCATAGGCATGCCCAAATTCACAAGCATGGAAACCATCTCTGTCTGCAGTTTCAGCGCGCTCTCCTTGCGCACCTTGGTAATTTTGCCGGCCACGTTCGCCAGTTCCTTTCCAAGTTCATCTATGCGGCGCTGCAAAGAGCGTATATCGTCGTCGCCGCACTCAATTCTGTCAAGCCTCTCGGCAAAAGAGGCAGCAAGAGCCAACAGTTCGCCAGCCGACCCGGCACGATGTTTCTTCTGCAAATCGTATATCATTGCCAGGCGACGCTCAACAAACTCAAACCTGTCGGGCGAATACTGCACACGGCCGGCGCGCTGCTCCATCTCACTGCAGCAATCCTTGAGCTCTATATAGCAGTTCTCCAAACGGCCTGACAACTCTTCGGCTGCACTGTAGTGGGACGATATACGCGCCAAAGCATTGGCACCCTCACGCAACGCCTGCAACAGGCTGTTGCCGTCGCCATCAATTGAGGTACATGCGCCATACAAGGCACCCTGTATCTCCTCGGCATGCGACAGTTCGCTCACCTCCTGCTCAAGTTCCTCAACCTCGCCATCTTTGAGCGCTGCAGCATTGAGTTCGTCGAGCTGAAAACGAAGCCACTCCTCGTCGCGTCGGCTCTTCTCAAGCGTCTCCTTCAGTTTCTTGAGTTCACCGTTCATTGAGCGGTAAGCATCGTACTGCAGCCTGTAGCTGTCAAGCAGTGCCTTGTTGCCCGAGAGTGTGTCGAGCACGCGCAACTGATAACCGGCATCGCCAAGCAACAGATTCTGGTGCTGTGAGTGGATATCCATGAGACGGGTACCCAGTTCCTTGAGCTGCGCAACAGAGACAGGCGTGTCATTCACGAATGCCCTGCTACGCCCTGTTGCAGCCACCTCGCGGCGCACAATACACTCGCTGTCATAGTCGAGGTCATTCTCCTCGAACCACCCCTGCAGAGCAAAATCGGAGATATCGAAGCAGCCCTCTATCACACAACGGTCGGCACCCTCACGGATTGACTTCGCGTCGGAGCGCTGGCCCAACAGCACAGAAATGGCACCAAGAAAGACCGATTTTCCGTGACCTGTCTCACCCGTAATGACAGAGAAGCCTGCAGAGAAATCAACCTCCACACGCTCAATCAGTGCAAAATTACGTATTGATATATGTTTAAGCATTATGCTTCTCAATTATTGCTTTTTGTTATCTTGTCCCACTCCGATGAGAGCGAAGGATTTATGTCCGAGAGGGTCTCCACAACCGTCTTTTTCTCATCAGGGGTACATTTTGAGTAGATATTTACAATCTCGTCCACCTTATACTCGGTGAAGAGCTTTGTAAAATAGGCCATCGGGCGGTCCTCGTATGCCTTCTTCAACAGCGCCACGCTCTCTGTCACAGCCTTGCGGCCCTCATCGGCACTCTTGAACATCGTGTCAAGGCCAAGACGATGATATTTGTACATGAGCTTGCGCACAGGCTCCATTGCCCCGTTCATATAATCGTCGATTATCGAGTAGCGGTTGTTGCTGCTGCCGCCGGCACGCCACCCTGCATCGCCAAGATTCTGCGCATTGTTGGCTATTGTAAGCGCCTTGTTCAGGAATTCGCTGCCACCAAGCTCACCCATAGAGTCCAGGTCCATGCCTATAATCATATACACATAAAAGGCTACGACAGCCGTGAGGTTGTTGTCAAGATTATCCTCTATGAAATCGAGACGGTCAAAAGGCTGGTAGTTGAACTTTATACTCTTGTCCTCGTATTGGAAAAGGGTTGATGTATATGACGCGCCGAACACCGGACGCGATGCCTGTACCATCAGCGAGCAGTCGAACGAACCGTCATTGGCATATGAGTTCACCACGAAGGTGAAGTTGCAGTTTATACGCTCAACCTCCTCGTACACATTGGAAGTCCACTTGCGGTCATTTATGAAAGCCTTCAACGCCTCCTCCAACTGCGTAAAGACCTCGGTGTTAGAGCCCTGTACCTTTGAGGCGTTGAGCGTCACGTTGGCATTCAGTTCCTCACCCTCGGCACTTGCCGACAGTGGCAACAGCATGAACGCAAGCACCGTCAACAGCTTTGCAATGTGCGCAACAATATCCTTTGCCACATCCCTTTTGCTCTTCAACGGGAAATCGTTCTTGCCGTTCTTGTCTATTATTGTCACCTTGTTGGTATCGCAGGCAAAGCCTGCGCCCTTGTCCTCAAGCGAATTGAGCACAATGAAATCGAGGTTCTTCTTTTCCAGTTTTAGACGGGCATTCTCCTCGGCATTGTTCGTTTCGAGCGCAAAGCCTACGAGCATCTGCTTCTCACCCTTCACTGCTCCCAAAGATGCCGCAATGTCACTGTTGGGAGTAAGCTCAATGAACATGTCATCGGCCGTGCGTTTCATCTTCACCGGCGCACACTGCGCGGGGCGATAGTCGGCAACGGCAGCCGAAAGCACAGCCACATCGCAGGCGGGGAATGCCGCCATCGCAGCATCGTACATCTCGCGCGCCGACTCCACATCGACACGTGTTATCCTTGGGTTCTTGCACTCAAGTGAGACAGGGCCGGCAACAAGTGTCACATCGGCACCCTGCGCCGCACACTCCTCGGCAATGGCAAAACCCATCTTGCCGGTAGAGTAGTTACCGATAAAACGCACAGGGTCAATCTTTTCATATGTGGGACCGGCAGTAACAAGCACTCTCTTGCCGACCAACCTGCTACTGCCTAAAAAAAAATCCTTTACACGCGCCACAATAGCCTCGGGCTCCTCCAAACGACCCTTGCCGCACAAATGGCTCGCAAGCTCGCCCGATGCTGCCTCGATGATGTGGTTGCCATAACCCTTGAGAATCTCCACATTGCGCTGTGTCGACGGGTGGGCATACATGTCAAGGTCCATTGCAGGAGCAATGAACACAGGCGCCTTCATTGAGAGATAGGTCGTAACGAGCAGATTGTCGGCAATGCCGTTTGCCATCTTGCCGAGCGTAGAGGCTGTTGCGGGGGCAACAATCATGGCATCGGCCCACAAGCCAAGCTCTACATGGCTGTTCCAGGCTCCGTTGTCGCTCCGGAAAAAGTCGCACATCACGGGACGACCCGACAATGTAGAGAGTGTCAGCGGGGTAATAAAGTCCTTGGCAGCGGGAGTCATCACCACCTGAACGGTTGCCCCCTCCTTAACCAACAGACGCACAAGCACCGCAGCCTTGTATGCCGCTATACTTCCGGTCACTCCTAAAACTATATTCTTTCCTTTAAGCATTTGGAAACAGTTTTTCCTTTTTGGTCTATTACACAAATTGTGGTCGCGGCATGAGAGCACGCCGCCACCACACTGTTCACTTTTTCATTCCACGCAGTTTGATACGTGTCAACACCTGCTTTGTATTGAGAGAGAAATCGCCGTTCATCATCCAGCCATAATAGCCGGGGTCGCGGTCGAGCACTGCATCAACAGGCATTCCCTTGTATTTGCCGAAGTTGAAAACCTCCCTGCCATTCTCGTCATAGACAATGCGGCCTGCAAAATCGACATTGTTTGTAAAGGCCGACTCCTTTGAAAGAGCCTCAATGTCGTTGGGCATGTCATCATAGTGCGACAACTGCGCCTTGAGTACCTCGTATGTGGCACGTGTGTCGGCCAGTGCGCTGTGAGCATCCTCGAGCACCGCGCCACAGTAGAACTTGTAGGCAGCCGACAATGTACGTGGCTCACGCTTGTGATAAAGCACCTGCACATCAATGGCACGCAGGCGCGAGAGGTCGATATCCACCTGTGCACGCAGGAACTCCTCGGCAAGCAGCGGAAGGTCGAAACGGTTGGAGTTGAAACCGGCAACATCGCAACCCTCGAACTCGTTGGCAATCTCACGTGCAACCTCCTTGAATGTGGGGCAATCCTTGACATCGGCATCATAGATACCATGTACCGCCGAAGCCCCCTCGGGGATATGCATCTCGGGGTTGATGCGCTTTGTGTATTCTGCCTCACGGCCATCGGGATAGACCTTTATGTAGCAGATTTCGACAATGCGGTCCTTTGAGATATCGGTACCCGTTGTCTCAAGGTCGAAGAATATTATAGGCTTTACAAGATTCAGTTCCATAATCAATCGGTAAGCATCATTGGCATCAACAACATAAGGAGCTCCTGCTTGTCAACCTGCTCGGCAGGCACAATGACACCGGCACGTGAAGGGTCGGCAAGTTCAATAACCACATCCTGACCCGGAGTGTTGTTGAGGATATCGATGAGGAACGAAGCACGGAAACCGATGTTCATTGATGCACCGTCATAGCTGCAAGCAATGCTCTCCTCGGCCGATGTAGAGAAGTCTGTATCCTGAGCCGAAATCACCACCTTGTTATCCTCGAGATGCAACTTGATAAGGCTCACCTGCGAAGAGAAGATTGCCACACGACGCAATGTGCTGATGAGCGCAACACGGTCAACAGTGAGCTTGTGTGGGTTATTCTGTGGAATTACAGAGTTGTAGTTGGGGTAACGGCCATCGAAAAGGCGGCAAACCAGCTTGTACTCACCCATGTCGAAGATTGCGAAACGGCCATCGAACTCAACGGCAACATCCTCCTGCTCGTCCTTGCCAAGCAAGTTCTTCAACAGTGTGGCAGGCTTCTTTGGAAGGATGAAAGCCGACTTCTCGGCACCTGTCACGGAGTAGTCGCGGCAACGCACCAACTTGTGGCCGTCCGAAGCAACCAAAGTAATGCTGTCGGGTGCAAAGTCAAAGTATACACCGCACATAACAGGGCGCACCTCGTCGTCGGCAGCGGCGAACAGAGAGCAGGAGATACCGCTTGAAAGAACCTTTGTAGGCACGTTGATGGCAACTGCGCTCTCGCCAAGCACGGCAGCCGACGGATATTCGTCGGCATTCTGACCTACAAGGCTGTACTTACCGTTCTGGTAGTAGATTGTTATCTCAAGAGTCTCTTTCTTGACGTCGAAACGGATTGGCTGCTCCGAAATCTCCTTCAAAGAGTCGATAAGGATTTTTGAAGAGATTGCAAAGCTGAAGTCCTCGGAACAGTCAACAACCTCGAACGAGGTGTTGAGGGTGTTGTCGGGGTCCGAAGCTGTCAGGGTAAGCTTGTTACCCTCGAGTTCGAACAACACGCAATCCAGCACAGGAATTGTATTCTTTGAATTGATTACACGGCTGATTGTCTGCAAACGAGACGCCAGCAAAGAGCTTGATACTGTAAAATTCATATTATAAAATTTTTAATTGATTATCACTGTTAACACCAACGCGCTCGCGCGCGTAGTAACTACAAAGATAAACTAAATATATAGAAAGTGAGAAAAATGGGGCGAAAAAAATTGCATTTCGCGAATAAAAGAACTATTTTCGCCCACAATTTTAAGAGAACTATGGAGATTACAGGAAAAATTATCGCAGTGCTTCCCGAGAGAGGCGGCGTATCAAAGACAGGAAACGAGTGGAAAATGCAGGAATACGTACTTGAAACACACGAGCAGTTCCCAAAGAAGTTGTGTTTTAACGTATTCGGTGCAGACAAGATAGCACAGTTCAACATTCAGGCAGGCGACGAGCTCACAGTATCGTTCGACATCAACGCGCGCGAGTACAACGGCCGTTGGTACAATGACATCCGCGCATGGAGAGTAGAGCGTGGCGCAGCCCCTGCACCCGCCGAGACACCGGTCATCAATGCCCCAAAGGTTGAGGTGCCCGACTTCGGCAAGGCTGCAAACGACCCCGACGACCTGCCATTCTAAAGATAACAGGAACACATTGGACAACAACGAATTGAGGCGCACTGACGGTGCGCCTCAATTCGTTTATATATTAAATCGTTGTTATTATCGGCATAAAAGTATCCGTATACAAGACTTTATCCCTTTAAACCATAAAAAAATGATGCAAGCTGTGGAATAACAAAAAGGAGGGTCAACCTTTAAAGTCAACCCTCACTTTCATGAAATTCTTGATTTATATTGTCAATAAATTATCATGATACTTCTCAATACTCAACCGGTGAGCGACACTTACTATCGTTGTCGCAGGAAGTTCCCGTAGCAGGTTCTCAAAAAGCAGTTGCTCCATTCTGTTGTCGAGTGCCGAGGTTGCCTCGTCCATAAACAGATAAGGAGGCTTTATCAGGAGACATTTGGCAAAAGCCAAGCGTTGTTTCTCACCAGGAGAGAGTTTTCTGCTCCAGGTAATGTCATCGTCATCAAGATTGCCGACGAACTGCTTCAATCCGCATTTTTCAAGAACAGCCCTGCACTCATCGTCGCTGAAAGAGCCCGGCTCCTCGGGATAACACAGCGAGGTGCGTAAGGTGCCTAACGGCAAGTAGGGCTCCTGCGGCAAGAACATCATTCTGCCCTCGGGAACGGTTATCACACCTTCGCCATACTGCCATATACCGGCCAACGCCTTAAGGAAAGTTGTCTTTCCGGCACCGGAGCCACCCCTGACAAGCCACCTCGAACCGGGCACAATCTCAAGCCTGTCGACCTTTGTTATTACCCTGCCATCGGCCAAGGAGAGTTTAAGCCCGTCAACCCGGAGCACACCATCCTCGCTTTTCCTGAACTGTATATCCCTGCTGACAGATGGGGATTGATTGTTTTGTTCACACTCATGGTTTTATAGGCAATTCACATTGTCGGTTCATTGCAAATGATTCATTGTTGCAAAATCCAATTGCATAACAGATCGATACAAGCATTGATATCATTGATATCACACATTTCTACAGGCGTGTGCATATATCGGCATGGTATACCCAAAGATATTGTTCTGACTCCATTACGCACTAATTGAATATGGGATATATTTGTTCCTCCTGTAGCATGCGGACGAGCCGAGATCTGATATTTCAGGTCGTTCGACCTTGCAACATCTTCAAATTGTCTGGATATCTGTTGGGACACATCAACATTTCTCGGTATAACCACACCCTGTCCAAGAGCTACTTTTCCATATTTATTATGTGAGAGATCGGGAACATCAGTAGCAAAGTCCACATCTATGGTAACGGCAATATCAGGAGAGACATTGTATGTTGCGACCCCCGCCCCTCTACTACCGACTTCTTCCTGCACAGATGCCACGCCCACCACGTTTACCTTAAGGTTATTATTTTGACTCACTCTTTTGAGGATCTCTGCGACAATATATACTCCCACCTTGTTGTCAAGCGCCTTGCCCGATATGCGCGAATCTCCCAACATTCTGAAATTTGGAGCTACAGCGACCGTATCACCTATTGAAACCAGTTCACGGACTGTTTCGGCATTAAGCCCCGTATCTACCCACACCTGATTCATTTCAAGAGTCCTCTTCCTGTCATCAGTGCTCATAAGATGAATAGGTTTCTTTCCTATGATTCCATATATAGTTTCTCCATTTGCAGTCCTGATTTCAACCTGCGAACCGGGTACGCATTGTTCATCAACCCCCCCATTTCTCCGTATATAGACAAACCCGGATTCGCTGATGTTAATAACCTGAAAACCAATCTCATCGCAATGCGCTTCTATCATTATGGTCGTGACTGCATCTTTGCGATTGATGAAGGCGTAAGTATTACCTACAACATCTTCCCTGACCTCATCTACAAAACCATCAAGCTCATTTGAAAAGATGGTGGTAATTTCATGTTCGAACCCCGATACGCTCTGCGTATGTAACAACCGCTCTAGAAATTGCATATTCATAGTTTATCGTTCTTTTTGTGAAACTCTTCAAATATATTTACTACAACCGACTTAAGTTTACTTGCCCTGATACAGAATATTGAAGCTGGAGTATCAATAGTCCCATTTTCATTATAATTGTACACTGGACACATATCGCAGAAATTCTTCAAGTTGCATTTTACGCATTTTTTGAATTCTGCAGGCACCAGACCACGCAAATATTCAGTCATTCTATTATTTTCCCAAATATCCAGTAATGAATCTGTATTAATATTTCCCAAAGACAACTGATTCCATCCCGGACATGGATATATCGTTCCATCGCTATCAACACAAACCCCAGAATCCATTATTTTACAAGTGGACATTCTCCGGGCAAAGCGCTTTGTAAGCAGTTCATCCATATCCTTTGATGACGTAATGGCATCCATATAATCGGGACGTGTTTCAATCAAGGAACGCATCACCCCTTCAGATTCACACTCCGGAATCCTGACATCAAGATTTGATGTACTGCCACCTGTCTGCGCCATCATAATGGCATCAAAATAGCAGTCAACACCCAAAGAGTCTGCATATTCCTTTATATTTTTTACAGCCTTACTGTTCTGCCTCATTATTGGACAGGATATCATAAGCGGAATATTGTTTCTGACAAACAATTCTATATTCCTTTTAGTCCTTACCCATGAATTCTTCACCGATGTTATGCTATCATGCTCATCGGCACAAGTCGAATATAACGACACCTGGACATTAAACAGTTCTAAAGACCTGAAATATTCGATGTCTTCATGACGGAAAAGAAGCAGATTGGTTTGAAGAAAAATCATCAGCTCTATCTCCCTACAATAATCAAGAATCTCTTTTAACTGACGGTGAAGAAGAATCTCGCCACCCGAGAAAATGACCTTTACCCCATTATTCTCCCTGAATTGAGAAAGAATTCCTTTTACTTGACTGACGCTTAAGGATTTTGCCGCATCCTTCTTCTTGTTTGGAAGATAACAATGCACACACCTTTCATTGCAGGCATCGGTCAGTTCTATCTGTATTGTTTTCAGCCATGGTTTGCCGTTGGGCAGAGTATCAGAAGAAGCAATCTTGCCAAACCTTTCTTCAATCTCATATTTTGAAGAATAAGAAAAAGGAGTTTCCACATCACCTTCAAACGTAATAAACCATAAATCGCATAGTTGAGAGGCTATTGATTCATCAATCTCTACGTTCTTGAAATCATAGCTCAATGTATCAACAAAAGACTTTTCGCGACCGGTATACATTCTAAAGACATGGTTTACCTGATTCTCAAGATATGTTGCGTCATCAAAAATTCGACGACACGTATATCTATTCAATTTTACTCTTTTATTCATCTTTGTCTATAAAAAGTGCCCTCGTCTGGGATTGATTGAAATCATAAGAAGCCATACATCCTTGAATGATATTCTCTATCTTTTTCAAGAACGGATATCTACAACCATCGCTTATCTGGCACTTCCCACAATCAAAACAGGTCGGAGCCATAATTGCCTTCATTGAAGTCTCGGGATGTTTTTTTAAAACCTCAAATGCGGATTGCGCTGCTACAGCCTTCTCTGGAGATGCATCAAGCACATACAACGCAAGTTTCTTACCGGCCTGCTCCACCTCATTAATACTTAGATAAAGCAGCATTAAAATAAGATTGCGGTTTACATGGTTGTTCTTGTTGCTATTATGAGAAAACAAGTCGATACTGAAATTATCCAGAGACTCCAGATACGATATTGTCAAACGGGTTTGCTCCTCACTCAAACTATGCAAATTAAAAAGAGGACTCAAACAGTTCTCCGTAAGCTCCATCTTATTTAACCTACGATTCAGTTTACAGAAAGACTTGTCTATTTCCGACATTCCCGGAACTACAATCTGGAATGCAGGGAAACCGAGGAATGAATTGTCTCTTATGTATATGTCATAACCTTTTTCCATTAACCACCAGCATATATTGTTCAGGTCTTCTTTAAAGTCATTACCAACAGGGATCGAACACCCTTGATACTCATATGAAGGCTTATCCCTAAAGAAAGAGTCGTGAAGTCGACCTCTTCCATACATCAGACTTCGTTTGAATTCATTGAACAGATTCAACCTTTCGCAGGAATTGACATCATTCTCAAAAGTCAAGGAGTTTGCCGTATACCCCTGGAAGACCTCTGTAAAGCACCTTTCAAGTGCAACTACCGGGTTAAGGTCGGCACCCAAATGCATGATGTATTTCTGTTTGTCTTCACTGAATATCATCAGACCGATGACCGGAAAACCCTCGCCAAGCGAATAATCCTTAATATAATACGTCATTCCATATTCATTCCTCATTCTTTCCAGGCGGGACAATATCTCTGAACCTTCAAACACATCTACCGGAATATCAGGTGGAACTATCCGGCGTATATACATCTCTTGGATACAATACCTCTCAAAGATTTCATTGAAACCTTGCACAAGAGCCTCTTCAGGAATATTACCCGCACACATCCCGTTAGAACCGTTAACCCATCGGATCAAGGAATAAGGAACATCTTCCACCTTATCATTGTTTACATGATAGAAGGGCAGAAATACACCATTCATCCTTTCCATACTTACTCCTTCATCTGGCATAACTCTCGGAACAAATTTCTCTATTTGTGCAACAGCCTCCTCCTTTGTAAACGAATATGGTGACTCGTCGGGGAAAAAACGGCATGCAGCATTGACCGAAGCCGGGTTCGGATAAACAATAACCCTATTCTGCACCCTTTCCATCATTTCAGCATATCCACTTGCCTTTGAATATATGCGGTTCATTCCTTTTCCATTGGTTCCGATAGAAGAATCATCATCTTCAGTTATTGAAACACGACAAGAACAGAACATGTCGCCATCGCCATGAGGTTCCTCTTTAATAGGAAGCCCTATTGTTTCAAGAATCTTTTTAATATTCTCAACTGTCACCTCGGGTTCCACCGCTTTATATCGCTTACTCATAATCTTTTGCTATTTCAATTATCTGTTTTCTATAATTCGCCTTCCAATCGGGACACTGAGACTCCGTTCCATGCATCTTTGCACGGAAGAGCGCATTATGCGGACAACCACCGCTGCATAAAGGCATAAGCACACATGAAGCACAAATAGGGCTGTCATCCGGTATCCACTTCTGCCACTCCCTGTACCATTGTCCGCAATCGTTGCTTTTCCCTTTTGCAAGCATTCCAATGCTACCGCATTTCCATTGTTCATCACCTATTGTATCAAGACACTTGTATATTTCACCTGTTGCGCTTATAACAATGTCGCCGTCTCTAAGACATCCGCCGCGCGGAGCTGCATGAGGAAAACTATACTTCCACAATCCCAGTATATGTGCATATGAGATGCAGTCCCACTCAACATCCTTGAATTCATCCTCAGAATATAGTTGAGATTGAATTTCTTTTGGCGTAAAATTATAGTTTACCGTACGACAGAACGATAATCCGACTCTCCCGGCAAGAGCTGATTCCGCCAAAATGTCAAGAAAATCGTGAATGTATGGAGAATTCCCCTTGTCTATTGTCATTCTCAGGGTCACCGATGCTCCTGAGTTTACCAAATCATGGATATTGCCCCATATCCTTTTGAAAGTTGGCAAGCCATTCCGCAGCGGTCGCCTTTTATCGTGGACTTCGGCGGGACCGTCCACAGTTATTATATATCGCTTCACCTGCAGTTTGCTTACGAGTTCCGCACACTTTTCTTCTGTAAGCGCATACCCATTGGTAGTTATGTCTGCGCTATACTCTATTGCATTCTCTTTGCAGAATGCAATGAGCTCATGAGATATAACCTTTATGGCATTATAAGCCAGCAGAGGCTCACCACCAAACCAAGTTACCCTCAGCTTCTTACAGATTCCGCATAGGGTTCTAAGATAAGATATTATGTTTTCAGCTACATCATTGTCTATACTTACAGGAGTCTTGCCCCCTTCAAAACAATATTTACAGTCGAATTGGCAGTTATGGGTGAGAAGAATTGTAAGATCCACATATGTCAAATCCTTTTTGCCCGCACAAAAAGATTTGTTGAAATTCAGTTTTTCATCAACATCCGCATTCACTATTATGCCGGCAGAGAGCAAAATCGAAACAACATCTCCTGGAAGTGTTCTTATATCAACTCCGACTTCATCCTTTTCCATCAGAACTGAAGAGCGGGACCATGTATTAAAAACAACGTACTTTTCCTTTCCAACTGGAATTATATCATTCCATACAGACCACTTCAAGCCAGCGCTTTCCTGACAAGCATTTGTCTTATTTATTTGTATGACCCTCATTTTTATTGATTTCCGATTTCAGCGTCCGCAAATGTTTATACCAGTAGTTGAATCTTTCCTCTGTCATATTTCCAAACAACCGTGGAGAAATCAACATCCCCAATCGGGTCCAATCCTCTATGCTATCAAGAAAAGGCTCTATCAGCTCTTTGTTATTATCATAATCAATAGAACCGGGAATAGGCGAGAATTTGTTTATTGCCAACGATGTGGGATTTGTCTGTTTTATCAAAGATTCTGTCATCTCAAGATCACTCTCTTCTTCTCCGAAATAGTTTACTATATAACTTGTATAAAATGACAAGTTCATTTTATGACACAATTCTGCTGCCCTCTTGCATTGTTCAACCGTTATAAGTTTGTTCATTTTTTTTAGCATCCTTTCGCTTCCCGACTCAAACCCGAAGAACAACTTGATGCAACCGGCTCTTTTCAACAGCGACACAAAATCCTCATCTGCCTGATCGGCTCTCAAATTAGCCCACCACCGGTATGGGCTACCAAGTTCTATCAAGCGATTGCACACGGCTTCCCAGTCTTTACGGAAATTGCCAATAGAACTGTCCTGAATAACAAATGTATCCACATTACATTGGGATGCGACACTTTCCATTTTTTTTATAAAATAATCAGGAGAGTGGTGTCGGGCACGCAAGAAACAGTTATGAGCACAGAAATTACATCTATGAGTACAACTGCGACTGAATGAGATAGGCATTACCGTATGCAGTTCTGTATTGGATATCTGGTAAGACGGTTGCACATAGAAATCCCTGTTCACTAAACTCCAATCAGGGAAAGGGAGGGTGTCTAGTTCCTTTACAACATCAGCCTTGACAACCTTTTCATCCCCTTTAAAGTAGAATCCTTTGATTTCTCTTGGTGAATCGCCATTCAACAGGCACATTAAAGGATATTCTCCTTCGCCGATAACCAGAGCATCAAATGGTATATAGTCCAAAGTCAATTGTGGAAGTAACGTAGGGTGTACTCCGCCACCGATAACAAAAGGCAGTACTATACCATTATTCCGGTATTTGTCATTCAATGCATTGTAAATATCGGAAGCCGGTTTAAAACGTGCAGTGAAAAATGAGAATCCTATAACATCGGGGCGAAAATCCAGACACACATCCCATAATATATTGATGGCAGATTCTACATCGCCATTTTCTGTCCTGAGAATCTGCATCATATCGGCAATCCTTACAGGAAAGCCGGCCTCTTTAAGAAATGTAGCCAAACCGACAACTCCTTCAGGAGCCCGTTCTGGCGAATCGGCAAAAGTACATTCCTTATTATCTATATAATAATCCGACCATGGAATTACGAACAAGATATTCTTCATAGGGATTGCATCAAATGGGACAACAGTGTGTCATTTTACTAAAATCCTGTTTATTATTTCACGTTTTTCTTCAATCGTTTTGCCAAGAAGTATATATAGCGATCCACCCTTACTCTCAATCCACTTCAACACATGATCCCAATAAATAATATTGCTTCGGCAGCGATATGGATATCCCAACATGAAGCGTTCACGGAAACAACCTCCATTACAGGTACGGTTGTATTTGCACGAATTACATTCTTCAGGAATTGGAGCTTTTTTTGCAATTCTTTCTCTGGCATCGGATTTCAGGAACTCTTCTGGAGATTGAGAAAGGAAATTTCCAATAACTGATGACGGAACATCAAATTCCGCACAAGAGAAAATATCCCCACCTGGGCTGAAAGCCAAATAGCGTTGATGACAATTCGCCTCTCTCAGACAAATGGAAGGCATACCAAGAAGCAAATCAGAAATCAGCTTGACAATATCGGTATTGTTGGCCGGATTAGTGTCGTTTGCCCACAGGTCAAAGAACTCAATCATTGCTTGAGCATACTCTTCATCTGTCACATACATGGCTGATGACATTGATTCATTCCCGGATATCGGGAAGACTCTGGCCAAACGTACATTCATTTTACGTTGCTTATAAAAATCGTATATTTCAGGAATGTGATGCAAATTGTCTTGCGTAATAAGATTTATAGCACCGCACCTAATACCAGCCGCCAGAGCCATATCTATGTTTTTTACGACACGGTCTGTAGACACCTCGCCAGAGGGGAATTTTCTGTACCTGCTGTAAAGATCCAAACTAACCCCTATAAACCCATTGAAATGTTCCTTTATGAGTCCGTATGTAGCAGGAGTCAGTAGTGTCGCATTTGTTTGAGTTCCATGCTCTGTCTTTATTCCACAATCGGCAAATATGGCATTCGCATAGTCAATATATGTCAAAAGTTTCTTTGACAACAACAATGGCTCGCCACCATGCCAACATATTGAAATACGCTTTGCACCATATAAAAGTGCATATTCTTTTACGAAATCCAATCCGCGGAATACTTCGCTGTCCGACATTTGCGCACCTTGTGCATGATTGTCACGACCATAGCAGTACTCACAAGCAAGATTACATTTCAGGGTGACTTTAAATGTCACATAAATATTTCTGTATGTTTCCATAGTGGCGAGCCACGCAACAGTTTAGTCAAGAGGAGCTGGATGACCCTCATTGCAACGATCACACCATTCAGCGTTTACCTCACTTGCATCTAGACGTACCTCTAGTTCTGCACAAATACTTTCATTCTGCAACATAACTGTAACGTTTTAATATATTTCCTACTCTATTAAGGCTTTTCGGATTCCGCCTATATCTCTTCTTATCACCTTTTTCCAAAATAACATAAAGTATCAGGGCACTAATTTACACATTTTTTGTAAAATGCAATAGTTTATATCAAACAATCGGCATTAAAGTTAAATAAAGTCTACAATCAGCATGTATATTCTATAAAAAACATTCCAAAATGACAATATATACATAACAGGCATGGGGCAACCGGATTCGGTTGCCCCATGCCTGTTATAAGTCATTTTATTATGAGTTCATACTGAGCAAAAACTCGTCATTGTCCTTTGTCCTTTCGAGTCTGTCCTTTACAAATTCCATGGCTTCGATTGGAGTCATGTCCGAAAGGTACTTGCGCAGAATCCACATGCGGTCGAGTGTCTGGCGGTCGAGCAACAGGTCATCGCGGCGGGTTGACGAAGCAACAATGTTCACTGCCGGGAAGATGCGCTTGTTGGCAAGCGAGCGGTCGAGCTGCAGTTCCATGTTACCCGTACCCTTAAACTCCTCGAAGATAACCTCGTCCATCTTTGAACCGGTATCAATGAGGGCTGTTGCAATAATGGTGAGCGAACCTCCGTTCTCAATGTTACGCGCAGCGCCAAAGAAACGCTTGGGCTTGTGCAGTGCATTGGCATCGACACCACCCGAGAGCACCTTGCCCGATGCAGGAGAAACGGTATTGTAGGCACGTGCAAGACGTGTGATTGAATCGAGGAAGATAACCACGTCGTGTCCGCACTCAACCATTCTCTTTGCACGCTCAAGCACAATGCCGGCAATCTTCACGTGACGCTCGGCAGGCTCGTCGAATGTAGAGGCTATGACCTCGGCATTCACTGAACGCGCCATGTCGGTTACCTCCTCGGGGCGCTCATCAATGAGCAGCATAATCATATAAGCCTCGGGGTGGTTGGCAGCAATGGCATTGGCAATATCCTTCAACAGCATTGTCTTACCGGTCTTTGGCTGTGCCACAATGAGACCGCGCTGTCCTTTGCCAATTGGCGAGAAGAGGTCCACCACTCGTGCAGAGAGATTGTCGTAACTGCCGGCGCAGAGAGTGAATTTCTCATCGGGAAACAATGGGGTAAGATTCTCGAACGACACACGGTCGCGCACAAGTTCGGGCGACGAGCCGTTGATGCGGTTAACCTTTACAAGCGGGAAATATTTTTCACCGGCTGCAGCAGGACGTATTATACCCTCGACAACATCACCGGTCTTCAGACCATAGAGCTTAATCTGTGACTGCGATACATAGACATCGTCGGGCGACGCAAGGTAGTTATAGTCGGAAGAGCGGAGAAAGCCATAGTTGTCGGGCATTATCTCAAGCACACCCTCCACACGCAATACATCGGCAAAATCATACTGCTTTGGTGCTGCAGCAGGCTGTTCCTCGGGTTGTGGCTGCTCACGGCGCTCGTTGTTCTGACGCCCCTGTTTCTTGTCGTTGCGTCTGTTATCCTTTTTATTCTTGTCGAACTTGGTTGCAAGCTCCACCGGAATCTCAGTCGAATCGTTGGGGAGATTCTCTATTGCGACAAAAGACTCACCTTCATCAACTGATGGTGCCTCTGTCACAGGCTCTGCAACCACATCCTCCGTCATTGGCTCCACACCCTGTTCAACAGGCTGTTCTGCCTGTTTGTTCTTTGCTTTGCGGCCACGCTTCTTTGGAGTGCGCTCTCCATTGGTCGGTGTGCTTTCAGCAACCTCGGGTTCAACAGCTGCAGGTTCAGCCTTAGTCTCTACGCTGACAGTTTCAGAAGCCTCTGCCTGTACAGTTTCACTCTTTACACTCTCACTCTTTGGCTTGCGGCCGCGTTTCTTAGGCTTTGGAGCCTCTTCGCTCGCCTGTGGAGCGGCACTCTCGGGCTGTGGAACAACCTTCTCTTCAACAACAGGCTGTACAGTGTTATTCTCGTTAGCCTTTGCCGGTTCCTGTTTGGGCATTTTAGGCGCATCCTTCTCAACCTTTACGGCCTTTTCGCCTGTTGCAGTATATACTTTGCTGGGCGCATCGGAATGGATGCGGTTGCGGCGATGCTCGCGACGGTTCATGCGGTTCTCTTCCTTGACAACAGCAGGAGCGCCGCTCTTGCTGTTCTGCATTGCCTGACCATCGAGAATACGATAAATCAGTTCGTCCCTGCCGAGCGACTTTATTCCTTTGATTCCTAAATCCTGAGCAATTGACTGCAAATCGGCAATCTCCTTGCTCCTTAATTGTTCTATGTGATACATAAATAAGATGATGATGCCAACCCACAACCGGGGTAAAGCTCACAATAATGAAAATCTGAAAAAAGATATTTTGATTGAAAAACAGCAAGGCAACGATTGCCATGCCTTAATTGTAATTGCAAAGATAGCTATTTTGTTTAAAAACAGCTGTTTTTTTCTGTTTTTTTTACATCCGTTGCATATATTCGGCTCTTGGACGCATAAGAAATCAGAACAGTTCCTCGAATTTCCTCAACATTTCATCAACGGTTGACATTCGTGCAATGATGGTTCCCTTGCTGTTTATGAGTACCGCAGCAGGCAGTTCTGCCACACCGTATGCAGCTGCCACTTCGGCACTGCCACCGGCGGGATTGCAAAGTTGCGGCCATGCAATCTGCAAATCATCGACAAATGCCTTGCAGACATCAACGCTCTCATCGAGCGACACACCAACCACCTGCAGTCCCTTGCTCCTGTATTTACCATAAGCTGCGGAAAGCATAGTCAGCTGCTCATTTGCATCAACGCACCAACTGCCCCAGAAGAGCACAAGGGTGTAGCGGTTTGCAAAAACCTCGTCGGAGAGGAGCACAGTTCCACCATTCACGTCGGCAAGTTCAAAGTTCTGGAATTTCTTGCCAACGGCTGTTGCCGCAAGACTCCCGGACATATCGGAAAGATACATGTCGGCCATGACGGCATTCTCTTTCTCCATCTTCACACGCTGTTTCTGCGCCTCATACAACTTGTTGCGATGCTCAAAAGGCACTCTCTCGAACAGTGGCAACAGTTTCTCCGGTGCCACCACACCAACAGACTGCACAAGGTAGAAACAACCTACCGGAGCATCAATATTCTCCCTTATCATCTTCAAGGCATAAGATTCAAAGATTGCATCGGCCATAACTGCCAACACCTGCATGCTGTCACGCATGGACTCATCCATGCCCAACATTGCCATGACATCAGGCTCACACATCCTGCGCAGGTTCACAATCCTCTCCTTCTCGGTCATAAAGCGGCTGAGAAGTTCGTTGCCCCGTGTGCCTTGGGCAAATATATCACCGGCGAAATCCACATCAAGGAGCCCCGGTTCAACAACCATGTAATTACCGTCCAGCACTTTCTGCGAGGAGAGAAAGCATACGGTCTGCGACGCTGCATCAAGTTCAAAAGCGAATTTTCCACCCTTTACCACAGCCGAGTCTATGGGAGACAATATATCGTCAACCGGGGTGACAAAGAGTACCGTACCATCGGGAGCCGATGCATAACGGCCGTTAACGACACAGGTATTCCCGTTCCTTGAGCATGCAAGGAGAAAGCACAATGACAAAAGGAGAAAAAGCTTTTTCATACTGTAATGTCTATTTGGTCATCAATTAGCATTGCCAACCTCGAACCAACCGGTAATCTCAGCCGGAACCTCGTTGCAACGTACATACTTGCACACATCGCCATCCGCGGCATCTACAGTGAGCACCATAGACTCCTCGAACAGGCTTGTAACAATATACGAGTTGTTCCAGTCGCCTGTACCATAGTCATATTTTCCGCTCAATATGTATCCTTTATATTCGTCCTTTGTAATCTCGAACGAACCAGTCAGGCGACGGGGATACATGCTGTCAAACTTCTGGTACATGGTAAATGTCCTGTCCCTGCGCACAAACTCCATGTAACAGTAGACGCCCTGGGGAAGCGCCTCGCCATTTACATCGGCAAGTTTCCACACACCCGAAACGTTGTTTGGAGTGACTTCAAGCGACTGCGGAGTCAAATCCTCCTCGGGAGAACAGGCAAAAACACCGGTAAGGACAAGCACGAAGGCTATTGTCTTCAATAATCTCTTCATAAGTATATTCATTTTTCTAATTTCACATTAATAGTCCTGTCCGATATGCGTCCTTTTACGCCATCCACAACCACACTGAAACTGTGTGGAGCATTCGGCGGCAACATATCGCCATTTATTGTTATTACAATATCACCCTCCTCGCCCGGAGCAATCTCCTCGGGTTCTGTCCCGAAAGAGACAAAAGAGGGCTTAAGTTCCGATGAAAGCCTCAAAGGAACAGTTCCCACATTTGCGCATGGAATACGCTGCTGCGGGGTTGTCCCGGGCTTTACAGGTTCAAAAAGCACCTCCTTGCGCTTCAGTTTCAACATCCCCATTCTGCAGGGCAGATGGTTCCACTCGTCATTGTCGATAACGTTCCCCAGCAGGGTAAGCTTTGCCACCGGAACCTTGCTTGAGAGCGAGGTGTAGACAAAGGTGTTGGTATCGACAGTTCCCGAACGCCTGCGCGGGTTGAACTTTATCCTTATAACCCCCTTTTCACCGGGAGAAAGCAGGCTGTCGCCAATTTCTGCGGCCGTACATCCGCAGTTGGTGGTTATCCTTGTGATGGAAACAGGCTTGTCGCTTACATTGACAAAGTGATACTCCACCGCCAGCGGTGAATCGGTCTCATATATTACGCCAAAGTCCTGCAACAGATTCTCAAAACGGAGCACATTGTCACCGCCTTGCATAATCTGCGGTGACATGAGCGAGTCGAGCACCGCACGCGACATGAGCCTGTTGTCCTGTGCCACCGACAACATATTGCCGGCAAACAGGAGAAGCAACAGTATATGCAGTACCTTGGGTTTCATCTTTTTAAATTACATCCATCCGTTGCTGTTGGCACCGTTACGCACTGTAACTGTCACTGTGTACACCTTGTCGTCAACGGTAATATCAACGGTTGTGAATCCCTCGGCAACACCCGTCACGGTCATCACAGAGCCCGCAACACTCACCGTTGCAATAGCTGCATCGGCTACCTTTGCGCTGTAGGAGAGTGACTCACCACCGACAAAGAAACGCGCAAGGTCAATCTCACGGCTTTCAGCTGGAGCAAGGTACACATTCGGCAACTTCATGTCGTGTCCGCCATTCTCAACAGCCCTCAACAATGCACCGGCATTAACCAGGCGACCCATCTTGCCCTTGTACTTGGAAAGGTCGGTCTTTGTTGCGGCCGAACCGGGCGATGAGTGGTTGTAGTAGGACTTCTTCTCACCCGCGAAGTAACCGTCAATGTCGGTAGCTGTGCTGTATACAAGTTCAATGAACTCTTGGGCACGGAAGTGACGGCGCTGCTCAACAGCATAAGAGAGACCCAAGGCAATGACACCCGAAACATGAGGACATGACATTGATGTACCCTCGTAATATCCATATGTAGGACGTCCCTCAACAACCAATGTAGAGTATATCATGCCGCCATTGTCATAGCTACTGCCCGGAGTACCATAGTAGTCACCGTCGCCACCGGGAGCCGAAAGGTCTACCTCTGCACCGAAGTTTGAATATGTCGCAGGAGTGTAGTCCGCAGCCACAGCACCGACAGAGATACATTTTGAGTATGCACCCGGATAGGCCGACATACCGGCAAACTCATTGCCCGATGCAAAGACAACGATACCGCCGTCGATTACGCCGTTGGGAGAACCTGCATTGTTGATGAAGTAGTCAATAGCCTCCTTCTCAAGCGGATAGAGCGCAGCCCACTCCTCTTCAGAGGCCGGGCCCGGAGTGTAGCCCTGCATTATGTTCGAATAGGCCGAGTTGTAGCCCCAGCTGCACTGCATGATGACAGCACCGTTGTCGGCGGCATACTTGAATGCCTTTGCCTCCATTGCAACTGTCGATGCGTAGGCGTCGTCAAAAATCTGCAACGACATGATTCTTACACCGCCCTTGCCTGCAGCTGCATCGCCACCTGCAATACCGGAAACACCAATACCGTTGTTGTTCACCGCAGCGATTGTACCCGCAACGTGTGTTCCGTGGCCTGTGTCATTGGTAGATGTTGTGGCAATATATCCGCGGTCGGTCGCAAAGTTATAGCCATAGCGGTCGCCCTTGAATCCATTGCCGTCGTTGTCCTCGCCCGAAGCATACACCTCGTTCTCGTTTACCCAGATGTTAGCCCTGAGGTCGGGGTGTTCCCAATGCACACCCTCGTCCATCACACCCACAATGATTGAGCTGTCGCCTGTGCACAGCGCCCAAGCCTCCTCACAACCTACATCACAGCCTGCAATAGCCTTTGCCCATGGCTGCTCAAAGCCATAGTCGCCCCTGTTGATATAGCCCCACTGCAACGGCAGCTCGGGGTCATCGAAAGGCAGAGCATTGGCTGCACGTGTAGCGCCCAGCGGAAGACTCTCCTCTGCTACCCTGTTGTCAATGCGGTAAATTCTTTTGTTGCACTGTATTTTTGATATCTCGCCAAGCTTTGCAAGTTCCTTTATCGCTGCATCAAGGTTCACAGCCTCATCGAAGCACACCTTGTACCAAAGATGCAGACCGGCCTCGCGTGTACGCTCCTCGGTACGTGGGTCAACAGGGAAAACACGCTCGAAGCTGTACGCACCCAGGATACCGAGAACTTCATCGGTCGATGGGATTCCGCTGCGTGTAGCCTTTCCGGCACCTGCCGCACGAGTTGCAAAATAACCGTCAAGGATATCTGTCATCTCGGGAGAGAACTTTATGAGCAGTTCTCCATCTATGGCATCGACAGTCAATGACAAAGAGGGCTCCTCAACATCGGGTATGTTGTTTACAATCTCATTCTCGTTGCACGATGACAAGGCGAATGCAAACAGTACTGAATATATAAATGGTCTTGTTTTCATAATCACTCCTCTGTTAACTCATCTTTTAGTTCATATTTCTCCCTTGTTCCCGGGAACACATCATAGTAGTAGTCGAAGGTCTTCGGCTCATTGTCAAAGCGCACAGCCTCACCTGCCGAGTTCAACCCCTTCTCCTGCTGGTTGAAAATTAGCAGGTCGGGTGCCCAGTCGAGGAAATGAGGGTGATAGAGCAACCAATCGGGCAACTTGCCTGTCAGGAAGTTGAGGTTAAGACGGAGCATTGTGCAGTTCGGGAGAATCTTTGGCATTGCATTGTCGGCAAGATACTGTATTGTATCGCCGCCCCATGCATCGACATCCTCCCGGGTATATGCGACAACACCCTCTTCACCGACCTTGAAATCGGGCAGCTCGCCCTCGATATAACAGTTCGAGAATGCCAGTTCCTCAAGATTCTCCCACAGGAAGAGTTGGCGGAACGTATTGTCGGTACTTGCGTTGATGTGCAGACCAAGGCCATCCTCATACTCATCCTTCTTGCGCAGGTCGGTTGTATTCCAACGGCGCGATGCCACAAAACTCAAAGACTTGAGCTTGGGGAAGTTCTCCTGTGTAAGCATTGCCGGAATAGCTGTAAAGTTGTTTGCGCTCAGGTCGAGAGCTACAAGTGATTTGCCAAGCTTCACGAAGTCATCGGGCAACGACACAATGCCGTAAGAGAAGAGAGTAAGGTACTTCAAGTAGTCGAGTTCGCAAATCTCGCTGCCCAGCTCTATGTTCAGGAGCATAGTGTTCACGTTACTTGAGATAGCCAACGACTCAAGATACTTCAAGTGACGAATCTCGGCCGGGATGGTCTCCTTTGTGTTCAGGAAGCTGTACTGCACCGCGCGTACACGGCCTACAGCAGCCTGTGGAACTTCGCCGCTGACAATCTCCTTGTCGCTCGCCTCCCACAGTCTCACACCGCTCCAATGCTGCATGTTCTCACTTGTATCCCAAGCATCGTTCCAGCAGTTCATGCGCTCATATATAACTACAAGCGCAATTGAATCGCCGGCACGGTTGTCCTCAATCTTCAAAGCAGGTTTCTGGTATACCGATATCACAGCAGGCTTAACCAAGGCTGTATCCTCACCCTCGGGTATGAGCTTGATTTCGGCCACGCGCTCCTGTGGAACAGTATTCATTTTCCAGTCGAAACGCAGTTTTGCCGTACGTGGACGCGCACCCTTGTCAAGCTCTACAGAGACGCTCTCCGATGTGAGCCACTCATCCTCGGCACCAAGGTGGTCAATCTCGACCGAGAATTTCACGTTTGTGGTGACGGTTGTCTCAAAATAGCGCTCCTCCATCTTTGCCGATGACTCCACCCAAATCTCGCCGGTGTCGGGAACAATCATCTTGCCATATCCCATCTGCCTCACAGTCAATGCCACTGCCGGCATTGCCGAAGGTGTGAAGCGCACAAATGCCGTGCGCACGTCGCTCACAAGCGAAGAATCCACAACAACATGGCATGCAGCGTTTCCTGTTCCGCTCGCGGGTGAAACCGACAGCCATGGCTCTGAAACAGAAACAGTCCAGCTGTCGTTGCTCTCTACAAGTACGACATCGGCACCGCCTTCGGCTCCCAATGTTATCTCACTCTTGTCCAAAGAAAAGCTCGCGCCCTTCTCCTCGTCGTCGTTGCATGCGACAAACGAAAAACAGACAATCAATCCTAATGCTATCTTATATAATCTGTTCATCATAATCCTTCTGCATTAATATCATTTATCAAGCACCAGGGCATCGCAGCCGCGTATATCCTGTGTCCTGTCATATATGAGGGTGTAATATCCGGCATAGATATAATCGCAAACCGACGACATGTCGATTGAGATATTCGGGTTATCGGCAATCTCAAAGTACATGATGTATGGCGAAATTGTATCCTCAATCTTGCGCAGGTCATTGCCACCGATGCAGAACACAGCCATTGATGGGCATGTGTAAAGGCCTGTAGGCCACTCCTTGAGGCAGCGGTTACCGTTCTCGTCGCGCTGGTAGCGGATGAAGAAACGGCTCAACGTCGATATGCTCAACGGCTTTGTGGGGAATGAAGAGAAGCGGTTGTAGCTCAAGTCCATACCCGCCAGATAGGGCAATGTACGTGCATAGAAGTCATCGGGCAGCTCGCTCAGGTAGTTGTAGCTGAGGTCGAGCGCCTCGAGCAGGAAGGTATTCTCGCCCTTGAGTGACCCCTCGGGGATTCTCTTCATTCCGTTACCGGCAAGGATGAGCTGGTTCATTGGAGAACCGGTTTTGAAGAGTATGCCGGGGAATGTCTCAAGACGGTTGTTTGTGATATTTACAGCCGAAGAGTTCACGCCCTTGAAACTGTCGCCGTTCTCAAAGCCCGCAATCTTGTTGTATGAGAAGTCCACCGACTGCATGACATACACAGATTTTGCATTAAAGATGTCGGGGAACAGTGTCATCTCGTTGTTTGTGGCACTGAAGCTCTCAAGCTGTGAGTAACCGCAGAAGTAGCCGTCGGGAGCTGCCGTCAGCTTCTCAATCCTGTTATAGTCGAAGTACACCTTTGCAAGTGTAATCTCTTTACCGAACGGATGCACTGTTCTCAACCGGTTGTTGGTACAGTCAATCATTCCAAGCTTGGTCATCTTGCGCAGTTCCTCATACACCGGTGTCTCCTCAAGGTTGTTGAAACCAAGATAGAATACCTGAAGCTTGTCGCCGCTGTTACCGTTGATGAATGTCTCCCAATCGGCTTTCAACTGCTCACCGGTGATACCCTTGTTACTTGCAACATTGAGCATCTGCAGCTCGGGGATAGATGCAAGCATCTCCATTGGAAGTGCTGTAAGCTTGGGGCAGTTGAAAATCTCGATATCATAGAGAGTTGTCATGTTCTCCCAACTGAGTGACTCGCGCTCCTCGTAGAAAGGAGATTCGGGCTCAATATCACGGAAGAAACTATCTACTTGAATAGGGCAGTTGGCAATGAAGAACTGCTGCAGATTGGTACAACGTTGCAATGCCTTTGAAACACCCACAATGCCGTTTGTCATGTCGCCGAAGTGGATTCCCTTCAAGGATATACCCTTGCGTATCGGTTTCTCACTGGGGTCCATCTCAATAGTCTCCTGCCACAAAGCCGAATAACCTGTGCGGAAGTCCTTCTCAAGCACCCTGTCGGCATAATCCATGCGAATGGCACTCATCTGCTCGGCTGTTATGTCGGGTGTTATACGACCGAAGAGGTGACCGCCAAGAAGGTCGGAGTGACTGCCGAGGTAGAGGATTGAAAGCTCGGTCAACTGGCCTATGGCATCTGGCACAACACCCTTTGGACCGAAGCCCTCAAGCGAGATTGTGGCAACACGGCCATTGGCATCGAGCTGCACGCCGGGCTGCACACCCCACATATCTATATCCTTGTTGAAATTCCAGTTCACACCATCGGCCAAAGCATCGCCTACATAACTCCAATTGGGACCGTCGAGTGCCAACCAAATCTCCTTCAATGCAATGTAATCCTTTATATACTCGGCAGTTTCGGAAAGATTTACAGGCACATTCACATCCTTTGTGTCGGTATCATCACCAACCACAAAAGTCGCATCGGTATTGTTGTTCTCAACCGCAAGCATCGTCTTGCCCTTCTTGTCGGAGTAGGTGATGCAGTGCTGCACACGGTACTCGCCTGCCTTGAGCCAAAGGAGAGTATCGCATAGTGCGTATGAAGTCTCGGCATTGGCACCGGGATAGAGAGACTCATCGGCCGAGCCCTGCCCAAAGTCCTCGGTATACTTCACGGCTATCTTCTCAAAGGTTGTGGTTTCCTTTGTAAAGAGGTTCTGCACAGTGATGTCAACAGTTCTTATATCACTGAACGGATAGTAACCGTCGCTGCCGGCAGCGCGTGTCTGTGCCCACTCCTTCACGAGCCTGAACGATACGCGTCCACGCTCAACCACATCGGGGCTTATATGCTGCACATGGAGGCCACCCGGCACAATCTCAAACATGCACTCCTCGACATCCCTCTGCTGAATCTCCTGGTCGAGCTGATTATATAGCACAAAACCAATCAGACTGTATTTACCCGCCAAAAGGCGCAATTTCTCACTGCGCAAACCATACTCGGCTGTTTCGTCATTGTATGCATTGAGCAAGAGTGTCTGCTCAATTGTGCGGCCGTCATACTGGAGAAGGACCTTTACCTTCTTTGCTTCGGCAATACTCTCAAGCCTGTCGACAGAACGGGTGGCCTGTCCCACCTTGAACTGTACATAGCCATACTGCACCTGAGGGTCATTCTCCTCCTCGGCACAGCCAACCAATGCCACTCCTGTGAGCGACATCATCAACAACATTAGATATATTCCTATTCTGTTCATAACTTCATTCATTTATCATTGCGACACGGATCTTATGACAAGAGCCTTGATATTTACAATCTGCGGTGTATACAAGCGCAATATTATTGTCTTGTTGAGCGATGCCGGAACGGTAATATTCATGCGGTACAAACCATCCTCGCCAAGTTCAGGGCTTGGGTTACCCCACGACTTGAGACGCTGGTGCGCTCCCTCGAGGTCGGTAATTGCGAAGTTGCCCTGCCAGTCACTTGCATTGAGTCTTGTCACTATTGTATAGCTCTTGCCCGGTACAAGTTCACAGGCTGTAAGGTCTTCGATTGAGAACTCACTGCAGAGCCACTCGTAATACTCCTCCTCTGTAGCGCATGCAACAGCAGCACCATCGGCATCGGTAATGATGAAACCATCAGTATCCTCAAGACTCTTCTGCTCCACCTCAAGCACAACGTAAGAGATATTGGAATCAATGAACGTATCTACATCGCTGCTTGCAGCAAGTGAATCGGCAAAGTTGCTGTACATTGCAGCAGGAACGGCCAAGAGATAGCCCGAACGTGATGTTGCCTCCATCTCGGCAACAGAAACGCTCAACTGCGAAGGTTCATTTTCGTTCTGTGATGCAACAATCCATGACTCGTCGGCACTCATCTCCTCAAGCTTTCCATTGTTTACCTGAAGAGGAACCAACTTATAGTCATAATTGAAACAGGTTACAGAGAAAGAGAGAGCATTCTCAATCATAGTCTCAACTTTCTCGCCCGAAGCCGATGTTGTCTCCTGCAGGAATGTCTTTCCATCGGGCGACACCTTCCAGCCCCAAGGGGTATTCTCGCCCTCTATCTTCATAAGGTTACGTTCCATACCCACGTATGCCACAGGAACCTCATAAGTCACGCTGCCATCAATATTGCCAAAAACAACAGTTCCCTCCTTCTCATATGGTACATCGTCGGCAGCCACTTTTAATGTAAAACCGCCATCGAGCGCCTCGGGAGCCGAAAGCCATGCGGGGCAAGATATTATCGAACAGTCGAAATTAGCCACAGGAGCAACCCACACGGTAGCATCGGTGCCTATTTCAATCCTATCGAGCACATTGCCTTCGCTTGACAAGAGCGAGAACTCATGCTCCTTGCCTGCGCGCTCAATAGTCACTACACTCTTTGACACGCTGCCTGCAACAAGAGTAACATTGGCCTTTGCATTGCCAAAGCCGCGCGCATCATTGGTTACCTTTATATATACGGTGTGTGTGCCCTTGCCTCCCTGGATATCGTTGAAGAACTCACCGTCGGCCTGCAACGAGAGCTTCACCCACATCTTGTCGCTAAAAAGACTCCAGGAACCGTTTGAAGTGAGTTCAAACGAACCGACAATGCTTTCACAGCTGTCGAGAGAGGCCATATCAAATTCACCGGGTGCGGTAAACGACACCTCTACCGGAACAATCTCCTCATCATCGGAGCAAGCCACAGCCAAGCAACAGAGAGCCATTGCAAGGCAGGCCATATACCATTTGCTTATATATTTCATAATTGCCATCTTTTTAATATCCCTCGCGTTTAAGTTTCTCGGCCTCGTCATCACTAATCCACTCAACGGCATTCACAAATGTTCCCACGGTATTTGTACCCTCTTCCATTCCGGGAACATAGAGTGTCATGTACTGGAAGATAAACTTCTCGCAACTGCTGTAGTATGACGTAAACGCTGTAGGCTGGTACATTCTTATCAATCCGTCGCCATAAATTGTACCGAAAGCCTCGGATGTAGGGCCAAAAGCCTGGTCCTCCATCTCAATCAGCGGATTCAGGATGTCATCGGCCTTGAATGTTATCCTTGCATCATAACCATCGAAGAAGTAATCCTTTATTATTATTGTATTCTCGTTCTCGGGGTCAATCTCGGCCTTAACCAATCGTTTGTCGATATCGGGCATGTAGTTTATGATGTATGTCGATGTCAGGACGCAATATCCCACAAAGGCATTGATGTCGAACTTGCAGGCCTTCTGCAACAATACATTAGCCTCGGTGCCATACATATCCCACTGCAGTTCCTCGGGCACGATAAGGTTAAGCTTAAAGCCCAATGAATCGTACACATCGATATTATTGTGGTAACCGCGAACACGCACATTGCCTACAAGCTCGCCTGCCTTGATGGTGATGGTGTTCGACTCCAGTGAATAGTGCTTGCCCTCTATGGCATTGCTGCCGGCATCAACTATCTCCACAGCAACGGTACGGTCATAATCGCATGCCTTGGTTGCAACAACCGGCACGTTGTGATACTCCACGTCATCAACCACGGGCAACACATAGAGCGTGTCCGAGAACTGGATATAGTCGGGAGCCGAAGGAGCCAAAGGCTCGCCCTCGTTACAGCTGCTTGTTACAGCAACAGCAAGGGTCGCACCCAAGAAAATCCTTGATAATCTATTTATAATGTTCATTTTCATATCTCGCAACTGTTATCTGTTACTTTCATTCGGTTCAATCTCGGCACCCGGAGACTCAATCTCGTGCTGTGGAATAGGCCACACGAACAACGGATTGTCGGCCGCCACCTTCAGGCTGCTGCCGTTGGAGAGCGACTGGTCCTGTGGTGTACGCTCGAAGCCCTTGCCCCAGCGCTTGAGGTCCTGCAGGCGGAAACCCTCCATGTAGAGTTCCTTGATGCGCTCCTGCTCTATAACCTCCATTGCATTGTTTGCATTCAGTGCAGCCGAACCGTTTGTGTAGCGCGCCGCCATAAGGGTTGTGATATCCTTGCTTGCCTTTGCATAGTCGGGTGTAGAGAGCTGGCAATAGGCCTCGGCACGGATGAGGTACTGCTCGGACAGACGGAACACCTTAGGCATTGAAGTATTCAGCAACTGCGCCTCGCTGTAGAGTGTCTGGTTACCCCAATACTTGTAGAGAAGCGGCCATGTAAGGCCATGGCTGTAGCCGGTCTGTGCCTCATAGAAGAAAGAGTTGTAGCGAAGGTCGTTAGAGCCGTAAAGGTCGAGCACCCACTGTGCAGGCACATAGTCGGGTTTGAACGACGAGTAGTCATAGTTGAAGAAGACTGTTCCGAGTGCACCGCCGTAATTGGTCGATGTAAAGCCCACCTTCCAGATAACCTCGGACGAGAGGTCATACTGCCACATATAATCGTAATAGTTCATTCCTGCCGAGTACTGTGAGTTCACGCTCGAAAGGAAGAACATGTCGCTGTCGATGATTTTCGACGAATACTTGATGGCCTCCTCGTAATCGCGCATATACAGCGCCACTCGCGCACGCAAAGCGTATACGGTATACTCGTTGAAGTAAACCGAGTTGTTGTAGAGATAACCGTCAATGGCCGGGTCGTAATCATCGTCCAGTTTCAACAGTTTGGCAGCCTCATCGAGGTCGCTGAGCACCTGCTGATATGAATCGTAGAGCGAAGCACGCTTGATTGGCTGGTTCTCGTAATATTTTGTCTTTAGCACTACACCAAGCTCGTTCTTGGCCTCATCGTCGCCCTTGTAATCAACACAATAGAGCTTTATGAGTTCGCTGTATGCAAGAGCACGCGCAAAATATGCCTCACCGCAATACATCTCAAGACGGTCGAGTTCTGTGTCGTTTGTAAGTGTAGGCTTCAGTTTCGCAGCATTGTCGAGCAGGAAGTTACAGTTACCGATTACCGAATAGAGCGAGCCATATACAGCCTCAATCTGCGCGTTTGTGGCAAGGATTTCCCAACGCCACACATCGCCGAAAGTGTTTGTGTAACCGTTGACAGCATACACCATGTCGCACTGGATATCGGGCAACAATGTCAGATAGCCGCTGTAGAGCGCACCGCTGAGGAACGATGAGTATATACCCACCACAGCCTGGTCGGCCTCATCGACGGTTGTTATTGCCGAGCCCTCGGGCACAGCATTCTCGGGGAACTTGTCGAGGCACGATACCTGCAGCACAAGCATCGTTGCCAACAATATATAGGTAATAATCTTTTTCATCTTAAACCCTCCTTATATTAGAATGTAATCTCAAGACCCATTGTATACTGGCGTGACATTGGATACTGCGCCTTGTAGACGTTGCTTGTAGACTCGGGGTCGAGACCGCTGAACTTTGTCCATGTGAACAGGTTCTGCGCCTGCACATAGAGACGTGCACGGCTGATGAAATGGGTCTTCCCAAGCAATGCACGCGGGAAATCATAGCTGAGCATGATGTTCTTCAAGCGCAGGAACGATGCATCCTCAAGGAAACGTGAGTCCATCTGCGGAGTAACACCATAACGCGGAATGTCGGTAACGTCACCGGGCTCTTTCCAACGGTCATAAAGCATACGCTTCGACTGGTTGTAGGCCGAGTAGAGACCGTTGCTCTCCTCGAAGAAGCGGTCGTTGTTGAACATCCAACGGTCGGCAACCCAACTGAAGTTGGCGCTCAACGCTATGCCCTTGTAGTTCATCGATGTACCGAAACCACCCTGCCATGGAGCATTGTAGTTCTTACCTACAAGTACTTTATCCTCCTCGCTGAACACGTTGGTTACGTTGCCGTCCTTGTCATACCAGAGAGCATCACCGTTTGCAGGGTTCACACCGGCAAACCTGTTTATATAGAACTCACCTATTGAGTGACCCACGACAAGCTTTGTCGATGTGTTTGACATCTCATACTCATCGAGCCCGTTGTAGAGCTCTGTAATCTCGTTGTGGTTGTAGCTTGCATTGGCATTGATGTTCCAAACAAAATCCTTTGTGCTGATGGCATCGGCACCCAAAGAGACCTCGAAACCCTGGTTGACCATGGCACCCACATTGTCCCAACGTGTACCGAAACCGTTGTTCACGTATGACTGCGGCACAAGCATGAGCATGTTTGTCGTCTTCTTGTGGTAGAGCTCGATATCGGCATTTATGCGGCCGAAGAAACCAAGGTGCAGTGCAAGGTTCGATGTCCAGAGCTGCTCCCAGCTAAGTTTCTCGTTACCCTGTGTGGCCGGAGCAATACCTGCAACACCCATGTAGTTGGCACCGCTGCCCACAAGTGCAAGATGGTCATAATCGGGGATTGATGAGTTGCCCGATGTACCGGTACTCAATGCAACCTGTGCATTGGTAAGCCACTTGCTTGTCGACTTCATAAACTTCTCCTTGCGCACGTCCCACATGAAACCCAGTGACCAGAATGTAGCCCAACGGCCATCCTTACCGAAACGTGAAGAGGCATCGCTGCGGAGTGAGAAGTCGGCATAGTAGCGGTCGTTGTAGTTATACTCGCCACGTGCGAAGAACGAGAGGAACGCGTGGCTTGAGTATGAGTTTGCCCACGATGTTGCCCTTGTTCCCGATGAAAGCAGCGTGAATGCATCATTGTTCTGTCCGCGTGTCACCACCTGGAAACCTTCGGAGCGGTAATCGACACCCTCCTGTCCAAGCATCACATTGAAGTGATGGTAACGCTGCACGTCGAACTTATAGTTGATAGTGTTTGTTATTGTAAGGTTCACCGTTGCATACGAGCTGCGGCCGGCAGCACCCACACCGTTGTTGCCCACGAAGCTCGGATAGGACTTCATGTCGGCAGTAGAGTGCGAATAGTCGACACCGAACTGTGAGCGGATGGTAAGGTTGCGTATTGGAGTAATCTCGGCATAGAGCACGCTCAGCGCCTTGTACTTCTTGTTGTCGAGCGGGTTGTTCTCCATCCACTCCAACGGGTTGTACGATGTACCCTTCCAGCTGCCATCCTTTGACGAAGCCAAAGAACCGTCCTCCTTATAAGGATTCCAATAAGGAAGCATGAAACGGCAAGCCGAGATTGGTGTATAGAGTGCATACTCGCCGTCATCGGCCTGCTGCGCCTCCTCGTATGCCAACATTGCGTTGGTACCAATCTTCAACCATGGAGCCATCTTTACATCGACATTCGTACGCATATTGAAGCGCGAGAATGTAGAACCCTGGGCAATACCCTCCTGGTCATAATAACCACCCGATACATAATAGTTCAACTTGTCGGTTGCATGGCTCACGGTCAGGTCATAGCCCTGCAGGCGCGCCCTGTCGTTGAACACCACATCGAGCCAGTTTATGTCGGTCTGTCCAAGCAGGTTGTAATCCTGTCCTGCGTCAAGGCCAATCTCCTTCTCGAAGCGGATTCTCTCGGCTGTGTTCATCATGTTCCACTCGCCGTACGCAAGATTGGAGAAACCCTGCTGTGTACGCAAAGAGACATCGACCTTTTCGGTAGAAGTACCGCGCTTGGTTGTAATAACCACAACACCGTTGGCAGCACGTGCACCATAGATTGAGGTTGACGAAGCATCCTTCAACACATTGATAGACTCAATATCAGCGGGATTGACGGCATTGAAATCGGAACTTGTGATGGGCACACCATCGAGAATAAACAGAGGCGATGTACCCGAATTGATTGAGTTTGTACCGCGAATCTGGAACACAGCAGGCTTGCTGGGCTCACCCGAATTCGAGATTACGGTCATACCGGGTGTGGCACCCTGCAGAGCCTGGTCGAAGCTCACAGCCGGCACATTCTCAAGTTTCTCGGCCTTCACGGTTGATACCGAGCCTGAGATTGTTCCCTTTTTGCGGACACCGTATGCCACAACGACAACCTCGTCGATTGTCATCTGTTCGGGGTCCATTACCACATCCAACACTTTTGTCTCCTTGTTCACAGTGTGCTCCTGAGCCGTGTAACCCACATAGGTGAATTGCAGCTGAGCCTCATCGGCACCTTTGACTTCAATCTCATAGTTTCCGTCAAAGTCAGTAACCACGCCGTTTGATGTACCCTTCTGCATGACGGTGAGCGAAATCATACCCTCGCCGTCCTCGGAAGAGGTAACCCTACCTCTCACCTTGAAGGACTGTGCCCAGGCCGACTGCACCATCAATGTACAGAGAATGGCAAACAGCAAAAATACTCTATTTCTCATTTATAAAAAGTTGTTTTTTATCACACAAAAAGATGCCCACATACCGTAGCATGACTTGTAATGTTTGAATATTACAAAGCAACGCCGTAGCACGTGGCACACTCCACAAAAGCATAAAAATAAAGTTTTTATTCGTTTTCTTAACAAAAACGGGTGCAAAGATATAAATATATTGATATATATTAATAATAACGCACGTATTTTTTTATACAAATCCGGGCAAGTGTATATTGATGCACTTGCCCGGATTTATATAATAGATTGTCATTCTATATTTGCAATGTCATTGGCTCGTTCATTGCTAATGAACTCGCCGATAACAAAACTTAGTTTTGTCATTCTGAACGCAGTGAAGAATCTAAAGAACTCTATAAACGGGCTTCACTTGGCTCAAACGCATTGTGGAAGAATCTTTTACAGTGTTGAATTTATCTCCGTTATATAACCGAGCACATCGTCCCTGCCAATGCCCTTCTCGGACGATGTAACGAACACCGGCGGCAACTCCTCCCACTCCTCAAGCAACTTTGCCTTGTAGGCAGCGATGTTTTTTGCAAGGACACTCTTTGTCAGTTTGTCGGCCTTGGTGAAGATTATCGAGAACGGTACACCGTTCTCTCCAAGCCACTGGAAGAACTCAAGGTCAATCTTCTGCGGCTCGTGACGGCAGTCAATGAGCACAAAAAGCAGTGTCATCTGCTCACGGTCAAGCACATAGCTCGATATAATCTGCTCCAGCTGCTCGTTCTGCGACTTGCTGCGCTTTGCATAACCGTAGCCCGGAAGGTCGACCAGATACCACTCGTTGTTGATAAGGTAGTGGTTTATAAGCAATGTCTTTCCCGGCGTAGCCGATGTCTGCGCCAACTTCTTCTGGTTTGTCAAGGCATTGATAAGGCTTGACTTTCCCACATTCGAACGGCCAATGAAGGCATATTCGGGCTTCCCGTCCTGCGGACACTTCTTAATGTCGGTGTTGCTTATTATAAAACGCGCGCTCTTTACAATTGGTGTGCTCATATAGTCAAATTTTCTGCTACAAAGATACAACGATATTCAAAAAAACAAAAAAGCAGGAGCGCACAAGTTTGTAACCGTGCGCTCCTGTTATATAATGTCACTGTGAAATCTTTACACCAACAAAGAATGTCCTTGGCTGTGTGGGGCCGTAGAAGTAACCCGAGTCGCGGAACTCGCCCTTGTCGAGGTCGCGCTGGAAGCTGTTGAAGATGTTCTGCACGCCTGCATTGAGCTGCAGGTTTATATGGTCGTGCAGGATGAATGTATAGCCGGCCTTGAAGTTGAGGTCGAAGAAGTCGGGGGTTGTCTCCAGGCGGTCGTTCTCAATGTAACCTGCATAGTGCGGTACAATCATTGAACCGGTGTATGTTCCCGAGAGCGAGAGGTCGAGCCTTTTTACCGGTGATGACATTATTGTGAAGTAGCCGTAGTAGTCGGGGGTACGCATCATGCGCTTTGTTGTGAGCGCAACGCCATCCACCTCGGTCCATGTCTCGGGCTGTTTGTAACGGCTGCGCTGTGCTGTAAAGCCCATCTGCAGCGAAAACTCCTTTCCGTGTGCAATCTTTGCATCGATGTTTGCACCATACACACGCGCTCCTGCACCGTTACGGCGCTCCTTGATGGCGTGGCCATAGTCGTTCACGCCCACATCCTCAAGCACGAACACGTTGTTCAGGCCTGTATAGAACCCCTCCACAAGCACATTTGCCTGCCAATGTCCGAAACGCGTTGTCCAGTCGACCGAGCCGCTGAAGCTGTTCGAGCGCTCCTCTTTCAGTCCGTCGGCAAGCTGAATCTGCACACCCTCGCCACCAACGGCTGTCACGTGCAAATCCTCGTCATAGGCCTGTGGGGCACGGAAACCTGTCGAATAGGTGAGGCGAGCCTGTAAATCCTTCAACGGCTTGTACAGGAAGTTCACGCGCGGGCTGAAGATTGGCTTTTCAATGAGGTTATGCTTGTCCATGCGCAAGCCCAACAGGAGCGAGAAGTAGCGGGCATTCCACTCGTTCTGCAAAAAAGCACTACCTATGCGAACATCCTGACGCATATCGCGGTCGTAACCTGTCATGATATCGTGCAGGCGGTTCTCCTGATACTCCACACCACTCATGAAAGTAGCCGGTGAAAAGAGCAATCGACCAATCTGCCATGTATATGTGGCACCGGTAACCCATGTAAGGTCATCGGTCTTGCCGTAAGCATTAGGGTCGCGCTGTGCACCATAATAGCTGTCGCGGTCAATGTGCTGCAACGATGCAAAGAGCGAGAGTTTATGCTTATAGCCGTCCCAATTATGGTCATACGACACACCACCGCTGTTGATTATATGCTTTGTCTGCTCGGTGATGTCGCTCTCATGAGGCTGCAGGTCGAACTTGTTACCGCCACGGCGCAACTCGTTGGTAGTGTGATACTCCAGACTCAGACGTCCGTTGTATGTAGGGCGGTAGTATGTGCGCAAGCCAAAGGTATTCATGTTCAGCTTGCCAAGCTCCGAGAAGCCGTCGCCATCGTGGTCATAAGGGTTACGGTTGCGGTAATTGGCATATACCGCCATGCCATACTTGTTGTCGGGCGATACAAGCGAAACATTCGCACCCACACTCTGCTCCCATGCCTTGCCGCCGTAGCCTGCAAAGTTGCTTGTTATGGAGAATGAGTTACTTACAGGGTCCTTGGTAATGATATTCACCGTTCCACCCACAGCATTGGCACCAAAGAGCGCCGAGCCGCCACCACGCACAACCTCAACACGCTCAATCATGTTCACAGGTATCTGCTCAAGGCCATAGACACCACTGAGTGCGCTAACCACCGGGCGGCTGTTTATGAGAACCTGCGAATAAGGGCCTTCGAGACCGTTGATGCGCACCTGCGGGAAACCGCAGTTCTGGCAGTTGTTCTCAACTCGAAGTCCGGTCACGTAGTTAAGACTCTTCGCAAGGTCTACCGAATTAACCGCCTCAAAGAGCGGCAATGCAGCCACTGACACCACAACGGGAGCATCCTTACGGCTGATTTCGTTGCGGTTGGCCGACACCACCACCTCGTCAATCACAAAGTCATCGCTCTTGAGCTTGAAGTGCACCACTGCTGTATAGTCCTTGCTAACGACAACCTCCTTGGTCATAGTCTCATATCCCATTGCCGTAACGCGCAGAGTATATTTTCCCGGTGCAAGGTCGGTAAATGCAAACTGTCCCTCCTCGTTGCTTGTAGCCCCGGCACCTGTCTCGACAACAAGCACTGCGGCATAAGCGATGTTCTCCTCCGTCACGTCCTCAACAACGTGTCCCATAATCTTGTTTCCCTCACGTATGCCCACAGGGTCACCGGCAAGCATTGTCAAAGTACAGAGAGAAAAGATAAAAGCTGTAAAAATACGTTTCATATATTATTTGTTTTGTTTCTTGGTTTTGCGGATGCAAAATTACACTCACGGCAAGGATTGTACAATCACAACAAATTGTTAAAAAACACGTCCTGTTTAACAAAAAACATTGAAAAAAGACCACGCACCTCCATTTTTAGAAAAATGCATACAAATTGCTTACAAATATTTGGAAACATAAACCATAAATAATATTTTTGCGCCCTATGACTTTCTAAACGACACAAAAATGAGAAGATTTACTACACTTTTATTATTGTCAACACTACTGACAAGCACTATTTTCGCAGGCCCCATCACCCCCGAAAAGGCCGGTGCAATAGCAAAGGATTTCTGGAGCACAGAATTGAGACAGCCCAACACAGAAATCCTGACACTGAAATCCACGACCGGAATGTCAAAAGCGGGAAGCAGAATAAACATTACAGAGAACAACCCGCAATACTACATCTACACACCAACCGACAATTGTGGATTTATCATTGTTTCGGGCGACGACGAACTTGCACCCATTGTAGGATACTCAACCGACAAATTCAACAAGGACAGCGAAATGCCCGCAGCGCTCGTTGAGTGGCTAAACGAATACAGCCGATATGTCGACGATGTGCGTGCCGGCAAGGCTGCACCTGCACAAAGAAGCGCAAAGGCCGGCAAGAGCGCCGTAGCCCCAATGTTGCAGACAACCTGGGACCAGTCGTCACCATACAACAACATGTGCCCCGAGGTCAATGGCCAGAAGACACCAACAGGATGCACCGCAACAGCAATGGCGCAAATCATGAAGTTCCATGAGTGGCCAAGGAAACCATCGGCAAACATTACCTGGCAAAGCAACATCACCGGCAAGGAGGAGCATATCAATACTTCTTCTCACATATACAGCTGGGACAAAATGCTGCCCCACTATCGCGACAGTTACACCGATGAGGAGGCCAAAGCCGTGGCTCTACTTATGGTCGATGTGGGTAAGGCCATCCAAAGCAGTTACTCTCCAAGCGGCACAGGAAGTAGTGCTGTATACGCATCATATGCCCTTGTAAACATATTCGACTACTCTCCCGATGCCAAAGTTGTAAACCGCAGCGAGTACACCGAGGAGGAGTACATCTCTATCATCAGGGAGAACCTCGAAGCACGCCAACCCTTGCTTTATACAGGACACAGCCAGTCCTACAGCAGCGGACATGCATTCGTATGTGACGGTATTGACGAGAATGACCTTTTGCACATCGACTGGGGATGGAGCGGGGCATTCAACGGCTATTTCGACATGACCTACATGTCGCCCGAAGGAACCGGAATAGGAGGTGGAGATGGCCGTTACAACGTTTCACAGGCAGTGATTGCATACATACATCCACGCGGAAAAGACGAACCCGACACCGCAGGCACTCCGGTTGTATACATAATGGATGTTGTGGATGCTACAGCAAGCGAAAATCCGGCAACTCTGCTTGAGCAGACAGTAGAATATGATAATAAAGGTGTGGCAACAACAAGATTTGCAGCAGGCCTGCTCAACTGGTCACACTCAAGCATCAACATGACAATGTATATCGGTGTTGAAAAGGATGGTAAAACCAACTTTGAAAAAATAGGCAACCCGAAGGTTACACCTTTCAACGGAGATATGGGATATTATATATATTTGACTGCAAGCAAAAACCAACAGGACGAGGAGTACCTCGAAAAAGGAACATACAAAGTGAAAGTTTGCTACTCGGACGACAATGGCGAGAACATTTATGTAGCCCGCGGTGCCGACAATGGTTTAATACTGGAGGTTGGCGACAATTACGTAACCCTGCGCAAGGAACTCCCGGAAGTTGAAGTAACCGACTTCAAGTACCACACCACTCCCCAGATGAAGGGCGACAGATTGGCATTTGATGCCGAATTCAGGACAAACAACGGCAAGAGCGCAACTGTCCTCATAGTCCCTGTGATAAACAAATTGCAAAGTGACAACACCTACAGCAGCACACAACTCACATCCGAGGCCGCACTGATACAGGTGTACGACGACAGAGACATTCTTGCAAGTTTCAGTACCTCATATATGTTCCCCGACAACGGAAAGTATTTCATCTCATTCAAGTATAACATTAAAAACCAATACACCGACTTGAGTGTGGATGTAGACAAGGCGACACTGCAGGATATTGCCGGCCGAAGCAATGACATAGATATAAGTCCATTGCCCGACGGTCTTGTACTCTCGACCACTGCTTTGAGTGCAAAATCAATAACCTGGGGCGAAAAAGCCGAGATTACAGCCACTGTAAAAAACATCTCAAGCAGCGACGACAGCTTCACAGGAGGTCTTGGCATTGTACTTGAAAACAAGGAGAACGGAAATCGCCATGTTGTTGCCAAAGAAGATTTCAAAAACATTGGAAAGGGCGAAAGCATGGAGATAAAACTCTCAAATAACGACTACTTCCCTGTCATAAAGCCGGGCAGCTACAATGTTATAATCTGCAAATTAGGCAAGAACGGTTGGGAAGCTATAAAACAATCCGCAGCAACCTGCACAATGAACATCAGTGCCACATCGGCTCCAATTCTGTATGCAAGCGATGTAATGGTCATAAATGACGGCCGGGATGTACTGCAAGGTAGCACATTCAAAGCCAAGGTAACGCTCGGATGCCTGAATGGAGATTTTGACGGATATATAAGAGTTAACATTGCACACGGCTTGAGCTACAATGTAAGGAGTGAATACGTTGCAGTATCACTAAAAGAGGGAGAAACTGCTAAGTTTATACTCGACTGCAATACAAAATCAACAATTGCACTCAACAAATACAGATTGGCAATGACCTACAACGATGCCGACAAGAAGAAAATTGGCGACATCTCGAACAACACGCTTACATTCCCCGGCAACGGCTATTTCTGGGTGTGCGATGAAACATCAATAGAGAACGTCGAAAGCGATTCTGCCACAACTGTTTGTGCCGGCAACGACTGTATAAAGGTATTGACTGAGGATGCTGTAACAACCATTTACAGCGCCGACGGCCGTGAAATATACAAAGGCATAGACAACACAATAAGCGTTGCAAGCGGCCTTTACATCGTCACAGTGCAGCAAGGCGGCACAACAACGGCTACAAAAGTATTTGTGAAATAATCATACTTTAAGCTAATTATTCCGGACGGACAGGCGAAAGCTTGTCCGTCTTTTGTATTTATAGCGTCAAAAAATTGGTCGATTGCATACTAAACGTTATTTTCGCACAAAATATCAAACACAATGAACAGATTAATAGTATCGGCACTGATTGCCATTGCTGCAATTGCAGGCAACACAACCCACTGTAATGCTGGGACAATTTCAAAAGGCAAGACAAAGAAAGTCAGCGCATATTTTTCGAGCGTGCTCAATGGTGAAAGCGCGGCCTACAAAGGCACCGACAGAATAAAGCCCGGGAATATTGAAGCAACCCGCAATGCCATATGGGAGTGCTGGCGCAATGCCGTAAAGGCAGTAGATGAGGAGAAACTGACAGCACCTTTTGCCACCAACGAGCCACGAGATACAGGTTACTGGCGATTGCCCGAGAACCTCGAGGAGAACGCGCTGATGCCATACTATTTCATAAAGAAAGGCGAGCAGCCAAAGGGTGGTTACCCCCTGTTCCTGTACATGCACGGCTCGGGCGAAAAGAACCGTGAGTGGGAGGCCGGCCTGCGTCTGTGCAGCAGCTACGACGACGCACCGTCACTGCACTTTATTCCGCAGATTCCAAACGGATATGGCGAACTCTACCGCTGGGCAATACAGAGCAAGCAGTGGGCTTGGGAGAAGCTGTTGCGTCTGGCATTCGTGAATGAGAACATCGATGCAAACAGAATCTATTTCTACGGAATTTCCGAGGGCGGCTACGGCAGCCAGCGCCTTGCATCGTTCTATGCCGACTACCTTGCCGGAGCAGGCCCAATGGCAGGCGGCGAGCCGCTGAAGAACGCACCCATGGAGAACCTTGCCAACATAGCATTCTCACTGCGCACCGGCGAGAAAGACTATGGCTTTGCACGCAATGCCATGACCTACAATGCTGCGATGACTATAGACAGCCTTGCAAAGATGCACCCCGGGCTCTACAAGTTCTTCATTGAGCTTGTACCGGGCATGGGACACAGCATAAACTATGAAAAGACAACTCCATGGCTAAAGCAGCACACCCGCAATGCCCACCCCACATATTTCTATTGGGAGGACTATGACATGTACGGCCGTCACCGCACAGGCTTCTACAACCTGAAAGTCAACAAGACATCACGCAGCAACGACGAGGAGCGCACCTGCTACGAGGTGAACATTGAGGATAACACAGTAAACCTCACCGTGCAGAACGTGACATACACAACAACACAGCTCATATACAACATACCAATGTTCTTCTCAAAGAGCTATGCGCCCGCAACAAAGGGAAATGTGACAATCTATTTGAGCGAGAAGCTGTTCGACTTTACAAAGCCCGTAAAGGTTGTTGTAAACGGCAACGAGGTCTTCAACGGCATGGTAACCCCTACAGTGAAAGCGATGGTTGAGAGCTGCGCCGAGTATTTCGACCCCGAGCGCGTATTCCCTGCCGCTATTACTGTTGATATAAGGTAACAGCGGCGGCAATTTGCACGGTGGCGTTTTTTTGACTATCTTCGTGCCCGCTATTCAAGCAGAACAGACCAATGAACCAGGAATACCCATCTACTCTACTGGAACGTGCCGTGAAAGAGTTCACAAAACTGCCCGGCATAGGACGCAAGACGGCTACACGTCTTGTGCTCCATCTTCTGCGCAAGAAAGAGGAGGAGGTGGCTGCATTCTCCGATGCAATCATAACGCTAAAGCGCGAGGCAAAATACTGCAAGGAGTGTCACAGCATATCGGACACCGACATATGCCCCATCTGTGCCAACCCACTGCGCGACCACAGCCTCATCTGCGTTGTAGAGAACATACAGGATGTGATGGCCGTGGAGAACACAATGCAGTTCAAGGGTGTGTACCATGTTCTGGGCGGTGTTATATCACCCATGGACGGCGTATCGCCAAGCGACCTGCACATTGGCAGTCTTGTGGAGCGTGTTGCCACGGGCGAGGTAAAGGAGATTATCCTGGCCCTTAGCTCAACGATGGAGGGCGACACAACAAATTTCTTCATCTACCGCAAGCTGCAGCAGTTCGATGTAAAACTCTCCGTCATAGCCCGCGGAATATCCATTGGCGACGAACTTGAATACACCGACGAGGTCACACTTGGAAGCTCTATTATCAACCGCCGCCCATTCACCGGCAAAACACTATAACGAAATGAACAGAGACAACGTTCTGAAAGGATTGAAATTCAACTTTGCGACATCAATATTCGCAGCCATAATAGCCGTTGCGGCATTCGAGACAGGATACCTTACAAAAGGAGCACTCACACCATTCGTAGATGAGGAGGCTTTATACTACATCGAGGTATGCGCCATCATGCTCACAATAGCAATCATTCCGTTTGCACTGAAGTCATTCAGCCGCGCAATGAGCAAAGGCGCAGAACTGGACAAGACAGAATACCTTAAGCTATACAACAAGAAGAGCATGCAGCGCATGTTCCTGCTGTTCATTGCACTTGTGGTGAATATCTTCATCTACTATGGTATTGAGTATGACGGGGCAATGTACTGCGCCATCCTCAGCTTTGGTGCACTCCTCTACAGCTACCCCACAGGGAAGGTGCTCGACGGATACATGAACGCAAACGAAGAAAAGTAAAGGAGAGAGGCAATGAAACTGTCGGTAGTAATAGTCAACTATAACGTAAAGTATTTCCTTGAGCAGTGCCTCCACTCGCTTGAGCAGGCTGCTGCCGGAATTGACCACGAGGTTATCGTGGT
Organism: Bacteroidaceae bacterium; assembly: GCA_045654885.1. Classification (GTDB taxonomy): domain Bacteria; phylum Bacteroidota; class Bacteroidia; order Bacteroidales; family Bacteroidaceae; genus HGM04593. Next base: position 75,920 of record JAZOOF010000051.1, read on the forward strand.
AGACAATGCATCCACCGACGGCTCCACCGAATACATTACCAAGCGTTTCCCCGCCATCAAATGGATGGCCTGCAGGGAGAACAACGGCTTCTCCAAAGGCAACAACATTGCCATAGCCCAGGCCAAAGGCGAGTATATACTGTTGCTGAACCCCGACACCATTGTCACCAAAGAGGCTATTGCAGGCTGCGTAGAGTTCATGGACGAGCATGCCGATGCCGGAGCATGCGGAGTGCACATGCTGCGCACCGACGGCACCTTCGCTCCCGAATCGCGCCGCGCACTGCCCACACCGTTTGTCTCGTTCTGCAAAATGTCGGGTCTGTCGAAGCTGTTCCCAAAATCGCGCACTTTCGGACGCTACTACATGCAATACCTCGACAAGGAGGAGACAAACCCAATTGAGATAATATCGGGCGCATACATGATGCTACGCCACAAGACAATAAAGAAGACAGGCGCGCTCGACGAGGATTTCTTCATGTATGGCGAGGACATAGACCTCTCCTACCGCATACTGAAGGCAGGCTACAGCAATTACTACCTGCCACTGCGTATACTCCACTACAAGGGCGAGAGCACCAACAAGAGCTCATACAGGTATGTACACACCTTCTACCGCGCCATGCAGCTCTTCTTCAAGAAGCACTACTCGCACTACTCGCTGCTCGTGAGCCTGCCAATAAACATAGCCATATGGACACGTGCCCTGCTGGCATACATTGGCAACCAGTTCATTCACCGCAAGGTTACACAGGAGACCCCGACAATCAACTGCCTGATACTGGCCGACAGCGGCGCAATCGAAGAGATAAGGGATATACTCGCCGACAAGCACAAAAACGGCAGGCACGCCTTTTTAGAGGCCAATGAAGCCTTGTTGCCACTGGGACATACAGACAACAAGGTAGACCTTGAAGGCTACGACACGGTAATATACGATACCGAGGCCTACAGCTACAGCACGATACTCAAGCTACTCGACAACGGCAACAGCCGCCAAAGACCGCGCCTTGGAACATACTCTACAAAAACAAAGAAGCTTATAACCGAGAATACAGTCTTCGATTATGAGAAGATAAAGTCAAACAGATGAACACCACCTGGCTCAAAGACGAGTTGATATCCCTGCGCTCACCCGAACCGGAGGACCTGGAACTGATGTACGCAATGGAGAACGACACTACGCTGTGGAGCGTAGGCAATGCCACACTCCCCTACTCGCGCTACACCCTGCGCCAATATCTCGAACAGAGCTGCCAGAACCTCTTTGCCGAGCGTCAGGCACGCTTTGTAATAGAACTTGCCGGCGGCGAAACGGCAGGAATGATAGACCTTGCCGATTTCGACCCCATCAACAGCCGTGCCGAGGTGTGCATTGGACTGCTTGGCAGGCACCGCAGCAAAGGAATTGCAACGCGTGCATTGGCACTACTGTGCGACTATGCACTGAAAAAACTGCACATAAACCAACTTTTTGCCTTTATCCCGGAATGGAATGAAGAAAGTTTGAGACTTTTTGAAAAAAACGGCTTTAAAAAAAGCGCACTACTCAAAGAATGGCAACGCACAGAAAAAGGATTCAACGACGTATTTTTGGTGCAAAAACTCGCAGAATAGCCCATTTTTGAGCGAAAAATCAAAAAAAATCACTTTTTCTTGAAAAAAAACACGAATTTGTTTGCAGATATAAAAAAAAGCCTTACCTTTGCACTCGCTTTGAGACACGAACAAAGCAGTTCTTTAAAAATCTGGTGCGTTAGTTCAGTTGGTTAGAATACATGCCTGTCACGCATGGGGTCACGGGTTCGAGTCCCGTACGCACCGCAGAAAAAATCTCCTAGATTGTTGCAAAACAACAATTTAGGAGATTTTCTTTTGCCCAAAACTCTGATTTTGGCAACAATTTGGCAACATTTCAATACTTTTTCGCCGTTTTAGATACTTGTAGGACCATTTTTGAGGGGTGTAATAACAAAAGAAAGAAGGTTCTCACCTTATTTTTTAGAACAAGTTCTCCCCATTCTTGGCGGGAGGTGGCTATATTTCAGGAAAACACACCGAGGAAGAGTCTATTCCTTAATTAAAACCTTTTTGCCATCAATAATGTATATTCCTTTAGGCAATTTCATATCCAAAGACATCATTTGACCATAGACATTATACACCTTCTTGCTATTCGTATCGTTGTCTTCAACATCCTCAATGGCCGTTTCTTTTCTTAATTGTTCTTCTATCCAATCAATTCTACTATTCAACCAAGAGGACACAAAAGCAATTTCATCATTTACCGGGGTGTACCTATCATCATCCGGATGCAGTTCCTTGTTCAAAATTCTACTTTTATCAACATCCTGTTGAATATCGTTAAATACAGAACCCAAGTATTCTATAACATTTTCATGCAAGTCTGCTTTGACATCATTCCACAATTCAACATAAGATGCCCAAAAATCGTCTCTTTGCAATAATCTCTTAAAGTAGAAACTATACTCTACCCTATGAATATTACTCCAAGCATCACTTATCTCAAATGTACCATCAAAATCCCACAATGGTCCCATTTTCAATAAAGTGGCATTTGGACAGGAAGGAATGTAGTCCTCCTTGTACAAGTAGCGATTTGTACCACCCGCATCAGATTGACCCAGAATATCTTGGGCCAACAACCAGGCAGCCCAGTTCTGCACATCGATATATTGCGATATATCACCATCGTCCATCAATGCATTTTCAAAGTCTAGTATGCAGTTTTTAATATTTTGTATTATGGAGTCGTTCAAATCTTCCGGATCAGGGTATTTGAATGTCCATCCTACTTGTTCAGGCAACATATCACTTTTAAAGTACACGTCTTCATTCCACCAATATGCATCATCCTCAATTATATACCCTGTTTTTTCAATATCAAGGCGGCATTTCTCCCGTTCAACAGACTCGGACAAAAGGTAATCCCCCCTATACATTCCATTGATAACCAAATTGACCACCCTGCACTCCGGTTCCCAGTCAAGACCAACCAATCGCCCAACTTGCAAGCCTGTATAAACACGCGCAGAAAGCCCGTCATAGAGAGCTTTAAGCACCCAATCCTTATCTTCGTACAACGTTCCTCTAAACAGCAGATCTGCTTTTTTTGACAACTTCAGTTTATAAGGCCTCTTTTCCCAAAGATTACTGGTATTTCCGCGCAATCTAATCTTCATCCCCTCTTCATCACTATCATAGACAACACTGTCTTTTAAAGAAATAATCATCCTGCCATAGACATATTCGTTGTCAATGATAGACGTACCCCACATTCCCGGAGGTGCCTCAACGTTGGTTGCAGTGGGTTCAACGCCGCCAACAGTCCAAATTTCAAGTATTGGCAAATTTATTTCACGCAGAGCAGAATCCTGCCTACACTTTGGCATTGTCGCATATTGTTGGCCAAAAACATTGAGAGGGGATATAAAACAAATAGTCAGTATTATTACAACAAATAATTTTACTTGTTGTACAACTTCAATAAATTTCCGAAAACAATACTTTAAAAGCATTATGGAATTGATTTACGACTATCTTGTAATCAGAATCTTTGTTGCGACACCTTCACGCCCGTCACTGTCATACGTAAGGACATAATAGACACCACTTGCAACCTTCTCACCACGCGCGTTACGCCCGTTCCAAGAATACATGCCACCGTTGGAAACGCCCTCATTTACCAGATATCCGGCTGCGTCGACGATTTTAACCACGCAACCATGAGTTAGCCCAACCACTGATATATTTCCGCTGTAATCGGCTTTTACAGGGTTAGGATACGCGTACACATTGCTCTTTACAAGCTTGTCGGCCGCAGCAATGGCATCACTCCTGTAACTTGCAATTCCCTTATCGGTTCCAATGAACACCTCGCCGGTTACATTGTTGATAGCTATACTCTCAATGCAGTCGGACGGCAACGGAGAGTTTTCGGTTGTGAAATGATGTATTGTCTCCTGCCCATCGGCACTTACAAGATATATACCATTACTGTTTGTGCCAATCCATTTGCGGTTGGCGCCGTCAACCTCTATATCTTTGATATATACACCACTCATAAAGTAGTCGGCAAGTCCGGTACCGTCGTTACGTGCAATCTTTATCTGTTTGAAAACTCCATCATTGAAGAACCTCTCAGGGTTATCGATTACAAAAACACCGGCATCTGTGCCCACCCAAATGGTGCCATCCTTATCCTCGGCTATGTCATAAAGTTGGTAAACATCGTAGCTTATACCATCCTGATTGGTAAATTTGGCTGTCCATACCTTTGTGACATCATCACTTGTATCGAGTGGTGTATTATTGGTCTTTGCACAGAACAAACCGGCCTCACCCTGCAGCGAAGTTATCCAAAGCCACCCTCTGGAATCAAAAAATGGTTTTACCATTGTTTTGAATCCTTCGATATCCTTATAGTTCAAGGAGAGCCATTCTCCACTCTTCTTAATAACCTTTACAATATCTTTGGCTCTGGTATTGATGCACCACAGGTTTCCCTCCTTATCAAAAAGGACTGAAGGTACACGAACGTAGGCTCTATTACCCTGTACTGCGCTCTCAAGCGGAGAGTTCTCAAAATCATAATGCTGTACGAAACGGCCATTCATAAACTCACAGACACCATAACCGAAAGAACCGGCAAAATAATGCCCCGGCCGGGTTGGGTCTTCATCTATCGAACACATATTAGAGTACTCAAGTCCCGTAACACTCTTTATACTATCCGGGGTGATGTTATTCCATCTGTCATTCTCGGCATTAAACTCCATCAATGTCCCGTCATGGTCATTCTCACGCAACCCAAAATAGTTTATATTACCGCCTGCAACCAGCAATTTTCCGGTATCGGAAAATTTCATGAACTCACAATAATTACGGACGGGGCTATTAGGAACTATGGCCGATGCCACCGGCACAAGAACTTCATCCTTAACCTTACACTCCACCAAACCATTATACCCATTGCAGTCCCAAAAGATGTCTCCATCCTTTACAATATGGTTGCTACCGCTATTTTTATAAGTGACAACATTTTTATCACCGGATATCACACTTACCTTATTCTTGGCCGGAGCTATAATCTCATTGCCAAGCCTGTACATTGTATGATATGCCTCACCTTCGTTGTAAACAACCGGATATAATCTTTTTGGATTATGTGTAAAAGTGTATAGACCCAAATTTTTTATCTGGCAATACAATTTTCCCCCAAGTTCACAAAGGGATGTCATCACATATTCATTATAAATTTGTTGCCAGTTATTCTTGTCAAGAAGATTCTTTGTAGCGTCACAACAGTAGAAACCGCTTTTTGTACCGGCATATAAAAAGCCATTGTAGAGATATGCACAATAGGTATCGAGCCCAAGATTGTACGTATTCTCGAACTCCATATTCTCAAGGTCAAGCACAACAACACCGAAGGATGTCGAAAGATAGGCCGTGCTGCCTTGAATGTCTATATTGTTTATCGTCTTGTCGGAGAGCTGCTTGTTCTTGAAATCGGTGATATTGTAGACAGTTTCATCATTGTACATAATATCTATGTTCGCATTGCTGTATACGATAACCATAGCATCCAGAAAACTTGAGTAGCGGATGTGCGATATATCAATATCGCTCAGTGTTGTTATCTTGTCATATGTCCTGACCTCGTTGTCGCTCTTGCAGTATGAATAGAGCGCACCCGATGCCAACACATATACCCTATCCCCCATAATCTGGCAATACGTTGCATTGTGGTACGACGGATAGAGTGTCCAGTTATCATCGGAAGCCTTCACTCCCAGAACCGACACAAGGAGAAACAGAAAAGATATCAACACTTTTTTAATCATAATTCTCTTTCAAATAGTCACCAAGCTGCTGTGTTGCGCGAAAACGGTGGCTCATGCTGTTTTTCATTTCACTGCTCATCTGCGCAAAACTCTCACAGTGTCCCTCGGGGATGAAGATGGGGTCGTAGCCAAAACCCGAATCACCCCTCTTCTCTGTGGCGATGGACCCTTTCACAATACCGTTGAAAAGCATCTCCTCACCCTTTACAATTAACGCAATTACCGTGCGAAATTGTGCGTTGCGGTTTGTTTTTCCTGTTAAATTTTCCAAAAGCTTGCGCATGTTGGCCTCGGAATCACACTCGTCGCCGGCATAACGCGCCGAATATACACCCGGAGCTCCATCGAGAGCCTCAACCTCAAGGCCTGTATCATCGGCAAAGCAGTCAAAGCCATACTTCTCATATATATGCCTTGCCTTTATGAGCGCGTTACCTTGCAGTGTATCGGCAGTCTCGGGGATATCATCGTAACAATTGATGTCGGCAAGCGAAAGCACCTCTACCCTGTCGCCTACAATATCCCTTACCTCCTGGAGCTTATGCCTGTTGTTGGTTGCAAATACAAGTTTCATACCTTTTCATTCTTATCGGTGTCGACTACAACCTTATTATCAATCTCAACTTTTTTCTTGGCCTTTATCTTGTCAAATCCAAGACCATACACCGCCATAACCTTCGACTGTGACACAAGCGCATTGGGGTCAATCTGCTTAATGGCACTCAACAGCTGGTTGGCCTGGCTTGCACGTGCAATTGTTGTAACAACCTTGCTCTCCTTGCCCGAGTAGTAGCCGATAGAATCGAGCAGTGTGACACCACGGTTCAGACGACGTGTAATATAGTATGCTATATCGTCATACTTTGACGAGAATATGAAGAACTGCACTGTCTGGCGGTTGCTGTTAACCACGTAGTCAAGCGACACATTTACTATCACAAGGTTTATGAAGCCGTAGAACACCTTCTGCAGGCTCAAGGCCGTGTTTGCTGTAGGAATAATAAAGAAACTGCTTATTACAATACATGCATCAACATAAAGCATGGCACGTCCGAAGCTCACATCCTTGTATTTGTTCACAATTGCCGCAATGATGTCCACACCGCCCGAACTGCCGTTGCTCAGGAAACAGAATGCAAGACCCAGACCGGTGAATATTGAGCCCACAATACACGACTCAAGCTGCTTCTCCGGGCCAAGAATCTCCGATGCATCGGGATAGACCTCAAAGACCATCTGGAAGAGTTGCAGGAACAGCGTGAGCACGCCAATTGCATAAATAGTCTTTATACAGAACTTCAATCCAAGTTGCCATATGGCAATGATTATCAACACCACATTTATAGCCAAGTACGAGAACTGTATGGGAATACCGGTGGTGTACTGTATTATCGCACATATACCTGTTACACCGCCTGTGACGAAAGTGTAGGGAGCCATGAAGAAGTTCCATGCAAAGGCATAGAATGCAAGTCCAATGGCAATCATCAGGTAATTCTTCACCTCACTCATTATTGAGGGCCTGGGTATAAATCGCTTAGCCATAATTCTAAAGTATTATAATGACCTTTTAAATGACTTGTTTTGTTGTCAGATTACAATGTTCACAATCTTCTTTGGTACAATGATTACCTTCTTGATTGGCTTGCCGTCGATATACTTTTGGCTGTTCTCGTCGGCAAGAACAGTAGCCTCAATCTCGGCATTCGTTGCATCAACGGCAAAGTCAAGTGTAAAGCGTGCCTTTCCGTTGAATGAGATTGTGTACTTCACAGAATCCTCCTTTAGATACTCCTCGTTGTATGTAGGCCACTCGGCATCGCAAACGGTTGTTGTGTTTCCGAGTCTCTCCCACAACTCCTCGCAGATGTGCGGTGCAAACGGAGAGAGCACAACCACAATCTTCTCAAGGATTGCCTTCTTGTTGCATTTGAGCGCAGTGAGTTCATTGAGGCAAATCATGAATGCACTCACGGTTGTGTTGTATGAGAATGCAGGAATATCCTCGGTAGTCTTCTTTATGAGTTTGTGGAGCGACTTGAGTTCCTCCTTTGTAGGCTCGTCGTCGGTCACAATGCAGTTGTCGTCCTTGTCAAAGAACACACCCCACAGCTTGCGCAGGAAGCGGTGACAGCCGTCGATACCGTTTGTATCCCATGGCTTTGACTGCTCTATGGGGCCAAGGAACATCTCGTACATGCGCAGTGTGTCGGCACCATACTTCTCAACAATAACATCGGGGTTGACAACGTTGAACATTGACTTACTCATCTTCTCAACTGCCCAACCGCAGATGTACTTGTCGTTCTCGAGGATGAACTCGGCATTTGCATACTCGGGGCGCCAGGCACGGAAAGCATCAATGTCAAGGACATCGTTAACAACAATGTTCACATCCACGTGCAGCGGTGTCACATCGTAATTCTTTGAAAGACCGTGTGAAACGAATGTATTTGTATCCTTTATGCGGTAAACAAAGTTACTGCGACCCTGAATCATACCCTGGTTGATGAGCTTCTGGAATGGTTCTTCCTTCACGCTGTAGCCACAGTCGAAGAGGAACATATTCCAGAAACGTGAGTATATGAGGTGGCCTGTAGCGTGCTCCTTGCCACCAACATACAGGTCAACGTTCTGCCAGTAACCGTTAGCCTCTTCAGAAACAAGCGCATTGCCGTTCCTTGGGTCCATATAACGCAGATAGTATGCGCTTGAACCTGCAAAACCGGGCATTGTATTGAGTTCCAACGGGAAAACTGTTATATTATCGATATTTTCCTTGCTTGTGATGCTGTTGGTTGCCGTGTCCCAAGCCCACATTTTTGCGTGGCCAAGTGGCGGTTCACCGCTCTCTGTGGGGAGGAACTTCTCTACCTCGGGCAATTCAATAGGCAGGCACTCCTCGGGTACAGGATAAGGCACACCATTCTTGTAGTATATTGGGAACGGCTCACCCCAGTAACGCTGACGGCTGAAGATTGCATCGCGCAAACGGTAGTTCACCTTCACGCGGCCAAGCCCGTTCTCGGTCACAAACTGCTTTGTCTTTGCAATGGCCTCTTTCACTGTCAAGCCATTGAGATTGAGCTTGCAGTCACCGAAAGCGGCAACAGGCGAGTTTGTCATCACACCCTCCTTGGCATCAAAGCTCTCCTCGCTCACGTCGCAGCCCTCAATGAGCGGACGTATCTCAATGCCGAAATGCTTTGCAAAGGCATAGTCACGGCTATCGTGTGCAGGAACAGCCATAATGGCACCTGTTCCGTAGCCCGAGAGCACATAGTCGCTCACCCACACAGGAATCTCCTCGCCTGTGATTGGGTTAATGGCGTATGAGCCTGTGAACACACCTGTCACGTTGCGGTCAATCATACGCTCGCGCTCGGTGCGCTTCTTTGTGCGGTCAAGATAAGCCTCAACAGCCTCTTTCTGCTCTGTTGTGGTTAGCTGTTCCACAAGCTCGCTCTCGGGAGCAAGCACCATGAATGTGACACCGAATATTGTATCGGCGCGTGTGGTGAATATAGTAAATTCAATATCGCTATCCTTTATGCGGAACTGCATCTCTGTACCCTCACTGCGACCAATCCAGTTGCGCTGTGTCTCCTTCAGGGAGTCGCTCCACTCTACTTTCTCAAGACCGTCGAGCAAGCGCTGTGAATAGGCCGAAACGCGCAGACACCACTGCTTCATCTTCTTCTGCACCACAGGGTAACCACCACGCTCCGAAACACCGTCGACAACCTCGTCATTGGCAAGCACAGTACCAAGAGCCGGGCACCAGTTTACCATTGTCTCGTTGAGGAATGCAATGCGCCAGTTCATCAACAGCTCCTGCTGTGCAACCTCGCTCATGCCGTTCCACTCCTTGGCGGTAACCTCAACCTCCTCGGTACATGCGGCATTGATACCGGCACTACCCTCCTTGCTCAACTTTTCAATGAGTTCAGAGATTGGCTTTGCGCACTTTGCATCGTTGTCGTAGTAGCTGTTGAACATCTTTATGAATGTCCACTGTGTCCAGTGGTAGTAACCGGCATCACAGGTTCTGATTTCACGGTCCCAATCGAAGCAGAAACCAATTTTGTCGAGCTGCTCGCGGTAACGCGCAATGTTCTGCTCGGTTGTCACCGCCGGGTGCTGTCCTGTCTGTATCGCATACTGCTCGGCAGGCAAGCCGTAAGCATCGTAACCCATCGGGTTGAGTACGTTATATCCGTTGAGGCGCTTGTAGCGCGCGAAAATATCCGATGCTATGTAGCCGAGCGGGTGACCTACGTGAAGACCGGCTCCCGACGGATAAGGGAACATATTCAGTATGTAGAATTTCTCTTTTCCATTCTCTTCAACCACCTTGTAGGTCTTGTTCTCTCTCCAGCGCTGCTGCCACTTCTGTTCAATTTCGTTAAAATTATATGCCATTGTCTTTAAGTTTTTAATCTTTCCCAAACATTACTATCCACTTTGTGGATGTAATAACCTACAAAAATATATAAAAAAAGAGTTATTCCGCTATTTAAACAATGTTTTTGTTTCCAAAACCGCTTTTTTGTTTTCACACCCTGTTTGTTGGATATTTTTTCGTATCTTCGCGTAATTATTGCACAATAAACACATAACGATATTTATGGCCGAAAAAGATGCTGCTCTTACCCCCATGATGCGCCAGTTCTACGAACTCAAAGCAAAGCACCCCGATGCTGTGCTGCTGTTCCGTTGTGGCGACTTCTATGAAACATACTGTTCCGATGCCGTTGTGGCCTCGGAGATTCTTGGCATAACACTCACAAAGCGCTCAAACGGCAAGAGCGATGCTTCAAAAGCCATAGAGATGGCGGGATTCCCATTCCACGCACTTGACACTTATCTCCCTAAGCTGGTGCGTGCCGGCAAACGCGTAGCCATATGTGACCAGCTTGAGGACCCCAAGATGACCAAAAAACTGGTCAAGCGCGGCATAACAGAGCTTGTTACACCGGGTGTCTCAATAAATGACAACGTGCTGGACTACAAGGAGAACAACTTCCTTGCTGCGGTACACTTCGGTAAGCCAATGTGCGGTGTTTCGTTCCTTGACATTTCAACCGGAGAGTACCTTGTTGCCGAGGGAACATTCGACTACATAGAGAAACTGCTCATTAATTTCCGTCCGAAGGAAATCCTTGTAGAGCGTGGCTTGAAAGGGCGTTTCATTGAGAATTTCGGCACAAAATTCCTCACATTCGAACTCGATGACTGGGCATTCACCGACGAGTTTGCACACGAGAAACTGACAAAACACTTCGAGACAAAAAACCTCAAGGGATTCGGTATCTCGCACTTGCGCAGTGGAGTGGTGGCAGCCGGTGCAATACTGCACTATCTTGAGGTGACACTGCACACACAGATATCACACATACGCAACATTTCGCGCATTGAGGAGGAGCGTTACGTACGACTTGACAAATTCACCATACGCAGCCTTGAATTGCTCGGAAGTATGCACGACGGCGGTTCGTCACTGCTGTCAGTGATTGACAGGACATTGACCGCAATGGGTGCCCGCCTACTGAAGCGCTGGATGGTATTCCCGCTCAAGGACAAGAAACCTATCGAGGAGCGACTTGACATTGTTGAGTACTATTTCCGCGAGCCATACTTCCGCGAACTCATTGAAGAGCAGCTGCACCTGATTGGTGACCTTGAGCGCATCATAGCCAAGGTTGCCGCAGGCCGCGTATCGCCACGCGAACTGGTGCAGCTTAAAATGGCACTGCAGGCCGTTGAGCCAATAAAGAGAGCCTGTGAGGCTGCCGACAACGAGGTACTCAAGCGCATTGGTGCACAGCTCGACTGCTGTGCCGAAATCCGCGACCGCATTGCAGCCGAGATTGTCCCCGAGCCACCTTTGCTGCTGAACAAGGGCGGGGTAGTGGCCGATGGAGTAAACGCGCAGCTCGACGAACTGCGCCAGATAGCCTATAATGGAAAAGATTACCTGTTGCAGCTGCAGCAGCGCGAGAGCGAACGCACCGGAATCCCAAGCCTCAAAATCTCGTTCAACAACGTGTTCGGCTACTATATTGAGGTGCGCAACACATACAAGGACAACGTACCCGAGGAGTGGATACGCAAGCAGACACTGGTGAATGCCGAGCGTTACATTACCCAGGAACTCAAGGAGTATGAGGAGAAAATCCTTGGTGCCGAGGAGAAGATTCTTGCACTGGAGACACAGATATACAACAACCTTGTTGCCGACCTGGCATCATACATACCTGCAATACAGATTGATGCCACACACCTTGCAAGGCTCGACGCGCTGCTGTCGTTTGCAAACGTTTCACGCGCATACAAATACATACGCCCCGTAATAAGCGAAGAGGATGTACTCGACATTAAACAGGGCCGTCACCCGGTGATTGAGAGACAGATGGCGATAGGGGAGGACTACATTCCCAACGACCTGTACCTCGACAACGACAAGCAACAAATTATCATTGTCACAGGTCCAAATATGGCCGGTAAATCGGCTCTGTTGCGCCAAACAGCACTAATTACACTGCTTGCACAGATTGGTTGCTTTGTGCCCGCAGAGAGCGCTACAATAGGTCTTGTGGACAAGATTTTCACCCGCGTTGGAGCAAGCGACAATATTTCGGCCGGTGAGTCTACATTCATGGTTGAGATGACCGAGGCTGCCAACATCCTGAACAACCTGTCGGGACACAGCCTTGTACTTTTTGACGAGCTTGGACGCGGAACATCGACCTACGACGGTATGTCAATAGCATGGGCCATAGTGGAGTATATACACGAATTTGCAAAGGGTAGGGCACGCACACTGTTTGCAACACACTACCACGAGCTGAACGAGATGGAGAAGAGCTTCCCGCGCATAAAGAACTTCAACGTTTCGGTACGTGAAATAGACGGAAAGGTCATCTTCATGCGCAAACTGATGCCCGGTGGCAGCGAGCACTCGTTCGGTATTCATGTTGCCCAGCTTGCAGGTATGCCTAAAAGCATTGTAAAACGCTCGGAGCAGATACTAAAGAAGCTTGAGGCAGGGAACAACAGAGGAGAGCTGAAAGGCGCTCCCACGGCCGAAATAGCAGACAGTCGCGAGGGTATGCAACTGAACTTCTTCCAGCTCGACGACCCGGTGCTCTCGCAGGTACGTGACGAGATTCTCGGCATTGATGTAAATAACCTGACACCGCTTGAGGCTCTTAATAAGCTCAATGACATAAAGCGTATAGTAAAGGGTAAATAACACTTGAACAAACTTATATAAAAGAGTGTTAATAGTTCTGTATGAATCATTAACACCCTTTTTTATGGATAAGAAATTCTTGACAAACGAAGTGGGTGCACGCGTGCCCGACAACACAAACTCACTTACAGCCGGGGAGCGAGGTCCCATACTGCTCGAAGACAACTGGCTGCTCGAAAAGCTAGCACATTTTGACCGTGAAGTAATACCCGAACGACGTATGCATGCAAAGGGTAGTGGAGCTTTCGGCTGTTTTACAGTTACAAACGACATAACCCGCTATAGCTGTGCATCTGTCTTTTCAAAAGTAGGTAAAAAGACCGATGTTTTTGTACGTTTTTCAACTGTTGCCGGTGAACGTGGAGCAGCCGATGCCGAACGTGATATACGTGGTTTCGCCGTCAAGTTCTACACCGATGAGGGAAACTGGGATTTGGTCGGCAACAACACGCCTGTATTCTTTCTTCGCGACCCGTTGCAGTTCCCCGACCTCAACCATGCCATAAAACGCGACCCGCAGACAAACCTGCACTCACCACAAAGCAACTGGGATTTCTGGACAATACTCCCCGAGGCTCTGCACCAGATTACCATCGTTATGTCCGACCGTGGCATACCGGCCTCTTACCGTCACATGCACGGCTTCGGTTCACACACCTACAGTCTCATAAACAAAAATGGTGAGAGGATATGGGTAAAATTCCATTTCCGCACACAGCAGGGTATAAAGAATATGAGCAATGCAGAGGCTGCCGCCATCATAGCACACGACCGTGAGAGCCACGGACGCGACCTTTTTACAGCTATTGAAAAAGGAGATTTTCCACGCTGGAAACTATATATACAGGTTATGTTCGAGGAGCAGGCTGCCACATACAAAGAGAATCCATTTGACATTACAAAGGTGTGGAGCCACAAGGATTTTCCGCTGATAGAGGTAGGCATACTGGAACTTAACCGTAACCCTGAAAACTATTTTGCCGAAGTTGAACAGGCAGCTTTTAACCCGGCTCACATAGTACCGGGTATAGGACTTTCGCCCGACAAACTGCTCCAAGGCAGGCTCTTCTCATACGGCGATGCACAGCGATACCGTCTTGGTGTAAACCATGACCAGATACCTGTAAACAGAGCCAAATGCCCCATGCACAGTTTTCACCGCGACGGCGCAATGCGCGTAGATGACAACAATGGTGCAACAAAAGGTTATTCACCAAACAGCATCGGTGAATGGAAAACAGCACCGGCAATGTATGCACACTCGGCTGTTACAGGTGAGTCTATGCGCTATAACCCCTATGAGGACCGCACAGACGACTGTTTCTACCAGCCCGGCAACCTGTACAGGCTCATGAACGAAGAGCAAAAGAATACTCTTATCGCAAACACCGCCGAGGATATGTTGCCCGTTACCGACAATATAAAATACCGCCATGCGGCACATTGTTATCTTGCCGACAAAGAGTATGGCATTCGCCTTGCAAAGGCTTTGAAAATAGATATGACAAAGGTTGAGAAACTGGCCGCAATGAGCGAAACCGAAAGACTTGCAGCAACCGCCACCAAATAAAAAAAATCGGCTTAATTAAGCCGATTTTTTTATGCCTTTTATCATGAAATAAGCTCCTGTAATTATGAGCGGAATACTCAACCACTGTCCCATTATTAAGGTCATACCATCCTCAAAGGCTACCTGGTTTTCTTTGATGAACTCCACAAAGAAACGGAAGGTAAAGATGGTAAACAGGCAATATCCCATAAATAGTCCGGTACCTATTTTTGCTTTATATTTCTTATATAACAGCAGCCCGAAGAGGAATATTATGGCATATGCAATAGCCTCGTAAAGCTGGGCAGGGTGGTGGGGAACAGTCTCACCGGCCTGCACAAAGATAACTCCCCAAGGGAGGTCGGTCTCGGTACCTATTATTTCACTGTTCATAAAGTTGCCAATGCGCACCATAGCCGAAAAGAACGGTGCTGCAACAGCAATATTATCGAGCGTCCACACCATTGTGAGCTTTGTTTTCCTTGTATAAAGAATCAATGCAATAATTACACCAATAACTCCACCATGGCTTGCCAATCCCTCGTAACCGCTGAACACCCAGCCATCGGCTGTATTCCTTATTGGCAGCAGCATCTCAATGGGGTGAGCGAGGTAGTAATCGGGCTGATAGAAGAGACAGTGTCCCAAACGTGCACCAACCAGTATACCAATGAAACAATACATGAACAGCGGGTCGAAAAGTTCATCGCTGACACCGCCTTTTTTATACAGTTTCTGGACTATAAGGTATGCCCCAAGCAGACCTATTACCCAGCACAGGGAGTAATACCTTATTCCGAATCCAAAGATAGAGAACAGGGTTACCGATGGATCCCAGACAATTGCGCAGTCTATAAGGCTCATAGCTGTTATACGTTAAAACGGAAGTGCATTATATCACCGTCCTGCACAACATACTCCTTACCCTCGACACTCATCTTGCCGGCCTCCTTAACGGCAGCCTCGGAACCATAGTTGACATAATCGTCATACTTGATGACCTCGGCACGGATGAAGCCCTTCTCGAAATCGGTGTGGATTACACCGGCACACTGTGGAGCCTTCCATCCCTTGCGGAATGTCCATGCTTTTACCTCCATTGGACCAGCTGTAATATATGTCTGTAGATTCAGAAGCTGGTAAATAGCCTTGATTAGACGGTCGCAACCGGACTCCTTCAGGCCCATATCCTCAAGAAACATCTGCTTCTCCTCATAGCTTTCGAGTTCGGCTATGTCGGCCTCGGTCTGTGCCGAGATAATAAGCAACTCGGCATGCTCGTCCTTGATTGCCTCGCGCACAGCATCGACATACTTGTTGCCATTGGCTGCCGATGTATCATCGACATTGCACACATAGAGCACAGGCTTCGATGTAAGCAGGAAAAGGTTCTTTGCAATAAGTTGCTCATCCTCGGTATCAAAAACCACTGTACGGGCCGATTTTCCGGCTTCAAGAGCCTCTTTGAACCTCATGAGTACATCATACTCAAGCTTAGCCTGCTTGTCGCCGCCCACACGCGCCTGTTTCTCGACACGCTTTATTTTATTCTCAACGGTATCAAGGTCCTTGAACTGGAGCTCAAGGTCAATGATTTCCTTGTCGCGCACAGGGTTCACAGAGCCGTCGACATGCACAATATTCTCGTTGTCGAAACAACGGAGAACGTGGATTATAGCATCGGTCTCACGTATGTTGCCAAGGAACTGGTTACCCAATCCCTCGCCCTTGCTTGCACCCTTTACAAGACCTGCGATATCCACGATATCACAAGTTGCGGGAACAATACGGTCGGGGTATACAAGCTCTGCCAATTTATTCAATCGTTCATCGGGAACGGTAATCTGTCCCAACTGTGCATCAATTGTACAGAACGGGAAGTTTGCTGCCTGCGCCTTTGCACTTGAAAGGCAGTTGAAAAGTGTGGATTTACCAACGTTGGGCAAGCCAACAATACCTGCTTTTAAAGCCATATGAATATAAAATTTTTATCGTTTTAAAAAAGTTATGCAAAGGTAGTTATTTTTTCCGGTACTGCAAAACGGCTTAATGTGCCTCCAGCCAATTGGTACCCCAGCCATAATCGGCAATCAATGGCACGCTGAGTGATATTGCATTCTGCATCTCATCCTCGACAATAGCAAGTACAATATCCTTCTCGTCAGGATGAACATTGAAGTTCAACTCATCGTGCACCTGCAGAATCATTGTCGATTTCAATGACTCAGCCTTGAAACGCTGGTATATGTTTATCATGGCCACCTTGATGATATCGGCCGCACTGCCCTGGATTGGGGCATTCACGGCATTGCGCTCGGCATACCCGCGTACCACAGCATTGTGCGAGTTAATATCGGGCAAGTAACGCTTGCGGTGGTATATTGTCTCCACATACCCCTTTTCCTTTGCCTCTTGTTTGCATTTTTCAATATACTCCTGCACACCGCTGTAGGTTGCAAAATAGTTCTCGATGAGCTCCTTTGCCTCGCGACGGTCTACATTCATCCTCTCGGCAAGACCAAATACCGAAATACCATATATTATACCGAAATTAGCCACTTTTGCTTTACGGCGCTCATCCTTTGTGACCTCTTCAATAGGCTTCTTATACACCTTTGCTGCAGTTGCCGCATGAATGTCATAGCCGCTACGGAAGTCCTCAATCATATTCCTGTCACCGCTCAGATGAGCCATTATACGCAACTCTATCTGCGAGTAGTCGACCGAGAGGAACAGACAACCGTCATCGGGGACAAATGCCTTGCGCACCTCCTTGCCATCCTCGTCGCGGATGGGTATATTCTGCAAGTTCGGATTGCTTGAACTCAAACGCCCGGTTGCCGTTACAGTCTGGTTATACGAAGTGTGTATTTTTCCAGTTCGCGGATTTACAAGCTCGGGCAGAGCATCGATATATGTGCTCAAAAGTTTCTTCAAGCCACGATACTGCAGAATCTCCTTTACAATAGGGTGGCGGTTCTGTAGCTGGGCAAGAACATCCTCGGACGTGACATACTGGCCTGTCTTAGTCTTTTTAGGCTTATCTACTATTTTTAATTTGCCAAAAAGAATGTCACCAACCTGCTTTGGCGATGCAATGTTGAAAGGCTCGCCGGCAAGCGAATATATATGCTCCTCTATTTCGGCAAGGCGCTTGCTGAAGAGTTGCGATGTCTCCTTCAGTGCAACGGTGTCAATCCTTGCTCCATTGCGTTCCATATAAGCAAGCACAGGGACAAGAGGCATTTCAATTTTATAGAACAAATCCTCAATACCCTCTTTCTTCAACTCCTCCTGCAAAATATTCTTCAGTTTGAGAGTTACATCGGCATCCTCGCACGCATAATCGCACACAAGGGTAGGGGAGATGTCGCGCATGTTCTTCTGGCCGCGTCCCTTTTCACCAATCAACTCCTCAATCTTTATAGTTTCGTAATTAAGGTAAATTTCGGCAAGGTAGTCCATTCCGTGGAACAATTCGGGTTGCAGTACATAATGAGCAATCATGGTGTCGAAAAGTTTTCCGCGCACCTCTATTCCGTAATTGCCAAGGACTGTAATATCGTATTTCAAATTTTGGCCAACTTTCTCAATCTCCTCGTTTTCGAAAATTTCCCTCAAAAATTCAAGACGTGAAAGAACCTTCTCTCTCTCGGCCGGCATTGTCACATAAAATGCCTCGTTCTCCTTCACAGAGAAGCTTACACCCACCAATTCGGCATCAAGAGCAACAGTACTTGTTGTCTCGGTGTCAAAACACACAGTTTTGTAATTTTTCAGTACATCAGCCAAAGAGGATATATCTTTCTCTGTTTCAACGAGTTTATACACATTTTGCATATCTTTTAACGCAAAATGGCTCGATTTTTTTTCTTCACCCGTATCTTCGCCCGCAAAAAAATCAAAGAGAGAGCCTTGAAGAGGATCTTGTTTTGCACTTTTTTTGGTCGATGCAGAAACGGCTGGAGCAACAGACGGTGCTTCGTCAAAAAGTGAAGGTGCCTGTTGATTTTTAATAACACGCTCCTTTAAGGCGCGCAATTCGTAAAAAATGAAAAGACGGGACAACTCCTCTTCGTTTGGTTGCTCGCGTTTCAATTCAGACATATCAAGTTCAATAGGCACATCGGTCTTTATTGTTGCAAGGAATTTACTGAAGAGAATCTGCTCCCTGTTTTCCTCGACTTTTGTTTTTAGTGTTCCTTTAAGTTCAGCTGTGTTGGCAAGCATATTCTCAATGCTGCCAAACTGGGCAATCAATTTCTGCGCGGTCTTTTCTCCCACACCCGGACAACCCGGGATGTTATCACTGGAGTCACCCATCAGTCCAAGCAGGTCAATCACCTGTTCAGTAGTTTCAATACCGAACTTCTCCTTCACCCTCTCGACACCCATCACCTCAAACTCCTTGTCGCCATATTTTGGACGGTAAATAAAAGTGGTCTCCGATACAAGCTGCCCGTAGTCTTTGTCGGGGGTCATCATATATGTAATTATCCCTCTTTTCTCCGCCTGTTTTGCAAGTGTGCCTATTACATCATCGGCCTCAAAGCCCGGAACCTCGAAAATTGGAATATTATAAGCTTTGATAAACTCCTTGATAACAGGAACAGATTCCCTTATGACCTCGGGTGTCTCTTCGCGCTGTGCCTTGTACTGCTCATAGGCCTCGTGACGGAATGTGGGACCTTTGGGATCAAAGGCAATACCAATATGAGTAGGGTTCTCTTTTCTCAACACATCCTCAAGGGTGTTTATAAAACCCATGATGGCCGATGTATTGAAACCTTTGGAGTTTATTCTCGGATTCTTTATAAATGCATAGTATGCACGATATATGAGCGCATATGCATCGAGAAGAAATAGTTTTTCCATCTTGAAATAAAATTAACCGCTTGTAAAAATACATAATTTTTGCCACTTTGGTTTGCTTTTTTATTACTTTTGCACACAAACAGAGTTATAAGTTTTAAATTAACAAACCATACTTATATCCATTATGGATTTTTTGTCTTTGATAAACAAACCTATTGAACAGGAAATCGCCGATTTCAACGGATTTTTCAAGTCGCAGTTGAAAAGCGATGTCATGCTCATGAACGATGCATTGTCCTTCCTAAGCGAATCAATTGGAAAGATGATGCGTCCTACACTGGTTTTATTGGTGGCAAAAAGTATAGGTAACCTTAATGAGAAAACTTTCTCGGCAGCAACAGCAGTAGAGATGCTGCATACAGCCAGTCTATTGCATGATGATGTAATAGACGAGAGCGACAAACGACGCGGCCGTCCATCACTGAACACACGTTTCAACAACAATGTTGCAGTACTTGCCGGTGACTACCTGTTCTCAATGGCACTAAACAACACTGCAAAGACAGGTGACATACGTGTTGTAGATGCCATATCGGTCATGGGACGCGACCTGCCTAACGGCGAAGTACTACAGGTTGAACTGCAGCAGAACGGCACATACAGCGAGGAGAATTATTTGAAAGTAATATACAACAAGACCGCTTCGCTTTTCGTATGCTGCGCAGCCTGTGCGGTATACACAGCCGGAGGCTGCGATGAAATGGTTGAAAAATTCAGTAATTACGGAAAATACGCAGGACTCTGTTTTCAGATGAAAGATGATATTTTCGATTACTACAGCAATGATATCGGAAAACCCACAGGCAGCGACATGCGAGAAGGAAAAATAACATTGCCGGCCCTGTATGTTCTACGCACAAGCTCAACCCCCGCTTTGGAACCCATTCGCGAGAAACTGTCAAAAGGAATTTATCTCGATGAAAAGGAGATAGAAACATTGATAGAGATATCAAAAAATGAGGGTGGAGTAGAGTACACCAATAAAATGATAAACAGCTACAGAGAGAAGGCTATCGAATCCATCCCGGCTGAGATAGGAGAGGAATACCGCAATGCACTTGTCGCTTATATCGACTACGTGATTTCAAGAGAAAAATAATTTAAGCATATAAACAAAATCATCCACCCGTACAATAGTATGAGTGGATGATTTTGTTATACATGGTGTGTATTACATGTACAGAATATAATTGCGTAAGTAATTGAAAAATCCCCAAAGTGCCAAAAAGAATGCTATCATAGCAAGAATTGCCAGACCTATAATCAAAAATATCCAATGTTGGCTATGATCATCTTCAACAGTTCTGGTACCATCGGACCATTTTGTAACAGTTCTCACTGTCTGCGCACTTGCTATGAATCCGAAGACAGCAGCCAAACATCCGGCAGATAATGTTCCACGTGTCTTGAAAGCATCTTTATTATGCATAAAGATAGGCTTATAGCAAGACAATATATATATGGCAAGGCTTAATACAAAGAATGGAACAGCTTGCAAGCCGCCGGTAATTGCCATGATAACAGCCAACACCACAGTTATTCCAATGAGCATCTTATTTCCCGAAAAAGAACGTGCCCAATTAGCATTTACCAATTCACAGACCTCGTTCAATGAATCAACCAAAGCCCTGTCCGTAGGCATAATTTCCAGACACCGGTTAATACATTCCTCAGTATCGTCTACCATCTTCTTGTTTACAGCAACTCGCTGGTCTTCACCATTCTCATCCTTATATGGTTTCCAAGAATCAAAACACCTGTCAAGTACATCATAAGCAGCCTTATTCTCGGCATAGCTTGCCTCTGCCGGTTTACCGGCAGCAACACGCATTTTTTTTATCTCCACTACAGAATAAGCTTGTGGGAAGTGTTTGAGGCGAGTAAGGATATATATCATGTGAATCAATGAACCAAAGAGCGCAATAACAATCAACAAAGGAATCAAGATGGCAAAAAACTCTTCGGCGGTAAAAGCTCCATCATTTATATCCTCGTTATAAACTTCACTATTCACAAATACAATATTGCTTAATTCATCATTACCGTTTATAATGACATTTCCATTATCAAGAACCGCCCCGAGTTTTCCTTTCCCTATTTTTTCACCATCCAAGGCATTTACTTTTGTATACTTGATTGAAAGTTTCCCGTTTTCACCGGCTATTTTATTGAATATATAATACTCGCTGTATTCATTCATTTCATTTACAACAGCAATACCTCCATAACAGTCGGTGTCCTGACTATATGGAAAATGATTCAAATTACTGGTTGAGTGTATATAAATTTCATGCCCGATTTCCGAAGCCCAATGACCAAAAACCGTTGTTTGCGCAAACGTGACAGCTGATACTAAAAGAAGAAAAAATGCCAATAAACTTTTTTTAATGAGTGCTTTCATAATAAAATCAATTTAAATTCAGAAGCTGTTTAAATTATTTACAAATGCATGTAAAATAACACACAATTGGATATAATATAAACAGCTTCCTAAATAATGTAGAAACAAATTTACCCCATTTAATCAGAAGAATTTTACCTCTTCACCAACTATTTCGCTCAAGCAGAGGTTAGCCAGACGGCTTGTTCCCAAACGGAACAACTCATTGTTCAGCCACTCCTCACCAAGAATTTCCTTTACTATTGTATAGTACACAAGAGCATCGTGCACAGTGTTGATACCACCGGCCGGCTTGAAACCAATCTTGCGACCGGTCTTCTGGTAATACTCCTTAATTGTCTGGCACATTACATATGCAGCTTCGGGAGTAGCGGCAGGAGACTCCTTGCCGGTAGATGTCTTTATAAAATCGGCACCCGAATAAATCGATAGAATCGATGCTTTTTTAATATTCTCGGCTGTTGCAAGTGCACCTGTTTCAAGAATAACCTTCAGATGTCTTTCAGCACATACGCTCTTGAGTTCCTGAATCTCGTCACATACGCTCTCATAATCGCCACTAAGGAACTTACCCACGCTGAGTACAATATCAATCTCTGTTGCACCATCGTGCACAGCCATGGCAGTCTCGGCAACCTTAATCTCCTGGAATGTCTGAGATGATGGAAAACCACCCGATACACAGGCAATGCCAACATTCTCAACCTGCAATGTATCGCTTACAATCTTTGCAAAATTTGGGTACACGCAAATTGCTGCAACATTCTTCAAATAGGGATATTTGTCATCGAATTCATTAACCTTTTCAGTGAAGGCCATAACACTCTCCTCGCTGTCGGTACACTTGAGGGTAGTGAGGTCGATACAGTTGAAAAGCAACTTCTTCACCTCGGCAGTATTATTCAGCTCTACCTTCTCCTCAATAAGTTTTCTGACACAGGAAGCAACCTCATCGTCGCTCATTGCCTGACAGTATTCACTTATCACAAAGTCATACTTGCTCTCCTCGTCGGCGTGGTGATGATGCTCACCGCAACCACAATTAACATGTTCACTCATCTCCATTCAATTTTGAATTATTTATATGTCTCTTATTATCTCTTTTAGTCTTTTTATCGAAGTTTTTTTCAAGTGCCTCGGAGAGGTCAATACCTGTCTGGTTGGCTATACATATCAGAACCCAAAGCACATCGGCCAGTTCATCGCCAAGGTCACTCTTATCACCCTCCTTGAAAGATTGCTCGCCATACTTACGTGCCATTATACGCGCTACCTCACCAACCTCCTCAGTCAGTATAGCCATATTTGTAAGCTCGTTGAAGTAACGTACACCATACTCCTTTATCCAAGCATCCACCCGTTGCTGCGCCTCTTTTATAGTCATTGTCACTCTCTGTTCTTTGAATCAATGAATATTGTCACAGGGCCATCATTCAACAGCCTCACCTTCATGTCTGCTCCAAAAACACCGCACCCGATGGGTTTGTTTACGGCAAGTTCCATCTCACTGCAGAACTCCTCGTAGAGCGGTATGGATATTTCAGGCTTTGCAGCCTTTATATACGACGGACGGTTTCCCTTTTTAGTGGATGCCATAAGAGTAAACTGGCTCACCGCCAATATATCACCGCCGGCATCAATGACAGAAAGGTTCATTACCCCGTTTTCATCGTCAAAAAGACGTATATTGGCTATCTTTTTTGTAAGCCATAGGATATCTTCGCGGTTATCATCGTCTTCTATACCCACAAAAACTAATAAACCATTGTGTATCAAAGATATAACCTCATCATCAACGATTACAGATGCCTCTTTTACCCTTTGTATAAGCACTCTCATTCCGTTCAGAATTTTTTAAAACTTTTCACTTTGCGAATATACACAAAAATAGTCTATTTATTTAAGGCGGCAGCCACAATTTCGGCTTTTGACTTACCTACCACAGCAATCAACTCATCCATGGATGCTTTCTTAATTCCGCTGACACTTTTAAAATGGGTCAAAAGCAGTTGTTTTGTTTTCTCGCCTATCCCCTTAATGTTGTCAAGTTCCGATGCTATCTGGCGCTTGCTTCTTCTCTCGCGGTGGAATGTTATAGCAAAACGGTGTACCTCGTCCTGCAGCTGTGAAAGGAGACGGAATAGGGTAGTACCCTGTTTTAGTCCGATGATATCGCCATTTTCTGTTATAACCTCCGATGTCTTGTGCTTGCTGTTCTTTACAAGACCGAGCACCGGAATATCCAACCCGAGCTCGACATTCACAACACTGCGAATTGCATCCATCTGCCCCTTTCCACCATCGGCAAATATTACATTAGGCAGCTCACCGCCCTCTTCAACTATACGACGGTAACGACGTCCTGCAACCTCACGCATAGAGGCATAATCATCGGAGCCGACAACAGTCTTTATGATATATTTCTTGTAATCCTTTTTGCTTGGCTTAAGTTTACGGAACACCACACAGGCCGAAACAGCATCTGTTCCCTGGGTATTGGAATTATCAAAAGTTTCGATTATAACAGGTAATTTTTCAAGATGCAACAGTTCCTGAACCTCCTTCATAAAGCGTACACTTTTCTGTTCGGGATTGAGCTTATCATCATGTTTCATACGGTCGGCCCTGTACTGTTTTACATTCAACTTTGACAGGGCAAGCAACCTTGCTTTCTCACCCTTTTGCGGCACAGTAACAGTAACCCCATCAACAGGCAACTCTACATGGAATGGAACTATAATATCCTTTGCATTACTATTAAAACGCTCCCTCAATTCAACAATACCCATTGAAATCAAATCCTCATCGCTTTCATCGAGTTTTTTGGCATACTCTATGGTAAAAGCCTGGGTAATACAACCGTTTTTGATATGAAGGAAATTAATGAATGCACTCTTCTCATCACTTTCGATATTGAAGACATCGATATTATTCAATGTTGAACTTACAACTTCGCTACGTGTTCTGAAATTTTCGATTAAATCATACCGTTTCTTTATTTCGGCAGCAGCTTCAAAATCCAGTTTTGAAGCTTTTTCTTTCATTTCAGAAACCATTTTATCCTGTAATATCTTTATATCACCTTTCAATATGGATATTACTTCATCGATATATTTACAGTATTCATCCTTTGATATTTTTGCTATACAGGGAGCACAGCAATTCTTTATCTGGTATTCAAGACAGCAATTATACTTGCCGTTCCTAACACCCTCAGGGGTTATATTAAGATTACAGGTACGCAGCGGAAAAAGTTCCTTTATCAACTGAAGCAATGCATTCAATGCACCGGCATTGGTATATGGGCCAAAATAGCGGCCGTACTCCTTATTGATTTTCCTTGTCTTGAATATCTTTGGAAAATACTCCCGCGTTACACAAATGGATGGATAAGTCTTGTCATCCTTCAACAAAACATTATAACGAGGCTTATGCTGCTTGATGAGACTATTCTCAAGAAGCAATGCATCGGCCTCGCTATTGACAACAATATATCTTATATCGGCTATTTTTGCAACAAGCAGCTTAGTCTTGAGACTCTGTTGCTCTTTATTGAAATATGAGGATACACGACGTTTGAGATTCTTTGCCTTACCTACATAAATAATCACTCCATTGTCATCAAGATATTGATAACATCCGGGAGAATCGGGAAGGTTCAGTACAATACCTTTCAGATACTCTTCTCTTTTATCCTTATCCTCTTTTTTCATCATTTACCCTCCAAGGTCAGCAGGCAATCAATCTCTGCATCAGCAGGGAAAATCTCTCTTCCCTTCAAACCCTCAAGCTCAATAATAAAATTTATATAAATCTTTTTTGGGTTCAACTTCTGTACAAGATGATATGCAGCAAGCATTGTACCACCGGTAGCAAGAAGGTCATCATGGATAAGTACAACATCATCTTCACAAATGGCATCCTTATGAATCTCGATAGTATCGCGACCATACTCCTTTCCGTAAGTCTCACTTATAGTCTCTGCAGGCAACTTGCCAGGCTTACGTATGGGCACAAAACCGGCATTCATTTTAACGGCAAGAGAAGACGCCATAACAAAACCTCTCGATTCAATACCCACAATTTTAGTAATGCCTTTATCCTTGTACATATCGTACAAAGCATTATCCATTTCGCGCAAACAAACCGGATTCTTAAAGAGTGATGTAACATCCTTGAACTGTATTCCCGGTATAGGAAAATCGGGGATATTCCTCAAATTCTCAAGCAACAATTCTTTATTCATATAATTAAAATTTAGTATTCGAGCTGTTATTCTAAATAATTGTTCCACGTGGAACATTTGTTTATTTCCGCACCAGAACAAGGAGCACGTTTATATCACTTGGTGACACTCCTGGTATACGGCTCGCTTGTGCAAGCGTTTCTGGTTCTATAGCTGTAAGTTTTTGACGTGCTTCAGTAGAGAGTGATTCAATAGAACTGTAATCGAACTTACCCTTAATTCGGATATTCTCCAAACGTATCATCTTCTCGGCAAGTTCACGCTCACGTTCTATATATCCTTTATATTTTATCTCTATCTCTGTTGCCTCAACAACCTCGTCACGCATATCACCAAGTTTATCAATCTCTCGCTTCAAAGGGAGAATATAAGCCATAATTGACTCGATCGATATTTGAGGACGTTCAATCAAAGATACCAGTTTACACCCGCGGACGAGTGGGGTAGTGCCAAGCTCTTCAAGTCCCTTATTTATCAAATCAGCCTTAATAGAGAAATTTGATATAAAATCTGTAAGCTGCGCAATCTTCTCTCTTTTCTCACACAACTGCTTATATCTCTCATCACTTGCCAAACCTATGGCATGCGATTTCCCAGTCAGTCGCATATCTGCATTGTCGGAGCGCAAAAGAATTCTATACTCCGCTCTTGAGGTAAACATACGGTATGGCTCATCGACTCCTTTGGTAACAAGGTCATCTATAAGCACACCAATATAAGCCTCGTCGCGACGCAACACAAATTCATCCTTTGCATCTATTTTAAGAGCTGCATTTATACCTGCAACCAATCCTTGGCCGGCAGCCTCCTCATAACCGGTAGTACCATTCACCTGTCCGGCAAAATACAATCCTTCTATTATCTTCGACTCAAGTGTATGCTTCAGCTGTGTTGGGTCGAAATAGTCATACTCTATTGCATAACCCGGACGGTATGCTACAGCATTTGCAAGAGCCGGTATTTTACGCAGAGCTGTAAGCTGTGCTTCCATTGGCAGCGATGAAGAGAAACCGTTGACATAAATCTCTTGTGTAGTCTCACCCTCGGGCTCAAGGAAAAGAAGATGTCGGTCACGCTCGGCAAAAGTAACAATCTTTGTCTCTATACTTGGACAATAACGCGGACCTATACTCTGTATCTGTCCGTTATAAAGCGGCGAGTCGTCCAGGCTGTCGCGCAGTATCTGATGCACATCGGGGTTCGTATAACACCCCCAACAAGGCAGCTGTTTAAGTTCACGCGCTGTATTGCTGTATGAAAAACGGTGAAAATCATTATCACCCTCCTGTACCTCGGTAAGCTGCAAATCAATCGAACGCCTGTCAAGACGCACTGGTGTTCCGGTCTTCATTCTCCCGGCAGTTATACCATGTTTGGTTATACTCTCTGTCAAACCTTTTGCTGCAGGCTCGGCAACACGCCCTCCCTCTATCTGCACCTTGCCAATATGCATAAGTCCGTTGAGGAATGTGCCGGCTGTGATTATAACAGCCTTGGCTCTGAACTCAGCATCCATCTGTGTCTTTACACCGGTAACCCTCCCATCCTCAACAAGCAATTCTACAGCTATATCCTGCCACATCTCAAGGTTTGGAATGTTCTCAAGAATTTCTCGCCAATATTGGCTAAATTTCATTCTATCGCATTGCGCGCGTGGGCTCCACATTGCCGGGCCTTTTGAGCGGTTGAGCATGCGGAACTGAATTGAAGCCTTGTCGGCAACGATACCGGTGTAGCCACCTATGGCATCAATTTCCCTTACAATCTGGCCTTTTGCAATACCGCCAATTGCAGGGTTACAGCTCATTTGAGCAATCTTGTTCATGTCAATAGTCATCAGGCAAGTCTTTTTTCCAAGATTTGCCGCAGCTGCCGCAGCCTCGCATCCCGCGTGACCCGCACCTATAACCAAAATATCATACTCAAATGTCACCTTATCCAATATTATAAATTAACGAAGAACAAAAATAATACAACTTGTCACATTCTCAAAATTTAAACGTTAAGTTAATTGAATTACTCCTCCTTGTGCAACTCAATTACAGTAATTTCGGGGCGAGCACCAAAGCGTGCCAAATAGCCTACACAACCTATACCGTCGTTTATATACAGTTTCCCGTTTTCATTCTCATAAAGCCCGCTCCACTCTTTATACATTAACCTTGCAGGAGAGAAGGAAAAGATTTTCATCTGCATAGCATGTATATGACCCGATAGTGTGAGGTCACTGTAACCGTTATCACAAAGCGAGTGCCATAGCTGTGGCAAATGTGAAATTGTTATATTGAATACAGAATCGTCTACATTATTATATATATGAGATAAATCCACACCATTCACAGCATCCAACGAATGTTTATATTTCAAGAGTTGCTCATTAAAATCAATTCCTGTAATGGCTATTGAATCCACTCCTCTATGGATGTAAGCCGTACAATCCCTTAAAACAACCCAACCGGCCCTTTGCATCTTCTGTTTCAAAGAATCCATATTAGAGTCTCTTTCAGCCTCTGTGGAGTTTTTCATATAAGCACCGGTATCATGGTTACCCAAAACCATAAAAACCCCGTCACGAGGCTTTAAAGAAGAAAACCTGTTCATAATATTACCATCAACCTCGGAATGATGCACATTTACCATATCACCACCAAAAAGCACAGCATCAACACCGGCTTCATTTACCATACGGAATATATCTTCGAGTTCACTCTCTGCATCAAGCATGGTACCGATATGTATATCCGATATAAAGGCTATACGGTAACCATCGAACCCTGCTGGCAAGTTATCGTAATGTAATTTCACCTCTTTTATATTATAATCGGTACGTGTCACGAATATCGAATATATGAAAAGAATAGACACAAAAGACGATACTGCAAGACTTGTCCACATCCAGGCTCTCTTTTTCGAAAGTAATACCAGAATATTAAACAGCTGTCGCGGAATAAACAATGTAAGAAATGCAGTCAACATTCCCATAGAGAACTTCATCATGAAGGCACTGTTTTCTTCACTTATGCAAAAATACATAACAACAGGTACCAACATAATAAGCAGATACGAGAGCGCTGCCACGGCAATGTAAGCCAATTTACTCAGTTTAGTTGTACAAAACTTTGATATTCGGCCATAGGCCTTGAAATCGAGGAACAATCCAAGTAAAGCAATCAGTATGGCAGTTTTTATTATCATAGTTTTATTTTATATATACTTTTAATGTGAACTAATATTCATATACCCCATTATCCACCCTTTCAACAGGTTTTATATTATATATATCCTTTTTTAAAAATTAAAAAGATTAAAAAGAACAATAACTCCTGTTGATTGTGAGGAGAAAAAATGTCAATTAAACTTGCTTTTTAAGTTATTAGTTTAAAGCATTCGGATATCCACATTTTCTTAACAAGTTAAAATATTAATATATAATCAATTGTTTGATGTTATCAACAATATTTCACAACCGTTTTCTATTGATAAAATCTGTTTGTTGAAATGTTGAAAACTGTTGATATCACACTTGAAAAATAGTCGTGAAAAAATGGTAAAATAATTTGGTGTTATGATAACGTTGCCGGCTTATCCAATTGTTTAAAAAAACAAAATTGAAATGACATTTTTTTCAATCAATTTATCAAGTTGTTTTCAACAATATATTAACAATGTTTTTAACAGTAATTTCAAATTTTCCTGTACAAATGTACTACATTACACTCTTATATAATAAAAGAATATAGCCAATGTTGTAAACACCGGCTATATTCTTATTATGTTACTTGAGTTGATAACCTCTTACTGCAGCTTAGCAAGTGCCTCCTTAATGCGGCGTATAGCTTCAATGATATTCTCGTCGCTTGTAGCGTAGCTCATTCTGAAGCATTCAGGTGCACCGAATGATGTACCGCCCACAGCAGCCACGTGAGCCTCTGTCAACAGGTACATTGCAAGGTCGTCACTGTTGTTGATAACTGTTCCGTTGTAGCTCTTGCCATAGAATGAGCTGCATTTCGGGAACAGATAGAAAGCACCCTCGGGAACATTCACCTCAAGACCGGGAATCTCCTTTGCAAGCTTGACGATGAGGTCGCGGCGACGCTGGAATGCCTTGCGCATCTCCTCAACCGGCTCCTGTGAGCCTGTGTAAGCCTCCAGAGATGCCATCTGTGAAACAGAGCAAGGTCCGCTGGTGTACTGTCCCTGCAGTTTGTTACAACCCTTTACAATCCACTCGGCAGCCGCAAGGTAACCAATTCTCCAACCGGTCATGGCATATGCCTTTGACACACCGTTGATAATGATTACACGCTCTCTAATCTCCTCGAACTGTGCAATGCTTTCATGCTTGCCAACATAGCTTATGTGCTCATAAATCTCATCGGCAACAACAAATACCTGTGGATATTTTGCAAGTACATCGGCAAGTTCCTTCAACTCCTCCTTTGTATATACCGAGCCTGTAGGGTTCGATGGTGAACAAAGGATAAGCATCTTTGTCTTTGGAGTGATGGCAGCTTCAAGCTGTGCACCGGTAATCTTGAAGTTCTGCTCAATGCCTGCGCTCACAATGACAGGTGTACCGTCGGCAAGCTTTACCATGTCTGGGTAGCTCACCCAGTAGGGAGCAGGTACAATAACCTCATCGCCCGGATTTACAAGCGCCATGATAGCGTTACAAACAGCCTGTTTTGCACCGTTTGATACAGAAATCTGTGTCTCCTTGAACTCAAGTCCGTTCTCATTCTTCAGTTTTTCAACAATAGCCTTGCGCAATGAAGGATAACCGGGTACCGGTGAGTAACGTGACCAGTTGTCATCGATAGCCTGCTTTGCAGCAGCCTTTATGGCATCGGGGGTGTTGAAGTCAGGCTCACCCACACTCATGTTAATAACGTCTACTCCCTGTGCTTTCAACTCCTGGCTCTTCTGTGACATGGCCAATGTAGCCGATGGAGCCAATCGGTTTACGCGGTCTGATAGTTTATTCATATTATTATTTTTGTTAATTATTCTCTTTATTGAAATGCAGTGTGTGTCCCATGCGCTCGGCCTTTGTGTGCAGGTAGCGTGAATTATGGCTGTTTGGCTCAATTTCAATACCAACAATTTCTGTTATTGTAAGTCCATAGCTCTCCAGTCCAATTCTCTTTACAGGGTTGTTTGTGATAAGGCGCATATTGTGTACACCTACCTTGCGCAGAATCTCGGCACCCACACCGTAATCTCTCTCATCAGCCTTGAATCCGAGACACAGGTTTGCATCCACGGTGTCCATACCCTCCTCCTGCAGTTTATATGCGCGCATCTTGTTCATGAGTCCAATGCCGCGACCCTCCTGGTTAAGGTATACAATTACACCCTTGCCTGTTTCGTTTATGAGCTTCATGGCCTCGTGCAGCTGTGAGCCGCAGTCGCAACGCTGTGAACCGAAGATATCGCCTGTTATGCACGATGAGTGTACACGTACAAGGATAGGCTCATCCTCCTTCCACTCACCCTTTATAAGTGCCACGTGCTCCAGACCGTTCGATTTCTGGCGGAAAGGTATCAGGCGGAAGTGGCCGAACTCTGTAGGCATGTCAACCTCCTCGCCCTGCTCAACTATAGACTCCTTCTTGAGTCTGTACTCTATAAGGTCTTTAATTGATATAATCTTCAGGTTATGCTCCTTTGCAATCTCCACCAGCTGTGGCATGCGTGCCATTGTACCGTCCTCGTTCATAATCTCAATGAGTGCAGCAGCCGGGTACAGACCAGAGAGGCGGGCAAGGTCAATGCTGGCCTCGGTGTGTCCGGCACGGCGCAATACACCATTATCCTGTGCATACAAAGGGTTTATGTGTCCGGGACGTGCAAATGTCTCTGGCTTGCTGTCGGGTGATGCCAATGCCTTTATTGTGGCAGCACGGTCGGCTGTAGATACTCCGGTTGAACAGCCCTCAACCTTGTCTATAGTCACAGTGAAAGGTGTTCCCAAAAGGCTGGTGTTCGCACTAACCTGTGGAGCAAGGTCAAGTTCCTTGCAACGTGACATTGTAATTGGTGCACACAATACTCCACGGCCGTTCTTCAACATAAAGTTCACAGCCTCGGGAGTAATCTTTTCGGCAGCAATTATAAAGTCGCCTTCATTCTCTCTGTCCTCGTCGTCGACTACAATAAGGAATTTACCCTCCTTGAAGTCCTCCAGAGCCTCCTCAATGGTATTTAATTTAAAGTTGTTCATTTATTTGAGTTTATAAGTTTTTCTTTATTGATAATATCGTTTATATCTCCAATTCTATTCTCTAATACTGTAAGGTCTTTCAATAGTCTGAATCTGTTTTTTACAGAATTAAGGTATATAATCACACCAACAGGTAACAAAATGAGCAAAATAATATTCATCCATCTCTTTTTGAATGGTGATTTCACTCCTGTGGTATATAATACAGGAATCTCATTCAGTTGTATTATAATTCTTCTATATTTGCTGTTGCTTAACTCCTCTATCGTGTTTTCCAGTTTTTCGTTCAGTTTCTCAAGTGTGTCGTCAGTTTCATTAAAGAAAACATATCTCAATCCCGGAATATATCCAAGCTTGTTCTCTCTCCTGTAAAGTTGCGATGTTTTGTAAATATCCAACAGGTCATTGTAACATTTACCGTAGTCGGGTGTCTCAATTATAACCTCTTTCAAAGGTATATATCTTTTCTCTGATAACACGAATAATCTCTTGAAAAATGTCTTTATCGAATCATTTTTCAGTATTCCGGAATCTTTGTTTGCCTGATATGTGAAGAAAAGTCCCAGTGGAAGCAGTATCATGGTACTCCACCAGGAGCCGAACCAAATCTTCCAAACTCCCTCACTGGCCATCTTTGAACCCGATGTTTCAAAAATATAGTAGAGTATGAATGTAGCAACCGAAATAATGACCGGATAACCCAGTCCGCCTTTACGGACAATGGAGCCAAGCGGTGCACCTATAAGCAGGAATATCAGACAACCGAGCGAAAGGGTAATTTTTTCCCACCAGTATATCTTGTGCTTGTTCAGGTCTTTGTCAAGTTGGTGCAGTATCTTGTTGTTTATGTCATATGTGTTTTTAATGCTGGTGACAGTTCTCAACGCATCACTCTTCCACATTTTTTTTGTCTTTATTGTAGCCGCCTTGTATATACTGTCCACATTCATCCAAAAGATACTGTCTTTTGCCATCAGTGTAGAGTCATTACGGTCAAATACTACTTTATCCTTGTAGTTGTTTCTCTTGATGAACTTGAGGTTATCCCTTCCAATACTGTCATTCGATAGTTTCAGTGAATCAATGTCCTTTTCAAGCTCCATCATATTCTTGCCGTCGGCCCTTGTCTTCAGGAAGTCGGCATCCTTTATCTCAAATCCACCGTCTGTTTCAATGACTACATCCTTTCGGGTAAAGCTTTCGCGGCGGTATGGGGTATTCTTCTTGTTGATATTCTCCTCGTCGAGGTTCGAGAACTGCTCGCCCGAGAACATTGAGAGAACCATAAATCTTTCATCGGCTGTGTTGTGTATTATTGCAGAGTCGGAAACAAGGATATTTGTCTTTTCGAAACCCGATGACATGTCATAGATAGTGACATCGTAAAGAACACCTGTGTCATGGTTCTTCCTGTTCACGTAGATGCTGTATCCCTCAATCTTGTTATAGAATATTCTCTCTATAATGTCACTTTCGGGCGACGTCTGTTTGATAGAGTACATCATTCTCAAAAGTTCCCTTTGTGCCAGCGGGCTTACGAAATTCTGGAAATAGAACGATACACCGCCAAAAAATGTACAACATACCATCAAAGGTACCAGTGTCCTAACCAACGGCACTCCAGCCGATTTCATTGCAAGAAGCTCCAGTTTTTCGCCAAAATTACCGAATGTCATCAATGCAGCAAGCAGTATGGCAAGTGGCAAGGCCTTTGAGACAAGCGATACCGAGCCTAACATAAAGAATTTTGTGATTATGGACATGTCGAGTCCCTTCTCCACAAAGTCGTCGACCCATCTCCACAGCAGCTGTATAATGAAAATGAAAAGGCAGATAAAGAAGGTAGCCATCAGATTTTTCAAAAAGGACTTTGTGATGAAAATATCCAACTTTTTTATGTGAAACCTGGGAAATTTCATATACTCTTTCTCTGCGGTACCTTGCTGTTAAACGTGGTTATTCAATATAATAAAGCACAGAAAACTTCCGCTTAGTCCAGCGGCTACAGTTTTCTGTGCAAATTTAGCATAAAAATTGGTTTTTACATCCCCGATTGTCTTCTTAAATTTTCAATTTGTGAGTTCCATAGCTCCTTTTGGTCTTCAATTTCATCTCTGTCGGCAAAATCGGTTATCTCAAGGGTGTTCTCACGTGTGAGCTCGTTATATGAAATCCTCATCTCAAAGAAAGTGTTGTGCGACTCCTCGTCCCACCTGAACCTTACATACACGCCATTCCTTTGCGCAATAAGATGCGCTGTCTTTTTCTCGGTCTTTCCCCAATAGAAGTTATATGTACGGTCAAAACATTCCACTTTGTCGGCAAACCAAGGTGACAGCCCGGCCACAGTTCCTATATATTTCCAAATCATCACCGCACTGCCTCTCATTGGGTATTCAAGAAAAATCTTCTCTTTACTCATATCTTAACGCAAAGTTATGTGGTTTAACAAGTTATATATCTGTCGCAATTTAAGAATTATAAATTACAAAAACAACACAACCCCTTTAATTATCTGTTTTTTTTGGAAATATTCTATATTTTTTATAATCCCTTGAATTTTTTTTGACGAAAAGTGATAAAAAATTTGCCAAATCAAAATTATAGATATATCTTTGCACCGCAAAATAGCGATGGCGAGATAGCTCAGCTGGTTAGAGCGCATGATTCATAATCATGAGGTCCCCGGTTCAATCCCGGGTCTCGCTACTGAAGCGGAGAAAGTTGAAAAACTATCTCCGCTTTTTGTGTATGACGGGCATGTCATACATCTATGGTGAGAGATGTGGGCTCACCTGCAAAGTCTGGGGGAGCAGTCTATTAATGTATTAAATTTACAACTATTTTAACTCCTTTGAAATTGCTTCCGCTCGCTTTGTGTGTAAACAAGTTTACCCACATTAACATTGTTGATTTCTTTATCACTCGCAGTATAACATCGAACAAGTTTGTGTTAAGCTCGCTTAATCAAGAAATTCGCTTACTCGCAATTTTCAACGGTAGCAGTATTGAGAATTACTATTCTACGCGCCTGTTCATTGCAAAAGGTAATTCCCCGCCAACGGCGGAAAGTTACGTGTAAGCGAGCGAAATCCAAACTTGTTTGAGATTTTGCAGCGAGCATAAGTAACTTATCTAATGGGCAGCGTTGGGAGGCACAGCGAGTAGCCGAGCAATGATTGGAAAAAGGCGGCATGATGTTTGAGCGAAGCGAGTTCTTGCCGCCCCAAACATTGCGACAAGCAGCGAGCGGCGAGGTGTGCACCGACTGAAAGATGTTGCAAAGCAACTCTTGAACAAAGGAAGCACCGAATGCCGTAGACGACTGCCCTGTTTTTGGTACTTTTTCAAAAAGTACAGAAAGAAAGAGTTGAAGAAAAATACAAGTGAACAATTAAGGTTGAGGACTGCTGTAGAATTTGACGGCGAGCGAAAGCGAGTTTTTTGCCCCCCAACTTTTGCAGGTGAACCGAGATGTGTTTACACGTAGAGGATTGATTAGCTGCTTAGATTACTATTTGCTTAGACACTCTTTGAAAACAGATTAAACCGCCGTATGCCGAACGGCACTTACGGTGGTGTGAGAGGAATGGAAATGAAAAATATGTCAGAAAACTTTCGTTTCCCGACATACTCTATTTTTTATACAGTGCCGGGCTGATTTTGAGGTATTATAATATAGCCACGGTCATCTAAATAATTTCCTGCATAATCTTTTTTAAATGTTATTTTAATACGAACCTTTTTTCCACCAAGATTTTTGTATTTTATTAATTGGTAATTGTCTATACAATTATTTTTAGAATTTCCGATAATGCCTGTATTTCCTGGATTTGCTTCTATATACACATAGTCAGCAGATTCTGATCTTGCATGAGCATAAAAAATAAAAGTATCATAACCTATAATATCTATATACATTGTTGCAGAACTATTAGGTTTACCTTTGTTTGAGAAAGATTGATAAGCATTATACTGTATACTATCAAGATTAGCCACACCAGAACAGTGTTCCCAATTATTATTTAACATAACATTAAAAAAAGCATAATCATCACCATAAACTTCTTGATAATATTTCAAGGCTTTGTCATAATCCTGAGAAACTCCATAACCATTTTTATAACAATCTCCTAGTTTGAGTTTAGCTTCAACATGTCCTTGTTCTGCAGCTTTCCGATACCATTCTAGTGCTTGTATTGTATCGCAGTCTATCCCAATACCTTGTATTGAGTAAAATCCCATACGGCATTGAGCTTCAGCATGTCCTTGTTCTGCAGCTTTCCGATACCATTCTATGGCTTTTTTAAGGTCATTATATGTGCGACCTTTTTGGAACATTTCTTCAGGGGTATATTTAGTCGAAAAAAGTGAGATTATTATTCCGTTAAAAATTATGAATGCAACTATAATTGCTAAAAAGATCTTTTTAGTTTTCCATATTGAAGTGAGTTTGATTTTCCAATTATAAACAGCATCTTCTTTTATCTGATTAAAACTACTTGACATACTCGTGAGTAAAGTTAGTTCTTTATTAAGATTGGCATGCTGTTTCTCCAAGCCATTTAATATAATATTGATAGATGCTAGTTCCTGCTGTTTCTTCGATATTTCATAGGAAATAGTTTCAAGTTGTGTTTTTATCTCTCGAATGCGTAGTTGTCTCTCTAATTCCTTTTTTTGTTTCTCTAACTTCTCTTGTTCGTGCAATTTGGCTTGTTCTGCAGCATTCCTCTTTTCTGTCTCAGCACGTTCTAAACTCTGTTTGTATGTTTTGATAGATGTAATTAACTGTACAAAAGCTTTCTCTTTATTTTTAGGATACTCAATATGATCGAGAGGAGCGAGGTACATTAAAATGGATTTGTTGTACTTTGAGTAATCATAACGGAATGGGATTATCTTTTTGTCTAGATGTTTAGCAGTAGCAATCTCATTGATGGTCCATTTTGAGGCATTGGATGCTTCTGTAGATATATAGAGGAAGATCATAGAGTGTTCAATAGCATCAGCTATAACTCCAGCGAATTGATCGCCAGAGTAGATTCCTTCCTCATCGAACCAATATTTGAGTTCGTTATCGTTGAGTAATTGCTTGATGCGTGACACAATATTTCCAGGGATTATTTCCCTGGTTTGCTTATTTTCATAATCATCTCTTGCGTAAGAGATAAATACGTCGTATTTCATGTTAAAATATCTAAATATTTGCAAATGTATAACAAAAAACAATATACAACAACTGTATAATAAATTTATATTGATATATGTTTTTTATATAATATTCATTTTGAAGGGTGTACAAAAAATATAAATTTCCTCTGCTGTGTCTGCAGCAGAGGAAACGATAGTTTAGTTCTTTAGTTGTCTGTTTATCAATTCAAAATTTCACCATTGGCTGTTACAAAGACTGTCTTGTCCCATTCGCCTTTTTCCATTTCAACCTTATAACGGTCGCCCGACGGGGTTTCAATGTAGTCAACATCGTCAATCCTGTAGTCCGGGTATCTGTTAATGACACTTTCTCTTGCAGCGTCAGGCAGTTCATTTATGGCAACATCCCATGTCGTGTTTATCCAGTTGTTGTTGCGGTTGAACTTAACATCTTTCTTTTTGTTGTCATGGATTATCTCCACATCAATCTCTCCGTTAAAATCTTTCTCGGCGTAGAGTATTCTGGCGCCTTCGTACTTCTGTTCAATGAAACTCCTTATATCATTATTGATGGCAATGTTTTCCTCTTCGCAAGACAAAAGTGCAAACAGTGATATGAATAGTATTGGAAGTAGCTTTTTCATAATAGTTTTTCTTAGTTGTTTATATATTATTGTCCGTTTTTATCAGTCATCGATGTCATAAAGATTGAAATCGCTGTCGAACTTGAGTTCAAGACGGTTGGATAGTTTTACCTCGAAATCATTGCGGTCCTTTTCAATGTAGATAACCTTTATGCCGGGATAGTTCTTCTCTATATATTCCTTTATTAATTGCGGTATTATAGCGGCTGGAACTTCGCCAAAGCGGCACTCTACATCGTCCCATGCGCCTTTGCTGTTGAACTCAATCTTTGCACCGTTGGCAAAACGTACCTCGTATGAGTGCTTCAGGAAATCCCACTCCTCCTTTGCGTATGTAATCTCAACTCCGGCAAAGTGTTCGTTGATGAACTGTTGTGCCGGTGCCGGCAACTGGCTTTTGTTGATAACCTTGTCATTGTCGGCCATTGCCGAGAATACACCTACTGAAAAAATAGCAACCAAAGTCAATAAAATCTTTTTCATAATCATATTTTTTAGTCAGTTATAAAATATTTCTGTATCTCTTTGAACAGTTGTAAATGGTACTTGTTCGTTGTTTACACTGCAAAGATTATATATGATTCTGAAATGAATTTGAAATTTCAGGAAATTCCGAAAAAAATACGATAGCACCTTTTTTGGGGGGCTATCGTATTATATAATGTATTGTCTTTTATTACTATTCTCTCAAGCTCTTCAATTCGTTGTTTATCTCCTTCATGCGCTTTGTTGTGAGCGGGTAGAGGAAGATGAAGAATGCCGACAGGGCTGCTATTCCGGCTGGTACATAGCTTATGAGCAGGCGCAATCCTTCAATTGCGCTCTCTGTCTGCACGGCACCTTCGGCTGTGTTGAACCCGAATGCTGCAAGCAACCAAAGTACGGCTGATGTTCCGAACGCACCGCCGAACTTCTGCGCCATTGATGATGACGAGAAGATAAGGCCTGTTGATGCGGTCTTGAATTTAAGCTCGGCATAATCCGATATGTCGGCATACATACTCCACACCAATGGTGATATTATACCTGTGAATATACCCATTGCTATCTGCAGAATAAGCAAAGACCAGTATCCGGCGGTTGTGTCTGTCGGTACGTAGTAGAATACAATACACAATGCTATGATTGCAAAGAGCGAGTAGAGGAATGTGCTCTTCTTGCCAAGCTTGAATGTTATTGGTGTGGCAATGGCAACACCAATCATGTTTGCAATTTCACCAATGGTAAAGAATATTCCGGCATAGAACAGGAACTCAACCGAGAATAGTGAGAGTGTTGCACCTTCGGCAATCTGTGTGGTGAAATAGTAGGGGATTACCGCGTATCTTACCGCGCCAAAGAAGTTGAAGAAAAGTACACCGCCCAGTAGAATCCACCAGGGGCCGTTGTGCAGCAGTGATTTCAAATCCTCGGCAATATTTGTCTGTTTGATTGCAGGTTTTATTCTCTCACGTGTCATCTTGAATGTGAGCACAAAGAGTGCAAGGCATGTAACGCTCACAATTACCATTGCTGTCTGCCAAGCCTGCGGGTCATATGTGAGCTTGCCGCTTACTCCTGCCAAAGCGTTGCAGAGAGGTTCCCAGAAAGCAAGCACAATGAACGAGCCGGTGTATGCAAAAAACATTCTGTACGATGAAAAAACGGTCTTTTCATCGGTATCTTCGGTCATAACGCCAAGCATTGAGCCATATGGTACGTTTATGGCTGTGTAGACGGTCATCATGAGTATGTATGTGACAAAGGCCCAGATGTTCTTGCCGGTCTCGCCCATATCGGGCTTGGTGAACAGCAGTACACCGGCAATGGCAAACGGAACGGCAATCCACAGCAGGTACGGGCGGTATTTTCCCCATTTGGTGTTTGTGCGGTCGGCAATTATACCCATCATGGGGTCCGATACGGCATCCCAAATCTTTGTTACAAGGAACAACAGTGCTGCAAGTCCAAGGTCAAGGCCGAACACGTTTGTGTAGAATATCGGTAGATATGCACTGAATACTTTCCAGAACATGGATGAGGCCATGTCGCCCAATCCGTATCCTATTTTCTCTTTTAATGTTGCCATAATATGTTTGTTTTTATGTTTAATTTTGGCAAATGTAGCAAAAGTGTTCGTCAATGCCAAGAATATGCGGAACTGTTAAAAAGATTTTTTGTTTCATTTCTTGTTGAGAGCGGTAAAATCAAAAAAAAAGTGCCGATTGCTATTTTTTATAAAAAAAAGTTTATTTTTGTCTTTTGTAAAAGTGCGTAATAGGTGAAATTTTAAACAATTTACTAATTATATAACTTAAAATCAATTCATTATGTGGTTATCTAAATCTTCTGTGGGAAGAAAGGTAGTTATGAGTGTATCGGGTGTTGCCCTTGTGCTCTTCCTTCTTTTCCACATGGCAATGAACCTGGTTGCTGTAATCAGCACCGAGGGTTACAACATGATTTGTGAGTTTTTGGGAGCTAACTGGTATGCATTGGTGGGAACTGCAGGTCTTGCACTTCTCGTTGTTGTACACTTTGTATACGCTTTCATCCTTACGATCCAGAACAGAAAGGCTCGCGGTAATCAGCGCTACGCTGTTGCCGAAAGACCAAAGGGTGTATCTTGGGCATCGCAGAACATGCTTGTTCTTGGTATCATCGTAGTTCTTGGTTTGGGTCTTCACCTCTTCAACTTCTGGGCCAACATGCAGTTGCCCGAGATTCTTCACAAGTTGGGCATGCACGTAGAGCCTGCCGTTATGGAGAATGTTGCAAACGGTTCGGGTTACATTGCAAGAACCTTCACTTGCCCTGTTTATGCAGCTCTTTATGTTGTTTGGTTAGCTGCTTTGTGGTTCCACCTCACACACGGTTTCTGGAGCGCAATGCAGACACTCGGCTTCAACAACAAGGTATGGTTCTGCCGTTGGAAGGCTATCGGTAACGTAGTCGTTACTTTGATTATCCTCGGTTTCCTTGCAGTGGTTATTGCCGGTTTCTTCGGTCTTGGCGCTTTGGGTACTATTGAATGTGCAGGCGCTTGCTGCTAATTACAAATCAGTGTAAAAATCTAAAACATATATATTATGGCTAAAATCAGTTCAATAAAAGTGGATTCTAAAATCCCCGAAGGCCCATTGGCTGAAAAATGGACTAACTACAAGGCACACCAGAAATTGGTGAACCCTGCCAACAAGCGTAAGTTGGATATCATTGTTGTGGGTACAGGTCTTGCAGGTGCATCGGCAGCTGCATCACTCGGTGCCATGGGTTTCAACGTGCTTAACTTCTGTATTCAGGACTCTCCACGCCGTGCTCACTCAATTGCAGCACAGGGTGGTATCAATGCAGCAAAGAACTACCAGAACGATGGTGACTCTGTTTACCGTCTCTTCTACGATACAATCAAGGGTGGTGACTACCGTGCACGCGAGGCTAACGTTCACCGTTTGGCCGAGGTTTCGGGCGCCATCATCGACCAGTGTGTAGCTCAGTGTGTTCCTTTCGCACGCGAGTACGGCGGTCTTTTGGCTAACCGTTCATTCGGTGGTGCTCAGGTATCGCGTACATTCTATGCCCGCGGCCAGACCGGCCAGCAGCTCCTTCTCGGTGCATACTCGGCACTCAACTACCAGGTTAACCAGGGTACAGTAAAGGTTTACACACGTTATGAGATGCTCGACGTTGTAATCATCGACGGCCGTGCACGCGGTATCATCGCGCGTAACCTTGTAACAGGTAAGGTTGAGCGTTTCGCTGCTCACGCTGTAGTTATCGGTACCGGTGGTTACGGTAACGCATACTTCCTTTCTACAAATGCTATGGGCAGCAACGGTTCAGCAGCTCTCCAGTGCTACCGCAAGGGTGCATGGTTTGCAAACCCATGTTACGCACAGATTCACCCTACCTGCGTTCCTGTTCACGGTGACAAGCAGTCCAAGTTGACACTTATGTCCGAGTCACTCCGTAACGACGGCCGCATCTGGGTACCGAAGAAGCTTGAGGATGCAAAGGCTCTCCAGGCCGGCAAGAAGCATCCTAACGATATCCCCGATGAGGACCGCGACTTCTACTTGGAGCGCCGTTATCCTGCATTCGGTAACCTTGTACCACGTGACGTTGCTTCACGCGCAGCCAAGGAGCGTTGCGATGCCGGCTATGGTGTGAACAACACAGGTTTGGCCGTGTTCCTCGACTTCAAGTATGCTATCCAGCGTCTTGGTGAGGATGTTGTACGTCAGCGCTACGGTAACCTCTTCGATATGTATGAGGAGATTGCCGATACAAACCCATACAAGGAGCCAATGATGATATTCCCTGCTATCCACTACACAATGGGTGGTATCTGGGTAGACTACGAGTTGCAGACATCAATCCCGGGTCTCTTCGCTATCGGTGAGGCTAACTTCAGCGACCACGGTGCTAACCGTCTTGGTGCTTCGGCTCTCATGCAGGGTCTTGCCGACGGTTACTTCGTTCTTCCTTATACAATCCAGAACTATCTCGCCGACCAGATTCAGGTTCCACGCTTCAGCACAGATGCTCCTGAGTTCGTAGAGGCCGAGAAGGCTGTAAAGGACAAGATTGCCAAGCTTATGGCTATCAAGGGTACACGTAGTGTAGACTCAATCCACAAGGAACTTGGTCTTGTTATGTGGGACAATGTAGGTATGGCACGTACCAAGGAGTCTCTTGAGAAGGCTCTCAATGAGATTAACCGTGTTGAGAAGCTCTTCTGGAGCGAGCTCCGCATTCCTGGTGAGGCCGATACTCTCAACATTGAGCTTGAGAAGGCACTCCGTCTGCTCGACTTCATTGAGATTGGCCGCTTGATGGCATACGATGCCCTCAACCGCGAGGAGTCTTGTGGTGGTCACTTCCGCGAGGAGCACCAGACCGAGGAGGGTGAGGCTAAGCGCGACGATGAGAACTTCTCATACGTGGCTTGCTGGAAGTACACCGGCCAGGGTCAGGAGCCTGAACTCATCAAGGAGGACCTCAACTATCAGTACATCAAGGTACAGCAGCGTAACTACAAAAACTAATCATTCCTAAAATTGTAAGCAATGGACAAAAATATAAGTTTTACATTGAAGGTATGGCGTCAGAGAGGTCCTAAGGCCAAAGGTGCTTTCGAGACCTACGAGATGAAGGATATTCCGGGCGATACCTCATTCCTCGAGATGCTTGATATTCTTAACGAGCAGTTGGTAAACGAGAATAAAGAAC
The DNA here is from genome assembly GCA_045654885.1 of Bacteroidaceae bacterium. Taxonomy (GTDB): domain Bacteria; phylum Bacteroidota; class Bacteroidia; order Bacteroidales; family Bacteroidaceae; genus HGM04593. The sequence continues at coordinate 119,351 of JAZOOF010000051.1, forward strand.
CGGTTGTGTTCGACCACGACTGCCGCGAGGGTATCTGCGGTATGTGTTCACTCTATGTGAACGGTCACCCACACGGTCCTGCAACAGGTGCTACAACTTGTCAGCTCTATATGCGCCGTTTCAAGGATGGTGACGTTATCACCGTTGAGCCTTGGCGTTCAGCCGGCTTCCCAGTAATCCGTGACCTCATGGTCGACCGTACGGCGTTCGACAAGATTCAGCAGGCCGGCGGTTACGTATCAATCAACACCGGCGGTATGCCCGATGCCAATGCAATTCCCATTGGCAAGGACATTGCCGAGGAGGCTATGGATGCTGCGGCATGTATCGGTTGCGGTGCTTGTGTAGCTGCTTGTAAGAACGGTTCAGCCATGTTGTTCGTTTCGGCAAAGGTTAGCCAGTTCGCATTGTTGCCACAGGGTAAGGTCGAGGCAGCAAAGCGTGTAAAGGCTATGGTTGCAAAGATGGACGAACTTGGTTTCGGTAACTGTACCAATACCCGTGCTTGTGAGGCCGAGTGCCCCAAGTGTGTTTCAATCAGCAACATCGCTCGTTTGAACCGCGAGTTCATCAAGGCTAAGCTGAAAGACTGATATCCTGTTGGATAAATAAAAAATCGGGCTGCCCCAAAGGCAGTCCGATTTTTTTGTGTAATCATTTGGAGCGGTATCAATCGTCAATGTCGTAGATGTTGAAATTCTTGTCAAACTTCAGTTCAAGACGGTTCGACAGCTTCACCTCGTAATCGTTGCGGTTCTTCTCAATTACAAGAATCCTTTCGCCGGCATAGTTCTTCTCAATGTAATCCTTGATGGGCTGTGGAACTATCGCTGCAGGCACTGCGCTCTGGCCGCCATCAACCTCCTCCCAGTTTCCTTTGCTTGAGAACTCAACCTTTACACCGTTGGCAAGTCTAACTTCGTATGAGTTGAACAGGATGTTGCAATCCTCCTTTGCATAAAGCAGGTCGACACCGGCATAATGTGCATCGATGAACTCCTGTGCAGGTTTTGGCAACTGGCTCTTGTTTATGAGCTTGTCATTATCGGCTACTGCAGAAAAAACACCTAAAGAAAATACAGCAACCAGAATCAATAGAATCTTTTTCATAATCTTTTGTCTTTTATCGGTTAGTAAATATTTATTGTTTCAACACTTGTAAACTTTTTACTGTTCATTGTTTACATTGCGAAGATAATATCACGATTCTGAAATGAATTTGAAATTTTATGAAAATAGATGAAAAATTTTTGTTTGGATATGATTTTATAATTCCATTATATTAATTTAGCAACAATAAAATATAAGATTATGGCAAAGAAAGGTGCAAAGAGTAAGGGTAGGCTGAACAAGGGTACAGTCGTTGATATGATGGTCGATTTCTTCAACCGCAACGACAGCCGCATTGTCAGTCCAAAGGAGATATTCAAGGAGTTGAATCTGACATCCACATCGGCACGAACGTTATGCGTGAATATACTCGATGATATGGTCTTCGATGGCTATCTCATTGAGCCGGAGTTCCGCAAATACCGTCTTGCCGACAACTCTTCAATCCTTGTGGGAACATTCCTGCGCAGCAAGGATGGCTACAATGAGTTTCACCCCGAGGATGGCAGTGACCCGGTGCTCATAAGCGAGCGCAACTCGGCACACGCTCTCACCGACGATGTTGTGCGTGTGGCGCTCTTTGCAAGGCGTCGTGGCCGTGGCCGTGAGGGCGAGGTGGTGGAAATTATCAAGCGCACACATGATACCTTTGTGGGTGAGCTGAGCGTGGAGAGACACTATGCTTTCCTAATCACCGAGAACCGTATAATGCCTAATGATATATTCATTCCAAAGGATTTGCTTAAGGGTGGAAAGAGTGGTGACAAAGCTGTTGTGAAGCTGCTTGAGTGGCCGCTCGACAGCAAGAACCCGGTAGGCAAGGTTATTGACATCCTTGGCAAGAGTGGCGACAATGATACCGAGATGAATGCCATACTGGCCGAGTATGGCCTGCCATACACCTATCCGGCTGCCGTTGAGCAGGCTGCAAGCCAGTTGTCGGCCGACATAACAGCCGAGGAGGTTGCCAAGCGCAAGGATTTCCGCGGTGTGACAACACTTACCATTGACCCGGCCGATGCCAAAGACTTTGACGATGCACTCTCCATTCGTCCTGCAGGTGAGGGACTGTGGGAGGTTGGTGTGCACATTGCCGATGTGTCGCACTATGTAACCGAGGGTAGTATTATAGATAAGGAGGCTTTCAAGCGCGCAACATCGATATATCTTGTTGACCGCACAATACCGATGCTTCCCGAACGCCTTTGCAATGACCTCTGTTCATTGCGCCCACATGAGGACAAACTTGCCTATTCGGTAATCTTTACAATGAACGAAAAGGCCGAGGTAAAGAAGTTCGAGATTGCCCGCACTGTAATAAACAGCGACCACCGTTTCTGTTACGAAGAGGTGCAGGAGATTATAGAAAAGGGTGAGGGATTGTACTATGATGAAATCAACACCCTTAACAAGCTTGCACAGACAATGCGCACCAAACGTTTCCAGGCCGGTGCTATAGACTTCCAGCAGGCACAGGTACATTTCCGTCTCGACGACACGGGCAAGCCGCTCTCGGTCTATTTCAGTGAGAGCAACGAGTCGCACCAGCTCATCGAGGAGTTCATGCTGCTTGCCAACCGCACTGTGGCCGAAAAGATTGGCCGCAAAGCACCTAATGCCCCATTGAAGACTTTCGTATACCGCATACACGACCAGCCTAACCCAGAAAAGATTTCAATGCTCTCCAAGTTCGTCAGCAAGCTGGGTTACAAGATGAAGAGCGCAAGCGGCCGCACTACATCGGCATCGGCACTCAACAGCCTGTTGAAAGAGGTGCACGGCAGCAAGGAGCAGAATGTCATTGAGCAGATATCACTGCGCACAATGCAGAAGGCGAGGTATTCAACCGAAAATATCGGGCACTACGGCCTTGCATTCCGCTATTATACACACTTTACATCGCCCATACGCCGTTACCCCGATTTGCTTGTGCATCGCCTGCTGCACCGTTATCTCACGCTTGAGGCACGTACGGTCAGCAAACCCAAGTATGAGGATTTGTGCGAGCACTGTTCGGCACAGGAGCAGGTGGCTGCAAATGCCGAGCGTGCAAGTATCAAGTACAAACAGGTTGAGTTCATGAGCGAGCACATCGGTGAGGAGTTCGACGCTGTTATAAGTGGTGTGACCGAGTGGGGCTTCTATGCCGAAATAAACGAGAACAAGTGCGAGGGAATGATACCTATGCGCACTCTGCAGGACGATTATTATGAGTTCGACGAAGCCAACTACTGTATAATAGGCCGCCGCCGCAAGCGCAAGTTTACCATTGGTGACCCGGTGCGCATACGTATTACGCGTGCCAACCTCGACCGTAAGCAGCTCGATTTTGAGCTGGTGGATGAGTGATTTCATTTTCTCTACAATTTCGGGTGTTACGTTTGTAAAAAAAAGAAAAATGAAACTGCTTATAGTAGAAGATGACAAGTCATTGCGCGAGATTATGCATCGTGCGTTAACGGGTGAGGGGTATGTTGTGGAGGTTGCGCCCACATACTTCGATGCCTGTGACAAGATTGCTGGCTACAGCTACGACTGCATACTGCTCGACATAATGTTGCCCGACGGCAACGGCCTGCGCCTGCTAGAACAGATAAAGGCTCTTGAAAAGGAGGACAGAGTAATCATAATTTCGGCACGTGATTCGCTTGACGACAAGATTGAGGGACTGGATTTGGGTGCCGATGACTATTTGCCAAAACCTTTTTATATGGCCGAACTCTCGGCACGTATAAAGAGTGTCATGCGACGCGGTACAGGCGCAGTAAACAAGACAATGACGGCCGGTAACATTGTGCTCGACCTGCAGAGCCGCCAGGTTACCATTGACGGCAACCCCGTGACGTTGTTGAAGAAGGAGTTCGATATTTTGCTCTATTTCATGCAGCGTCCAAACCACATAATTGACAAGGCTGTGCTTGCCGAGGCTGTCTGGGGCGACCACATTGATATGGTCGACAATTTCCAGTTCGTATATGCCCAGATAAAAAACCTGCGCAAGAGACTTGCCGATGCCGGTGCCTCGCAGAACATAAAGGCTGTGTATGGCTTTGGTTATAAATTTACCGAGACCGATTGATTTATGAAACTTATACACAAGGTAACTCTTCGCCTTGCATCGGTAATCATGCCGGTGCTGCTAATATGGGCAATAGCCTTTTACTTTACAATGGTGCATCAGGTAAATGATGAGACCGATGACAGCCTTGACGATTATGCCGAGATGATAGCACGTCGCGTGGTTAATGGTGAAGAGTTGCCGACTCCCGGTGATGGCAGCAACAATACATATTCAATTGAGCTTTTGCCTGCCACGGAGCATTATGACGATTCTAAGACATACGAGGACCGTGAGGTGTATCTTCACTGGAAACAGGAGGACGAACCTGCGCGTGTCATGACCAAGATATTCCACGATACCGATGGAACGGCATATAAACTTGTGGTATCAACTCCAACATTTGAGCGTGATGATATCATAAGGGCACTTCTTATACATATTGCAACGATATATGCGGTGCTGCTGTGCATAATACTGGTTGTAACGGTTCTAGTATTCAAAATAAGCATGAAGCCTCTCTATTCGCTTTTGAAATGGCTCGACGCCTATCGTCCCGGTGGCGGAATGGAAGGTTTTCCCAATGAGGAGACCGTTGTCGAGTTCCGCAAGCTCACCCAGGCAGCGCGTGAGACCATTGAACGTGCCGAGAATCATCTTGAGCGTCAGAAACAGTTCATCGGCAATGCCTCGCACGAACTGCAGACTCCGCTTGCAGTGCTTGGCAACCGCATAGAGTGGATGATGGACAATACTGCGCTTACCGAGGAGCAGTTTGGCGAACTCTCGAAGATGCGCCAATCCATTCACCGTCTTGTGCGCCTTAACCGCACGCTGCTGCTGTTGTCAAAGATTGACAACGGGCATTTCCTTGACAAGGCCGATGTCGATATTGTGGCCATAATTGAAAATGAACTCGAAGTCTACAATGAAATTTTTGCCGACAAGGGAATTACGTGCAATGTAAAAGTTCCACAACGTTTTGTTGTGCAGATGGACGAGATGCTTGCAACCACAATGGTCACCAACCTCATAAAGAATGCTTTTGTACACTCAATGGGTGGGGTAGTTGAAATAACACTTTCGCGCGGTGAGCTCACTGTTTCAAACAAGGGCGATGAGGCTTTGGACAAGTCAAGGCTTTTCGACCGTTTCTATACCAGTGGAAAAACCGGTTCTACAGGCCTTGGATTGGCATTGGTGAAGTCTATTGCGGGGTCTTATGGATTTGGACTTGAATATGATTTTAAAGAGAATAGGCACAGTTTTAAAATACGTTTAAGACAATAAACAGTAAAGGTGAGCAATCAATGCTCACCTTTACTGTTTATTTATATATCCATAACAACCGTTTCTCCCTTTTCAAGCGATGCCTGTACGTCGATTATCCTTTGGTTGCTGCTGCCGCGGAAACGCAGCTCTTCGTCTTTCAGGGCCTCGATGAAGCGTCCGTCCACAAGCACATCTATCTGCTCAAGCAGAGCCTTCTGTACAGGGTTCTGCAACAGCTCTTCAAAGCGATAACCGGTGTAGCACCATATATTCTTTGTGCTGTGCTCTCTTATCCCCTTGGCAAGCTCTGTAAAGCCCTGTGGCTGGAACATGGGGTCTCCTCCAGTGAAGGTAACATCGGCAAACGGGTCGTCGAGTATTACTTTCAGAATCTCCTCTACCTCAACCGGGTGGCCGTTCTCAATGTTCCATGACTGTGGGTTGTGGCACCCGGGGCAGTGATGGGGACAACCCGAAGAATAGACCGAGGTACGAAACCCCGGTCCATCAACTGTTGTATCTTCCACTATCTCAAGAATGGAGATTGTTGTCATATCTCTGTCATTTCATTTTGTCATTCTGAACGTAGTGAAGAATCTGTTCAAGATACTTCGTTTCACTCAGTATGACAACGGTTCTTACTCGTGTATTACGCGGTCGTTGAGCTCCGATAGCTTTGCCTTGTTCCATCGGTCGGTTGTTCCAACAAGGTAACCTGTGATGCGCTGCAGCTTGTCGAGGTTCTTGCTGCCGCACTTCGGGCACTCCTCAAGGTTCTTTGTCGAGTTCTCGAAACCGCAGTCGAGGCAACGGTTGCGGTTGTGGTTTACCGAGCCGTAACCGATGTTGTACTGGTCCATCATGTCAACAACCCTCATTATAGCCTCGGGGTTGTGTGTCGCGTCGCCGTCCATCTCTACATAGAATATGTGGCCACCGCGTGTGAGGTCGTGATAAGGAGCCTCAATCTCGGCTTTGTGACGTGCGCTGCACTTGTAGTACACCGGAACGTGGTTACTGTTGGTGTAGTAGTCGCGGTCGGTAATGCCCGGGAGAATGCCGAAGCGTTTGCGGTCGCCGCGTGTAAAACGTCCCGAGAGACCCTCGGCGGGTGTTGCCAGGATACTGTAGTTGTGCTGGTACTGCTCGGAGAAGTCATTGGCGCGGTCACGCATGTAAGTGATTATGCGCACACCAAGCTCCTGCGCCTCCTGGCTCTCGCCATGGTGCTTGCCGGTGAGTGCAACAAGACACTCGGCAAGGCCGATGAAGCCGATACCCAATGTACCTTGGTTGATTACAGGTGCAATTGTGTCGCCGGCCTTCAGTTTGTCGCATCCTACCCAAAGTGCCGACATGAGTAGCGGGAACTGCTTTGCAAAGGCGCTCTTCTGGAACTCCATGCGTTCGTGCAACTGGCGTGCAGTGATGTCGAGCAGACCGTCGAGCTTTGCAAAGAATAGTGCAATGCGCTCGTCAAGGTTCTTTATATCCATGCACTCTATCGCAAGGCGCACGATGTTTATTGTAGAGAACGAGAGATTACCGCGGCCAACAGAGGTCTTGGGACCGAACCGGTTCTCATAAACGCGTGTGCGGCAACCCATGGTAGCCACCTCATGCAAATATCTCTTGGGGTCATCGGCCTTCCACTCTTCGCTCTGGTTGAATGTTGCATCAAGGTTAAGGAAGTTGGGGAAGAAACGGCGTGCCGTTACCTTGCAGGCAAGCTGGTAGAGGTCGTAGTTGCGGTCGGTGGGCAAGTAGCTCACACCGCGCTTTTTCTTCCAAATCTGTATTGGGAATATGGCTGTCTCGCCATTGCCCACACCACGGTATGTGCTGTTGAGCAGCTCGCGAATGATGCAACGGCCCTCGGCCGATGTATCTGTACCGTAGTTTATTGAACTGAACACAACCTGGTTGCCGCCACGTGAGTGTATGGTGTTCATGTTGTGGATGAACGCCTCCATTGCCTGGTGCACGCGTGCGACAGTCTTGTTTATCGCATGCTGCAGTATGCGCTCATCACCGCTGAGGAAGTCCAATGGCTGTGTTATATAATCCTCAACCTCTTTATTATAGAGGTGTGAGTAGTTTGCTCCTGTAAGCTCCTCTATTGCCTTGAGCTCCTCAATAAAGCTTGCTCGTACATATGGTGCAAGGTAGAAATCGAATGCAGGGATTGCTTGGCCACCGTGCATCTCGTTCTGTGCTGTCTCCATCGATATGCAGGCGATGATGCTTGCTGTCTCAATGCGCTTTGCGGGGCGCGACTCTCCATGGCCGGCATTGAAGCCGTTGAGCAGGATGTTGTCGAGCGGGTGTTGGCAGCAGGTGAGGCTCTTGGTGGGGTAGTAATCCTTGTCGTGTATATGCAGGTAGTTGTTGTGCACTGCATCGTTTACCTCCTCGCTCAAAAGGAAGTCGTCGACAAAGGGTTTTGTTGTTTCACTTGCGAATTTCATCATCATGCCGGCGGGTGTGTCGGCATTCATGTTTGCATTCTCGCGTGTGACATCGTTTGACTGGATGTTGATAATCTCCTGGAACACATCCCTTGTCTTTGCCTTGCGCGCAATGCGGCGTTGGTTACGGTAGGCGATGTATTTTTTTGCCACATCCTTGCGGCTACTCTTCATCAACTCGTTCTCCACCATATCCTGTATGGCTTCCACGTCCATCTGTGCATCTCCCTTGAATGAGATGCGGTCAGTAATCTGACGTATGAGTGATGCATCTTCACCAATTTCGGTGTGGTACATAGCCATACGTATGGCTGTAGCAATTTTCTCTTTATCAAAGCCGACGATGCGCCCGTCGCGCTTAACAACAGTCTGAATCATATATGTTAAAGGATTTTTGTCATCAACAAGAATACTCTACAAAAATAGAAAAAGTAAAACAAAAAACCATAATAAAACCGGATAAAAATATCAACACTTTTAAAATCATTACATTTTAACACTCATTCAATAAAATATAAACAAATGATTTTGCAAAGTTCTTTTTATGTTTTTAAAACTTTTTGCTATATTGCACCGGTAAATCCCCGATTGTTAACCTTAAAGCCTGTTGTTATGACTGTTTGGAATGTAATAATTGGAGTTATTGTATTGGCGTTCTGTGTGAAAGCCTGTGTTGTGCTCAGACGTAGAAAACGCAAGGTGGATTACCACCCCGACATCTCTACAAGAAAGCGTCTGAAGAGGTTTGTGAACCGTTTCCGCCACCTCGAGGGTATTGGGGATTGACAGCGAGCTGTCTCTGTTGTTACACAATTTGGACAAAATCTTCATTCTCTCTGTTAAAAATAGATGGACAGGCTGCATGTGTAGTCTGAATTGTTATACCTTTGCACTATTGTAAACAATAAATATAAAGAAAATGATTAAAAGTAGAGTATGTGATATTCTCGGGATAAAGTATCCCATCTTCCAGGGCGGTATGGCCTGGGTTGCCGATGCCGAACTTGCTGCGGCTGTTTCAAATGCCGGTGGTCTGGGTCTCATTACAGCCATCAATGAGAGTACCGAGGCAGTGCGCAATGAGATTCGCAAGTGCAAGACACTTACCGACAAGCCATTCGGAGTTAACATCATGCTGCAGGCTCCCAATGCTGCTGAGATTGCCGCCATGATTGTTGAGGAGGGTGTGAAGATTGTTACCACAGGTGCCGGTTCTCCTGCAAAATATCTGCCTATGTGGAAGGAGAACGGTGTCAAGGTTATCCCTGTGATTGCATGTGTTGCCCATGCGGTGAAGATGCAGGCTGCCGGTGTTGATGCCGTTGTTGCCGAGGGTGCCGAGTCGGGTGGTCATGTTGGCGAACTGCACACAATGCCGCTCATCCCACAGATTGTGGACGCTGTTGATATTCCTGTAATTGCAGCCGGCGGTATCTGTGACGGCCGAGGTGCAGCTGCAGCGTTCATGCTTGGTGCCGATGCCGTGCAGGTTGGTACACGTTTCATCACTGCAACAGAGTGTACAGCACACGAGAATTACAAAGAGAAGCTTGTGGATGCAACCGATATCTCCACAATCATTACAGGAAAGACACAGGGTCATCCCGTACGTTCATTGAAGACACCTTTCTCACGCAACTTTGCAAAGATGGAGACCGACCCCAATGTAACTCCCGAGGAGTTGCTTGCTTTCGGCGGCGGCGCTCTGCGCAAGGCCGTGAAGGAGGGTGATGTCGATGGCAGTTACATGGCAGGCGAGTGTGCCGGTCTCATCAAGCAGGTAGAGCCTGCTGCAGCCATTGTTGAGGACATTATCCTTGGTGCCGAGAAGGTTATGAGGGAAAGAATGGACAGGTTGGCTTAAAACCTGTAATACTTTATAAACGTAAAAAGAACCGCCGTCGGCGGTTCTTTTTACGTTTATATCACTTGTTGCGTTCTGCCTCAATCTCTTCGGGCGACATTGGCTTGTATTTACCCAAGCGGCGTGCGCCGTCTTCAAGAATGAGCCAATCCTCCTCGCCGCGCATACCGCCGAATGTCTTCCAGCTCTCGAGCTTGTCGTAGCAGATGAAGTCGGTGAACTGCTTCTCGGCACGCCATTTGTCAATAAGGTCGGGGATAAAGTAGATTCCCGGCTCAACGGTGAACACAAAGCCTGGCTCAAGAGCCTTTGCAAGGCGCAGTGACTTCCAACCGAAGAGTGTGCTCTTTGTGCGGCCCTCTTCATATCCGACATTTACTTCACCGAGGTTCTCCATGTCATGGACATCAAGTCCCATCATGTGGCCAAGGCCGTGGGGGAGGAACATACATGTTGCACCGGCAACAGATGCCTCAACAGGGTCGCCCTTCATGAGTCCAAGGTCAATCATGCCTTTTGCAATCTCGGTGAGCACCATCTTGTGCACCTCGCGGTATTCGATACCGGGGCGCAGGTTCTCTGTTGCTGTGAGATGCGCGCGGCGCAGGATGTTGCACACAGTGCGCTGCTGCTCGGTAAAGTGTGTGCCTACAGGCATGGTAGTAGTGAGGTCACCGGCATAGTGCATTGCATTCTCGCAACCGCTGTCGAGCAACAGCATCTGTCCATCCTTCAATGGTGCTGTGCCATATGCATGGTTGTGCAGTGTCTGGCCGTTGATGGTTGCAATGATTGGGAAAGAGAGACCAAAGTTGTGTTTCTGTGCCTCGGCCTGTACAACAGCTACAATCTCGGCTTCTGTTGTTCCGGGGCGCACGGCGCGCATTGCAGCACAGTGCATGTCTACCGATACGTTTACAGCCTCTTCAATCTGTGCAATCTCCTCTTCGCTCTTGTAGTTACGCTGCGCAATGATTGCCTTTACAAACCTCATTGATGCCTTTGCTGCCTGCTCGGCAGGGTTGATACCAAGCAGTTCCTGCAGCCACACCTGGTGCTCGCCACGGTAGGGTGGCAGGAAATGAATCTCCTGTCCCTTTGCCTGTGCATCCTTCAGGTATGTGGCAAGGTCGGCCATGGGGCGGGTGAGGGTAATGCCCACGCGCTCGCACTTCTCTTTGATTGTAGGCTGTACACCTGTCCACACGATAGCGTCGATTGTGAGCTCATCGCCAAAGATAATCTCCTTGTCATTGTCTATGTCAATGATGGCTGCAAGGCCTTCGTAGTCCGATGCAAAGTAATATAAAAAGGAAGAGTCCTGACGGAAGTGGTATGCATTGTCGGCATAGTTCATTCCGGTGAAGTTGTTACCGAGGAACAGCAACAGACCGCTGCCAACCTTCTCCTTCAACACCTGACGGCGTGCAATATAAGTCTCTTTTGAAAACATAGCTATAAGTTTTATGGTTATTTCATCTCTTTATCACTGCGCGGATAACGAACCACAAATGGCGGCCCACTGTGGGCAAGAAGCCATAATGTTTGCTCATTATCCAAAAACGCTCCTTGAGCGATGCACGGTGGTGTTGCAAAGATAAACCATTTTGCAAATAATTCACCACAGTGGCATTTACATTAACAAGTTTTTCGGCACGTTTCATCACTTTTATACACCAGTCCACGTCCGACGACAGGCGGTACTTCAAATCGTACATTGGGGCAATCTCACGTCTTGCGTAGAATGCCTGGTGACACACCATCATTCCATCCTTGAAACTGCGCCAAGTGAGTTCCTTTGGTGCCTGCAGGCGGCGCATACGCACAAAACGGCGCTCCTCGTCAACCTCGGCGGTCTCGCCATAGAGCACGTCGGGCAGTCTCTCCTCCGCCATTGCCGCATTGGCTATCGTCTGCAGTGTGTCGGGGGCATGGAATCCGTCGCCGGCATTCAGAAAGCAAAGGTAGTCGCCTGTAGCAAGGGCAATGCCCTTGTTCATTGCATCATAGAGTCCGTTGTCGGGCTCGCTCACAATGTGGGCGAACTCAATTCCGCTTGCTTTTGCTTTAGCAACAGTGTTGTCCTTTGACCCACCGTCTATGAGCAGATACTCATAGTTTGTATATGTCTGCTCCAGCACGCTTTGCAGCGTAGGTTCAATGACTGATGCTGCATTGAATGTGATGGTTATAATAGAAAATTTAGGTTCTCTGCCCATAATTTACTTCTCTTTTTTCACCTTGCGGTAGATGCCGAAGCCTGCAAGTGCAAGAATGGCAATACCGATAAGAATTGACATATATGTAGACCAGTTATGGCTCTTTATCATAAGCTCGTCCACGCACTTGAACTCAATTGTGTGCTCGCCTGCAGGGATGGGCAGTGCGCGCAGGACATAGTTGGCGCGTACGGGTGTCACCTCCTCGCCGTCGATGTATGCCTTCCAGGTCTTGTAATACACCTCGGAGAAGACTGCCAGTTTGGGTGCAGCGCTGTTGCTCCTGTATATGATATTGCCCGGGTTGCGGTATTCTGTCATTGTTATGATGCCAGGCGCGGCATTGTTGTATTGCTCGGGTGAGTCAATATTCTTCAGCCATGCCTTGTCAATGTATGCAGTCTCCTTGTCAACGTTCTCAATGGCTGCAATCTCCTCTTTTACATTCTCTACCCATGCGAGATTGTTTACCAGCCAGCAGTTGCCGAATGCTTCGTGGTTCTCCTCTACACCGTCGGGGGTAATGAAGAAACGGGTGTTGAGCATTGAAATGACGTTCATGTTGAACTTGCTCAAGTATCTCTCTATGATATCCTGGTAACGTGCCAGTTTCGCCGGGCTGTAGCCGCCGATTGACTTGTGCTTGTAGGATGTGAATGCCTCGTTGAACGGGCCGTTGGGGTCTGTTAGGTTGAAAACACGGTAGTGTGGGTCGGCACCTGCCATTCTTCTTACCTCCTTGTCGGCTGCAGTCTCACGTATTGCTGTTGTCTCCTTCTTGGGCATGAACTTGTCGTTATTGACGAAACGTTTGCAAACGGGCCACATGTCAACAAGGAACAGCACTCCAAGCACGGCAATGAAAAGTGTCTGCTTTAGGTTGTATCTTGTGTATGCCCACATAAGAGCAGCTGTTGCCGCAATGAATGCGAATGAGCGCCAAGCATCGCTCACGAGCATGGCACGGCGCTGCTGTATCATGGCATCGAGCAGTTCGGGAATCTGTGCAAAGCGCGTGTCGGCAGTCGAGGTGAAATTGAAGAACGCATCAGGCACGACAGCAAGGAGCAGTGTTATTCCGCCTGTTATGCCAAGCGCAATGTAGAGCGCCTTTGAAAGTTTTATATCGTTCTTTGCATCCTCAATAAAACGCTTTACGGCAAGTATTGCAAGTGCTGACATTGTTAGCGTTGTTATCACCAATGCCATGGATGGTGCGCGGAACTTGTTGTAGAGCGGCATATACTCGAAAAGGAAGTTGTTTATGCCCGGCATGTTGCTTCCCCACGCAAGTATCAGCGAGAAGAGGGTCGCGCCAAGCAGCCACCATTTATTGGCTCCGCGTACAATGATGAGGCCAAGCACAAAAAGGAAACATACGATGGCTCCGGCATATACGGGACCCGATGTTCCCGGCTGCTCTCCCCAATATGTGGGTGCATAGCGTACAAAGTTTGCCGCATCGGCATTGATTTCTCTCATTATCTCACGGTTGCCTGTTATGTAGCGCACAGCCTCTCTCTCGCTTGCGCCGGGGTTCTGTTCAAGCACCATGTCGGCATATCCGCGAATCATAATGTCGCGATAGGCCTTGTACAGTTCGCTGTCTGTACCTACATTTGATGCCGATGCCGAGCCATAAAGGTTTGGAACAAGCAGTGTAAGGCTCTCGGCCTTGCCATAGCTCCAGGCAAAAGCGTATTCAGTGTCCAGTCCTGTTGATTTTTCGCCATCCTTCACGTCGAGCTCTGAGCCACCGCGCATTGAAGATTTTGCATAGTCGCTTGTCGGCAACAGAATACCCACAGCCGGTGCTGCTGCCAGTATGGCAACGACAGCAAGCACTGCAGTTGCCTTGAAATAGTATTTTAGCCACTTTCCGCGCCAGGCGTATATGAAATAGACAATTGCCATTATAATAGCTGTGAGCAGCACGTAGTAGCTCACCTGTTGGTGGCTCCAGTATATGTTAAGTCCTGCAAAAACAAGCGTCACGAGTGCTCCAATAAGCAGTTTTCGCCTGTAGCACAGTATGATACCGCCAATGAGCGGTGCCATCGTTGCTATGACAAGGCTCTTGTTCATGTGTCCGGCATCGATTATGATGAAGTTGTACGAGCCCAGCGTGTAGGCTATTGAGCCGGCAATACTGAGCCATGGCCTGCACCCTAATGCAAGCAGCAGAATGTAGCAGCCAATGAAGGTGAGGAATATACAGCCTATATGCCTGTACGATGCACCGAAGATGTTGAGCGTCACAACCTCGCCTATCGGCTTGAAAACGTTGTCGGGCTGTGGCGAGAAGGTATAGTTGCAGGGCATGCCCGAGAACATGGCATTGGACCAGTAGCTGTACTCTCCGCTCTCCTCGTGGTAGTCGCGTGCGTCCTTTCCCCAGCCCATTGAGCCGATGGCATCGTCCTGTTTGATGTCCTTGCCTTCGAGCACCGGGCTGAAGTAGACTAATGTCAGCAGAAGGAATGTCAGTACAGCAGCAACGTGCGGTACTATGTTCTTCCAATTGAAGTTCTTGTTCATAATATCATTTGTTTGTTATTTCCTTTATGTATCTGTACATGGTCTCACGGTAATTTTCGAGTGTATACCTCTCCTTTACAAGCCGGTGTGCATCCCATGCTTTTTTCTCTATAGTCTCAGTCGGTAATGCTGCAACGTCAAGCAGGGCTTTCCTGAAATTGTCGTAAGTAACTTCGTCGACCTCTACACCCACATTGGCAATGTCCAGTCCTGTACCCTTGCTGTATACCGGCAACAGGGCACCGTTGCCCAGTACGTTCAGCACCGATACAGCACCGCTCTCCGAGAGTGAGGGGTTGAGCAGTATGCCGCACTCTGCAAGCACTTTTGCGAACTCGTCCGACCTTATGTCTACAAATCCGTGCATAACAATGTTGCCTGCAGCCTTTAACTTTGGCATGTAAAACTTCCAGAACTCCTTTTCCTGTCGGCTGCCGCCGCAAATGTGCAGCGTGAACTGCGGGTGTTCCAAGGCAAAGTCTATGGCGATATCCAGTCCTTTGTGCATCATCCCCGAACTGCCGAACCACAGGATGTTGTTACGGCACTTTGAGAAATCTTTCTTTTCATCGGGGGTGCACACGTTAAAATAGAAAGCCGACAGTTGTCTTGTTTTCTCAATCCGCTCTCCCTCGGATGTCATCTGCTCTATGAGGAATTTGTCGCCAAGTGATATGACCGCATCACTCAATTGCGACATGTAGTAGTTCATTCCGTTTCCAGGAACGTAGTGGTACGATGGCAGTAACCAACGGTTGTGTCTCTTAAAGAACTCCTTGTTGCGCTTGGCGGTTGTACGGAAATTGTAGAAGGTGTGTGCTCCTACCGAATAGAATATTCTTATGGGCGAAACATCCTTGTCGGCAGTGAATGATGCCGCGTATGATTGGCAGCTGATGCCGAAAACAACCCCGTAACGGCTGTAGTCGATACCGCTCTTGCCTCGCGAGGCGCAGTCTACGCTGTAGCCAAGGCGGTGCAGTGCTTCGGCGGCCGTGTAACACTCTGTGAAGTTTGAGTGGTGCTTGGGTAATTCCTTGCCGTTGAATGCTTCGGGCAGGTAACATACAAGTGCCCTTTCGCTGCGTCCTGTGCCGAACACATCCTTTACCAACATTTCACTGTTGAACAGTTGCTGTATCATGCGGACCAATTTTTCACCCGCGCGGCGTTTTGCGATTGGCAACAGGCGTCCAAGTTCCGAGAATGAGAGTTTCATAGGCCAAACTACAATTTGCGATAAACATTACAGGTCTGTTCCACCATGCGTTCAAGCGAATACTCTTTGCTGCGCGCTGCTCCTTTCTGTCGCAACTCATCACGCAGGTTTGAACTTGCAAGCAGTTCTTTCATGGTGTCGTGCATTGATTGTGCATCGCCGGGGTTGAAGTATATTGCAGCATCGCCTGCAACCTCGGGGAAACAGCTCGCATTGCTCAGGCACACGGGGCAACCGCCATTGAACGCCTCCAGAATAGGAATGCCGAACCCTTCGTAGTGTGATGGGAATACAAAGCAGAGTGCATGGCGGTAGAGCGATGCCATCTGTGCATCGTTGGCCGATATATGTATCATGCGGTCTGTGATGTTCCACTCGGTAAACAGCTTCTGCTCAGCTGTTGTAAACGGAGAACCGGTACAGACAATTTTCAGTGTGGGGTTGCCATACAGGATTGGGAGTATTGCCGACAGCCATGGCATGAAGTTCTTGTATCCCTTGCGCTCGCCAACATACAGCACGTAGTTGTCGAAAAGCTGCGGTGCCACGTCACTTATGGGTCTGTAGCCATGGTACACCACGGTAATCTTTGACGGGTCTGTACCCAGAAGCTCCACAATGTCACGTTTTGTGTTCTCGCTCACCGCAATTATGTGGTCGGCCTCGGCTATGAGGCGCTTCTTGTGCGCGATTGTGCGGTCATATATGAGCACCTCCTGCGGGTAGCGCTCAAATGTCATGTCGTGTATTGTCAGCACCAACGGCTTCCGGCGCCTTTTAATGGTGTCTATGAAATATGGGTTGTAGTATGTGGGGTGGAATATGTCATATTCGCCGTGCTTTATGGCATGCCTTGACATACTGTCATTCGCAAGGGCATACAGGCGACGGCGCACACGGTAGTTGCCCGGGAAGGAGAAATTCTTGTATTTGTGCCCGTATGTTTGTGTGACATAGTGGTTCTCGCAGTATTTCATCGGCAGCTCGGAGACGAACTCATCGGCCGGGAGGTTGTATATGAGGTCGGCGAAATATCTTGTCACTCCTCCAAAACGCTGGAAGGTAAACATCTGGTTGTCATAGAGAATCTTCTTCATATCACAGATCTACTTTTCGTTTGAAAATGAATTTCGCTATCTCGCAAAGTTCCTTGCTGCCTGCAATCCATGCAATTGTAATGTACAGCAGTGCTGCAATGGCAATTCTTGCTAACAGCAGTGTGTACATGTTGTCAATGGAGAGTGTGAGATGGTGAGTGGCTGCCATAACTGCTGTTGCCAGACATAGATACGGGAGTGTGTCTGTAAAGAACATCCTTAAACTCAGCTTTATCTCCTTTTTTGCAAAGTGGTGCCACACAAACAGCCACAGGGCATTGAATATGCAGTATGCAATAATCATGTTCCTTATGCCATAAGGGCGGAGCAGTAGCAGTAGAATAAGTGTCAGCACTCCCTGGACTATGGTGCACCACATGAAGATGGCTGCTTTTCCGCGGCTCACAAGCAGGTTTGTGAACATGGACTGCAATGGCATGAAAGCTCCCCAGATGGCAAGCAGCTGCAGCATCCGTGCGCTCTCAATCCATTTCTCGGTTATAACCACAACAATAAGCTCTTTTGATACCAGTGAGAGGCCAAGCATAAGCGGTGCTGCAACAAAGGCCGTGAAACGCAGCATCTTGCGGAAAACACGCAGCTGGCGCTCGTTGTCATCGCCAACCTTGGCAAGCACAGGCTGCGCAACGGCATTGACCATTCCGTTTACCACCTCGCCTCCCATGTTGAACCACTCGGCAGCTTTGACATAGTTGCCCACATCCTTGGGGTAGTATTTGCCGAGAATGAATGAGAATATGTTCCAGTTGAAGCGTTGGAACAGGTTGGTGATAAGCAATCGGTAACTGAATGCAAACAGATATTTCAGTGGCGCAAAGTTTATCTTGAAACTCGGTCGCCATGGTGTAAAATACCAGCATACCACACACCTCACCAGTACATACATTATGCTTTGTGTGGCAATACCCCAGTATGAGTATCCGTTCAGGGCGAGGATAATACCTGTTATTCCCGATATTGTGATTGAGAGTATCAGGGATATTGACTTCTGCTTCACCTTCAGCTCGCGGAACAGATAGGCCGATGGAGCAATGCTGAAACCGGCAACAACAAAACCAAGGAAGTTGTAGCGTGAGAGGGCTACAAGCTCCGGCCGGTTGAAGAAATTGGCAATAAGCGGCGCACATGCATAGAGCACGGCATACATGAACAGCGAGATGAGGATATTGAACCAGAAAACAGCGTTGTAGTCATCATGTCCCACGGTTTTCCGGTTTGCTATGGCTACCACGAATCCGCTGTCCTGCAGAGAACCTGCTATTGCCGTGAAGATTGCAAGCATTCCGATTGGGCCATAGTCGTCGGGGCCAAGGAGGCGTGCAAGGTAAATGCCGAAGAAAAGGCTCAGCAATTGGCACACAGTATTGCTAACCCCGCCCCAGAGCATTCCCTTTGCGACGGTGTGTTTAAGACTATGTGCATTGCTTCCCTTTGTCATTTCTTTACATTCTTTGAACTGTCATCCTGAACGCAGTGAAGGAACTTTATAGATTCTTCGCTTTGCTCAGGATGAGAAATATGTTGTTACTTGATTTCGCTGCCCGGTTTTGTTGCGGGGGTGACGGTGAGCAACGAGAGCTTGCCTTCGTTGTCCTCGGCGCTCAGAATCATACCCTCGCTCACAATGCCGCGCATTGTACGTGGCGGCAGGTTGGCGATGAAGCAAACTTGCTTGCCCACAAGTTCCTCGGGGTTGAAGTGCTTTGCAATACCCGAGAGGATTGTGCGTGTCTCCAGGCCATCGTCAATCTTGAACTGCAGCAGTTTGTCGGCCTTTGGAACCTTTGTGCACTCAAGTACTGTACCCACACGCATGTCGAGCTTCATGAAATCGTCGAATGTGCACTCGGGGCGTATCGGGTTTGCCTTGTAGTTTGCTGCCTCGTTCTCTTTCTTTATGCGCTCAAGGCGGTCGAGCTGTGCCTGTATGGTCTCGTCCTCAATCTTCTCAAAGAGCAGGCCTACCTCGCCAAGCTCGTGACCCTCGCCAAGCAGTGTTGTGCTGCCAAGGCTTGTCCATTCGAAGTTCTCTATGTTGAGCATCTCGCGCAGTTTCTTGCTGCTGAATGGGAGGAACGGCTCAAAAACGATAGAGAGGTTTGCAACAAGCTGCAATGAGAGGTTCAGGATTGTTGCAACGCGGTCCATGTCTGTCTTGGCGAGTTTCCATGGTTCGGTCTCGGCAAGGTAGCGGTTACCGATGCGTGCAAGTTCCATGGCCTCCTTTTGTGCCTCGCGGAACTTGTACTGGTCGAGCAGGCTCTCTACACGCTCCTTGACATTTACAAACTCGTCGATGATGGCCTTGTCATAGTCGGTGAGCTGGCCGCATGCAGGAACCTTGCCGTCGAAATATTTCTTTGTGAGAACGAGTGCGCGGTTCACAAAGTTTCCGTACACTGCTACAAGCTCGTTGTTGTTGCGTGCCTGGAAATCTTTCCATGTGAAGTTGTTGTCCTTTGTCTCGGGCGCATTGGCTGTGAGCACGTAGCGCAGGACATCCTGCTTGCCTGGGAAGTCAACGAGATATTCGTTGAGCCATACCGCCCAGTTGCGCGATGTCGAAATCTTGTCGTCCTCAAGGTTCAGGAACTCGTTGCTCGGAACGTTGTCGGGCATCACATACTTGCCGTGAGCCTTCATCATTACAGGGAAGATAATACAGTGGAACACGATGTTGTCCTTGCCAATGAAGTGTACAAGGCGTGTATCCTCGCTCTGCCACCACTGCTCCCATGTGCCATGCTTTTCAGGATCCTTGTCGCACAGTTCCTTTGTGTTGCTGATGTATCCGATAGGTGCATCGAACCACACATAGAGCACCTTACCGTCCGCCCCCTCCACGGGTACGGGGATTCCCCAGTCAAGGTCGCGTGTCATGGCGCGTGGCTGCAAATCCATGTCGAGCCAGCTCTTGCACTGGCCGTATACATTGGGTCGCCACTCCTTGTGGTTCTCAAGAATCCACTCCTTCAGCCACTGCTGGTACTCGTTGAGCGGCAGGTACCAGTTCTTTGTCTCCTTGAGAATTGGTGTCTCGCCGGTCTCCTTTGAGCGGGGGTTGATGAGTTCTGTCGGCTCAAGCGCACGGCCGCAACCCTCCTCGCACTGGTTTCCATAGGCCTGCTTGTGGCAGTAGGGGCACTCGCCCACGACATCGCGGTCGGTAAGAAACTTCTCGTTCTTTACATCGTAGAACTGCTTTGATGTCTGCTCAACGAGCTTGCCGTCATCGTATAGCTTGCGGAAGAACTCCGATGCGAATTTGTGATGAGTCTCGGATGTTGTACGGCTGTACACGTCGAACGAAATGCCGAATCCCTCGAAACTCTCCTTGATGATGCCGTGGTAGCGGTCCACCACATCCTGTGGAGTGATGCCCTCTTTGCGTGCGCGCTGTGTAACGGGCACACCGTGTTCGTCGCTACCGCCGATGAAGAGTACATCCTCGCCCTTGAGGCGCAGATAACGCACGTAGATGTCGGCAGGTACATATACACCTGCAAGGTGACCGATGTGGACCGGGCCGTTCGCGTATGGCAAGGCCGATGTCACAAGTGTTCTTTTGAATCTCTTTTCCATGTCTTTTTATCTTTTTTAGTTTTGTTTTTGCTATTGTTGGAGACAGGTGTCTCGCGCTAAATGGCAAAATTAGTTATTTTATTTTAAAAAGCGGGTATGCGCGCGGGAAAAGTGTGCTATTATATTCGCTTTGGTACATAAACGAGGGCACGTTTTATTAGAGTAATGTGAAAAATGTGTTATCTTCGCCATAGTAAACATTACGACAATGAAGAATATAACAGCAAAAATTAAACATTTTCATCCGGTTTGCGATGAGGCTCTGCATGCGATGTTGGGTGAAATGACTGTTATGCATTGCCCTAAAAACACGACAATTGTGCATTCGGGCAGAATTGACCGTAATGTCTATTTTGTAGAGGACGGGGTTGCTCGTTCTGTTTTCCACAAGGATGGCGTGGACACTACAACTTGGTTCAGTATGGAAGGTGACATAACATTCGGCATGCATTCTCTCTACTATAATACTCCTTCGCTTGAGAGTATCGAAACTGTAACGGATTGTGTAATATATAAAATTCCAATTGATGTTTTGAATGCCCTGTATGAGAAATATATTGACATTGCCAATTGGGGGAGAATTGTTCATCAGGAGTGCAATATGCTTTTGAGCCTTATATTTGTGGAGAGATTGCAGTTGTCGCCCCAAGAACGGTATGAAAGGTTTCTTGAGCGTTATCCGGGGTTGTTGAATAGAGTGAAACTCAAATATATAGCTGAATTTTTGGGTGTGACCATATATACTTTGAGCAGAATTAGAAGCAAAAGATGATTTTTTGCTCCAAAGCAAATCTCTTAAAGTAAAGCTGTGCTATTTTTGCACGAAATAAGTATTACGCACAAAAACAGAAAATAAAATGCAAAAAAACACAAATCCAACAGTGGGTTTTGCCGATGCAAAGCCGCATTACGAACTGCTCGACGGTTTGCGTGGCGTAGCCGCGATTCTTGTACTTTTCTATCACGTTTTCGAGGGATTTGCCTTTGCCGAGGCTACAAACGGTGCAGGCAGCGGGTTGATAACCACACTCAACCACGGGCACATTGCCGTGGATTTCTTTTTTATCCTTTCGGGTTTTGTGATAAGTTATGCCTATGATGACCGTTGGCCGAAAATGAGTACATGGCAGTTCTTCAAGCGTCGTCTGGTGCGTCTGCACCCTATGCTTGTGATGGGTGCGTTGATTGGTGTGCTGGCATTCGCTTTTGTGGGTTTTGAAAAATGGGATGGTACCACTGCTCCTACCGGTTGGGTGATGGTTGCGATGCTGCTTACCATGCTCATGATTCCGGCTGTTCCCGGTGTGCCATACGAGGTGCGCGGCAATGGCGAGATGTTCCCGCTCAACGGCCCGGCATGGTCGCTTTTCTTTGAGTATGTCGGCAATATCCTTTATGCGCTTGTAATACGCCGTCTGTCTACAAAAATCCTTACAATTCTGGCGGTTGTCTTAGGGTGCCTGCATGCTTGGTTCTTTGTGGGAAATGTATCGGGGTACGACATGGTTGGTGTTGGTTGGACTATCGATGAAGTGAATTTCTGGGGCGGTCTGGTACGTATGCTGTTCCCATTTACTGTGGGTATGTTGCTTGCCCGCACATTCAAGCCTCGCAAGGTAAGGGGCGCTTTCTGGAAATGTTGTGTAATGCTTGTTGTACTGTTTGCAGTGCCATATATTGCGCCTTTTGAAAATTCGGGAATAAGTATCAACAGTCTGTATGAGGTTGTGTGCATTGCGCTGGTATTTCCATTCATTGTGTGGTTGGGTGCTTGCGGTGGAACGGCTAGCTCCTTTACATCAAAAGTCAGCAAAGTGCTTGGTGATTTGTCCTATCCGCTGTATATAGTCCACTACCCGATAATGTACATCTTCTATGCTTGGCTCATTGAGAAAAAGATTTACACACTGAATGAGTGTCTGGGGGTGGCCGCGCTTGTTGTCGTTTCAAGCATAGTGCTTGCACTCTTGTGTCTGAAACTGTACGATGAGCCTGTGCGCAGGTGGCTTACACGGAAAATGCAAAAGAAGTGATAAAGAAAAGAGCGGCTTAAGGGCTGCTCTTTTTATGTTATTTATAATTAAATTTATATTTTTAAGTGAAAAAATAGTTATCTTCGCGGTCATAAAATTTGAGTAAAATGAAAATAGCACTTATCGGATATGGAAAGATGGGCAAGACCATTGAGAGGATTGCCCTTGAGAGAGGACATGAGATTGTCTCTATAATCGACGTTGAGAACCACGATGATATCAAAGGCGAGGCCTTTGCAAGCGCAGACGTTGCCATTGAGTTCACTGCACCGCATGTTGCCTATGACAACTGTATTCAGGCAATGGAGGCCGGTGTGAAGGTTGTCAGCGGCAGTACCGGCTGGTATCAGCAGAACGAGGCTGTGATGCGCGAGTTGTGCGAAAAGGAGGGAAAGACTCTTTTCTGGTCAAGCAATTTCAGTCTGGGTGTGGCAATCTTTTCTGCCGTGAACAAATATCTGGCCCGAATAATGAATAACTTCGACAACTACAGGGTGAAACTTGAAGAGACTCATCACATTCACAAACTCGATGCCCCAAGCGGCACGGCCATAACCCTTGCCGAGGGTATTCTGGAGAATATCGGTCACAAGTTCAGCTGGGTGATGGGTGACCTCACAAACCCCGACGGCACTGTGACCAAGGGCGCTGTTCCCGGTCCCACCCAGATTAAGATTGATGCAATTCGCCGCGACGAGGTACCCGGTATCCACACCATCACATATGGCTCGGATGAAGATACCATAACCATTACACACGATGCCCACAACCGTAACGGTTTTGCGTTGGGTGCTGTTATTGCGGCCGAGTATACAGCCGGACATAGCGGCTTGCTCGGTATGAAGGATTTGCTTGATTTCTAAAAACGGTTGCCTATGGATTTGAATTTTCGTTTTTTGGGCAGGAGTGTGAAGACTACCCGCAAGGCGCTCATTAAAATGGGTGTATATCTTGCGCTTTATATCGCTTTCCTCATTTGGGTGAAAAGCTGGATGGGTGTGCTTGTCATTCCGTTCATAATCGATTGCTATACAACACGCTTCATACCTTGGGGCTGGTGGAAGAACCTGAAGAACGGCACTGCGCGCAGGGTTATGAGCTGGGTAGATGCCATTGTTTTTGCCTTGGTGGCCGTATATTTTGTACACATATACTTTTTCCAGAACTATGTAATTCCCACATCGTCGCTCGAAAAGACATTGCTCGTCGGTGACTATCTCTTTGTGAGCAAACTGAACTATGGTCCCCGCAAACCACAGACCCCGCTGAGTATGCCGCTTACACAGCACACTATGCCGGTTGTGGGTGGAAAAAGCTATATCGACGCAGTACAGTGGGACTATGAGCGTGTGGCAGGCATTGAGCCTATCGAGCGTGGCGATATTGTGGTGTTCAACTACCCGGCCGGCGATGTTGCAACTACCAATCCTGCCGTGATAGATGTGCACACCATGTGCTATGCCTATGGCCTTGAACTCAACCCGCAGCTGTCGGGCATTGATACCATGCAGGCCGGTGAGGCTTACCCGTTATACAAGAAGATTTACAACGACGGTCTTGAGTATATGAAGTCATACCCCGAGGAGTTCGGTGAGCTGCTCCATCGTCCGGTTGACCGCAGGGAGAACTATGTGAAGCGTTGCGTGGGATTGCCAGGTGAGGTACTTGAGATAAAGGACAAGGTGCTTTATATCGATGGCGAGAAACTCTCGAAGCAGACCAACGTGCAGTATAACTACAATCTTGTGTTGACCCGTCCACTCCCCGAGGAGAAACGTCGCGAGCTTGGTATAAGCAAAGAGGATTTGATGGCCATGCAGGCTCTCTATCCGCAATCGATAACAGAGAATGTGCGTCTTGCTTTGGGGTTGTCGCGTGGTCTTGTCGACAGCCTGCGCCAGGCCGGCAAGCCAGTGATGGTGGGTCAGTTGCCATTGACCGATGAGGCTTGCAATGCCTTGAAAGCGGATAGCCGTCTGTGCAGGAGCATAGAGATTGCAAACCAGAACTCAACATTCGGCATCTATCCGCTGAACGGCAACAGGGGCTGGACAGTGGACAACTATGGCCCGGTGTGGATTCCCAAACGTGGGGAGAGCGTGAAGCTTACGCTTGACAACATTGCAATCTATGAGCGTCCCATTGTGGCATACGAGGGTAACACACTCGATGTCAAGGATGGCAAGATATACATCAACGGTGTCGAGAGTGACAGTTACACCTTTGGGATGGACTACTATTGGATGATGGGTGACAACCGTCATAACAGTGCCGATTCACGTTGTTGGGGATTCGTTCCCGAGGACCACATTGTGGGCAAGGCTTTGTTCGTGTGGCTGTCGCTCGACAAGGACCGTGGCTGGTTCGACGGCAAGCTCCGTTGGAGACGCATGTTCCGCGGTGTGGGTTCTTTCAATTGATGCTGTAATGGAAAGTGTGTTGACCCATCCGCTCTATTTGGCTCCGGTGCCGCTCTATGTGCGCCTGTATGCTGCCGATGCGCTTGTGATTGACGATGTTTCGCCTTTTGTGAAACAGACCTATCGCAGCCGTGCTGTGATAGCAGCCGAGAGCGGGGCGCAGCAGCTGACAATACCTGTTGTCCACGATGGCGGCAGGGTGGCCATGCGCGATGTACGTATAAGCGAACATGGCAATTGGCGCCATCAACATTGGAATGCAATAGTCAGTGCCTATCGCAAGAGCCCTTTCTTTGAATATTATGCCGATGACTTTGCCCGTTTCTACGAGGAGAAAGATGGTTTCCTCATGGATTTCAATCTGCGTCTGCATGGAGTGGTGTGCGAACTGTTGGGGCTTGAAAGGGAGGTGAAGTTTCTTTCCTATGAGGCTGTGGATGCCAGGGCGCTTGATGTGAGAAATATTGCCGAGCCAAAGGTTCTTGCCTCAATGAAGGGTGCTGGCGAAATGGCATATTATCAGGTCTTTGCACAGCGCAACGGCTTTATTCCGTCGCTGAGTATTGTCGACCTGTTGTTCAATACCGGCCCCGAGGGACTTCTGGTTTTGCGCGATAGCGTACAGCAGAAAAGGGCTTGTGAGCGTGGGTAAAAAACATTGTGCATACTTTGATTTATCCCACCCTTACATTATCTTTGTGTTTATGTATATAAGGGCTTTGTACCCTTTTGAAAATATTGAAAATGCGAGTAATTGATTATATAAACTCTTCATCCGACACGGCCTTCTCGTTCGAGGTGCTCCCGCCGCTCAAGGGCATGGGCACCGGCAAACTGTTCGGTAACATAGACCGTCTGATGGAGTTTAACCCCGGATATATAAATATAACCACGCACCATAGTGAACCCGTGTACCAGAGCCTTGGCGACGGTACTTACAGGCTCGGCTCAATACGTCGCCGTCCCGGAACGGTGGCTGTGGCTGCTGCCATACATCACCGTTATGGTGTTCCTGTGGTTCCGCATATACTGTGCAACGGTTATACTCTCGATGATACCGAGTATGTACTCATAGACCTTCAGCTGTCGGGAATAACCGACATATTGGTGCTGCAAGGTGACAAATGCAAAGTCGATGCCAATACTGCGCCCGCAAAGTGCGGTAACAGATATGCCATTGACCTGCAGCGTCAGGTAAACCGTTTCAACGAGGGATTCTTTGTCGATGGTACACCTATAAAGGAACCAGGGCAGCCATTTTCATATGGTGTGGCCTGTTATCCCGAGAAGCATGAAGAGGCACCGAATATGGAGAGTGACCTTGCTGTGCTGAAACAGAAGGCCGATGAGGGTGCTGCCTATGCCGTTACACAGATGTTCTTCGACAACAGCAAATATTTTGCTTTTGTGGAGCGTGCGAGGGCAATGGGAATAAACATTCCTATAATACCCGGTATAAAGCCAATACACCGCATGTCGCAGATGAGTGTGTTGCCAAAGACTTTCCGTGTTGACCTGCCGACAGACCTTGTGGCCGAACTTCTGAAGTGCAAGGACGATGCGGCAGTAGCCCGGGTGGGCTGCGAGTGGGGCATACAGCAGTGCAAGGAACTGATGCAGCACGGTGTGCCAAGTCTGCACTTTTATACGCTGAATGCGTTCGATAGTGTCTATAAAATAGCAAAGGAGATTTACTGATGGGTGTGTTTTTCAAGGATATAATAGGACAGAGGGCAATTGTCGAGAGGTTGCGTCGCAGTGTCGATGACAACAAACTGGCACATGCTCTGCTGATAACCGGTCCGCAGGGTAACGGAAAACTCCCCATAGCCATTGCTCTTGCAAACTACCTGTTGTGCGGCAAAGGCGGCAGCGATTCATGTGGCACATGTCCTGCATGTGTCAAGCTCTCGAAGTATATACACAGCGACCTGCATTTTGTGTTCCCTGTAAAGAAGAAGAGCAGCGGCAATGACAAGCCTGTGAGCGACGATTACATTGCAGAGTGGCGCGAACTGCTTTTGAAGAACCCCTATTTCAGCTATGCCGATTGGTTGGCGAAACTCGGCCTCGACAACCAGCAGCCGATGATTTATGAGCGCGAGAGCGGCGAGATACTGCATAAGCTCTCCATGCAGTCACGCGAAGGCGGTTGGAGGGTTGTAATTATATGGCTGCCCGAGAAGATGAGGGAGGATGGTTCGAACAAACTGCTCAAGATTATTGAGGAGCCGCCACAGAAGACGCTATTCCTGCTTGTGTCGGAGGAACCGGACAAGATAATACAGACAATCCTGAGCCGTACACAGCGCATCGATGTGCCCCGCATAGCGCAGGCCGATATTGAAAATGCGCTTGTCTCACGCTATGGCTTGGCTTTCGATGATGCCAAGGCTGTGGCGCAGCAGAGTGCTGGAAACTGGGAAAAGGCCGAGGAACTGCTGTCGGTGAGCGATGAAAAGGCGCTTTATCTTGAACTGTTCATGCAGCTCATGCGTGTGGCCTATGCCCGCAATATCCGCGAGATGAAGGCCTGGAGCGAACAGGTGGCGGCAATGGGACGTGAAAGGCAGAAACACCTGCTCGACTATTGCCAGCGTATGATACGTGAGAATTTCATAATGAACTTCAAGGACGATTCAATGATTTATATGTCGCAGGCTGAGCGTAATTTCTCGGTGAGGTTCTCGCCATTCGTGAACGAACGCAACATATATGGCATAATGGAAGAGCTTTCCGAGGCTCAAAGACACATAGAACAGAACGGTAATGCAAAAATAGTCTTCTTCGACATGTCGTTGAGGATGATTGTTTGGATAAAAAACAGATAAATGGATAAAAAATATAAAGAGAATAATGGTTGTGCCGGTATCTGCTGCAAGGGATGCGGCAGAATGGATGCACCGCTCAATACCTTTGATTGGCTTGCTGCGGTTCCCGGCAATGAGGAGTATACCGATATAGTGGAGGTCCAGTTCAAGAACACGCGTAAGGGCTACTACAGGAACAGCAACAATATCCCCTTGCAGAAGGGTGATGTGGTGGCTGTTGAGGCCAGCCCGGGTCATGACATAGGCAAGGTTACAATGACAGGACGCCTGGTGTTGCTGCAGTTGAAGAAGACACGCCTGACACCCGATAGCGAGTTCAAGCGCATATACCGCAAGGCCCGTCCGGTGGACATGGAGAAGTTCGACGAGGCTAAGGCACGTGAGCATGATACCATGATACGTTCGCGCCAGATAGCCAAGGACCTTAACCTTGACATGAAGATTGGCGATGTGGAGTATCAGGGCGACGGATTGAAGGCTATCTTCTATTACATTGCCGACAACCGTGTCGATTTCCGCCAGCTCATCAAGGTGCTTGCCGATGTGTTCAAGGTGAAGATTGAGATGAAACAGATTGGTGCACGCCAGGAGGCCGGCCGCATTGGCGGAATAGGTCCATGTGGCAGGGAGCTCTGTTGTGCGACCTTTACAACAAACTTTGTGTCGGTATCTACTTCGGCAGCCCGTTTCCAGGATGTGTCGCTAAACCCGCAGAAGCTTGCCGGGCAGTGTGCAAAGCTCAAGTGTTGTCTCAACTACGAGGTCGATGCATATGTTGAGGCTTCCAAGAGACTGCCGCAGCGTGATGTTGACCTTGAAACAAAGGACGGTACATACTATTTCTTCAAGAGCGATATCCTGCGTGGCGAAGTTACATATTCAACCGACAAGCATATACCGGCGAACCTTGTAACCATAAGCGGCCGCCGTGCCTTTGCAGTGATTGAGATGAACAAGCGCGGTGAGCGTCCCGACAGCTTGAACAATGAGACATCGAACGAGCCTAAACGTCCTGTCGATTTGCTTGAGCAGGAGAATATCAACCGTTTCGATTCGGCTCAGCGAGGTAACAAGAAACGCCGTAAGGGCGGTGGAAACCGTCACGACTCAAAGAGAGGCAATGGCAAGAGAGAGAAAGGTGGCTCTTCCGAGGCTTAAGCTGCTACTGGCGGCCATTGTGCTGTTTGCATCGTGCGACAGCACAGTCTACCACCGTTTCGCTCCTGTTGAAAGCAACGGATGGCATGCGGGTGACACGTTGTCATTCCTGTACGGTGGCAATGGGGTAGTGAATGCCGGTGTTGCGCTTGCTGTGCAGTTGAGGTATGCAGCCGGGTACAAGTACAAGAATCTGTATGCGCGGGTAGAGACGTTAAGCGCCGACAGCTGCGTGCTGTCGGTCGATACCGTATGCTGTGTAATGTATGACGATGACGGGCGCCGAATGGGCTCCACTGCCGGTGCCATGTATCAGAATGGGAGCGAAAAGCACCTCCTGCCTGCATCATGTGCCGATACGTTGCTTTTTAAAGTGTCGCATATGATGGACGACGAAATCCTATGTGGCATCTTTGATGTAGGTATAGAACTGACGGCTGTAAGGGATTGAAAGAGGCCATCATGCTGTCAATCACAAATAGCCGTCATTTACGCTCTGTCCCTGTCGGCATCAATCCTCAGTAGCATGAACAGCAGTATTGTGAAACCGAGAAACGATGAACCGCCGTAGCTGAAGAAAGGCAACGGGATACCAATCACGGGAACAAGTCCCAGTACCATGCCCACATTGATGGTAAAGTGCAGGAAGAATATCGAGGCGACGGCATATCCATAGGCTCTGCCAAAGCGGTCGTCCTGCCGTTCGGCAAGGTGTATTATTCTCAATATGAATATTACGAATATTGTCAGTACAAATACCGAGCCTGCAAAACCCTGCTCTTCGCCTATTGTGCAGAATATGAAGTCTGTGTCCTGCTCGGGCACGTAATTCAGCTTTGTCTGTGTGCCGTTGAGAAAACCTTTTCCGAATACTCCTCCCGAGCCTATGGCTATCTTTGACTGGTGCACGTTATATCCAGCTCCATTCAGGTCCTCCTTCAGTCCAAGCAGAACCTCAATCCTTATCTTCTGGTGTGGTTTCAGAACGTTGTGCATGACATAGCTGCACGAGTAGTTGAAGGCAATGGCTCCAATGATGTAAACGGCTACCCACAGGTTCCTTTTCTCTTTGCGCAGCCTTATCTGCAACAGCAGATATATGGTGTTGAATGCAAGCAGCGCATATTGGGTTATCATTATGTTGAACTCCACAAGGTATACAGCAACCCAGTATGAGCACAGTGTGACAGCAAGGTTGGTTGCAAGCAGCACGGTGAATGTCCTGTTGTTCCTGCACCAGAACTTGACGACGGCAATTGATATTATCTGTATTATTACCGTTGTCGCATATTCTCCAATGCTTACAGGCAGCTTTGCCATCGTTTCGCCGCCATACTTTATACCCACTACAAAATATATTATGGCGCTGACGGCTGCCAGCAGGAATATTCCTGTCATTCCTTCGCGGTAGAGTACAAGGAACAGTGCAAGGTATACCAGTGCACTGCCGGTCTCTTTCTGGGCAACGATTATAATCATTGGCAGCAGGATTATGCCAATGGCCTTAATGAAGTCGCTGTTGTTGCTCATTTTGAAATCTCTTCTTCCAATGAGTGCGGCAAGCATGAGTGCTGTGGCCGATTTCATGAACTCAGCAGGCTGCAGCCTGAATGAGCCTATGGCAATCCACGAGTGGGAGCCCTTGATATCTGTAGCAATGAATATTGTTACTATGCCCAGGAGCATTGTTGCGGCATATACGACTATCGACAGGTTCTTGTACATGTGTTTCGGTATGCACAGCAGTACAAGGCCGCAGGCGAGTGATACACCCATCCACATGGCCTGCTTTCCGCTTCGCTCATCCATGTTGAAGAATTCGGCAAAGCTCGTGTCTATATATGTGTGTGTTGAACCGCATATTGCCAGCCAACCCATTGTGGCAAGCAGTGCGTACAGTATGATTGTGAACCAATCAAGGCGCTTGAGTATGTTCTCCTTATTTCTCTCCATAGTAAATGCTCTTTTTACTGATGGTCTCTGCTTTTTTCTCACTCTCCGCGGTAAGGCTGTCTGTAAGGTACTTTTCCATCATCAGTGCTCCTATGGGAACACCGAATTCGGCACCGAAGCCTCCGTTCTCCACATATACGGCAATGGCAATCTTTGGTTCATCCATCGGTGCGAATCCCATGAATGCCGAGTGGTCTTTACCTCTGCTGTTCTCTGCTGTACCTGTCTTTCCGCACACGTCGAGTCCCGGAATGTTAGCAGCACGGCATGTTCCGCCAATGACAGCCTGGCGCATGCCTTTTACAACCTCTTCGTATGAGACCGGGCTCACCATTGTACTCTTGGGTACAAGGTATTTGCTGTGTATAGTGTCGTTCTCTACCTCCTTTACCAGATGTGGTGTTATATATTTGCCTCTGTTGGCAATGGTAGCTCCAAGGTTGGCTATCTGCAGCGGGGTTAGCGTAACCTCACCCTGTCCAATTGAGATGCTTATCACGGTCACGGCGCGCCAGTAGTTGCCATAGTGGCGTGAGTAGTATTCGGCATTCGGTATCATGCCGCGTGCCTCGCCGGGAAGGTCTATGCCAAGCGGATATCCGAATCCCATTGAAACCATGTAGTCGCGCCATCTGTTCATGGCGGCTTTTGTACCTCCGTATTTGCTCATGCCGAACATGCGGTGCAGTCCCCAGCAGAAGTATGCGTTGCACGATGTGGCAATGGCCTCTTTCAGCGGTGTGGGCGATGAGTGCGCGTGGCAACCGAGGCGGAACTTGTTCAGTACAAAACCATTGCTGCACGGGAAGGCCGTCTGTGGTGTAATAACACCCTCCTCAAGGAACATGGCCGCCTGTGAGGTCTTGAATGTAGAGCCGGGAGGGTATGTTCCCATTACGGCGCGGTTCAGCAAAGGTTTGCTCTTGTCGCTTGAGAGAATCTTGTGGTTCTCTCCCCTGTCGCGTCCCGTCAGCATTGACGGGTCATAGGATGGTGCCGATACCAACGATAGAATCTCTCCTGTCGCGGGCTCGATGGCGACAATTGCACCTCTCTTGCCCTGCATAAGGCGCTCTCCAAGCATCTGCAGTTCAATGTCAAGGCTCAGTGTCAGGTTCTTTCCTCTGATTGCCGGGGTGTCAAGTGCACCCTCGTTGTATTTTCCCTGTATCCGGCCATGTGCGTCGCGCAGAAGCACCTCTGTGCCTTTTTCTCCGCGCAGCTGTTTCTCGTACGATGCTTCAAGTCCTTGTGTGCCTATGTAGTCGCCCTGTTGGTAGTATGCGTCACGGTC
The DNA here is from genome assembly GCA_045654885.1 of Bacteroidaceae bacterium. Taxonomy (GTDB): domain Bacteria; phylum Bacteroidota; class Bacteroidia; order Bacteroidales; family Bacteroidaceae; genus HGM04593. Next base: position 151,488 of record JAZOOF010000051.1, read on the forward strand.
AATATGTCTTTGGGAAACCTCTCCGACATCGCCGAACAGCACTCCTGCAACGGGGTGGCTGTATTGCCTTATGTACCTCTTGCGGACGTAGAAGCCTTTGAAAAGGAAGTTCTTCTCCTGAAAGACTGCGAAATCCTCAATGGGAATCTGTGTCATGAACACCTGCTCGGTGTATTGCGAGTATCCCGGATTGTATTTCCTGTTCTTTACACGCTCCATGCGCCTTGTGAACTCCTCGAGGGTTATCCCCAAGGTGCTGCACAGCTCAAGTGTGTCAATGCCTTTTATCTCGCGTGGAACAAAGGTTATGTCATATGCCGGTTTGTTGTAGACAAGGAGCTTGCCGTTGCGGTCATACATCTGTCCGCGTGAGGGGTAGAGTGTCTTCTTGTAGAATGCATTGCTGTCGGCTTTGCTCTTGTAGTCCTCGTTCTTTATTTGCAGCGAGAACAGCTGCGAGATGTATATTATGAATATTAGCAGGACCGCGGCCGACAGTATATATTTGCGGCTTTCGTAGCTGTTGTCTTTCATGTTGTCACTTGTTTGGCGAGAAGAATTCGACCACAACGGTAAATACCATTGTGAGTGCTACGCTGGATCCTGTACTTATGAGCAGTGTCGACAGGTGACGTACGGTGAACAGTTCGAGCAGGAACAGGACGGCATAGAATATTGTAATGCAGAGAACGGCATAGACTGTATATCCGCCCCATTTGAGGGTCCTGACACCGGGAACAATGTCATCGGGCAATCCTTTGTGGGTGAATGCCGCAAGTATGTAATTGCGTGTGAATGCCATTGCAGTGGCTGCTGCCGAGTGGATGCCCGGGGTATTGCAGAAGATATCTGTCACAAGGCCGAACAGGAATGCCCATATCATTGCCTCGTTGCGTGTGGTGTGCCTTGGCAACTTCAGCAGGAATATTATGAAAATGCATGCAGTGGCATAGCCAAACAGGTGTATCTGGCTGAATATGATTACTTGTGCAAGTGAAAGCAGCACGAAGTATCCTGCACGGGCTATTGTCTTGCTTGTCATTTGCTTTTTTCTATGCTTTGTTCAAGTTGCTCCTGCTCTGCGCTGTTGTCATTGCCGACAACGAATACATTGTCTACGCTTGCAAAATCGGCAAACAGTTCCACGCGTGCACGGTATGCCTGTCCGTCGGCCGAATCCTCCAGTCTCTCTATCCGTCCTACAGGAATTCCTGCGGGGAATATTGATGAGAAACCGCTTGTGTATACCGTGTCTCCCTTTTCGAAAAGCTCGTATCTTGGCAGGTCAATCAGGTAAGAGTGGCGCGTATCCTTGCCATCCCACTTGAGTGAGCACAGGGTGTTGCCCTTTACCTTGCAACTGATGATGCTCTTGCTGTTGAGCAGTGGCAGTACGATTGTGAAGTTGTCCGACGATGTATAGGTGATACCAATTACGCCCTGGTGGTTGAATACGCCCATCTGCTGCCCAACCCCTTGCAGAGTTCCCTTGTCAATGGTAATGTAGTTGTTTACCTTGTTGACGGAGTTGTTGACAACTTTTGCCGTGTTATAGTGGAACCCGTTGTGGCGCTGCAACTGCTGCTGTAGACCGGCAACCGAAGCGCTGTCCTCAAAGGCTCTCAACTGTCTCTTCAGGTTCTCTACCTCATTCACCAATTCTCTATTGAGGTCTACCAATGTCTGGTTCTCGGTTTTGAGGTTGAAGTAGCTGTTGATGTCGGTTGATGCCGAGTAGATGTTTCCGGCGATACTGCTTGCCGATGTGAACATTGTCGCGCTCTGGTAGTTGTTGAAACAGACAATAAGCACAAAACTGATTCCTTCCAGTAATAGGAAAAGGAACCAGTGATTGTGCTTTATAAGTATATCCAGTATCGACCGCACGGTATCTTTCTCTTTTTTATCTCATCAAGAAAGGATATGAGAGGTCGTTGAGCGCCTGCAAGGTACCTTTGGCAACACAGTAGAGTGGGTTCTCTGCAATGTGGAAAGGTATGTTTATCTTGTTCGACAAGCGCTTGTCAAGACCGCGGAGCAATGCGCCGCCACCGGCAAGGTAGATGCCGTTGTGTACAATGTCGGCATAGAGCTCGGGTGGTGTCTGCTCCAATGCACTGATGATGGCATTCTCAATCTTTATGATTGACTTGTCAATACAGTGTGCAATCTCCTGGTAGCATACAGGTACCTCGATAGGCATGGCTGTTATGCGGTTAGGACCGTGGACAATGTAGTCCTGTGGAGCCTCGTCGCCAAGGTCTGTGAGTGCTGAACCTACGTGTATCTTGATACGCTCGGCCATGCGCTCGCTGACACGTACGTTGTGTTGGCGGCTCATGTAGTCCTGGATGTCGGCTGTAAAGTCGTCACCCGCAGTGCGCAGTGAACCGTTTGACACAATGCCTCCAAGTGATATTACGGCAATCTCTGTCGAACCGCCACCTATGTCAACGACCATGTTTCCCTCGGGCGCGGTAACGTCAAGACCAATACCGAGAGCCGAAGCCATTGGTTCGTAAATCAGATACACGTCGCGTGCGCCGGCATGCTCGGCCGAGTCGCGTACGGCACGCAACTCAACCTCGGTAGAGCCGTAGGGCACACCAATCACCATTCGCAGTGATGGTGTGAACAACTTGCTGCCCATGTTCACCTTCTCTATGAAGCCGCGCATCATCATTTCGCAGGCATAGAAGTCTGCTATGACACCGTCTCTCAAAGGACGAATGGTCTGTATGTTGGGGTTGGTCTTCTCGTGCATCTGCTTTGCCTTCTTGCCGACGGCAATCATCTTCTTTGTGCCGTCGATGGCTACAACCGATGGCTCGTCAACGACAATCTTGCCGTCGTACGAGACAATGGTGTTGGCTGTACCCAAGTCAATGGCAACATCTTTTGTAAATGAAAATAGACCCATTTTCCTGTTTTTCGTTTTTTTTGAATTAATGTTTGAAGTGGCGGAAACCTGTTATTACCATTGCCACGCCGTTTGCGTCGCAGTAATCGACAGACTCCTTGTCGCGGATTGAACCGCCCGGGTGAACAACGGCTGTAACACCTGCCTCGTGGGCAATCTGCACGCAGTCGGGGAATGGGAAGAATGCGTCGCTTGCCATTACGCTGCCTTCGAGCGAGAAACCGAAGTTGCCGGCCTTCTCAATGGCATGACGCAATGAGTCAACGCGTGATGTCTGTCCAACACCGCTTGCAATGAGCTGCTTGTTCTTTGCCAATACAATGGCATTGCTCTTGCTGTGCTTTACAATCTTGTTTGCAAAGAGCATGTCCTCAATCTCCTCGGCCTTTGGAGCAACCTTTGACACAGTCTGCAGGTCGGCTGCTGTCTCAACTTTTGAGTCTCGGTCCTGAACGAGAACACCGTTGAGCACGCTGCGGAAGGTCTTCTCGGGCATCTCTGTAGACTTCTGGATTAGGATGATGCGGTTCTTCTTCAGCTTGAGTACCTCAAGAGCGTCGTCATCGTAGCTTGGAGCGATGATGACCTCGAAGAAAATCTCGTTCACCTTCTCTGCTGTAGCCTTGTCGACATTTGCGTTTGCAATGAGCACACCGCCGAATGCCGATACAGGGTCACCTGCAAGTGCAGCATCCCAAGCCTCGGCCAATGTCGGACGTGAAGCCAAACCACAGGCGTTGTTGTGCTTGAGGATTGCGAATGTTGTCTCGCCTGCGAAGTCGTTGATGAGTTCAACTGCAGCATTGATGTCGAGCAGGTTGTTGTATGAGATTTCCTTGCCGTGAATCTGCTCCAGCATATCGTTGAAGTTGCCGTAGAAAGCACCCTTCTGGTGTGGGTTCTCGCCGTAACGCAATGACATAGGTGTGTCGTTTGTCTGGCGGAATGCGCTGTTTGTCTCCTTGTCGAACCAGTTGAAGATAGCTGAGTCGTAAGCCGATGAAACAGCGAAAGCCTCACGTGCGAAGAAACGGCGCTCCTCAAGAGTTGTCTGCGCACCGTTGTTCTTTAGAATCTCGTGGAGTGGAGCATACTGTGCCTTGCTTGCAACAATGACAACATCGTTGAAGTTCTTTGCAGCACCACGGATAAGTGAGATACCGCCTATGTCAATCTTCTCGATGATGTCGGCATCGCATGCACCTGATGCAACAGTCTGCTCAAATGGATAGAGGTCAACAATCACAAGGTCAATCTCGGGAATTTCATACTCTGCCATCTGCTGCTGGTCCTTCTCAAGTTCTCTGCGGCCAAGGATACCGCCGAACACCTTTGGGTGCAGAGTCTTTACGCGGCCACCCAGAATTGATGGGTAACCTGTGAGGCTCTCCACTGCTGTGCAGGGGATGCCGAGTGACTCAATGAACTGCTGAGTACCGCCTGTTGAAATGAGTTGAACACCGTCTGCATGAAGCATCTTGATAATCTCGTCCAAACCGTCCTTGTAGAAAACGGAAACCAATGCCGATTTAATTCTTTTTGTTGACATATTCGTGTATTAAAAATTTGTGCTAAAAAAAATGATAACCAATGCTTTGTATTGCAGTTGGCCAAATTATCCCTATTTTCCTACAAAGTTAGCTTTTTTGTACGAATTTACACTATAAAACAGGCGGGTTTTTTGAGCCCTGCATGATAAAAAAACAAAAAAAGCATCTTCTTTGTAAAAGAAACAGATTTGGATACCTATGGAGTATCCAAATCTGTAAACAGAGAGTGTTTACTCTCTCTATTTCTATCAGTTTTGTTATAGTTCTTTCGGATAATCGATGTTGTAGTGCAGGCCGCGGCTCTCCTTGCGTTCCATGGCTTGGCGCATGATGAGGTAGCCTACGTTGATGATGTTGCGTAGCTCGCACAGCTCGCGGCTCACGACGCTCTGCTTGAAGAGCTCCTCGGTCTCCTCGTACAGGAGGTCGAGGCGGTTCCAGGCGCGTTTAAGGCGCAGGTTGGTGCGCACAATGCCCACGTATGTGCTCATAATCTGCTGTACCTCCTTGGCATCCTGTGAAATGAGCACCATCTCCTCGTTCATCGTCGTGCCCTCGTCGTTCCACTCGGGGATTTCCTCTTTGTAGCCGTACTCCTCAAAGTGTGCAAGCGAGTGCTTTGCTGCCGCATCGGCATAGACCACGGCTTCGATGAGCGAGTTGCTTGCCAGGCGATTGCCGCCATGCAGGCCTGTGCACGAACATTCGCCGACTGCATACAATCGGTGTATGCTGGATGCTGCGTTGAGGTCGACCTTTATTCCGCCACACAGGTAGTGCGCGGCCGGTGCAACGGGGATATAGTCCTTTGTTATGTCAATGCCAAGAGAGAGGCACTTTTCGTAGATATTGGGGAAATGGCGCTTTGTCTCCTCGGGATCCTTGTGGGTGACATCGAGATATACATGGTCGTCGCCACGGTGTTTCATCTCGTTGTCAATGGCGCGTGCCACAATGTCACGTGGTGCAAGCGACAGGCGCGGGTCGTACTTATGCATGAACTCCTTGCCGTCTTTGGTGCGCAGAATGCCGCCGTAGCCACGCATGGCCTCGGTGATGAGGAACGATGGGCGGTCGCCGGGGTTGTAGAGTGCTGTGGGGTGGAACTGAATGAACTCCATGTCCTTTACCGTTCCCTTGGCACGGTACACCATTGCAATGCCGTCGCCGGTTGCAACAAGCGGGTTGGTTGTTGTCTTGTAGACGGCACCGCAGCCGCCGGTTGCCATTAGGGTTACCTTGCTGAGGAAGGTGTGCACCTCATTGGTGGCAATGTCAAGTACGTAGGCTCCGTAGCATTCGATGTCGGGTGTCTGGCGTGTCACCTCAATGCCCAGATGGTGCTGGGTAAGTATCTCAATTGCAAAATGGTTGTCGAATATTGTGATGTTGGGGTGCTTTCGCACGGCCTTTATAAGAGATTCCTGTATCTCGGCACCGGTGTTGTCGGCGTGGTGCAGTATGCGGAACTCGGAGTGACCGCCCTCGCGGTGCAGGTCGAACTCGCCGTTTTCGTTCTTGTCGAACTCCACGCCCCAGTCAATGAGTGCCTGTATTTGTGACGGTGCTTCGCGCACCACCTTTTCCACTGCCGCGCGGTCGCTTATCCAGTCGCCGGCAATCATGGTGTCCTCGATGTGCTTGTCGAAATTGTCGACCAGTTTATTGGTGACAGATGCGATACCACCTTGTGCAAAATAGGTGTTTGCTTCTTCCAATGTGGTTTTACAAACCAATGCAACTTTGCCTTTGTGGGCAACCTTGAGAGCATAACTCATTCCGGCAATACCGGAACCGATAACTAAAAAATCAAATTTCTTGACCATATTACCTTCTGTTTCTTTTTTGGGGCGAAACGGGCTTCAGTCCTTTTTACTCCTTTGGAGCGTAAAAATACAAAAAAATGACAAGTAGTGTAAATTTCTACGAAAAAAATATAGTTACTCGTCAGTTTTCTCTCCTGTTTCCCATGCGGCGATGTTGCGCATGAGCTGTTCGTACTTGCATCGTTCTACTGCGCTGTGCTTGAAAAGCGTTTTATACTCCTCTTTTGTCAATGTCTGCCACCTCTCTTCTGTCATTTGCAGCAGTGCTTCGCTTGGTTGAAGTTCGGGGGTGGTATTTGGCACGGCAAAGCGGTTGTGCGGGCATACAGCCTGGCAGCGGTCGCAGCCATAGAAGCATTTTCCCATCTTTTCACCGATGTTTTCGGGCAACTCGTCGCGGTGTTCTATGGTGAGGTATGAGAGGCACTTGCGTGCATCAAGCCCGCTGTTGCTCAAGGCATTGCCCGGACAGGCTTCGATGCACCTGCTGCAGTTGCCACAGAGATTGCGCCCGCAGGGGGTGTCGTAACATAGTTCAATGTCTACAAACAGTTCGCCCAAAAAGAAGTTTGAGCCTTTGCCGGGGATTATGAGCTGGCGGTTGCGCCCAATGTAGCCTATGCCGGCCTTCACGGCCCAGTAACGCTCAAGCACAGGTGCCGAGTCGCAGAAGGCGCGTCCTTGAGCTGTGCAAACACTGTTTATGCTCTGTAACAGCTGATAGAGCCTCTCCTTTACAACCTTGTGGTAGTCCATGCCTTGTGCATAGTCGGCAATGCCATCAATATGCTGTTGGGGAGCATAGTTCATTGCAACTGATATTATGCTTTTACACCCCTCGACAAGCAGGGTGGGGTTGAAGCGTTTGTCGCAATTGCGTTCAAGGTAATGCATTGTGGCGTACTTACCTTGTTCAATCCAACAGTTGTATGTTTGCACTACTTCGTCGGCAACAGCCTCGGCCTTGGCTATTCCGCAAATGTCAAATCCGAGGCGTAGTGCCTCGGATTTTATAAAGCGGGTCAAATCTTCTTTTTCCATTATTCAAAGAGTTTGAATTCGTAGCCTTGCTCCAACAGCCATTCTATTGCGCGTGGCAGTGCATATTTAAGATTCTCCTCGGAGCGCAACGAGTCGTGGAAAGTTATGATTGAGCCGTTGCGTACATACTTCTTTACGTTTGCAAGCACCTCCTCGCCGTTCATGCGTTTACTGTAGTCGCGTGTCACAAGGTCCCACATTACAAATTGGTAGCGCTTGCTAAGCTCCTTGTACTGGCTGCGGCGCAGCATGCCGTGTGGCGGGCGGAACAGGCTGCTGTGTATCAAGGCATCGGCCTTTTCCACGTTCTCAATATATTCCGGCGTGTCGGTAAACAGACCTTTCAGGTGGTTGAATGTGTGGTTTCCCACTCTGTGCCCGGCTTCAATTACCTGCCTGAACTCTTGCGGGTGTTTGCGCACGTTGTCGCCAACCATGAAGAATGTGGCTTTAATGCCATAGTGTCCAAGCAGGTCAACCACCCAAGGGGTGACGACGGGGATTGGACCGTCGTCAAAGGTGAGATAAACCGCCTTCTCGTCGGGGTTCATCCTCCATAGCGCCTTTGGGAAAAGGTTGCGCACAAAACCGGGAACCTGCTCTATGAACATACCTCCTATTTGCTCTGTTTCAACAATCTGCGCAATGCCTGCTCAATATGCTGCATCTCGTTGTCACTCAAATCCATATTGCCAAGAGTCTGGTAAATGCTTCCTATCACCATTCTCTTCATCTCGGCATCCTGCTTGTTGCGTATCCTGTCGAGCATAGCTACCTGTCTGTTGAAGCAGTCGCACAGCTCTTTGATTACAACATCCCTTGCAATGTCGCTGCTCTCGCCCTTGTCGAGCAGCTCCCATGCGTGGTCAACAAGTGAAACACGGTGGTAGAGCATGATGTCGTTTACCTCATAAGGTTTGAGGGTGTTGTACCATATGATATGCTCAAGCTCGTTCTTGAGTATTCTGTTTGCCATCTTGTCGCGTCTCTCTTTGAGCATTGCCAAGGTGTCGTTGCCAAGGAACAGCTCCTGCAGCACTGCCTGTCTGACAGGGTCCTCGTCGGCCGGCTTCTCTATCGCCTGCTTATAGTCGAGCTGCACCCGGTAGATGATGTTGTAGACATCGGCAAGTGATATGGTATTGTCTCTCAACGCATCATAGGCAACAATTTCGTCAGGGAACTCGTGGTATGCCTTCTCAAGCACAGAGATTATTCTTGCATCCCCCTCCTCGCTGTTGAGCATGTCGGTTGCCAGCTGTGCAATAAGGTTGCGGTGAGTGCCAATCATTCGTCTTATAGTCTCGTCGGCATAGTAATCCTTATTCTCCTTTACGCCGCCCCATTTGAAACGGTTGATGACATTGTCATAGAAACGGTCTATGTCGACGGGGTGCTCACCGGCATCGGTGTCATATCCAAGCTTGCTCCAGTCGAACGGTGTAATGCGGTATGCCAAGCCCTCGTGAACGAAGAATTTCTTGAGTACGGCAGGGTAGTTGCTCTCGCCTACAGTCATTGACATGTACAATGGACGTTCCCAGTTTGCATTGGCAATCATGTCCAGCAGCATGTATTCGTGGCGGTAGAGCGCACTCTTGTTGCTGATGTCAATTGTCATGTACTCGGGCATATTATTTTCATACTCCTGTGGAATGACCATTCCCGAGCGTACTACGGCTGCAGAGTCTATTGGAACATAGAGCGTCTCGCAAGGAATGATGTTCTTCGGTATCTCAATGTGCTCTCTTCTCGGGCGGCCTTCGTTGATGGCTGCTTCGTAAAGCTTTATTATCTCATCGACCACCTTGCGCGCCTCGGACTTCTTGGTTGCATTGGCCTCAAGAATCCAGTGCTTGGTAATCTTGTTCAGTTCGAACGGATTGTCACCGAATGCGCGTCTGAACTTCTCGGGGAACGCATTGCGGTACTGCATGATGAACTCTTCCATGGGGAACACATAGACGTAGATGTTTGTGTTTCCGGCATAGTTTATTCTGTCCCATGAGATAGGCAGGCTTGGCGAGTCGTATGCAGGACGTTTCATCTGGTCGGTGTACCAGTCGGTCTGCAGGTACGAAAGGTTACATACACGTGCATCGGTACGCTCACCCTCAACCTCCTGGTTGTACCAGAGAGGGAATGTGTCGTTGTCGCCGCATGTGAATATGATTGGACAACCCTCGTCGGGCAGTGTGTTCAGGTAGTTCTGTCCAAAGTCACGGCATGCATAGCGTCCGCTGCGGTCATGGTCGTCCCATGTCTGTGAAACCATCTGCACGGGAACAAGCATACATGCTACGGCTACAATGCTGTTCACAAGGGCACTCTCCTTCTTTGTGTATTTGCGTATGAAATCGACGATTCCGGCCACGCCCAAGCCAATCCAGATGGCGAAGGCATAGAATGAACCGGCATATGCATAGTCACGTTCACGAGGTTGCATAGGTGTCTGGTTCAGGTAGAGCACGATGGCAAGACCGGTCATGAAGAAGAGCATGAATACCACCCAGAACTGCTGTTTGCCTCTCTTGCCGTTGTAGAGCTGCCATACAAGGCCTATGATACCAAGGATGAACGGAAGGGCAAAGAATACGTTGCGTCCCTTGTTCTCCCTGATTGTCTGGGGCAGCTTGCTCTGGTTGCCCAGGCGCATGTTGTCAATGAACGGTATGCCTGTTATCCAGTTGCCGTACTCCTTCTCGCCATAGTTGTTCTGTATGTCGTTCTGGCGGCCTACGAAGTTCCAGAGGAAGTAGCGCCAGTACATGTGGTTCACCTGGTAGTTGATGAAGAAGCTTATGTTGTCCAGCTGTGTGGGAACCTTTACATCGAGCGGCTTGTGCTGCTGTTTCCTTATTTCGGGGAACTTGGCACGGCGGGTGTTCCTGATGCTGTGGCCAATCCATCTTTCGTACTCGTTTGCGTGGTCGCTGCTGTACATTCTTGGCAGCAGCATGTTCTGCACAAAGCAGTACTTCTTGTTGTAGTCTATTATTTCATACTCATCGGGGTCGGACGCGTTCTTCTTCTCCACACGCATGTATACAGGGCTGGTCTTTACCGACATTGCATCGCCGTCCCTGTCCCTGTCTACCTCGGCATCAAAGCACTCGCCATAGAAGAGCGGGCGCGAGCCGTACTGTTCGCGGTTTAGGTACGAACCCAGTGTGAAGATATCCTCGGGTGAGTTCTGGTCCATAGGTGTGTTGGCCGATGAACGTATCACAATGAGTGCATACGATGAGTAGCCTATCATAATGAGAAGCAGGCTCAGGAACGATGTGTTGAACACCCTGCGACTTACAAGGTATTTCTCAGTAACCTGTCCACCTTTGTATGAGACGCTGCCTCTTGTGCAGATGAAGTAGATTACGGCCAGCACTACTGCGCCAATTGCAATGCTGCCGCCTATGCTGTTGCCATAGAACGGTATGCCAAGCAACGCTATTGCGAGTGTGAAAATAGCTGCAATGCTCTTTTGGCTCTTTCCCTTTTCTGTGCAGTATATACCGCCAATGAGGGTTGCTGTGAGCAACAGTATATAGACGTACAGTCCTGTGTTGAAAGAGAGGCCAAGGAGATTCACGAACAGCAGTTCGAACCAGCCGCCAACCTTAACCACTCCCGGTACAATGCCATATAGCACCACCATTACAATGGCTGCCGAAACAACCAATGCCAGCAGTGAACCCTTGAAGCTTGCGTTGGGGAATCTCTTGTAGTACACCACAAGCACAATCGCCGGTATACATAGCAGGTTGAGCAGGTGCACACCGATTGAGAGGCCTACAAGATAGGCTATGAGCACTAGCCATCTGTCACTGTGTGGCGAGTCGGCGCCGTCCTCCCATTTGAGGATGAGCCAGAATACGGCAGCGGTGAAGAGCGAAGAGTAACCGTAAACCTCGCCCTCTACGGCGCTGAACCAGTAGGTGTCGCTCCATGTGTAGGCGAGTGCACCGACTGCTCCTGATGCCAGTATTGTTATCATCTGTCCTTTGGAAATCTCCTTTCCATCGCCGACAATAAGCTTGCGTGCAAGGTGTGTGATGCTCCAGAAGAGGAATAAGATGCCTGCGGCGCTCAACAGTGCCGACATTATGTTCACCATGAAAGCCACCTTGTCGGGGGTAGCGAACATTGAGAAGAAATTGGCGGTGAGCATGAAGAATGGTGCACCGGGCGGGTGACCGATTTCGAGTTTGTTGCCCGAGAGAATGAACTCGGGGCAATCCCAGAAACTGGCAGTCGGCTCAACTGTCAGGCAGTAGGTCAATGCGGCAACAAGGAATGTGAACCATCCCAAGGCATTGTTCCAGATTTTGAACTGTTTCATTATATTATCAGGTTTTTTGTTATCCCTTTGGAAGAGAGGGGCAATCTCTGGCCCATAAATTGTGCAAATTTACCTAATTAATGGCAGAGGGCAAAATATTGGCTGACAATTTGGTGCCGCGTTAAGATTTATTAAAAAAGAGAATGTTGCAGAGCAGTGCTTACAGCGGGTCGATATCGTAGTACATTACGATGGAGCGGTAACGGGGTTGCTCGCAGTAGGCCTGCTGAATATTCCTCAACACCTCGTTGACTTTGTATTGCGAAAGGCTGTTCTCCACCTTCAGCACAATCTTCCTTATGTACAGCTGCTTCACCTTGGCAACCGGCGGCAGGTCGGGACCAAGAATACGGTTGTCGAAAATCTCACGCATGTGCTTGCCTATCAGCTCCGAGAACTCTTCCAGCACATGCACGTCGCGGTGCTTCATGTAGATGTAGGTGAGCCGGTAGAATGGCGGGTAATGGAACAGCATGCGCTCCTGCAGCTGCTGGTTGTAGAACGAAATATAGTCATTGCCCACAATTTGTGGAATCACGGGCGCATCGGTCATCTTTGTCTGCAGGAACACGTTGCCCTGTCCGTTCTTGCGTCCGGCGCGTCCGGCAACCTGCGACATAAGCTGGAATGCGCGTTCGGTAGCCCTGAAGTCGGGGTAGTTGAGCAGCGTGTCGGCATTTACTATGCCCACAACGTCCACATTGTCAAAGTCGAGTCCCTTTGATACCATCTGCGTGCCAATGAGAATGTCGGTCTTCCCCTCCTGGAAATCGCTGATAATCCTTTCGTATGCTGTGCGTGTGCGAGTGGTGTCCAGGTCCATGCGCTCTATGCGTGCCTCGGGGAAGAGGTTCTGCAGGTCGTCCTCAATCTTCTCTGTGCCATAGCCCAATGTGGTGAAGCTGCGGCTCTCGCAGTTGGGACAGTGCACGGGTGCAGGGATTGTGTATCCGCAGTAGTGGCACACAAGTTTGTTCGCGTTCTTGTGCAGGGCAAGGCTAACATCGCAGTGTTTGCAGTGCGGTACCCATCCGCATGTGCGGCACTCAATCTGTGGCGAGTAGCCGCGGCGGTTCTGGAACAGTATAATCTGTTTCTTCTCCTTCAAGGCACGGCTCATGGCTTCCACCAAAGGGTCGGCAAACGGTCCAACCGTGAGTTTCTTGCGGGTGTATTCCTGCATGTCCACCACCTCAATGTGCGGCAGCTGCACGGCGCGGTGTCTTGTGGTAAGGCTCACAAGGGCATACTTGCCTGTTGTTGCATTGTAATAGCTCTCGATTGATGGGGTAGCTGTGCCAAGCAGTGTCTTTGCCCCGAAATATGATGCCAGCACTATTGCCGCGTTGCGTGCATTGTAGCGCGGTGCGGGCTCCTGCTGCTTGTAGCTGTTCTCGTGTTCCTCGTCAACAATTACCAACCCCAGTTTACGGAACGGAAGGAATACCGACGAGCGTACACCAAGGATGATGTCATACGGCTCGTCGCCAAGCTGTTTTTTCCAAATCTCCACTCTCTCGGCATCGGTGAACTTTGAGTGGTAAAGGCCTATGCGGTTGCCGAACACGCGGCGTAGCCTCTCGACAATCTGCTTTGTGAGGGCAATCTCCGGTAGCATATACAGCACCTGTTCGCCGCGTCTGATGGCTTCGGTTATGAGATGTATGTAGACCTCGGTTTTTCCGGCCGACGTTACACCGTGCAGCAGTGTCACGTTCTTTTGTGTAAAGGATTCCTTGATTTCATCGAACGCTTTCTGCTGTGCAGGGTTCAGCGTGTTGACGGGTTGACAGGCTGTTTCGTTGCGGTCAAGGCGACCAATTTCAACCTCATATGTCTCAAAGACTCCTTTATCCTGCAGCTGTTTGTATATCGGCGGTTGCACTTGGGCCAGTTCAAGCAGTCTGTGCTTTGAAATCTCCTTTGGGCTCTGGCCGAAAGGTTCGGCCTGCTGCATGTATGTCAGGAGCAACCTTTTCTGGCGCGGAGCACGCCCAAGAGACTGCATAAGCAGGTTCAGCCACTTCTCGTTGCGGTATTCGGCCTTTAGACGTACCCTTTGCTCGGTACGTGGCTTGAACTCGCCTTTGAGCCCCTGTGGAATTGCCGCCTTGTATATGTCACCCAATGAGCATAGGTAGTATTTCGAAATCCAGTCCCACAGCTTTACCTGGCTGTCGAGTACAATGGGGGTCTCGTCGAGAACCTCCTTAATGGGCTTTACGGCATAGCCCTCGGGTTGCTCTTCGTGCACGGTTGCCACCAACGCGGTGTAGCTCTTTTTGGTTCCCAACGGAACGGTCACACGGCATCCGGGGAGTACTCTCCCCTCAAGCTCCTGCGGAATGCTGTATGTGAATGTTCCGGGCAGTGGCAACGGTAATATGACATCGGCAAATTTGCTCATAACGCAGATGCGAAGTTATTAAAAAGCTCTCAAACGGCAAAATATAGCCGCTGTTGCATTTCCTTTTTTTATAGCGTTGTTTTGAACGGGTAATTTATTTATTTTTGCACAGACAATTTTAAATGATTGAATTATGCTCAAGATAAGAAAGTACCTCTCTATTCTATTTGTTGCCCTGTTGTTGCACTCTTGCGGTGACGGCAAAGAGGCATCGACAGCTGTTGCTGCCTATGATGCCGCGGTAGAAAAGGTTATGCTTGCCGGCAGTTCCGAGGAACTGGTCGAAGTCTCATACAGCCTGCATCTTGAACTTGCATCACTTACCTCTATTGCCGACTCGCGTAAAGTGAGTGAGGCAAAGCAACGGTTTGAAAAGGCTGTCAAGGAGAAAGAGATTGAGTTCTATGCTGCAGCACGTAGAAAAAAATAGCGGTTTTTGCCGCTATTCTTGTTTGTGGGATAAGTGCTTATACTGTATCCTCGTTAATTGCAAATCCCTTTAAATCATTGCCTGTGGGGCTTTGGAATGCCTTGAGCCCGAACTGTGGCAATGTAGCCAACAGGAACTCAAAAACCTCGGCCTGCAGGTGCTCGTAGTCTACCCACGCTGTGCCGTCAAAGAAGAAATAGAGTTCCAGTGGCAGTCCCTGTGCAGTAGGCTGCAGTTGGCGCACCATTGTTGTCATTCCTTTGTTTACCTTCCGGTGGTTCTTGAGCCACGCTTCTACCCACTCCCTGAATATTGTTAGGTTGACCATGTTATCGTGTATGTCGGTAATTAGCCCCTTGTCGGCAAGAGACTTTGCCTGCTCTGCCGTGCAGAATGTGACAGAATTCATGTCGATGAAGATGGAGCGCTTTATGCGTCGGCCGCCGCTGTCGAACATTCCCCGCCAGTTCTGGAACGACTCGCTCACAAGGGCATAAGGCGGGATGGTTGTGATGGTTTTGTCCCAATTCTGTACCTTGACTGTGGTGAGCGATACATCCTGTACCATTCCGTCGGCACCATATTTTTCCATTGTAATCCAGTCTCCGGGGCGCAGCATGTCATTGGCCGAGAGCTGCACACCTGCCACAAGTCCCATGATGCTGTCCTTGAATACAAGCATGAGCACGGCTGCCGAGGCTCCAAGTCCGGCAAGCAGATTGGTGGGGTCCTTGTCAATCACAATGCTGGTTATGTAAATGAGCCCGATGCATATGACAACAATCTTGAGCATCTGGAATACACCCTGTATCGTGTGGTTCTTGGTCTTCTTTGCCTGGCTGGATATTTGATACAACGATGTCAGCACCCCGCAGCACAGCTTTACAAAGATTACGATAATGTATATATGGCACACTTTGGCTGCTATATTGTATAGCGTAGTACCCTCATTGGCTAGCATTGGAAGAGTAGCTGTCAGTGCTATTCCGACAATGAAATTGCATGCGTTCTTTAACGTTGCATCATTGAATATTATATTATCCCATTTGGCTTGTGTTCTGTGTGTGATTCTGTGTGTTATGGGAATTATAATCTTCTGGCAGATGAAGCTGCTTATGTAGAAAAGCAGGATAATGCACGAAATTACTCCAACCCAATGTATTATGTTGACATTGTCGGTTGCAACCCCAATCCTCTCCAGCAATGGTATGTATGTGTCTTGCATGTTGTAATTTTTGATAGCCGGCCGGCATGCCGGTTGGTTGAAACGGTTTTCAGAAAATGTATGCCAGGGAAACCTGCCAGGTGTTTGCCTTTATCTCGGCCATCTGCTTGGTGAAACCAAGGATTGAGCCTGTAATGTCGGCGCTCTTTCCCAAAGCGAGATTGTAGTTGCCGTGTATCTGCAGATGGTCGAGCAGTATGAGGCCGAGTCCGAAGTTCAGGCTCAGATTACTGTCCTTTACTTTGTATTCACTGCTTGCGATGTCTGCAATGTTGTTCAAGGTGATGCTCTTGTCTCCTATGCTCCAGCTGAACTGGGGACCAATGGCAATGAAAGGCTCAACAATCTTGTTCACTGCCGGGATTGTAAGCTCATAGCGCAGGTACAGCGGCACGTCGATGCTCTGGGTGAGTACATTCTGCCCGTTTACATCAATGTTTGCCTGCGAGTAGAGAACATTGGCCTCAAGTCCCAAACCTGCAACCGGTATTATGAACTTTGCAGTGGGGCCTACAAACCAACCGGTGTTTCCTTGCAATTGGGCTTTGAAGTCATCGACACTTAGCGTGGGAGTCTCGGGGAGGTTCACTCCGGCCTTTATGCCAATATTGAACTGTGCTGTTGCCGTGGTTGCTGCAACAACAAAAAGAATTAGAGTCAAAAACTTTTTCATGGTTATTCAATTTAGAAGCTGTTTCTTTGTTTATCACGGGGACAGTATTCGAATGAATGCTGTCCCCGTGTATGTTCACGCTTGCAAAAAAACTATAAAGCAAGCAAATAAACAATAGTTCAAGGAAAAAAGTTTAGCGGCGCTCCCTGCGTACCGACACTCTGTTTGCGTTGCTGCTTGCTCCCGAACTGTTGCTTTTGGGTGCTTTTTCTTTCTTTACAGTTTCCTTTTTTACGGTCTCTTTTTTCACAGTGCTCCTTGCTGTGCGGCTTTTGGCGCTAACCTTCTTTGCGCTCTTCTCTACGTTGAGTGTGTCATTGGCTGCGGCAATGGCTGCATTGATAGAGTCCTGGCGTATCTCGGCCACGGTCTTTGTGTTCCAAAGATTGGTGCGGAAATCCTTGAGCTGCTGCTCAATCTTCTGCTGTTCCTGCTTCACCTCGGCCGAGTCCTTGCAGTACTGTACTATTGCAAGGTTCTTCATGTTCACGGTCTTGTAAATCTCGCCCTCGTAGCATCCTGTCTTGAAATAGTCATCAAGCGTCATGGACATCACGTTGTTGAGGCTGCTGCTCATTACATACTGCTGTGTGAGCAATGCCGAGATATCGTCATAGTTTAGCCAGAACATGGGGTATTTGGTTACTCCACCCTCCTCCTTGCTGTGTCGTACTGGGCAGATGGCCGTGACGCGCTTGCCATATGTGCCGGTGCGCTGGTCATAGTAGTGGCTCTCCTTTATATAGTAGCTCAACACCTCGGAACTTGGGCTGTCGCTTTTTCCCACCACGGGCTCGCCATTCTCGTTCTCCTCGTAGTAGATGTTGTAGTTGTCGAGCAGGTTGATTGGGGTGATGATGTTATCCTCGGTGAACTGCTCCACACCGTCGAGGTTATATTTATAGGCGGTGATTTTTCCCTTCAGTATGTTGTTGAACAGGAATGTGAAGAGGTTGCACTGGTCGCCAATCTGCTCTACAGGGTAGTAGAGCGGTGCGTTCTTCTCGTTCTCAAGGTCAAGTGAGCGGTAAACCTCGCGTTTCCAGTCAACCTCCTGCGGTGTCTGTGTCACTGGGTATTGGCTCTTGGCCCTCTCTGTCAGTTCCACAACTGCTGTTGTCTCGGCCTTTTTGCCCTTCTTGTTGTCGCCCTTGCGTGCAGGGGGTTGCGCGTAGGTTGTCTGCGCAACAAGCGCAATCATTGCAATAACTAATATTCTGCTTATGTACTGCATATTGTTATATTGTTTGTTTCTGTTTAGTCAATAATAACCTCAAGTGATGTGGGGAGCAGACGCTCTACATTGTCGGGGCCTACAGCCTTGACATGCGATATGTAGAAGCGTTTGCCGCGTCCAAGGTTGCGGAACATCTCCTTCTGCTGTGCCGAGAAATCGGAACCTTGCGACACTCGTGGTATGGCATTGCCCATGTTGTCATAGAACACTGTCTCGAAAGAGATGACCTTGAAACCTATGTTCAACAGGCCGTCGTCAATGGCTGCTACAATACCGTCGGCACTCATTAGCTCCTTCTTGCCGAGCTTGGTACCGCCGCGATAGCGCTGTGTGTTGCCATTCTTGTCCTTGTACTCGATGAACGGTGTCGGGTCGGGCAACTGGCGGACGCGGAATGCATACTCGCCCATGCTCTGGTCTCTGCCCTCGTCATTGCGTGCAGTGACACCAATCATCAGCTCCTCGCCAATCTTTGTCGGCACAACAATGTAACCGTTCTTGCCGTCGCTCTTTATGCTTCCCTGTCCTTGGGTAATCCTTGCCGATATCCTGTTTGCAGGCACACCGGGTACTGAAATGCTAACGGGGTTCGAGAAACCGGCATACAACACGTTCATCAGTGATGCACTCACTGTTGCTGTGGGGTCTACAACGGTGTAGTCTTGTGAGAAATCGTATCGTGTGGCAACTCCTGCACCGTCATTCACAAGCATATAACCGTCGAGCGTGTAGTCGCCGGTGCTGTTGCAACGCACGGCATATTCGCCGTTCTCGGTCTCCAGCAGGGTGTCATCGATGTATATTTGTGGGCGCTGTGTGGAGTCTACCGCAGCAAGAATAATCTGTGCCGAGAAATCACCGCCACGTACAATGTTCTTTGATGTAGGGATAACCAAAGCCTTAATCTGGTTCACGCGCACGTCGCCCATGTCGACATTCTTCGAGAGCATGTGTATCACCTCACCCTCAACGTATCTCACGTCATTCTGTATCTTTGTGAGCAGTGTAATGGCTGCTATTGCCGGCATGCTCTCGAAGTGATACTCCTGCCAGTTCTTGTTCAGGAGATTATTCTCCATTGGCACTTCGGTGCTAAGGCAGTTGGCAATCATATCCTTCTGAGCCTGTGTGGTAACCAGCCCCGACATGAAGTCGCGGTATTCGTTGATGGCATTGAACAGCTTCTCACCCTCGTTATTACCTGTGAGCATGACGAAGGTCGATGCCTCAAGGTCCTCGCGGTTCTTGAGGTTGGTATAGTCGGCTTCCTCGCCATCGGCCTCAACGGCAATGCTCTGCTTGAGTCTGTCGGCCAGCAGATAGAGACTGTCCGACTTTGCCTTTACGCTGTTGGCGCGCTCAAACCACTCGCGCACCTTTTCGGGGTTCTTGTTCATCATCTCCCCCAGCGAGCTATAGAGTGTGGTGTTCTGTATACCTGCATTCTCTGTACTTCTCGAAAGGCTCTCGTCGACCATTGTAAAGCCGTTGAGAACGTCCGATGATACGTTCATTGCAAGCATCGCCATCAGAAGAACATACATCAGGTTAATCATCTTCTGACGTGGTGAAACCTTTTGTTTTCTTACCTTCATGGTGTGGTTTTTAAATTTGTGGACGGTCAATTCTTGATGTCATCGCCTCAATCATGCGGGCATAGAGGTTGTTGAGTTCCTCAATCTGCTGTGCCATCTTCTTTGTTTGGTCATTGACCTGGTCAATAGCGTTGAGCTGTCCGCCTGCACTGCGCAGATGTACCTCGTAGAGAGCGTTTACACCTGTTAGGTTGCGGCTCAAGGTATCCATCTCCTCCATGCTGCGTCCCAAAGCTTCGGTCTGTTGCGATATGCGGTGTATAGCCTCGGTGAGTTCGCGTACCTTCTCTACATACTCCTCGGTAGCCTTGTCCATCTCCTCGATGTTGGCAGGCGCAACTACAGGTGCTCCGCTTCCCATTACCACGGGTGCTTCACCCGTTGCTGCGGGTGCTCCACCGCCAATTACAATCGGGCCGGTTGCAGGTGCGGGCTCGGAATCTGTTGTTGTAGGTATTACAGGAACGTATGGAGTTTCGGTGGCATCGGTTGCAACCGGTGCAGTAGCACCTACCGGGCCTCCTGCCATTATTGGACCGTTTATGATGATTGGCTGTCCGCCTGTTGCACCACCTGTCGTATTTGCAACACTGCTTCCGCTCTCTTCCTCAACCTCGAATGGGCGCTCAAAAGCCGAGAATATGAACACGATAACCTCGGTGCCCATACCCACGAACAACATGATGTCCGCTCCCGGCAAGTGGGTAAGTTTGAACAGTGTACCAAGAATGACAACGGCAGCACCCCAACTGTAGAAGTAGTTCATGATGGTCTTGCCTTTTGCAGAGTCCATGAATGCCTGCAAACCTCCTATAATGCCTTTTGACTTTTTCATATCCTTATTATATGTTTTTATCCATTATCTTCTATTGTCATTTCCTGCATAGCTGCGCACGCAACGGAAACCTATGTAGGAGCGTGACTCGTTCTGGTACTCAAAAGAGCGTGTCGCACCTTGTATGTACTTAACGGGGTCTTTCCATGAACCTCCGCGTATTACCTTCTTCTTCATGCTGTAGGGGTCCTCCTTTGCTGCACGGTACTGCAGGTCGGGGTTGATGTCGCTCATCTGCAGCACACCGGCTTCGGTGTACATTGTCGATGTCCACTCGGCAACATTACCGGCCATGTCGTACAGGCCGTTTGAGTTTGCCGAGAATATTCCGCATGCCGATGTGATGAGGCTGCCATCCTTCGTGTAGTTGCCTTCGCCCGGCTTGTAGTTTGCATAGTAGCATCCTGCGTCGCTCTTTGTGTCGCCCTGCTCCCATGGGAAACGGCTCGCATCCTTACCGCGTGCGGCATATTCCCATTCGGCCTCCGACGGCAGGCGGTAGCGCTGTATCCACTTTGCCTGTGCTCCCAAACCGCGAAGCAGATAGTCGGTGCGCCAAGCGCAGAATGCATTGGCCTGCTCCCAACTTATACCCACAACGGGGTAGTTGTCATATTTGGGGTGGCTGAAGTAGAGCTGCAGGTATGTCTCGTTGTTTGCATTGGGGAAGTCATTCACCCAGCAGGTAGTGTCGGGGTAGATGTTTATGATGTATGTGTTGAGGAAATCATATGCGCTCGACAGCGGGCGGTTGATTGTTTCGCGTACAATTGCGCCCTCGTCGTCAATGTATGCGGTATCCTTTGATATTGTGATTACAGCATCGTAGTCCACGCTGATGTCGGTGTTGCGGTTACGCTCCTCGGGGTTCAGACGGTTCTTGCGCAGTGCTGCCTGTGTGTAGTCATAGACCTCGTAGCGATAGTTCATCTGCGATGCATCGAGTGTCTTCTCACCTGTGATGGGGTTGGTGATATAAACGCTCTCAATGGCACGTTGCTCATCCTCGGTAGGTTTTTTCCAAGGGATGGGCTTCTTCCAGTTGAGGTATGGAGTGATGGGCTCGCCATACTCGTCCTCTGTTATCTTGAATGTCTCGTCGCCACCGTATGCAGGGTCGGCAAGGCGCTCACGGATAATGGAGTCGCGCACCCAGTAGACGAACTGGCGGTACTTTGCATTGGATACTTCGGCCTCATCCATCCAGAATGCATCGATTGAAATGTCTTTTGATGGAGCTCCCGTGCCCCACAACGAGTCGTTTGCCTCATCGCCCACCTTTATTGAGCCTCTCTGCACCAGCACCATACCGAATGGAGCCGGCTCGTTGATTGCTGTGCCGTGTACACCGGTAACCTCGCCTCCTGCAGAGGTCGTCATTCCGCCTTTAGGGCTGAAACAGGATATCAGCGATAGCGACAGCAGTGCCGCTGTTGAAAGAAAAACAATTTTCTTCTTCATTGTAAAATTCTTATGCTGTTATGTTTATTTTTTCCTTTTTTGAACATTCCAAGGTCAACCTTGTAGCCTATGAAAATGTCATGGTTACCGTTTTCGGCTCCCACTCCCGATGTGAAAAGTTCATAGGCATAGCTAACCGTAATGTTCTTCATTTCCATGCCAAGTATGAAGGCTACGGATGTCATGGGGCTGTATGTCATTCCACCAAAAAACTCCTTTCCATTGTAGCTGTAGGTGCCTATTGCCGTTATACTGGCACGCCAGCTTACAAGGTCGGTCATCACCTGCATATATGGCTGTATTGTTATTAACGAATTTTTAATAGGAATATTGCCTCCTGCCATAAAATTAAAATATGGGCATATCTTTATCTCGTTGTTTTCGCCCAGTAGCACCAACGGTGCGTTGAGGTGCAGTCCTGCAAGGCCGGCATAGAAATATTTGTGCTGGTAGAAGATGCCGGCACCGAAATCAATCTTGTTGCCGTCGGCATTTCCCGATGGGAATGCAGGGTCGTTGTTGTTCTCGCCGAAGATTAAATCCTTGTTCTCGAAGCTGCAGTTCACAAGCCCGGCCTGCAAGCCCAGTGCAAAGCGTCCCTTCAGCAGCTTGAACGCATAGGCATAGTTGAAGTAGAGGTGCTGGTTCGAGAATTTGCCAATCTCGTCATTCACAATACCTACTCCCAGTCCATGGTCGCTCTTTATGAACGGTATCGGCAAATCAAGGTTTATGAGCATTGTCTTGGGGTTGCCCTCGAAGCCTGTCATCTGGTTGCTGTAGGCACCATACACGGCGAGCTTTCTCTCGGCACCCGCTCCTGCAGGGTTAAAGTAGTTGAGCATCTTCCAGTAGTGAGTGAAGTGCGCGTCGAACTGCGCCTGCATCTTGCCTACGATGCAGAATACCAACAGTATTGCAAATGTACACTTCTTCATTTTTTGCTCAATAATCCACTTCTACTAACGAAAAAAGTGCTGCTATATTATCCTTTTAAGGAGAACCATGCGCTTTCCCGCAGAAATATTCTACAAAAATGCAGTAAATTTTGAAAATTTACAACACTGCGCCTTGCCATTAATGACAAACTGCATAAAAAAACGTGGCAAACGAGTCTGTTTGCCACGTTTTGGGGTGTTATATGCGTACACCGGCCGAGAACTCAAGATATTCGGCCTTTATGCTGTGCGACTTAATGGCAAATCCAAGGAATGTGTTGCCAAGCTTCGGGAAATAATATCTGAATCCCGCCTTCTCATAGTGCCAGCCGCGTTCGCGGTCGCCAAGTTCCTTTGCTGCCGCGCTGTTTACACCCTTGTGTCGGTAAGGGTATGCGCCAATGGCAACATGAACGGCAAAGTTGTTCCAATAGACCTCCTGTACAAATGCCAAGCCAATTGAAATGGGGCTGTAACCAGGGCTGTTGTCTACCTCCTCGTCACCATATACAATCCTGTCGCTTGCCTCAAGCTCTTTCATGTTCGATGAGTAGAAGACATCCAGGCTCACGCCGCTTGCATATCTCATTGAATAGCGGTAAAGGAAATCACCGCTTATCGAAAATTTAGGATGAGCCTTTAGCTTAATCTCCTTCTTTTTAGCGGGGTCGCTCTCATTCTCTACATATGCGTTCCACTCGCCCATGCAAGTGTGTGCTCCACCACCTAAGGCAATTACATATTGCATACCCTTCTCGAATGCGGGCCTTTTCTTTATTCCACCTGTGTATTCGGTATAATCATAATCATCAAGGCGATAGCGGGCAAATACACCGGCGCCAAGAGCGTTAAGAGCCTCGTTGGGCAGTGCAAGGCGGCCGTTTGAGTAGTGACGGAACATTATGTCGGCACCAACCTCCCATCTTTTTCCAATGTGTACCTTTGCGAAGACTCCGGCACCGAAGTATGCCATCACGGGAGAACTCAGCCAGTTGTTGCCGGGGTTGTTGATAGGGTCATATCTTCCCGGGTTGTATGTGGCACCGAAATCAAGAAGATAACCTGTAGAGAAATGCTTCTTTCTTATTACCGAGCGCTCGAACGAACCGAACAGGGAGTAAAGATTCGGGAACTTTGTCTGGTCGTGGAAACGGAAATGCCCCATGCGTGCCACGGAGAACCCGACGTTGAAGATGGGGTATCCATAGGCTTGTGAATACCATGAACCGTCGTTGGGGTTGGTCTGGAAACCAATGCTTGCCTCGTATGTCATGTAACCATACGATTTGAGGTTGGGTCTTGTCTTCTCCATGTCCATTCCGCCCCAAGCCTGAGCGGTAACAACCATGTCTTTTGCTTTGAACTTCTGTGCCTGTGCCTGAAACAGTGTTGCTGTCAATAAAAAGAGGAGTGCGATTGTTCTTGTAGAAACTCTCATGTCTGTGATATTTTTATTCTGGCTGCAAAGTTACAAAAAATGTTGTGAAAATTAAAAGCACCTACCAGTGACCATAGCGGTTTTGTAGGTGCATAAATGCTTATTCTTATTTCCTTCTTGTGTCTCTTATTTTTTTTGTAAGTATATGTGGTATTATCAATTAATCAATTGATTTAATTGATTAAGTCGGCATATTCTTCTATGATATCCTTGAAGTCAATACTTTCTTTGTCAATTAATAATTGAGGAAATTGAACTCCATGTTGTTCAAAGTGTTCCATTTCTTCCTTGATGAAACGAAGTGCTGTCTTGTCATGTCTATTGCGCCAAAAATGCCTCATCTCCAATATGCTGTGATTGGATCGTGTCAGCCAATAACCATCAAAGTCTTCGACATTGTTGAATTGTGAAACTTCGGTGAATTCAGAAACACTGGTAGGATCTGTCGGGTCATATCCAATGTTATGTACAATATCCTGCCAAAAATCAAAATAGGATAAGCCAATATCTATGTCTTCATTACATACATCGAAACTGCATGAAATTGCGCTGCAAAAGACAAAATCGTGCTTGTACTCCTCTTCATGTTTTTGGAATTCTTCAATCCATCGTTTGACATCCCATTTTGGTGATATTTTTACAAGATATGTATATGAAATGGCATCGAAACTCAGTTTGTTGTAGTATTTGTCAATCAAGTTGTTCAAAATATTCATATACACACCGACTTTGCATTTTTTTGCAATATCAGGTCTAAGGAACTTGCTTTTATTTATATCTTTAATGATATTATGAATATCATCAAGATATTTGTTTGTCTGTACAGATGTCAAACATCCATATGTGTAGATATCCTTTTTAGCCAGTTCAATAACGTTATCAGTCCTATCTTTGTAATTATTCTTATCTTCTTGCTTGATGGGCTTCCTGTTTGGTGGTGTCATCTTTTTTTCTTCTATTGGATTACATGACACTTCTTTTCTTGCTTTTTCGTGTGCATCACGTAATAGCCTATTACTAAGCAGTGCACTTTCAAACCCCCAAATTTTAGCGGCATCTTCTGCTTTCTCTAATTGTTCTGCTGTTTGAACAGCTTCCATGAGTAATGTTACTGTTCTGATATCGGGTCTTAGAGTCTTCCGTTTGCCATTTTTGTGGTAGTATTCGATCATGTATTCGTAGAATTTCCACATTATGTCGAACCCGTATTCTTCTTTCTTCAGTTCCTTTAATATATTGTTTAAAGCTTGGTTTTTTGTAAAATAGGTGGAATTTATGTCATTGATGAACTCCTTGTTGATATTTCCGGCATCATCAACAATCCGCTTTTCAGGGAACAGACGGTAAAGCGACGGAACAAAATGTTCGTCACGGATAATTCTGTTGTAGTCTTCGTTTATTATATTACGAAGTCTGTCAATAGCATCCAAGAGTATCTCTTCTTGTTCAATTCCTTTTTCGCCCAGTTCTATCAGCTTGCTCATCATGCTGTTATAAAGTTCTGAGTCGACATACCTCTTATTGTTATGGAAATAGTTGCGGCAAATGTTGAATATTTGCCATGTCTCTTCCAACGAACGGTATTTTTTTCGCATTCGTATGGATGAAATTGTTGTTGAGTAGTCTATCAATTCGTAACGTTCACTCTCTTCTATATGGCTAAGAAAGGTATTACGGATAAATCTCTCATGCTTGTGTGTTGTGGAGAGGTCATATAATATACCTATGACATGTGGGGATTTCCTTAATTCAAAGAAAACATCACGCATAATAGCAGAATAGGCATAGTAGAATATTTTGGGGTCTGTCTTGAAACCGCTATGGGATTGTTTGTCTTCAATTTTTCTATTTTTCAAGATAGTGAGAATGCTTGTCAATGTATGGTCTTGCAGATGGGTTATATAAGGGACAACTCCCAAAGCTTCTCCCATATTAGGTGCTGATTTGATAAGATTGTTGTAGCAGATGTCACTCAACTTCTGTTTTTTTGCTTTCAATCTCTCATCGGTCTCAATCAGGAAATTCAGTGCTGTTTGGAACTCATTGTTGCATACCGTGCGTAGCGCTATTGAAATAAGTCGTTGGTTGTCGGTATCAAAACACTCCAAATAATACTGGTATATGGGTAATGCCTGTTTGAAACTCCATGATGCCTCAATGGAATAAAAGTAACAGGATTCTTTATCCTCATTGGCAATTACATTACCAAATTGCTCAATTAGTTCTTGCAACTCGGTCAGCATCTTTCGCTCTGTTTCCTCTTCGTTTGTCACATGACTTTTGAATTGGTCAACAATTACGGAAAAATACTGGTATATTGCAGAACGTTTGATATTTATGTGCAATGACTTGTGGAGCTCAAAAAGTCTTTTCCATTGTTCCACAGTCTCTCCTTTTCTTGCCAATAGTGCAAAAAGTCTTTCCAAATTAAAGAGCTCGATTTTGGTAGTAGTGGCTGCAACGGCCTCTTGAAGCGTCATTGCCTTCTCACAACCATTTAGTACGTATTTTGACTCAGTGACTTCTTTTATGGCTTCGTCAAAAGTCATATCGTAGAATGTGATTCTGCGGGATAAAGAAAAGAAATTTTCATATCTCAGCTGATAACATTCCTGTAGCTCTGAAATATAATTGGTAATTTCGGTTCTAATGCCTTTGTTCAGGTGTATCTTTGTAGAGTATAATTCTCCAATTGTGTTATAGTCTGGGGAGAGGTTTTTGTTTGTTATTATATTGATAGCTTCTTTTATTTGTGATAACTCCTTGGCGCGGCCAATGAGCATACCGACCGTTGTCAAGAATTCTTCAACCTCCCCATCTTTAGGATCATATTTTTCGCACTCTTTGTAGACATAGTTCCATAGTTCCTTTGATGCCTCTTCATAACAGTTAGTACGCGGTATTCTGGGGAGTATTCGACGTAAACTTCTAATATTGGGAAAAGCGCGATGGAATTCTTTTGCAGCTCTGACAACGTCTTGGCATTCTTGTATGTTTTTTAGTACAGTTCCTTCTCCTTTTATGTGCCTGCTGAAGTCTTCACGTTCCAGCTCATTCCATATGATTTCGTTGATACCGTAGCTGTATGCAGTTGACAAAGGGGTGTCTTTGTATTCTTCACCATCGAATAAGAAATTTTCGTAGCTGTCCATGCCGTACTCCAACTCGAAATTTTTTCTATACATTTTTTTGATATTCTCTGGTGCTTCTCCATCTTTTTCTACTGATTTTCTAACCCAGATTACATTGTTGTTTATCAAGAAGTTAATGGTGCTGACCATCTCTCCCAAGAATCTTTCCAAATCTGCCTGTCTATTTCTTGAAAAGATATTTGTTTTTGCTATAAGTATGGGTATGAAAAGTGCAGTGTCATGCCTGTAACTCTCAGTAGTTTTGAATGCTGTCAAAAGCTCAGGAAGGTACGGGTGACGCTCTGTCTCGTCATATATTTTTTTAACGATATTCTGCTTGTAATTGTTTAATTGGGGAATATAGTCTCCAATGGTTTCTGCATTAGAGTTCCCTTCTAGTTCGTTCCACAGCCAATCCCTGATGTCACGTTCCTCATCATCGGATGAAATTGGTGGAATTGTAATGACTTTTGTCAATTGGTCATCATCAAATGGCTTGCGGCCATAATCTCTCCATCGTTCGCGAAAATTATTAAAAGCAGACGGAATGGTTGTGGCTATTATGTATATATGATTGAAATTTGTTACTATATCAAAGAAATCAAATAACTCATTATTTGACAGCATGCCAAAGACATCCTTAATCTGGTCGCATAGAATGAAGAATTCGTTTAATGTGTTTTTTTTGTTGTAATGATCCTTCTCTCCTTCCAGGAAGTGATACACCTCTTTAATATTGTCCTGGTTAAGGACAATTATATTTTTGTCGGCGAGGAATCCCAATGCATATTGTTCATTCTTAGTGGAACTGATTTGAGTCAATTGTTGCGGGTCGGCAAGCAACTGGTATATGGCACGTGTTTTTCCGGCTCCTGGAGCTCCCTGTAGAACAATAAACTTGCGTTGTTCAGCCATTGCTTCTTGCAGCATGCCATCAACAGAGCGTCTTTGACAATATTTGTTGCCAAGGAAACCATTGATAACATTGGCTCTATTTTCATCAAAATAGAGCTCTTTGGCTTCAACATCACGGCCAAATCGTGATATCTTTGCAAGGAATTTTGCTCTGAATAGTTTGTCTGTATAATACAGTCTTATGAATTCCTCGTGTAATTCTTTGAGTAAATCATCTATTTTGTTGTATTCGTAGCTTATACAGTAATGTTCTTCTTTGTTATTTTGTATTTGCTTTGCCTGTTGTTGGATGTAGTCAAATGTTACGTGGTTCTCCGGGATGGGCTCATTCTTTTTTTCTACAGGTATATTTATAGGGTGAAATACGCTGATAATTATCTGTAAACCCCTATTTTGTGCTTCAAGCACAAGTTCCAACTCCTTCCATGTGTTATAGCCGACCGTATGTTGGGGTATTAGGCATATGAACCAATCGGCACTCAGTATTATGTCGTTTATTTCCTCTTGTTTTGTTATTGTGCCCCAAACAGTTGCATGTTCGGCACAGTCATATATCCAGTCAATTTTTATGATATTGAGCCTCTGTAATTCTATTAATTTGTCCTTTACGCACTTTTTTTCTTCAAGTTTAACAGCGCTGGAAATAACGATTTTTAGTTTCATGATTATTGATCTTCAGGTTTGACGTGTTTTATTTGCTCTAAAGATATATTGTTTTATTTGAAAATCATAATAAATAGGTAATTGAATAAGATTAAGGTGGTATATTATTGTTCACTTCAGTTTGTACCCTCTTTTTTTATTGCTATCATAAATATCCCTCCCCCGAGACCGCTTCTCAATACTTTATTGGCCAAAATAGATTTAATAAAAATAAGGGAACAAGTCAAAATAGACTTGCTCCCTTATTGTAAATCAGCGATTTATCGATTGATTCCTTATCAATACTCCTCTTCATCAAAGAAATCTTGCCTCCTTTTTACTCCCTGATAACCACCAATATATAACTGACTATCCCGTTGGGGTAGTATTCGGGCAGTATCTGGTATATTGGGCAGTGCCGAAATGCCTTTTTAATTACTCTAAAATTGTCTCAAAATCTACTACTCCTCTTCTTCGGAGAGGATAAACCAGCAAAAAAATATTTGTTAGACACCGAAATACTTCTCAAAGAACGACTTCAACTTCTCTATCACAGTCTTCTTTTTCTCTTGCCTGTTGCCACCACCGAAGCGGGACATTGCTGGGAGT
Organism: Bacteroidaceae bacterium; assembly: GCA_045654885.1. Taxonomy (GTDB): domain Bacteria; phylum Bacteroidota; class Bacteroidia; order Bacteroidales; family Bacteroidaceae; genus HGM04593. The sequence goes on from JAZOOF010000051.1 coordinate 180,700, forward strand.
ATCTTGTCAATGTCTGTGCCTGTTGTGCGTATCGCTCCATCACGAAAAGCGTTCTCCACGAACTTGGCGGTCTCGTCCGCTTTCAGGTTCTCACTTGTGATAATCTCATTCAGTTCGTCCTGCTTACACTGCTTTTCATATGCCTCCCATTAGAGCAAAAAAATGGAATTTACTTGTCTTGTTCCTTAATAATCGGAATAATAAATTCCGATTTATCGGTGTAAAGATATATAAATCATTTGAATATTTCATTATACGAAGATTTTTCCCCACCTTGGTAATTGTGTCTCTTCGCATTCTTATTCTATGCAATAATGATTTTGGTGTTATTTTAAAAATCGTAATCAACAAAAATAATAATTATTTCTTCGTCGGCAAAAAAAGAAACAGCCACCATTTCGGCGGCTGCATAATGAAGATAGTTTTATGTATTGAAGGTGGTTATTCCTTGATTCTTGTTTTTGTTATTTGCTGTTCATCACATTTTTGAAGTCTTCCATAAAAAGCACTCCTGTATTGAAATATTCAAAAGCGATAGACATCGTTTTCATCATCGCGGGGTACTTTTCCTTGTTCTTGTTATAGAGCTTGTTGAATTCCTCTTGTTGGTGATTGCCATCAATAATGTTCGACCAATAGAATTGCCAAAATTGCATCTGATGTCCTTTTTCTATTTTTGACAAACAATATAGGAATACATCATTTCTATGTTGCATTGTGTAATGTAGCAATCCTTGCAGATGGTTTGGTGCATCGGCGTCAAGCAAGGCTCCAACCGATAATGCTATTAACTTATTACAGTATAGAGTGTCGTTTATTGCATAACATTCCGCGAGAGCCTTTATGTGCTCATATGCTTGGCTGTACATTGACAAGTCGTACCCTTCCTTGTCGCTGTATTTATATGTAGAGTTAAAATCGTCCCAATTATCAGGAAAAGCCTTGAAAAAATCTAGTTGCAACTCTCTTGATTGTGGATTTTTAAATAATTTTCTGTATGTTTTATTCATCAGTGCAGTGTCAACAGGGAAATATTGTGCTGTGGCTGTTGAAAGTAGCGTCGCAAATAGCAATAGCGTAAGAAAAATCTGTTTCATAAGAAAAATTGTTTCTAAAAATACATTACTCGGAATCTACATTTATTTTTATTCCATTATGTCCGTAGTTGTCAAAAAAATCAAAAAGTTCTTTTGCTTTTTTCTTGGATTCCCAAACATTGTAAGTTTCAGTCTCTTTATCATATGAATAATTTTCGCCAGGCAAAAAACAGCCTTCCGTATCCTTCCCATAATTACCAGTATGTATGGCAATGCCACTACGACCGGGCACACTATCTACATACCATTGATAAGTTAATTGAATATCTGTTTCTCCTCTTTTTCTTTTTTCTGTGTTTATCCTTTCTTCTAATATTTTCTTAGGAATGACTTTGTAGTTTCCTTGTGCAATTGATGTATCACTATTTTTTATTTTTGCTCTATTATAGTCTGTTTCTGGTTCAAGAAAATAACCTTTTATTGAGTCTATTTTATTGCCTGTTTCATCGTATGCCATTGCAATAAATTTGCTCACAGTGCTTTTCTTACCATACCCGATTCTAGTTGTATTTACAATAACATTAGTTTTTGGCTTTTGTATTATTTCACCCTCTTGGCCATCCTCAAATGCTGTTGCAATTTCAAAAATGCTTGGTCTGTTTAAGTAATTTGCCATATTAAAAAAGTTTTACTGTCAATAATACCGCAAAATTACTGTATGATTCCCGTGGCAAGGTTGCTGATTTGCCACTTTCTTATTATTACCCCAAATATACAACCTCAACCATCGGTTGTCAATACCTTGTCGGGAAAAGATTTACTATTTTGTTTACTTTAACAAACAGGTGTTTTTGCAAAAAGTGCCTTGTAGAGCATCTGGGCAGTGCTTGGGCAGTGTCATCCCTCTTACTTACTACTCCTTTTTTCAGGAGGATTTGGTAATAGTTTCAGGGCAGTATTTGGGCAGTCTCGCCCCATTTTCGGGCAGTATTTGGGCAGTATTTAGGCAAAAAAAGACCGACTGGACTGCCCAGTCGGTCATTGTAAATCGTTGATATTTGTGTGTTTAACCTATATCAACCTCTTAATACTCCTCCTCGTCAAAGAAGAAATCCTCTTTGCTTGGGTAGTCGGGCCAGATGTCTTCTATGCTTTCGTAAACATCGCCTTCGTCCTCAATCTCCTGCAGGTTCTCAATAACCTCCAATGGCGCGCCCGAGCGTACTGCGTAGTCAATGAGCTCGTCCTTTGTTGCCGGCCATGGTGCATCCTCCAATTTAGATGCCAATTCAAGTGTCCAATACATATCTAAAAAGTATTATTTTGTTAGTTTTTGTTAAGTGCGTGCAAAAGTAACTTAATTTTATTTATTTGCAAGCCTTTTGCCATATTTTTTCCTTTCCGTCGAGGAGTTGGCGCTGGAGCACGAACAGGTAGTCCGACAGACGGTTCACGTACACCATTGCAAGGGGTGGAATTTCATGCTCTTTGCCAAGTGTTGTCATCCCCCTTTCGGCACGGCGGCAGATGGTGCGGCATACATTGGCGCGGGCAGCCTGCTCAGTGCCTGCGGGCAGTATGAAACTTTTCAACTGCGGCAGCGAGGCGCTTATGGCATCAATCTCTTTTTCAAGTTTTTCGATGTCGCTCTCGTCAACAGGGCTATCTTGGCAATTCTCATTTGCCAGGTGACACCCGATGTTGAATATGCAGTTTTCAATCTCTTCTATGAAACCTATGGTTTGGGCATTGTCGAGCGATGCGGCAAGCAACCCCAAATGGGCATTCAGCTCATCGAGCGTGCCGTATGCCTCCACCCTTGGATGGTCTTTTGCAACGCGTGTACCGCCGCATAGCGAGGTGGTGCCGTTGTCACCTGTTCCTGTGTATATGGTAGCTTTTTTCATTTCGGGGCTATCTTTTCAGTGTGTAGTGCTGTTTTATTCTCTCCTTGTCAAAGAGTAGCAGTCCGTAGCTGTACATGTCGTATGTGATTACCGTGGCAGTGTCGCCAACAAGCTGTTGCCACCACTCCTGTATGCTCTTGTTGCGGTTTATGCCGTCAACAACAATAATGCTGTTTTTGTTTGTGTGGGGCAGTGCGGCACGTAGCAGCGCGTATGCATCATCGGTTGCGCTTGCATCAACATAGAGCATGCCTATTTCTCCCACCTTCTCAATGATTGCAGGCAGTTGTTCTGTGCTGTGGGCAATGTTGCACCCCATCTCGTTAAGCAGGGATTGGCGGCCGTCCGTCATTTCCGCGGGGGCTATGGCATAGTGCGTCACGCTCGGCCTTGCAAGCTGCATTGTACATGCCGCAGTGGCGCTTCCCATGGAGATGCAGCTTGCGGGACTGTGATGGTTGACAATGCGGAAGAGCTCGCGGAAATGGCTGCGCTTGCGACGGTTGCCGCCGACAATCTTGTCTAACACTGGGTAGGCATAGTAGGGTAACCTCTCCTTCAGCACTTGCGTGACGAAGAAAAAGGACGAGGGGGATTGTATTCCATATCCCCCATTGTGCCTTTTACGGTTTATCCAGTCGCCAAACTTTAGCATTGCCTGTCGACCTGATATTAGAGTGCGAAAGCCTCTTTTACCTTCTCCACGTAGTCGAGCTTCTCCCATGTGAAGAGCTCAACCTCCACGGTCTTGGTGTCGAGGTAACGTGATGTGAACACCTTTGTCACCACCTGTGGTGTGCGGCCAACGTGGCCGTATGATGCTGTCTCGCTGTAGATTGGGTTGCGCAGTTTCAAACGCTCCTCGATGGCCTTTGGACGCAGGTCGAAGAGTGCCTTTACCTTCTCGGCAATCTCGCCGTCGGTGAGGGCTACCTTTGCTGTGCCGTATGTGTTCACGAACACGCTCACGGGCTCGGCAACACCTATGGCATATGAGAGCTGGATGAGAGCCTCATCGGCAACACCCGCAGCAACAAGGTTCTTTGCAATGTGACGTGCCGCGTAGGCTGCGCTGCGGTCTACCTTGCTGGGGTCCTTGCCGCTGAATGCGCCACCGCCGTGTGCGCCCTTGCCGCCGTATGTGTCAACGATAATCTTGCGGCCTGTGAGTCCTGTGTCGCCGTGCGGACCACCGATAACGAACTTGCCGGTCGGGTTCACGTGGTACTTGATGTCATCGTTAAAGAGTGCAAGCACGCTCTGTGATGTAATCTTTGCCTTAACGCGTGGCATGAGAATGTTGAGCACGTCCTCCTTGATTTTTGCAATCTGTGCAGCATCGGCAGCAAGCTGTGCCTCTTTGCCCTCCTCTGTGGGCTGTATGAAGTCGTCGTGCTGTGTAGATACAACGATGGTGTCAATGCGCACGGGCTTGTTCTCGTCGTTGTATTCAATGGTTACCTGGCTCTTTGAGTCGGGGCGCAGATAGGTCATCTCCTTGCCCTCGCGACGAATCTCGGCAAGCTCGGTGAGTATGAGGTGAGAGAGGTCGAGCGATACGGGCATGTAGTTCTCGGTCTCGTTTGTTGCGTAACCGAACATCATTCCCTGGTCACCGGCACCCTGTGACATCGGGTCCTCGCGCTCAACGCCGCGGTTAATGTCGGCGCTCTGCTCGTGGATTGCCGAGAAAATACCGCATGAGTTGCCGTCGAACATATACTCGCTCTTTGTATAGCCAATCTTGTTGATTACACCGCGTGCGATGTCCTGCAAGTCAACGTAAGCCGATGACTTTACCTCGCCGGCAATAACAACCTGTCCTGTTGTAACGAGTGTCTCGCAAGCAACCTTTGACTGTGGGTCAAAAGCAATGAGCTGGTCAAGAACGGCGTCCGAAATCTGGTCGGCGACCTTGTCGGGGTGTCCCTCTGAAACTGATTCTGATGTGAATAAATATCCCATGGTAGTGTGTTTTGTGCCCCGAGTGTACCAATAATCTTGTGTCGCGCAGGGCGTGGTTAATAATTTACTTGTCAAACAAGCCTGATGAAAAACCGTTTGTGGGATATTGAATGCCGGCGAAGTGCCTTTACAAATGCCCTCTGATGGGGCTTTTAGCATTTTTTACCGTGGTTGCAAGCAGTCAAATCTCTCCACACAGCCTCTGTTCAGGCTTTTATCTGGTGCAAAGGTAATGGTTTTTTATCTATTTGCCCCATGGATGAGGCTGTTTTTTCTTTAATTCAATCTTTTTTAACCATTTTGCGCTTGTTGCTCTTTGAGCCGGGCAGCGAGTTCCTCTATGCTTTTGCCGGTTGTGGGGTGGATGGCATGGGGCGCAATCTCTGCCAACGGCTCAAGCACAAAGTCGCGCAGGGGCATCAAAGGGTGGGGGATGGCGAGGCGCGGTGTTTCAATGACCACGCTGCCGTAGAGCAGGATGTCGATGTCTATTACGCGGTCATGGTATATGCCGCCGCTTGATTTTGTCGTGCGCCCCATTTCACGCTCAACTTTCTCGGTTGTGTCGAGCAGTTCAAGTGGGGCAAGCTCTGTTTCAAACGCTACGGCGCAGTTTAGAAAGGCATTTTCGCTGTCGAACCCCCAAGGTGTGGTCTCAATGAAAGAGGACTGTGCAGTGCAAGGACCAAGCGCGAGCGATAGGGCCTCTATCGCTCGCGTAAGGTTCTCTTTTCTGTTACCTATGTTTGTTCCTAAACCAAGGTGTACTGTAGTCATTCTGCTTCTTTAGTCAATGATTAGCATTGCATCGCCGTAGAGGCCAAAGCGGTAGCCCTCGTCAAGCGCCACCTGATATGCTTTCATCACATTGTCATATCCGCCGAAGGCAGTGGTGAGCATGAGCATTGTCGAGTATGGTGCATAGAAGTTGGCAATCATGCAGTTGGCAACCTGGAAGTTGTACTCGGGGAAGATGAACTTGCTTGTCCATCCGTCGTACTCCTTGAGCATGCCGCCTGTGAGAGCTGCTGTCTCAAGTACGCGCTGCACGGCTGTACCCACCGCACATATTCTGCGGCCTTCGGCCTTTGCCTTGTTGATGGTCTGAACAGCCTCGGTGTCCACGCTTATGAGGTCGCTGTCCATCTTGTGCTTTGTGAGGTCCTCTACGTCAATCTCGCGGAAGCTGCCAAGGCCGGTGTGCATTGTAACGAATGCAGTGTCAATGCCGCGAATCTCCATTCTCTTCATCAGCTCGCGTGTGAAGTGCAGGCCGGCGAACGATGCTGTTACCGAACCCTCCTTCTTTGCAAAGTAGGTCTGGAAATTCTGCAGGTCCTCGGGCTCCTCCTTGCGCAGGCGCTTGAAATCCTCGGGCAACGGTGCCACACCAAGTGCAAAAAGTGCCTTCTTGAACTCGTCGTGCGGGCCGTCGTAAAGGAAACGCAGTGTGCGGCCGCGTGATGTGGTGTTGTCGATAACCTCGGCTACCATTGAGTTGTCTTCGCCAAAGTAGAGCTTGTTTCCGATACGGATTTTGCGGGCGGGGTCAACGAGCACGTCCCACAGGCGGAACTCCTCGTTGAGCTCACGCAGCAGGAACACCTCGATGAGTGCATTGGTCTTCTCCTTGTTGCCATAGAGGCGCGCGGGGAACACCTTGCTGTCGTTCATTACAAAGACATCCTTCTCGTCGAAGTAGTTGATTACCTCCTTGAAGATGCGGTGTTCAATCTCGCCGGTCTTCTTGTGCAGCACAAGCAGGCGCGATTCGTCGCGGCAGTCGGCCGGGTAGAGCGCGATGCGCTCCTCGGGCAATTTGTATTTGAACTGTGACAACTTCATGTGCTGTCCGCTAATGCTGAAATGTTCGTCTGTAATTGGATTCATTGTTGTTCAAGCCATTCTTGGAACGAGTCCGGTGTTATACAATTTTCAAGTTTATATTCTCCTATGCGTGTGCGTACAAGGTCGGTGAGGTAACCTCCGCTGTTCAGGGCAATGCCAATGTCACGTGCCAATGAACGTATGTAGGTGCCTTTTCCGCACACAACGCGTATTCTGATCTTTGGCAGCTCGCACTCCAGCAGTTCAATGGAGTCTATGCGTATCTGCTTGGGTTCAAGCTGCATGTCGCTGCCTTTTCTTGCAAGGTCATAGGCTCGTTTGCCATCGACCTTGCAGGCCGAAAAGAGCGGTGGGCGCTGGGCAATGTCGCCGACAAACTGCTTCAGTGTCTCCTCCACCATCTCCCTTGTTATGTGTTCGTACGGGTATGTGGCATCCACGGGATGCTCCATGTCGAACGATGGTGTGGTGGCACCGAGCATTATCTCGGCCTCATACTCCTTTGTGTGGCTCTGCAGCTCTTCAATTCTCTTGGTTGCCTTTCCGGTGCATAGCAACAGAACGCCCGATGCCAGCGGGTCGAGTGTTCCCGCGTGTCCAACCTTGAATCTCTTTATTCCGTACTTACGGCTAAGGCTGTAGCGTATCTTGTTCACTATCTGGAACGACGTCCAAGTATAGGGTTTGTTTATCGGTATTATCTCTCCTGCAACAAAATCCATTATACTATAGTGAGGTTATGTCCGGTCAAGAGCATAGCAAGGATGACACCGCCAACGATGATTCTGTACCATCCGAATGCCTTGAAACCGTACTTTGTTACAAAATTTATGAAAAACTTTATTGCAAGCATTGCGACAATGAATGCCACAACGTTTCCAATAATTAGTGTGTCGAGGTTATCTTTCAGAATCTGCATGCCGTTCTCTTCGGTGAATATCTTCAACATCTTGAACAGTGTTGCCGCGAGCATTGTGGGCACTGCAAGGAAAAATGAGAACTCGGCTGCAGCCTTGCGTGTGAGCTTCTGTGCCATACCGCCCACTATGGTTGCCATTGAGCGCGACACGCCCGGTATCATTGATATGCATTGGAAGAGTCCGATGCAGAATACGCGCTTCTCGGTAAGTTCGGTCTTTTCGCTGCCCTTGTTGAAGATGCGGTCCGAGAAGAGCATGAATATACCGCCCAGAATAAGTGTCACGGCCACAACCACCACGCTCTCAAGCATTGCGTCAATGGCGTCGCTGAACAGAAGGCCGAGCACAGCGGCGGGGATAAAGGCTACAAAAAGTTTCCAGTAGAAATCATATTTGTGCAGGAAACGCTTGAATGCGCCTGCACCCTCGGGTGCCGGTGTCCGGTTCAGCTTGAAGAATCGCTTCCAGTAGAGTATTACAACCGACAGGATAGCGCCGAACTGTATTATAAAGGTGAATGCCTTTACAAAAGGTGTGCTCTCTACACCCAAGATGTTCTGGGTGATAATCATGTGGCCGGTCGATGATACCGGAAGGAACTCTGTCAATCCCTCTACAATGGCTATGATTATGGTGTCAAGAATGTTCATGGTCTAATTTGTGTTTTACTTTTTCTTTGCCTTGTACATTATGGCTATGATAACAAATATGAAACCCGAGAAGCAGATGGCAGGAGCCAGCTTTACTCTTCTGAAACTGAAGATATCGGGCTCAAAGTGTGTCTCGGTTGAACCGGGGCCTGTCATCAGTGCAAAGCCAAGGATGATGGCCACTACACCCACTGCAAGCAGTATATAGTTCCATTTTCCGAATGCGAAGTTCTGTTTATCCATGATTGTATGTTATAGTACGTTATATTTTATCAGATGAAATAGAGGTCATTGTTGCGCATACGCAGGAAACGGTTCACCGACAGGAATGCGCACAGGGTGCATATTACAACTCCGAACAACATCACCGCGGCACCCACAATTGCAAGTTCCTTGATGGGCAGCAGCTGCGCCATTTCGGGTGCACGTTGCTGTATCATGTATATCGCAGTTCCCAAAAGTGCGTTGGCAATTGCTCCGGCGGCAAGTCCAATCCACATGTTATGCAACAGGAAGGGACGTCTGATGAACCCCCATGTTGCACCCACAAGTTTCATTGTGTGCAGCAGGAACCTCTTTGAGTATATCGACAGGCGCACGAGGTTGCTAATCAGTGACCACGATATGACGGTGAGCAATACAAGCAGTGTCAGCAGCAACAGCGCGGCTTTCTTTATGTTGCGGTTAACCGTGTCAATGTGCCCTTTGTGGTATATTACCTCTGTCACCTCTTTGTTCTTCAGCAGCTCTTTCTCAATCTCCGCCATCTTCTCCACGCTCGAGAACTCCTTCTTCAGGTTCAGTTCAATCTCGGCCTCGTAAGGGTTTGCACCAAGCAGTTCCATGGGGTCTGTACCAAGGTCAGCCTTTGCCTCCTCCAAAGCCTCCTCTTTCGATATGTATCTGCTCCCCAGGGTATACTCCTTGCTCTCTATTCTCTTCTGCAGTTTGAGTATCGCCGCCTCGTCGGCCGTGCGGTCAAAGACTATGGTCATGTTGAAACTCTCCTTTATTCTCTTCGACACGGCCTGTCCGCTAACCAACAGTATTCCCATGATACCCAAAAGCAACAACACAAGTGTTGTGCTTATGTATACACTCAAGGTCTGTATGTTGACAATGGGTCTCTTCATCTTCTTTTTCTAAATACGTATATTATAGAACTGCTTGCACTGCTTCTGCGGCACTGTAGCAGCCAACCCTTGAAACCGCTCCAAAAGCCCCTTATCGTGTGCAGGCGGGAGCCTTTGTACTGTTCGCTGAGCATTGATATGTAGAATCCGTCAAACGGCATTGTATATTGCCCGTCGAGCACAAAGCCATGTTTTTCGCCCCATTGTGCAATGGTGCTTGGGGTAAAGTGCCACAGATGTCTCGGCACGTCATATGCAGCCCAATGCTCTTTGTACTTGAGCGCATCGTATGATGCACTGTTGGGCACGGCAATTATGGCAATGCCCTTGTCGCCCAGTATGCGGTGCAGTTCGTCCCACATCCTGTCGGGCTCCTGTATGTGCTCCATCACATGCCACATTGTGACAACGTCAAGCTCTTTGTCTTTTATAGTAGACAGGGCTTCAACCGGCAGCATCTCAAAGCCGAACTCCTTGAGTGCCAACTCGCGTGCCTTGCCGTTCTTTTCAATGGCCGTTACGCTCCATCCCCTTGTCTCCATGAGGCGGGCGAAATGTCCTGTGCCGGCGCCATAGTCGAGCAGCCTGCCGTTCTTCAGGCTGGTGAGCATTTCCACCTTCCGCGCCTTCTTCTGCAACATTATCCTGCGCACAATGTGATACACACGGTTCACAAAGCCTTTGCTGGTGTTGCTGTGGGAAATGTATGTGGGCGATTCGTAATACCTGTCAATCTCCTTTTCATCGGGGACATTCTGGGTAAAGGCAAACCCGCAAGCTGTGCATTCAAAGATGTCGAACTGCTCTCCTGTGGCAAATTCGTCAACGCAGGCAAAGCGCTTTTTTATGGCGCTGCTTTTGCATAACGGGCATTTGTCATGGGTTATTACGGTCATTGCTTTGGGTTTTACGTATCACAAGAGCACATTTCTCCTAAATATGTTACAAAAATATACCATTTGCGGCGAAATTGTTCTCCTATTTTGAATTTTTACCTCCAAAAGTGGATAAAATCACATTTTTTAACATTCTGATGGCGTATTTTTTACTAATTTTGCATTCTGAAACGATAAAAAAGGATTTTTATAATGAATAAATTGTACCGTTCTTCACAGAACAAGATGTTGGCCGGTGTATGTGCCGGAGTTGCCGATTTTTTTGGACTGGATATAAAGATTGTCCGCCTGGTTTGGTTCATTGCCCTGTTGTTTGGAGCAGGAGCGATTCTTTATATCATATTGTGGATTGTTGTTCCTGAAAAATAATATGTGTCATGAAAAAGTTGGTACGTTCAAAAAATAGCAAGATTGCCGGTGTGTGTGCCGGTGTCGCCGACTATTTCGGTTGGAATGTAGGATTTGTGCGCCTTCTTTGGCTTGTGCTTGCATTTGTGGGTGTGGGTGCCCCTGTTCTCTTCTATCTTATATTGGCGTTCATTATGCCGGCAGAGGGTAGCAGTGAGAGTTATGCCGAGCGCATGGAGAAGAAGCTGAAGAAATGATTCTTTCCGTCAATGATGTAAAAAACAGCAGCGATGCCCGACGGGCATCGCTGCTGTTTTTTGCTTAATCTACGATTTCGCCTAAAAGTGTAGCGGCTGTGGAGCCGTTGATTTTTACCTTTACGAAATCGCCAATCTTGTAGCCCTTACGGTCGAACACCGCTGTGCGGTTCTGCTCCGTGCGGCCGTAGAACTGCTCTTTCGAACGTTTTGACGTGCCTTCAATCAGTACTTCGTATGTGTGGCCAATGCACCCCCGGTTGTTGTTGGCGCTGCACTCCTGCTGCAGTGCTATAATCTCGTTAAGGCGGCGCACCTTCTCGCTATCCTCAATATCGTCCTTCATATGGCGGCTTGCGAATGTGCCGGGGCGCTCCGAGTATTTGAACATGAAGGCCGCGTCGTATGAGCAGTATCTCATCAGCGACTGTGTCTGCTGGTGGTCCTCCTCGGTCTCGCCGCAAAAACCTGCAATTATATCGGTGGAGATTCCGCAGTCGGGTACTATGCGGCGTATGGCCTCTATGCGGTCGAGGTACCACTCGCGTGTGTACTTGCGATTCATGGCCTTGAGCATTGTGCTGCTTCCGCTCTGCACGGGCAGGTGGATGCTCTTGCACACGTTGGGCTCTTCGGCAATGACATGCAGTGTCTCGTCACTCATGTCCTTGGGGTGCGACGTGGTAAAGCGGATGCGTGTCTGCGGTGTGTGCTGTGCAACGCGGCGCAGTAGTTGAGGGAATGTTGTCTCCTCCCCGTTTTCTGCGATGAAATGGTAGGAATTTACATTCTGCCCCAGCAGAATAATCTCCTTGAACCCCTTTGCTACAAGGTCGTCCACCTCGTTCAGGATGCTCTGCACGTCGCGGCTTCTCTCGCGTCCTCGGGTGTAGGGCACAACGCAGTAGTGGCAGAAGTTGTTGCATCCTCGCATGATGGAGATGTAGCCCGAAACCTTTCCGCTGCATATACGCATGGGGATGATGTCGCGGTATGTCTCTGTGGTCGACAGCTCAATGTTCATTGCGGGGTGGCCAAGTTCGGCCTGTGCAATGAGCTCGGGGAGCGAGAGGTAGGTGTCGGGGCCGGCCACAATGTTCACCTTGTAGCTCTTTATGAGCTCCTCCTTCACGCGCTCGGCCATGCATCCCACCACACCAATCATTGTGCTTTTGCCACGGCGCGCAGCGTTCAGCTGGTCCAGGCGGCCATATATTTTCTGTTCGGCATTGTCGCGTATCGAACAGGTGTTGAGCAGTATCAGGTCGGCCTCGTCAATGCTGTCGCAGACGTTGTAGCCCGCAACTTTCAGTATCGAGCCAATGACCTCGCTGTCGGCAAGGTTCATCTGGCAACCATATGTCTCTATGAACAGTTTCTTGTCGTTTTTCACTTTTGCTAAACTTTAGGAATCGGTTGCGAATATAGTGATAAAAAATGAAACAACGGCAAAAATGGCACGCGCTGCGCTGTTTTAAATATAATTTAAATATTATTTTAACCTTTGATTTGAAATTTTCCTCTATTTCATATAACTTTGTGGATTGTAGCGAGACCGACTTACGATTATGAATGACAGTGTAATTATTATTCCCACATATAACGAGAAGGAGAACATTGCGCGTATGATTGATGCGCTCATGGCTCTTGAGCATGGTTTTGATGTGCTGGTTGTTGACGATGGTTCGCCCGACGGCACTGCGGACATAGTAAAGGGTGCCATGGTGCAATATCCCGGCAGGGTGCACATCTTGGAGCGCTCGGGCAAGCTTGGGCTTGGAACGGCTTACATTGCCGGTTTCAAATGGGCGCTTGAGAGGGAGTATGAGTATATCTTTGAGATGGATGCGGATTTCTCTCATGACCCCAAGGATGTTCCGTTGCTCTACGAGGCGTGTGCCAAGGATGGGTACGACCTCTCCATAGGCAGCCGTTACATCACAGGCGTGAATGTTGTGAACTGGCCCATGGGACGTGTGCTGATGTCCTACTTTGCATCGAAATATGTACGTTTCATCACCCGCTTGCCGGTGTGTGACACCACGGCCGGTTTCAACTGTTACAGGCGCAGGGTGCTCGAGACCATGGAGCTTGACAAAATACGCTTCAAGGGCTATGCATTCCAGATTGAGATGAAATTCACTACATTCATGTGCGGGTTCAAAATCAAGGAGGTGCCGGTAATCTTCGTAAACAGGGTGCTCGGTACGTCGAAAATGAGTGGTGGAATCTTCAGTGAGGCTCTCTTTGGTGTCGTCAAACTGAAAGTGAGCAGTTGGTTCCGCAAATATCCAAAAGCAAAATAAATGATTCCAGATATGGCAAACAATACGAACAGGGAGTTTGAGAAGGTGTTGGCTGTGTGCCGTGATTTGTTCAGCAAGAAATTGTATGACTATGGTGCATCGTGGCGTATAATGCGCCCCGAGTCGCTTACCGACCAGATATTCATAAAGGCAAAGCGCATACGTAACCTTGAGACAGGTGCCGAGAATATGGTGGGCGAGGGTATTGTGCCCGAGTTTATCGGCATTGTCAACTATGGACTCATCTCTCTTGTACAGCTCGAAAAAGGGTATGCCGATGATTGTGACATCACCCCCGATGAGGCTATGGCGCTGTATGACATCAAGGCCAAGGAGACTCTTGAACTGATGAAGAAGAAGAACCATGACTATAACGAGGCATGGCGTGGAATGCGTGTCACCTCGTACACAGACCTCATACTTACAAAAATTTGGCGCACTAAGCAGATTGAGGAGCTTGGTGGGGCAACAAAGGTGTCCGAGGGCATTGATGCCAACTACATGGATATGATTAACTATGCCGTTTTTGCATTGATAAAGAATGGTGTCGCGGAACAGGAATAAGAGAAGCTTTGTGGTCTTCGTCAATGTGTGCCGTTGGTTGCTTGCATTGGTGTTGATGTTGTCGGGTTTCCTTAAAGCTGTCGACCCTGTCGGGGGTATGTACAAGCTGCAGGAGTATGCATCGGCATTCTCTCTCACCGGCATGTCCGATGGCTGGCTGACGGCTTTTGCCCTTGTTCAGGCAGCTGCGGAATTTCTTGTCGGTCTCTATCTGTTCATGGGCGTCTACCGCGCTTTCATTCCGCTCATGGCACTGCTTGCAATGCTGCTGTTCACCCCCTTCACACTCTATGTATGGGTGACTGGGGCTGTGAGTGATTGCGGCTGTTTCGGCGAGTCGGTGGTAATGTCGAATGCAATGACCTTCTTCAAGAATGTGCTGTTGCTGTTGCTTGCGATTGTGGCATTTGCGGGGCGCAGGGCATTCGTGCGTTGCTTGAGCAGTAACACCCGTTGGGTGCTTGTGCTCTTCTCGTTGGTGTATATATTTGCCATGCAGAGTGTTGCTCTGCATCATCTTCCTCTCATTGATTCCGGCTCTTATGCTGTGGGCAGCAACCTGCGCTCAAAGGTAGAGTTTGTTCCGGATGAGTATGAGTACAAGGCGGTATATTATAACAAAGAAACAGACAATGCTGAACCATTTATTGTGGATGCCGACACTGTTATGGGTAGCGAGTGGGTGCTGGACGGTTATACCGAGGTGCTTGTGGCTCCCGGTACAGAACCCGAGATAAACAACTTCTCGATAGTGGATTGGGAGTATGATGTTGAGATGGCCGATGCTCTGCTTGCCGACACGGGCTATGTGTGCATTGTTCCAATAGAGAGTGTGGAGGATGCTGCTGTTACGCATGTCGACAAGGTCAACGACCTCTATGACTACAGTATTGCAAACGGCCTGGCTTTTTGTGCGGTATCTTCGTCCGATGAAGACGAATTGTCCCTTTGGACAAAGCGTACAGGGGCCGAGTATCCTGTATATTGGGCCGATGCCGGTATGTTGCGTGCAATGGTGCATGCCAACCCCGGCTTGGTGCTGTTGAAGGATGGTGTGGTGGTGGGCAAATGGGCTGCTGCCGATATTCCCGTTGTGCATGGAGCGGAGGATACGACGGTGCAGTTCTCGGAAGCGGTGGCTCCGGAATATGCCGATGTCAGATGTTGGCCCTTTTGGGTGATTCTGCTCTCGGGCGTGCTGGTGGTGCTCTCGCTCATTGATGTGCTTCTGGTGCAGATTGCCCGTAAGGAGCGCGGTAACAGCTCTCCCAAGGAGACGGCCGACAAGACTGTTGATGACAGTAATACAACTTATTAATATAAACCTTTAAATTTTAGTAGAAATGAGAAAAAACATTGTTGCAGGTAACTGGAAGATGAATATGAATCTCCAGGAGGGTATTGCTCTTGCAAAGGAACTTAACGAGGCTCTTGCTGCCGACAAACCAAACTGTGATGTAGTAATCTGTACTCCATTCATCCACCTTGCTTCGGTAACTCCTATCGTTGACGAGGCTATCATCGGTGTTGGTGCCGAGAACTGCGCCGACAAGGTGTCTGGTGCTTACACAGGTGAGGTTTCTGCATCTATGGTAGCATCAACAGGTGCAAAGTATGTTATTCTTGGCCACTCTGAGCGTCGCGCATACTATGGCGAGACTGCTGAGATTCTCAAGGAGAAGGTACAGTTGGCTCTCGCTAACGGCTTGACTCCAATCTTCTGCATCGGTGAGGTTCTTGAGGAGCGTAACCAGGGTATCCAGAATCAGGTTGTATACGAGCAGCTCGCAGGTTCACTCTACGATCTTTCTGCCGAGGACTTCTCTAAGATTATCCTTGCTTACGAGCCGGTATGGGCTATCGGTACAGGCTTGACAGCAACTCCCGAGCAGGCCGAGGAGATTCACGCTTACATCCGCTCAACTATTGCCGAGAAGTATGGCAACGAGGTTGCTGAGAATACTTCTATCCTTTACGGTGGCAGCTGCAAGCCAAGCAACGCAAAGGAACTCTTCGCTAATCCAAACGTTGACGGTGGTCTCATTGGTGGTGCTGCTCTCAAGGTTGCCGATTCCAAGGGTATCATCGACGCATTCAAGTAATGAAACGCGTAGTAATGCTTATATCAATGTTGTTCTGTGTCCTCTGTGCGGGGGCACAGAGCAATATTG
>JAZOOF010000052.1:0-32373 GCA_045654885.1 Bacteroidaceae bacterium
TGCACATCACCCTCGTCCTTTGAAAGAAAAAGATCAATTGAAAAAGCCTTCAAATATTTTGACAAGGACTCACCCCCCGACAACGCCACGCGTGTGATATCCAAGCCATACATATCAAGAGACTTCAACATTCTCATTCCGGTTTCGGGACTGTTACGTGACATAACTACAACCTCAACAATAGGACGGTTCGCCTGCTTGTTCAGTTCAAGCAGACTCTTTACAAGATAAAATGCTGTTCCCTTTTCCAGTGGCTCATCCTCGTGTTCCTCCTGATATTGGCGGTAACGTGCCACACCATATTTTTCAAATATTTCATTCTCGGCTTCAAGGTCAAAAAGCGCTCGCGAAGAGACACCGATGACCAGCCTGCCATCCAAAGTTTCCATATAGTATTCTTAGAACAGTTTTTATTACTATTTAAATATATCAAGACCGCAGAATAAACTTCGGGCAGCCTTCGATATTAAGAGACGCGAAAATAGTGTTTTTTTCGTCACAAGTCAACAAATCTCCAACAAATAATGTTCCGCAACAGAACATGCAACAGCAAGCGCACAGGCATTGACTATCGTTGCCTGTTCCTGTCGACATAGACCAGGCCGGCCAGAATTAGAGCAGCGCCGGTTATGGCAATCCATGTAACGCGCTCGCCAAGGACTATTGCCGATGACACAATGGCTATAACAGGATTGAGATAGAGGAAATTTGTGGCACGCACCGTTCCCAAGCGGGCAAGGCACCGGTTCCAGCCCAGGAAGCAGAGCATCGATGCCACAATGCCAAGGAAAAGGATGTTGCCCCACACGGCTGTGCCGCCGTCGAGGACTATGCCTATGTTTATTCCTCGCCATAGCAACAACGGAACGATGGTTAGCAGGCCATAGCCGAAGACCTTGCGGGTGATTAGCATATTGTCGTACCGTGTGCCCAAGTGCTTTATAAGCAGGGAATAGAGCGCCCAACAGAGACAGGCCGCGAGTGCAAGCACGTCGCCGAGCGGCGATAGCTTGAGCACGAAATTACCGTTGAACACAACCAGAGCCATTCCCGCCAAAGCCACCATAGAGCCCGCTACACCGGCCTTACCAAGCCGTTCGGCAGGATAGCGCCATCCCACAATAAGCGCCGTCACCAACGGCGTGAGGCAAACGATGAGCGAGACGTTGGAGCAGTAACCGTAGGCAAGCGCATAGTTCTCCACAATAAAGTAGAGCGAACCGCCAGTAAGGCCAAGCAACAGCGCAGTGAGTTCATCCTTCACGTTGTCGAGGAAAAGCCTCCGCCACGAGAAAGGGAGTATCAGCAGATAGGCTATGACAAAACGCAGGGTAAAAATCTCATCGGGACGCAGGCCTGCATTTATGAGCACCTTTGTCTGCACAAAGGTACAGCCCCACACCACCACAATGAGGAATGCGGCAATGTACACCCAAAGCGAAGGGTTGGGCTGCGGTCTGCTGCTCATAGACTACGTGCGGAGTTACTTACCAGCCTCCAGTTTATCCGACAGTTCCTGAGCGCGCTGCAGTGCAAGGTGTATGTCGCTGCATACGTTCTCGGCACCGACAAGTTTGACGATACCGCCCTTGCGCAGTGACTTCTCCACATTGTCGTGGACACCCGAGAGGATAACAGTCCTGCCCTCCTTGTGCGAAGCCTGGATGAAGATTTCGAGGTTATGCAAGCCTGTTGCATCGATGAAGGTAACCTTACGCATGCGGATGATACGTATTGGCATGGCATCGTTGTTGCGTGTGAGCTCGTCGAACTTGTTTGCGATACCGAAGAAGAACGGTCCTTCAATCTCGAACACCTCGGCACCGGCAGGGATGGTGAGCACTTCGTCGTTCTCGCCATCGTTGTGAACGCCCATCTCGTTGCGCATGACAGAGATATGCGCACTGCCCATAGCACGTCTCATGAACAGCACGATTGCCATTACAAGACCTACCTCAATTGCCAATGTAAGGTCGAAGAAGACAGTGAGCAACAGTGTCACGAAAAGCACGCTTGTACCCGACATCGAGCTCTTGCACATTGACACAATTGTTCTCCAGCCACTCATGTTGTACGACACCATCACAAGCACGCCGGCAAGGCAGCACATTGGGATGAGCTTTACAAGGCTACCAAGGAAGAGCAACACAAGCAACAGCACAAGTGTGTGGACAATACCGGCAACGGGAGTGCGGCCGCCGTTGTTTATGTTTGCCATTGTGCGGGCAATTGCACCAGTGGCAGGGATACCGCCGAAGAAAGGTGCCACGATGTTTGCCACACCCTGACCAATGAGCTCGGTATTCGAGTTGTGGCGGTCACCAATCACACCATCGGCAACCATGGCCGAGAGCAGTGACTCTATTGCACCCAGCATTGCAATTGTAAATGCCACGGGAGCGAGCTCCTGCATTGCGCCGAAGAGTGTCTTGCCCTCGGGGAGCGAAGGAACGGTGAAAGGTGGGAGACCCTCGGGGAGCTCATAGAGGTCACCGATTGTCTTTATGCTTGTAACACCGGCATACTCGCGCAACACCCATGCAATGAGTGTCATCACCACAATGGCAAGGAGCGAGCCGGGGATTTTCTTCGAGAACTTTGGGGTGAGGGCAATGAGCACCACGCTGAGGATACCCATACCGGCACTCCAATAGTCAATCTTTGTAATGTTCTGGGCATAGCACACCCACTTGTCTACAAAGTTCGCGGGCACATTCTCGATGCCAAGACCAAAGAGGTCGTTAATCTGTGTCGAGAAGATGGTGATTGCAATACCGCCTGTGAAACCTATGATGATTGGATAGGGCATGAACTTGATTACTGTTCCAAGACGGCACAAGCCCATTATCACAAGTATTATACCCGCCATTACGGTAGCCAGGGCAAGACCGGCAATGCCGTACTGCTGTATAATGCCATAAATGATTACGATGAACGCACCTGTGGGGCCGCCAATCTGCACCTTTGAACCGCCAAGCAACGAAATGAGTACACCGGCAATGACTGCGGTCATCAATCCCTCGGCAGGACCCACACCGCTGGCAATACCAAAGGCAATAGCAAGGGGAATGGCAACGATACCTACGATAATACCGGCCATAACATCGGCCGAGAACTTCTCACGTGAGTAACTTTTCATCGCATCGATGAACTTGGGATGAAAATCAATGATGTTTTTTGCTTTCATTATGATGTGTCTGTTTGTTTTTCACAGCAAAAAGTACCTTGTCGAGCGGCAATGGAGTGCCCACTTTCACAAACGGCGTGCAAAATTACAAAAAATATGCGTTTTAACATCTTTTATATATTTATAATTTTCATCCGCAGTGCAATATTTAACAATTCAAGGCGCTGAAAAAAGAAAAGCGCCCCATGAAAGAGGCGCTTCAAGTTTACAGACAGCGGTTGCTGCATCACTCCTTTGTCACGTTTACCGTGAATGTCTGGAACGGGAACTCCAGTCCCTCTTTTGGGAATGTCTCGTATACCTTTTTGTTGAGGTCGAACTTTATTCCCCAATAATCGGCCTGGTTGCACCACATGCGCACTGTTATGTCAATTGAGCTTGCTGCAAGTTCGCCCAGCTCAATGAATGGAGCCGCAGGGTCATTAAGTACACGTGCATCCTCGGCAATTAGTCGCTGCAACACTGCCTTTGCCTTCTCGAAATCGTTGCCGTAGCTGATTGAGAAGGTCATGTCGAGACGGCGCTTGGGCTCGCGCGAATAGTTGTTTATGATACCTGTTGAAACTGCGCCGTTGGGCAAAAGGATAATCTTGTTGTCCGGGGTTGCGACAACGGTATTGAAAATCTGTATCTGTTTCACAGTACCGGCCACTCCCTGTGCCTCAATGTAGTCACCCACCTTGAAGGGGCGGAAAAGCAGAATCATGACACCGCCGGCAAAGTTCTGCAGCGTGCCGCTCAATGCCATACCAATGGCAACACCGGCCGATGCAAAGATGGCGATGAACGACGACGTGTCGATACCAAGGACACCTATAATCATAAGTATCAACATAATCATCACAACAACATCTATAATGCTTACAATAAAGCCTCTTACAGATTCATTGTCAACGTGCTTGGCCATAATGAGCTTTAGCAGATTGACTACTCGTTTGAGCACCCAACGACCCACGAACCAAATGAGCAGTACCTTGATGAGCTTGATTGAGAATGAGAGTACAAAAGCTGTGACAGCCTGCTTGATTTCATTGGGGCTCATACCCGAAAGTGTTGACATAAAGTCGGTAGCACCGGCTGTTGCTACAGTATCGGCAACAACCTCATTTAGAAACTGAAAAGGAAACATAACTTACTTGTTTTAAATTAGTAGTTTATAATGTGTTTAAAATCTGTTTTGCAGCGTTTTTGGTATCAACCTTTGTTATCACGCGCTCAACAATGCCAACCGCGTCAATGACAAAAGTGGTGCGTATGATGCCCATGTACACCCTGCCGGCCATCTTCTTCTCGCCATACACGCCAAAAGCCATTATAGTGTTCTTGTCGACGTCGGCCACAAGGGGAAAGTTCAGTTGCTGCTTCTCCTTGAAACGTTGGTGCGATGCAGCGCTGTCGGCGCTTATGCCTACCACGGCATAACCGGCTGCCACAAGGTCGTCCATACCGTCGCGCAGGGAGCAGGCCTCGGCCGTGCAGCCGGGTGTGCTGTCCTTGGGATAGAAGTAGACCACAAGCCTGCGGCCGGCATAATCACTCACTCTCTGTTCTTTGCCCTGCTCGTCAATACCCAAAAAATCAGGGGCTTTGTCACCGATATTCAGCATAATATCACTTTATTATTTCAGTTTTCAAAATCCTTACATCCTCCAACGGGCGGTCGTTGCCGTCGCATGGAACAGACTGAATCTTCTCAACAACCTCCAGTCCGCCGATTACCTCGCCGAACACGGTGTACTCGCCATCGAGGTGCGGGGTACCGCCAACTGTAGTATAAACCTCCTCCTGCTCGGGGGTTATCACAAGCTCCCTGCCTGTGCGTTGCTTGTAGAACTCCTTGTAGCTCTCCAGTTGCTCTTTTGTATACACCTTGCCCCAAACAATGTAGAACTGGCTTGCCGATGAAGCCTTCGTGGGGTTCACGTCATCGCCCTCGCGCGCAGCGGCAAGCACTCCGCGACGGTGGAAATGCACATTGGGCATAAACTCGGGCTCAACGGTGTAACCAAGGTCGCCCTCGCCAAGCAATGCACCCGGGGCTGCATTCTTTGATGTGGGGTCACCGCCCTGTATCATGAAATCCTTTATCACACGGTGGAAAAGCAGCGAGTCATACCGGTGCTCCTTTACCAGCCTTATAAAATTGTCGCGGTGCTTGGGCGTCTCGTCATAAAGGCACAAGTCAATAACACCGGCTGTGGTGTGCATGCGCACCGTCACATCCTTTGGCGAACCGCAGGCTACAAGCAAAAGAACCGCCACTGCATATAGTAACTTTTTCATAGTAATATCATTTTCGGCAAAGTTATAAAAAAATGTGGAAGAGGCAACTTTTTCCTCTTCCACATATAAAAAAGTCGTGTTACGTTTTTTCACTCTCCCGACACAGCATATGAGTGCCCATGAACATGCGGTTTTGGATGGTGACCGTTGAGGGTATAACAGATGAAACCGTTGCCACGCGGCGCAACAGCCACCTCGCCGGCCGCAACAAGCTGTTCAACAATATCCGGCAACCCCTCATACGATTCCACATTCAATGCGCTATGCCCGTTATGCCTTGCAAGGCCAAAGGCCGTGGCAATCTCCACCGGGTAGGCACTGCCGTAACCGTCTATAAAACGCAGCACATTCTCGGCAGTGAGCCTGTCGCGCCCGTCATCAATGGGCTTCATGTTGCCGAACGACAGTTGCTCAATGCAGTTGCGCACCACGTCAAAGGTTGAATACCCGCGCAGCATCATCTCCTCGCCACGGTAGGTCACAAGATAGCCGGGAAAGGATGTGACCTCGTAACTGCGGGCAAAGAGCCTGCCCTCGTCATAAAGCGTCTTTACCACATCGCCGGTGAATATTGTACGGAACTTCTCGGGCACAAAACCCACTACGGCCGAAAGGTCTACAAGCGTATCAATGTCACCCGTGAGAGCTGCATCGACAGCAGTCGCCTCCTGCAGACGACGCAGATAGTGGCGCGCAGCACCGGGCTTCACCTCATTGCTGTAGCGTGCCTCATATACACGCGCTGCAAGAAAAGCCAGGTTCTGCGGTATTGTCGACGGATGCTCCTGCGAAAAGAGACGGAACCCATGCTCGCACACAGGCATACCGTGCACGGCCGATGCCTCAATCCAATGGTCATGGATTTTGCGGTTGGACAGGGCTATGTCGCCGCCAATCGAGAGCCTACGGTTGTTGTAGGTCCTTATATCCTCAATCATACCGCCCATGACATGGTCCAGTTCAATGCTGTTGCCATAATGATAGTCCAACGCACGCCACACAGGCACACTACCCCAGCACCAGGTGCAAACAGGGTCCGAAAAAACGGTAATCTTCATATTGCTCATAACATTCTCTTATTAGTGTATAATAAGGAACAAGCAACAGAGGAGATTGTTTAACAGAAAAGGCGCCTGCTCACAAGAACAGACGCCCAAGAATGTATTAGGTTTTCGCTTTTGTCTCCTACATCAATACGCAAACAACGGGAACTCCTCCATTGTCTCATTCACCTTTGCGCGCACGGCTGCGATTACCTTCTCGTCCTCGGGGGCGCTGAGCACGGTCTCAATCATCTCGGCAATGAAAGGCATCATGTTCTCCTTGACGCCACGTGTGGTGATGGCAGGTGTACCAAGACGTATGCCCGATGTCTGGAATGCGCTGCGGCTGTCGAACGGCACCATGTTCTTGTTGGCTGTGATGTCGGCTGCAACAAGTGCTTTCTCGGCGAGCTTACCTGTCAAATCGGGGTACTTGCCACGAAGGTCTACAAGCATCGAGTGGTTGTCTGTTCCGCCCGAAACAATACCGAAGCCACGGTCCATGAGTTCCTGTGCAAGCACGGCTGCATTGAGCTTTACCTGCGCCTGATACTCCTTGAATTCGGGCTGCAGAGCCTCGCCGAATGCAACAGCCTTGGCTGCGATGACGTGCTCAAGCGGACCGCCCTGTATACCGGGGAACACGGCCGAGTCGAGCAGCTGCGACATCATCTTGACCTCGCCCTTCGGGGTTGTCTTGCCCCATGGATTGGGGAAGTCCTTGCCAAGAATTATTACACCGCCGCGTGGACCGCGCAGGGTCTTGTGGGTTGTAGAGGTAACGATGTGGGCATATTTCACAGGGTTATCGAGCAAACCGGCTGCAATGAGACCGGCAGGGTGTGCCATATCCACCATTAGGATTGCGCCAACCTTGTCGGCAATTTCGCGCATGCGCTTGTAGTCCCACTCGCGCGAGTAGGCCGAGCCGCCACCGATAATCATCTTTGGTTTCTCGCGCAGGGCAGTCTCCTCCATCTTGTCATAGTCGACACGGCCTGTCTCGGGGTTCAGGTTGTACTCAACCGGGGTATATATCAAGCCCGACGTGTTCACCGCCGAACCGTGTGAGAGGTGGCCGCCATGGGCAAGGTTAAGACCCATGAACTTGTCGCCGGGATTGAGCACTGCAAGGAACACTGCAGCATTGGCCTGTGCACCGCTATGTGGCTGAACGTTCACCCACTCGGCATCATAAAGTTCCTTGAGGCGCTCGCGTGCAATATCCTCAACGATATCCACTACCTCGCAACCGCCATAGTAGCGCTTGCCGGGATAGCCCTCGGCATATTTGTTTGTTAGAACCGAGCCCATTGCCTGCATTACCTCGTTGCTCACGAAATTCTCCGACGCAATGAGTTCAATGCCCTTGAGCTGACGGCGATACTCTGTCTCTATAAGTTGAAAAATGTGTCTGTCACGTTTCATAGTAAATGTTTTTTTCTAAATTTTGCGCGAAGATAATCAAATTACAATGAAACTGTTTTAAAATCCCATAAAATTATGTAAGTTTGTGATATCAAAAACAAATAGCACATATATGAGAAGAACTTTTTTATCACTGTTCATCGCTTGTTGCAGCCTGTTTGCGGCTACCGCCCAGACAGCCGACTACAATGTAGTGCCGCTGCCACAGGAGATAAGAATTGAGAATGGAGCCGGCTTTGAACTAAGCGGCAAGACGGTCATTGCCTACAACGGCGACAAGACAATGAAGCGCAATGCCCAGTTGCTTGCCCAATATATTAAGGAGAGCACCGGGCTTGAACTGAAGATAGTAAAGAGCAAGAAGAGCAAGGAGAATGCAATAAACCTTGCTATTGGCAACACTGTTGAAAACAAGGAGGGCTACAACCTTGCTGTAACCGAGAAGGGCATCGTTATTACATCCCCCACAGCTGCCGGAGCGTTCTACGGCATACAGACACTGCGCAAATCCCTGCCAGTTGCCACCGGAGAGAAGGTTGAGTTGCCTGCAGTGACAATTACCGACTACCCACGCTTTGCCTACCGCGGAGCGCACCTTGACGTTTCGCGTCACTTCTTTACAAAGGACTCAATAAAGCGTTTCATTGACATGCTTGCAATGCACAACATGAACCGTTTCCACTGGCACCTGACCGATGACCAGGGCTGGCGCTTCGAGGTGAAGAAATACCCCAAGCTCACCACCGTTGCAGCCGAGCGCGACGAGACTGTAATAGGTCGCAACAGCGGCGAGTATGACGGACAGCACTACGGTCCATTCTTCTACACACAGGAGGATTGCCGCGAGATTATCGCCTATGCTGCCGAGCGTCACATAACCGTAATACCCGAGATTGACCTCCCGGGCCACATGCAGGCAGCCCTTGCCGCATACCCCGAGTATGGTTGCACAGGCGGCCCATACGAGGTTTGGAAGATGTGGGGTGTATCGGACAACGTGCTCTGTGCGGGCAACGATGCCACATTGGAGTTCATTGAGGATGTGCTCGATGAGGTAGTTGAGGTGTTCCCGTCGGAGTACATCCACGTTGGCGGCGACGAGTGCCCCAAGACACAGTGGGAGCAGTGCCCCAAATGCCAGGCACGCATAAAGGCGCTTGGCCTGAAGGACGACGAGAAGCACAGTGCCGAGATGTACTTGCAGAGCTTCGTAATCAACCATGCCGAGAAGTACCTGAACAGCAAAGGACGACAGATTATAGGTTGGGACGAGATTCTTGAGGGCGGTCTTGCTCCAAACGCTACCGTTCACTCATGGCGCGGTATTGAAGGCGGCATTGAGGCTGCAAAGCAGGGACACGACTGCATTATGTCACCTACAAGCTTCATGTATTTCGACTACTACCAGACAACTTATACCGACGAGGAGCCTTTGGCAATTGGCGGTTATGTTCCGGTTGAGAAGGTTTACAGCTTTGAGCCGATGGACGAGTCACTCACTCCCGAGGAGCAGAAGCACATCATTGGCGTGCAGGCTAACCTGTGGAGCGAGTATGTACCCACATTCAGCCATGTAGAGTACATGGAGTTGCCACGTATGGCAGCGCTCTGCGAGGTGCAGTGGTGCGAGCCCGAGAAGAAGGAGTTCAACAACTTCAAGCAGCGTCTTATGCCACTTCTCAAGCTGTACGATGTCTACGGCTACAACTATGCAAAGCACATCCTTGACATTGAACCCGAGTTCGGAACAGACACCGAGCGCGGTGTAATTACAGCGACACTGAAGGTGATTGACGACACCCCAATCTACTACACTCTCGACGGCACAGAGCCCACAACAGAATCAACCCTCTACACTGCCCCAATTGAGATTACAGAAGCCTGCACATTGAAGGCAAAGGGTATTGGAGAGCGTGGTGCGACAAGAACACTCACCGAGCAGTTCTACTTCAGCAAGGCGACAGCAAAGCCAATTACAATGCTGCAGCCCATCCACGAGAAGTACACCTTCAAGGGCGGCATTACACTTGTCGACGGTTTGAAGGGCACCCCGAACTACCGCACCGGCCGTTGGTTGGGATTCTGCCTCACCGACCTTGAGGCTGTTATTGACCTGAAGAAAGAGGAGGAGATTTCGCGTGTATCGTTCAACACAAGCGTGGACAAGGGCGACTGGGTGTTCGACCTCCTGGGACTCACTGTTTCGGCATCAAACGATGGCGAGAACTACACCATCCTCTTTGACGAGGAGTACCCCGACCTCACAGCCGAGGACGAGAACAGAATTTACGAGCACAAGGCAGAGTTCGCACCCACCAAGGCACGCTACGTAAAGATTAAGGCGCTCTCGGACCGCGACATGCCGGCTTGGCACCCCGCTGTGGGTCACCCTGCATTCATTTTTATCGATGAGCTGGAGATTAATTGATAGACGAGGATTATAAAAGTCTATACACAGAAAAATCGCCACAAGCCTGAAACTTGTGGCGATTTTTCTGTTTGCAAACACATCATGCGCAGCATACTCCTCCCTTGTTTTAGGGGAGGTGATCGAAGACCGGAGGGGTTAAAAGGAAAGGATTTTCGTGGCCGTAAGGCCGAGGAGAAGCAATATTACAGGGTATTATAGAACTCCCTCCGCTACGCTCGTCCCTCTTTGTCAAAGAGGGACAGTTAGTTAGTCGCAGGTTAAAAAGGGGCAAATACTTAGCCACTCTACATCATGCGAAGCACACTCCTCCACTGTTTTAGGGGAGGTGGTCGAAGACCGGAGGGGTTGAAAACGGAAGAATTTTCGTGGCCGTAAGGCCGAGAAGAAGCAATATTACAGGGTATTATAGAACTCCCTCCGCTGCGCTCGAACCTCTCAGCCAAAGAGAGACAGTGTTGTTCTGTCACTCATTTTGGGCAGACACAGCGGTCTGCCCCTACAGCAGCATCCCGACTCAACAAATAATAAAACGTTTATTTTACAACAACCATATATACAACAAATCCGCACCTTTGAGATGCGGATTTGTCTATTATTCGGGTTATCCTGTTATCAGTCTCTCAAACGGAAACCGAGTGCTTTGGCAATAATCTTTGCCTCGCAACGGCGAAGGAGAAGAAATGCTATAAGATTCAATGTCAATGCCATGAATGGATAGAGCATTGGAACCTCTATTGCCATTGATGAACCGCCGGAGAGTATCAGTGTATATACAAAGAAGAGTATGTAATAGCCGGCGAAAAGCAGCATTGTGAGTATTGTGACCCTCTTCTGCAGCTCAAAGTTGTCGAACAACGATACAAGCAAGCCAAAGAGGTTTACAATGCCTGTAAAGACCAGCAGTATGCCAAGGGCTATCACCGACCTTGAGACCTCGCCATCGGCTGCTGTGTACTTGAAGTTTGTCATTGCAGCCACTGCACCGTCGGCCTCGACAAAACCGGCAACGGGGGCAAGCAATGCAAGCACTGTGAGCACAAGCGATGCCACGTACATCAGCTGATAGAAACGGAATTTCATATCAAAAAGGGGTTATGGATTAAGCCTCCTCGCTCTCTACCTCCTTGGCAGGGTCGCGGAAATATACCTTGCCATCAAGGAACTCCTGCGCTGCAATGAGTGTTGGCTTTGGAAGTCTCTCGAAGTAGCGTGAAATCTCAATCTGCTCGTGATTCTCGAACTGCTCCTCAAGGTTGTCGGTAGATGATGAGAACTCGTTGAGTTTTCTGAGCAATTCCTCCTTCATCTCGGCTGCAATCTGGTTTGAACGCTTGCCGATGATTGCAACAGACTCATATACGTTACCTGTTTCGTGTACAAAATCTGCCATGTTGCGTGTGACAGTGTTTGTTGGAGCATTTGTTTTCTTGTAATCCATTTTTATATTCAATTATTATATTATTATTCCATTGTCTTGACAAACTTCATGGCCTCCTTGTAGTATTTATCGGCCTCTTTTATATGCTTGCTGTCGGGGAACTCGGTCTTGAAAGCATAGTACTCGTCAATTGTATTGCGGTAGCGCTCAAGCTTCTTCGCCTCGATACTCTTGTGGGCCATCTGGTACTTTGCCCTGAGTATAAGCACCGAGATATCCTCGCGAAGGGTTGTATATGGATAGTCCTTCAGTGCGTTCTGCGCCGTTACGATGCAAGCCTGGTAGTTGTTGCCGATGTAGGCCAAATCGCCCAAATCGTAATAGAGCTTTGCCGAGAGGTACATCTTCTTCACAAGCACATCGTGCATTTTCATTATCATATCCTGCGCCTCGGCATTGTGGCTGCTGTGAGGATAATACTCCATGAAGAGCTGCAGTTCGTTGATTGCCGCATAGGTATTCGACTGGTCGAGCTCGGGCTCGGGAGTATCCATGAAGAGCGATTTTCCGGAATAGAAACGGGCATACTCGGCATACTCACCGCGGGGATAGTTCGAGTAGTGCAGCTTGAAATACTGCGATGCTGTCTCGTAGTCCTTGGACTCGTAGTAGCACCTTGCAAGCAGAATGAGCGACTCCTCGGCCTTGTCGCCGCCCTTGAGCATTGTAACCATAGACTCAAGCAGTTCGGCAGCCTGGGTGTACTTGCCCTCAAGGTAATATGCCTTTGCGGTTTCGTATCTATAGTCATAGTCATTGGTCTTGAACACCTTGTTATAACTGTCACAAGATGTCAAGGCCACAACTATCGACAGAAGTATATATGCAATTCTCTTCATTCCTGTGGTTGTTTCCCTAACCTACATTCATGCGCCTATTAGACGCATTTATTAAAAATTTCTGCAAAGATAGTGCTTTTTGGCAGAAAATACAACCATAAAAAGCTCATTATTCATTACTAAAATTTAAATTATCGAAAAAAGTAGAGACAAGATATAAAAACAGTTTCACCCGGCATTGTACAAAGCCGGGTGAAACCATATAATGCCGTGCCGTTTGGAGGCTCTTTAAATTTCTAAAAAACATTTTCTTATAAAAGCTGACAATATCTTTAAAGAAGAGCCGCATCAAACAGTCTTTGGAATAGTCACTTGACAACGACCTTTGTCCCTTCGACCATATACACCCCACAAGGCAGGGCAAAATAGTGAATTCCGTTTACAAAAGCCTGAGCCACCTTGCGGCCTGCAACATCGTACACCTCGACATCACAGGGAGCGGCAACGCTCACCTCCACTCCACCGTCAACAATCTGCACGGCAGCATCGCCATCCTCGCGCACATCAACCACGCCAACTGTGCCGTTGGTGTTCTCCATGCCCGGTGTCTGATATACGCGCACCCAGTCGAAGCGTGTCTCGTAGGTGTGGTTTACGTCGGCGTCGGCAGCCCACGCATTGTTACCCACGCTCTGGTTGAGAATAAGGTGGAAATGCTTGTCGAACGGCCACTGACCCTGGTTCAGTTGCGACTGGTTTGTTGACTTTGTATAACGGCCGACCTCCTTGCCGTCGACATACCATATGAGTGATGTAGCATCCCATTTGAGGCCATAAGTATGGTAACGGTCGTGTGATGTAGCAACGTTGAAGCTTGATTTCGGGTTATTTGTATTTCCAAGGTCGTATGTCCAGTTGCTATGTATTGTGTGCCAAGAGCGCTCCTGTGAGTCGATAGTCTCCCAGATGTCAATCTCGCCACAGTCGGGCCAACCGGCACTCTGATCCTCGGGCATCATCCAGAATGCAGGGAAGTTACCAGTCCATGGGTTGGACTTGATACGTGCCTCGACGTAACCGTATGTAAAGCCAAAGCGGTTGTTGCTCTTTATACCGCCTGTAATCATTGGAACAGGGTCGCTCGCCATGTCGGGGTTGGGTATTGCACGTGCAACAAGGTCGCCGCCCTGCAGGTAGATTACCTCTTTGCTGTCACTGAGCCAACGGTTCCATGTCGCGCCGTAACGCTGGCAGCGCATCCACTTCTCGTCAACAGGCTGCGACATATCCTCGGCATTGAACTCGTCACTGAATACAAGCTGCCACTCGTTGCCTTCCTGTGGAACGAATTCGGCATAGAGCGCTACGTCACCGTCGACAAGCGAGCCGCTGACAACAGCCTTGCCGGCAACAACAGGCAGCACATCCTCGCGCCACTGTGCGTTACCGTTCACCATCTGCCCGCCATTTAAATTGTGGCCATGGCGCACAACAACTTCGTTGCATACAAAACCGGGCATACCGCGCAACACGGCTGTGAAGCCATTGCCGAGTGTAACGACCATTGGCAATGCAGTGTAGTTCTCACCATCGATGCTACCGTCAACGGTATTCAAAGACAAAGCCTTGTTGCCTGTCACCAGGTTGAGCAGAAAATCGGCAACATAACCGCCATCGGCAACAATATTGTCCGAGCCATCGGAGTTGATATTATCTGTGTCAACCTTCACACGTACACGATAGACACCGTCGGGGAGCACAGCAGGTATTTCACATGAGAGTTCACCATCCATCGCCAAGAGCTCGCTCGACAACGCCGGTTTGCCATCACTTCCCAGCAATGCGGTAAAACGTCCGTCATTGTTGAGGTCGATATAGAGATAGGTGTTCTTTGCAGGCGCTTTAGCAAACGCTACATCCAATGCCTTTGTATCGTACATTGCCACAGGCGATGAAGTAAAGTCGTAATATGCCTTGCCGGCAACATCAAATGGGTTACCGTTTAGGGTTATGGTATTTTCCACATTGGCAGATGCGGCATCCTTGTCGAACGAGAGCGCATAGCCATCGCCACCCTGGCCGTTGCCGGCCTGTACAAAAGAGGCGGTCAGCACCACATCGCCATCAATATATTCTGCAGGGATTGTCACCTTGCCGTCCTTTACGACTGTTCCGGGGAGAAGAACCTCGCTGTACTGCTTTACGCCATGCAGCACCTCTTTGCCATCGAAGTTGTGGCCGTGAAGCACCTTTACCGCATCGAGCACATAACCTTCGTTGGGAGCAACTGTAAGCGCAAGCGCCTCACCGAATGCCACTGTTGCGGGCAAAGCAGAACCATCGGCAGCAAGCAGTGCACCATTTTCGGCAACAGCTGAGAGTGCGCAGTTAGCGTTGTGCACATTCAGCACCACGTCACATATTGCACCGCCGTTCTTGATGATACCGTTACCATCCTCGGCGCGGCCGGCTGGGTCAATGGAAGCCCAGTCGACCTTGTAACGCATGCGGTAGAAACCGGGAGCAATGTCGGCAGGGACAGTAAATGCAGGTGGGTTGAGCACGTTGGTATTTGAAACTCTCTCGCCCTTGCTGTTATATCCCGTTCCCGAACCCAAAGAGGGCTCGGCATATGAGAATGCCATGATATCGCTACCCGCAGGGATTGAACCGTCGGCATTCAATTTTGCCTCGAAAGCACCGTCCTGTCCGCGGTCAATGTATACAAAACCGTTCATCCATGTACCTGTAAAGCCAAACGAAGGAGTGACAGTCTCGCCTACCTTTGCATGGAATGTAGGGTTATCAATTTTGCTATATACCTTCAATGGTGTAGGCAACTGCAATGTCTGGCTGCCGAGCGAAACGCTGTTCAGGCGACGGCTGCCGTGAGTGTAGCCCTGACTCTTGTCAAAGACAATAGGATAATCCTCGGTTACAACAGGTGCATTCTTGCTTACAAGTTCCATCTTGTCAATGTCGCCCATATATCCGCTCTCATTGAAAAGGCGCACTACATTCTCGCCCTTTTCGAGCACGACATCAAACTCGGCCGAACCGACAGTGCCCCAGCCTCCTGAATTGCCTGTATAGACAATCGCTTCACCGCCATTGACGCTAAGTTTCATTGTGCGGTCATCGCCTGTCACAAAATAAACGCGCAAGGTGTACTCGCCACCCTCCTTGCTGTATACATTACGCCACTGAAGGTCGTTGCTGTCGCGGTTACCGAGCCAGCCCACAGCCACACCGCCCGAGCATCCGTTCTTCTCGGAATAGATTGCAGTGCCATAGACCTCGTTGTTCTTGATTTCCTGATAATCGGTAAGCCATGCAGTCTCGGCCTCATAAACCTTGCGCTCAAGGCGCTCCTCGGCCTCCAGCTTGTATATTCTTGTTCCGTGAGCAGGGACTGTCACCGAATATGAGCCCTCGTACACACCTTTGTCCTTTTTCTCGAAAAGGTCGCGCACCTTGACATTTCCAGCGAGGTCAAGCTGCGAGAAAGCGATGCTCATATCAAC
Source organism: Bacteroidaceae bacterium (assembly GCA_045654885.1). Taxonomy (GTDB): domain Bacteria; phylum Bacteroidota; class Bacteroidia; order Bacteroidales; family Bacteroidaceae; genus HGM04593. The sequence goes on from JAZOOF010000052.1 coordinate 16,114, forward strand.
AGAGGCATTTGTAGGATTATAGAAAGCTACCGCACGCTTTGTGCCATATTTCTCCTCAACATCCTTTACAAGTACATAGGCACCATTCTCGCGCTTTACAACGTATGCCTGCAAGCCAAGAGTATTCTGGTTGAGCGCAATGAGTTCCTTGTTCTGCATCAGCTCAAGCGCATTGCCCTTTATATCGTTCATGTCGCAGCCGATGAGCAGCGGCGAACTCATTATACACCACATACCGAAGTGAGTCTTGTCCTCCTCTTCGGTAAAGCCACGACCAACCTCAAGCATGTCCATGTCATTGTAACGGCCATAGCTTGTATAAGCCGACAGGTAGAGGCTCTGGTTGATGATGCTCTTTACAGACTCCCAACCAAGATAGATATCCTCGGTTGTGCGCCACGAATCGGCAATCTCGCAAGCCCATGTACCGGGGAATGCCCAACGGCAGATATTCCAGGTGATGTCATCGCGACCGACTGCCTTTATTGCCGCTGCAATCTCCTTGTAGCGTTGCTCCACGTCAAGGTCAAGACCCTCGTCGTTGTTGCCGGCATCGGCACCGCAATAGTCAATCTTTATAAAATCGAAGTTGAGCTTGTCCGGGTTGAAATATAGATCGAAATCAGCAGCATCGTGACCATAAAGACCAACGCCACGGCCAATCTCATCCTTTGGCTTGCCCCAATAAGAGGCACAGGTATTGCGACCCGCATCGCTGTATATACCGGCCTTCAGGCCCTTGCCATGAATATAATCCACAAGACCACGCAAACCGTTGGGGAAGCGCTCGGGGTGAATGAGCAGATTGCCCTCGGCATCACGTCCGCCAAAGAAGCCGTCGTCGATGTTTATGTGGTCATAACCACACTCCTTGAAACCAAGCTCAAGCATGGCATCGGCCTGTGCCTGAATTACAGAATCATTGATTTGGAAACCATAGGTATTCCACGAACTCCAGCCCATGAGAGGTGGATTGTCGGCTGCTACACAAAGTGGCAACGACAACACAAAAGCATAAAGCAGTTTTTTCATATTATGGTTAATTTAACATCATTTGCAATTAATTTCCAAAGATATACAAAATGAAAGGATTATGCAAATTGCAACTTTGTTATTTGAAAGTAAGTATAGCATGGAGTAGTACACATACAACAAGCTTGCACGTCTAAAAAAAAAATCGTATATTAGTACCCATTTTTTTCGCAACATATATGAAATTTCAACTATCATCGGATTACGTCCCCATGGGCGACCAACCAGAGGCTATTGCACAGCTTGTAGAGGGAGTGAAGAGCGGAATCCCGGCACAGACGCTGCTTGGCGTCACCGGCTCGGGAAAGACATTTACAATGGCTAACGTCATAAAGGAAATCAACCGCCCTACCCTAATACTTAGCCACAACAAGACATTGGCCGCACAACTCTACAACGAGTTCAAGGGATTCTTCCCCAACAATGCAGTGGAGTACTACGTATCGTACTACGACTACTATCAGCCCGAGGCATATATCCCATCAAGCGACACGTACATTGAGAAAGACCTTGCCATTAACGACGAAATTGACAAGCTGAGGCTTGCAGCCACGTCGGCACTCCTATCGGGACGCAAGGATGTAGTTGTTATCTCATCCGTTTCGTGCATATATGGCATGGGTAACCCGAGCGACTTCTACAACAACGTAATCGAGATACGCGTGGGACAAAAGATTGACCGTAACGTCTTTCTGCGCAAGCTGGTGAGCAGCCTCTACACACGCAACGATGCCGACCTGGCGCGCGGAAACTTCCGCGTGAAGGGCGACACTGTGGAGGTGAGCCTGGCCTACAGCGACCACGTGCTGCGCATAACATTCTGGGACGATGACATTGACAGCATTGAGGAGATTGACAGCGTAACAGGAGTACGCATAGCCACCTTTGACGACTACAGGATATACCCGGCCAACCTGTTCATGACAACCAAAGAGAGCACCGAGCGTGCAATCGTAGAGATTGAGAAAGACCTTGCCGACCGCGAGGAGTATTTCCGCGAAATAGGCAAGCCGCTCGAAGCCAAGCGACTGCACGAGCGCGTGACATACGACATTGAGATGTTACGCGAGCTGGGACACTGCTCGGGAATAGAGAACTACTCGCGCTACTTCGACGGCCGCGAGGCCGGCACACGCCCCTATTGCCTGCTCGACTTTTTCCCCGACGACTTCCTGCTTATCATCGACGAGAGCCACGTGAGCGTGCCACAGATACACGCGATGTATGGCGGCGACCGCGCCCGCAAGAACAACCTTGTGGAGTTCGGTTTCCGCCTGCCAGCCGCATTCGACAACCGCCCGCTCAAGTTCGAGGAGTTTGAGAAGCTCACTCCACAGACAATATATGTAAGCGCCACACCGGCCGATTATGAGCTCGACAGGAGCGAGGGCATAATCGTTGAACAGCTCATACGTCCCACCGGACTTCTCGACCCCGTCATTGAGGTACGCCCGCTCGAAAACCAGGTCGACGACCTGATGCACGAGATAGACATACGCGTGAAACGTGACGAGCGCGTGCTTGCCACCACTTTTACAAAAAAAATGGCCGAGGAGCTTTGCGAATATCTGCAAAAGCACGGGGTACGCTGCAACTTTATACACAGCGATGTAGACACCCTGGACCGCATACAGATAATGACCGACCTGCGCGAGGGTCTATATGATGTGCTCATTGGAGTGAACCTGTTGCGCGAAGGCCTCGATTTGCCAGAGGTTTCGCTCGTTGCAGTGCTCAATGCCGACAACGAGGGATTCCTGCGCGACCACCGCTCGCTGACACAGACCGCCGGCCGCGCAGCCCGCAACGTCAACGGACTGGTAATATTCTATGCCGACAGAATAACCGGCAGCATGCAGCGCACTATTGACGAGACAAAGCGCCGCAGAGAGAAACAGATGCGTTACAACGAAGAGCACGGCATCACCCCAACACAAATCAAGAAAGAGATTTCAAACGCGCTGGTGTTTGACAAAAAGGGTAACGAGGGCGGAAAGACAATCAGGCCTTACGACACTGACGAAACAGCCATGGCAATTGCATGCGACCCCATTGTGGAGTACATGAGTGCCGAACAGCTGAAAAAGAGCATCGAGCGCACCCGCCGTCTCATGGAGAAGGCCGCCGAAAAGATGGAGTTCATCGAAGCCGCACAATACCGAGACGAGATGTTCAAGCTACAGGAGATACTGAAGCGGAAAGCTGCGAGTAAGCGAGAGTAAAGGAATAGTTTACTTTTATTTTGCCGAGCGGAAGCAGTTTCAAGCGCACGAAGTGCGGTTAAAACTGCGGATAAGCGAATTTTTCAGTTAAGCGAACGAAAGTAAAACTTGTTTTAACTTTTGTAGTGAGCGGACGAAAAATCAACAGAGTTAACAGCAAAGGAATAGTTTACTTTTACTTTGCCGAGCAAAAGCAGTTTCAAGCACACGAAGTGTGGTTAAAGGTAAAAGTTAAAGCCACCGTTTGGTGGCTTTTTTACTATTTATACAGCAGGAATATACACGGTATCTTCGACAAATCGGGCACTTTACCCTTCCACTCCTTGACAGTGCGTGTCTTGGCATACTCACCCTCGCAAGTGAGGTTTGCTGCAATACACAGTTTGGTCTGTGGGCGGCAAGTCGCAAGAATATCCTCAATCATCTTACCGTTGCGGTAAGGAGTCTCAATGAAGAGCTGTGTTTGGTCTTCATTATATATACGCTGTTCCAATTTACGCAGAGCCTTTATGCGCTCGTCTGGCTTCACGGGCAGATAACCGTTGAAGGCAAAACTCTGTCCATTAAAGCCCGATGCCATGACAGAAAGAATTATACTCGACGGACCTACAAGCGGAACAACCTTCAAGCCCTTGCGCTGTGCAATGGCAACAACATCGGCACCGGGGTCGGCAACAGCAGGGCAACCGGCCTCGGATATCACACCCATTGGTTTGCCGTCGTGCAACGGACGCAGAAAGCCTGCCACGTCCTGCGGCGAGGTATGCTTGTTTAGTTCAAAGAACTGCGAGCCGTCTATGTCAAAAATAGGGTCTACCTTGCGCAGAAAACGGCGCGCCGAGCGCACGTCCTCTACAATAAAATGGCGTATGCCGGCTATGATTTCGCTGTTGTACTGCGGTAACACATTACCGAGCGGAGTATCGCCCAATGTAACGGGCAAGAGATATAATGCAGCCTCCATATATTAACCAAGTTGTGAAAAATGTTTTTTACCTTTAAGATAGTATTGCCACAGCAATGAAAAACGGGCACGCTCCTTTATTTCGGCAGTAACCGCTACGGCAAGATTCTGCTCACGTACACTTTTGTACCCTGAACGCATGCGCCTGTATTCACGGCGAGCGCGCAACACCGCCTTGAAATCGCCCCAAGCACCGGTAAGCAGGAATTTGAGCGCCGCCACATAGTCAAGCAGAGCTCGCATGCGCATAACACCGCGCAACTCATTGGCCGGCAAGTTCTTATAGAGCATCAAGAGATTATTACGGAAATTGAGGAATGTCTTGCGCGGATTGCTCTTGTTTAGCGTTGCGCCACCTACATGATACACCCGGCTCTGTGGCACCACGTAAATCTCGCCACCCCTTGCAAGCATGCGCCAGCAGAGGTCAATCTCCTCCATGTGTGCAAAAAAACGGCCATCAAAACCACCTGCCTTGCGGAACGCGGCACTGCGCACCATCATTGCGGCACCCGTAGCCCAAAAGACACGGTGCACATCATCGTATTGCCCGCTATCCTCCTCAACGGTATCGAACAGACGCCCTCGGCAATAAGGGTAACCATAGCGGTCAATAAAACCACCTGCCGCACCGGCATATTCAAAATGAGTCTTTTGTTTATAGGCAAGAATCTTGGGTTGGCAAGCCACAGCGTCAGGATTCCTCTCCATAAACGAGAGCAACGGTTCAAGCCACTCGTCTGTCACCTCTACATCGGAGTTGAGCAGCAGGAAATATTCCGCATCCACCTGCTCAAGCGCCTTGTTGTAGCCATCGGCAAAGCCATAATTACGGTCGAGTTGTATAAGACGCACCGCAGGAAAACTTTCTCTCAATACAGCCACAGAATCATCGGTCGACGCATTGTCGGCAACAACAATATCAGCACCAGGCGAAAACTCCACCACCGAATGTAGGAATTTGGCAAGCATCGATGCGCCGTTGTAATTCAATATGACTACAGCTACTTTCATTTTTTACTTGTCAAGAACCTCTATTATCTCATTGACCGTCAAAGCCGACTTGTCTTCATTAAAACCTCCAAGACGCACACGCACAAGACGGTTGACCAATGCAGAATCGGCAGCAGTCTCCACGCGTATGTAGTTTGCAGTAAAACCGCCCATAGGCATACCTGAACGAGGTTTCTCAAAGAGCACGACAGCCTCCTTGCCGCAATATTTCTCATAGAACGCAAGTCGTTTTTCTTCACTCAATGCAATGAGCAACTGACTGCGGCGATGCTTCTCGGCAGGCGACACTGCGCCGCCAAGTTTCAGAGCCTGCGTACCCGGACGCTCCGAATAGCTGAATACATGTAACTGAGAGATATCCAGTCCTTTGATGAATTCGTATGCCTGCTGAAAGAGTTCCTCACTCTCGCCACGTGTTCCCACAATAACATCCACACCAATGAATGCATCGGGCATAACCTCTTTTACCTTTGCTATTTTGGAGGCAAACAAAGCTGTGTCGTAACGGCGGTGCATGAGTTTGAGCACTTCGTCACTACCCGCCTGCAACGGAATGTGGAAATGCGGCATAAATGCACGCGACAGCGCAACGTAATCGATTATCTCATCGGTGAGCAAGTTTGGTTCAATGGATGAAATTCTATAGCGCGACACGCCATCAACGCCATCGAGCGCTTTTACAAGCGAAAAGAACGACTCGCCTGTCGACTTGCCGAAATCACCAATATTGACACCTGTAATCACCACCTCGGCACCACCCTCGGCGGCAGCCATCCGCGCCTGTTCCACAAGTTCCTCAATCTTTGGATTACGGCTGCGTCCACGCGCGAACGGAATGGTGCAGTAGGTACAGAAATAGTCACAACCATCCTGCACTTTGAGGAAATAGCGGGTACGGTCGCCACGCGAGCAGGAGTGGACAAAGTTGCGCACATCCTTTGCAGGTTGCGCATACCACTCTCCACTGTTGGCATTCTCAACATTCTTTATGATGTAATCAAGGACATCACCTTTCTTGTCTATTCCAAGCACTACACCCACACCGGGTTCCTGCGCAAGCTTCTCGGCCGACAGCTGCGCATAGCAGCCTGTAACCACCACAAAGGCACCGGGATGCTGGCGCACCAGTTTATGTATTGCCTGGCGGCATTTCTTCTCGGCCTCTTGCGTAACAGCACAACTGTTGACAACACAGATATCGGCCATTTCACCACGCTTTGCTGTGCGTATGCCAGCATCCTGCAACTGACGCTCTATTGTCGCAGTTTCCGAAAAGTTCAACTTGCAACCAAGCGTATAATATACCGCTTTTTTATCTTTAAAAACCGTTTTGTCTATCATCGTCATTCCATGGCTTGTGCCAAATCTTTGCGAAAATAGCACCTTTTTTCGAAATATAGAAATTGAGTGTGCAAATAATGCTCAAAAGAGGGAGTCAAATTCAGGTAGCATTGCATCGATACACAAACAAAAAAAATGCACCGGCCAATGACCGATGCGTATATTGGAATCTTAAATTTCAAATCAAAGAAGATTAGAGCCAAATCCTTGCCCTTACGGACAATGGATTTTTAGGCTACTAAACTTCTGTGCTTCAAGGTTGATATTATTCAACAACCTCTGTAGCTACCTTGCCACCAGCGTCAGGACCGGGAGCTGCTGCAGGAAGAACCTCAGTTGCTGCTGCAGGAACAACCTCTGTACCCTCCTCAAGAACCTCAGGAAGGTTCTCAGTTGCAGGAGCGTTCTCCTGTGCCATCTGGCAATCCTCGCTGATTGTTACGTTCTGAGTTGTTGTGTCAACATTCTCAGCTTTCTCTGACTTACCGCATGCTGCGCAAGCAAGAGCCAATACTGCTACATAGAAAAATTTCTTCATAACTGTATAAATTATTATTAATCCACCTACTCCCTTCATAGCGTTTCGGTTACCTCTTTTCCATTTCGTTTTGCAAAATTACATTAAATTATTCAATTACAAACAATTTTGCACAAAAAATCATAAAATCTTTTCAAAATAACAGTTCAGCATCGTCATTAGAGTACAATTTTATATACTCTTGCCCCCGAATCGCCCTTAAGAACCACTATATACGAACCGTGTGGAAGATGATTGACATCCATAGAAACTGTTCCGCAATCGCCGGCAACTGCAGCCGATGCCACCTTCACGCCACCCATGTTGTAAACTGAAAGCACAGCCGATGCATCGAAGTTTCCATGGCACATGAGAACACCGTCGGCAACACTGAAACGTACCACATTCTCTGTCACGTTCTCTATACAGCTTTCAATATCACTTACAGGAGTAAACAGCAGCGAACAACTATACTCCTTGCCTTGTGGAATGAGGTACTTGTCCAAAGTCACCACATTGCCGCAACTACCGTTACCGATACCCTTCTGGGCACAATCGAAGTGGGCATAGACATCACCCTTATTGAGTTCCCAAGCATGGCCTGCTCTCTTCAAATCGACATCACTGTAGTGCAACAGCGAGAAAGCGACATTGCCACGGGCCTGCACCTTCACACCATACTCCTCGTCGGGGTTGAAGAGCAGCAGGTCGCGTAACCCCTCACGGTTACCCATACTCTGTGGCTTTGGATAGGGCTCGAACATATCGCTCACGGTAGTGTAATAGCGTCCGAGTGTTGAGCCGCCACGACGGTCAACATAGTTCTCGAACGGACCATATGCGTAATACTCTACCTGCTCAAACCCGGCAGGGAATGTCAACGACAGACCAATGCGGCGCGCATCCTTTGGAACCACTGTATAGACTGCATCGACAAGCAGAGCACCATCGGCTGTAATTGTATAGACGAACTTGTATTTACAGAACCATCCGCTTGCATTTATGACAACATTTACAGACTTCTTGTCCTCGCTCAAAGTGAATGTCGCCGACTTTGACTGGATACCGTTCTTCTCATTATATTCGCCAAGCGACTCTGTAGGCTTGTCATTCTCCACCCAACGATAGTTGTCATATTCGGGACCTGCAACAGCTATAGTCTTGCCATTTACAGTCCATGAGTTCATTGTACCGTTAGCAGCGAATGTCATCTCCATTACAGAACTTGAAACCCTGTAGCCATTGGTTGTCTTTACAAGAGAGACCTCCTCATTGCCATTTACGGCCAAAGATGCAGCATCGCGCTCGGCAAGCGTATACTGCTCTGCTGCTATAGCATAATCTGCATCAGCCCAAGTTTGGGCATCCTTGTAACAGAGTTCAACATTCAACAGCAACTCGACACCATCCTCTGCTGCTGTTGTTTTATAAGGAATCGCCAAAACACCCTCGGCATTCGGAGCCAAAGCAGGCATATCAACAATGCCATTCTCAACCTCTACGCCATCGGCAAGCACTGCATAACGCAGATAGAAGCAGTCGAGCGAAATGAAATCGTAATTATTCTTTACTGTCAACTGTTTTGTAACGGCATCAAAAGAGAGAAACTTGACATACTTATATACATACTTCACGTTTGTCAGTTCGGGGCTCCATGCACGGTCGGCTGTAACAAGACCGTTATTCACGAAGTTACCCTGGTGAGGACCGGGATAGTCAGAACCTGTACGGTACTTGTTCACACCATCTACCTCAAAGTTTCCGTTCTTTATATCCTTGGCATCATAGATAGACTGGTCTACCCAGTCCCAAATGCAACCGCCTATACCATATTTGCTGCTTTCAATGGCATCCCAGTACTCCTGCAGGTTACCCACAGCGTTACCCATGGCATGGGCATATTCACACATAAAGTATGGCTGTCCGTTAGAGTTGGTATAATATGGATAGCCGTTATCTGTTTTTCCGTTGGCATGTTGGTCTACATCGCCGAGGAGGGGGTACATCTCGGAATAGATATCAGAGTGCACTGTTCCTGCGCGGCTTGCGCCCTCGTAGTGGATAGGACGTGGATCGAGAGCACGCACTGCGGCATACGTATACTGGAAGTTCTTGCCGCCGCCGCTCTCGTTACCGAGCGACCAGAAGATTATTGAAGGGAAGTTTCGGTCACGGTACACCATGCGCACGGTGCGGTCAATATACTGCGCTCTCCAGCTATCCTCATTTGTGATACCGCCCTTTTCACCACCGTCCTCCCAGCTCTTGTGGCACTCCAGGTCGGCCTCGTCCATGCAGTAGAGACCATAGTAGTCGAACATTGCATTCATCTTTGCCTGACGTGGATAGTGGCTGGTACGAACTGTATTCATGTTGGCCTGCTTCATCATCTTCACATCAGTGAGCATAGTAGCCACATCTACCGAGCGGCCTGTCACAGGGTGTGTATCCTGCAAATTTGCGCCCTTGAAGAGTACCTTTTCGCCATTCACATACACAAGACCGTTCTTTATCTCAATGTGACGGAAACCATATTTTGTAGAGAATACATGCTCCTCGTTGCCGGCTGCATCCTTCTGCACCACCTCAACTGTATAAAGGTTTGGAATCTCGGCACTCCACAACTGCAGACCGGTAAGATTCTCAAAGAACACATTGGCACTCTTAGCTGTTTCGCCGGCTGCAAATTCAAACACAACATCCTTCTTTGCAACCAAAGCGCCGTCGGGAGCAAGCAATGAAACCTCCACCTTCTTCTCGGCTGCAACAGCATCACGGTTATCCATCTCTACTGCGACATTCATTGAGCCGGACTTGTAGCCATCGGCAGCCGAAAGGTTGCTTGTGATATAATGGTCGCTCACAAAAGTTTTTGGCGTAGCAAAAAGGAACACATCGCGGTGTATACCGCTCATGTGCCACATATCCTGACCTTCGAGATAAGAGGCATCGCTCCAACGGACAACCTGAACGCTTACATTGTTCTTGCCCTCGCGAAGGTAATCTGTAACATCAAATTCAGCATCATTGTTGCCGCTCTGTGTATAACCTACATAGTTGCCGTTCATCCATATGAACGCAGCACCATAGATACCGTCAAAGTGCAGGAACACACGCTTGTCGCCCCAAGCGGCAGGCACCTCGAAATCCCTGCGGTATGATGCGACAGAGTTCAAGAGACCATCCTTCATCTCAATCATCGGAGGATTGTTCTTGAACGGATAGTTGACGTTTACATACATTGGGTCGCCATAACCCTCCATCTCAAGACACGATGGAACCTTTATTGTATTCCAGGCCGAAACATCGACATCATCGCCCCAGAAAGCATCCTTGCCCGGGCGCTCTGCTGTCGTCTCTACCCAATTGATGCTCCACATACCGTTGAGGCTCATGAACTCGGCATTCTCGGGGTCGAGCCATGGGAAATTGTAACGCTCGTCGGCCTTCATCTTTGCAACCGAAGCGTATGGCATATATGTTGCACGGCCATTCTCCTTGTTCTCGCCAAAGAATGTCTCATCCTCCCAAACGTTAGCCATCGGCACATCACCGGCCTCAACCTCCTCAAGCGTAAACAACGAACCGCTGCCATAGCCCGAAACCATGGAGAGGTTGTTGCCGTCGGCCTTCAAGCTCCACCACGAACCGCTTGTCTTTACCTGAATACGGTATACACCTTTCTCTTCAGGAACAAAGCGCAACTGCTGGTTCTCGTTGCTGAATGAAGGGTCCCAAAGCAAAGGATGCTTGACACCACCCAGGGCAACGTCAATAGCCTTGCTGTAATAAGGCGCGTAGAACTGACAGTACTCGGCATTTGCCGCAGTGCGGCGCAACTGCCAGACAAATGTCTCTTTGTTATTTTCGTCATACGCATCGACATACACTCGTGCATTGTTATCCTTTACACCACGTGTATTGAGCGCATAGCCGCTTCCCTGCTCGCGAATAATGAAATAACGGTCAATGACAGGCAGATAATCGATCTTGTTCTGCTTCACAAACTCCAAGAGGAAATGGGTATATTCGCCGGTTGCATTCTTTTGCATGAGCAACGAGCCGTCATCCAGCACCTTGAGCACCAATTCGCGGTCACTCTTGCACAGCAACTGCACAATGCCGGCCGAAGCATCGACAACATTCACCGCAAACGACTGGTTGTCGGTACATGTAGCATCCCACTGCAGCAGTTTGCCGGGAGTACCCGATGACAAAGCCATGTCAATTGCCTGACCGTAGTTCTCGTTGTAGAGCACAAAGAGAGGTTCTTTTGCCGACAGAGAGACAAATGTCCACTCCTGCCCCTGTGAGGCATCATCGACATCGGCAACACTCAAATAGGTGTTATGCTCAGCCTTGTTGCCATTGGTAACGGCCTTGCCGGTCGCCACATTCACCAGGCGGTACACACCGTCGGCCTGCGGGAATGATGCCGCAAATGCAAACGATGCCACAAGCATCAATGCGACAAAAAGAAAGATTTTTTTCATGTAGTTCATATTATGGTTTTTATTCATCATTCGCAACATACAGCAAATCTTTGCAAAGATAAGTTAAAAAAGATATATGCAGCAATATTTTAAATATTAATATTGTCCGCGCACGTATTTTAATATTTTATTATTGCACATGAAGATTTTTATGAGTAAATTTGCATCAATTTTGCATAAACTTATATTTATACATTTCAAAAACAAAATAAACACACATATAACAATGATGAAAAAGAGCATAGCAATTATGGCAGCAATAGCAATTACAGGCGCTGCAACAGCCGCAAATGACGGAGGCAACACTGCTGCACCTATTGGAAAATCGGATATAAAGATAGAGGGCGGAGTGATGACCCCGGAAGCCCTTTGGGCAATGGGCCGCATTGGCGAGGTGAGCGTGTCGCCCGATGCCAAGAGCATCCTCTACGGGGTAAGCTACTACAGCGTAGAGCAGAACAAAAGCCACCACACACTCAACATCATGGGTGCCGATGGCAGCAACGACACAAAGCTGACAACAACCGCAGCCAATGAGAGCAGCGCCGCATGGATTAAGGGCGGAACAAAGATTGCCTACCTTTCAAATGCAAGCGGCAGCAGCCAGGTGTGGGAGATGAACCCCGACGGCACAGAGCGCAAGCAGCTCACAAACGACGCGAGCGACATCGAAGGATTCCTCTTCTCGCCCGATGAGAGCAAGGTAATCCTCATAAAGCGCATCAAGACAAAGCCAACGACAGCCGACATTTACCCCGACCTTCCGCTTGCGAAAGGTTTTGTGGTAGATGACCTCATGTACAAGCACTGGGACGAGTGGCTCACCGATGCTCCACACCCATTCGTTGCCAACTTCGACGGCACATCAATCGACGAGGGCAAGGATTTGCTCGAAGGCACACTCTATGACTGCCCCAACCGCCCCTTCGGCGGCGCCGAGCAGCTTGCATGGAGCAACGACTCAAAGCAGATTGCATACTCATGCAACAAGAAGAGCGGCCGCGACTATACATTGAGCACCGATACCGACATCTACCTGTACGATCTCACCGCCGGCACAATAACGAACCTGTGCAAACTCGATGAGGCACGTTCAAGCTACGGATATGACAACGCGCCACAGTTCTCGCCCGACGGCAAGATGATTGCATGGACAAGCATGGCACGTGACGGTTACGAGAGCGACCAGATTCGCCTCAGCGTCATGAACCTTGCAACAGGCGAGCGCACCTACCTCACCGGAATGCCCGACGCAAACGGCATGACAGCATTTGACAGCAATGTCGACAGCTACTGCTGGGCACCCGACAGCAAGAGCCTCTACTTCACCGGCACATGGCACGGCACAACACAGGTATACAACATCACCCTCAAGGGCAAGCTCACAAAGATGACCGAGGGCGACTACGACTACAACTCCGTTGCAATGCTCGGCGACAAGAGCCTCATCATGACACGCGTCTCAATGAGCGCACCCGCCGACATCTACACCATGAAGGCAAAAGCCGGTGCCGAGGTAAAGCAGCTCACTTTCGAGAACAAACACATCTTTGACCAGATAGCGACAGGTAAGGTTGAGGCACGCTGGTGCAAGAGCGTGGACGGCAAGGACCTCCACTCATGGGTAATCTATCCCCCACACTTTGACCCCACAAAGAAGTACCCCACCCTGCTCTTCTGCGAGGGCGGTCCACAGTCACCCGTGAGCCAGTTTTGGAGCTACCGCTGGAATTTCCAGATTATGGCGGCAAACGGCTACATAATCATTGCCCCCAACCGCCGCGGCCTTCCCGGTTTCGGACTCTCATGGAACGAGGAAATCAGCACCAACTATGGCGGCAACTGCATGAGCGACCTGCTCACAGCCATTGACGACATCAGCAAGGAGCCATACGTCGACACTGACCGCCTTGGCTGTGTTGGCGCAAGCTTTGGCGGCTACTCGGCAATGTGGCTTGCCGGCCACCACGAGAAGCGCTTCAAGGCATTCATTGCACATGACGGTTTCTTCAACATGGAGCAGCAGTACTACGAGACCGAGGAGAGCTGGTTCCCCAACTGGGATTTGGGCGGTGCACCCTATGAGCAGACCGAAGGCGTCAAGCGCTCATACTCAAACTCGCCACATAAATTCGTCGACAAGTGGGACACCCCAATCCTCCTTATCCACGGCGACCGCGACTACCGCATCCTCTCGTCACAATCAATGGCAGCATTCAACGCAGCACGCCTCAAGGGCATCCCTGCACAGTTGCTCCTGTTCCCCGACGAGAACCACTGGGTGCTTAAACCACAGAACGGCATCCTGTGGCAGCGCACATTCTTCGGCTGGTTGGCAAAGTGGCTGAAGAAGTAAAAAATCAACCGGACAAACAATCAATCAAATACTATAAAAATACTATAAAAAAATGAAAACTACGCTTAGAGATTCGGCATCAATGCGCTGGCTTGCATTGATACTTTTAGCTTTGGCCATGTTCTGTTCACACATCTTCATGGACATACTCTCACCAATCAAAGACTTGATGCAATCGACCAGAGGATGGGACTCCACAGCATTTGGTACAATGCAGGGCTCCGAAACATTCCTTAACGTATTCGTATTCTTCCTGATATTTGCCGGTATAATCCTGGACAAGATGGGAGTACGTTTTACAGCGTTGCTATCAGGCGCAGTCATGCTTGTTGGAGCAGTCATCAACTGGTATGCAGTTACAGAAACATTCATGGGCAGTTCACTCGAAACCTGGTTCAACAACAATTTGAACTACATCCCCGGCTTCGACGAATTAGGCATATCTCCCTTCTACAGAGGCATGCCTGCATCGGCAAAGCTGTCTGCTGTGGGCTTCATGATATTCGGTTGTGGAGTTGAAATGGCCGGAATAACAGTAAGCCGCGGTATAGTAAAATGGTTCAAAGGACGCGAAATGGCAATGGCAATGGGTTCCGAGATGGCACTGGCACGTTTAGGAGTAGGCACATGCATGATATTCTCCCCGGTAATAGCAACATGGGGATGCGATATAAACGTTTCACGTTCAGTAGCATTCGGTGTCATCCTTCTGCTCATAGCCTTCATGATGCTTATTGTATACTTCTTTATGGACAAGAAACTTGACGAACAGACAGGAGAAGCCGAAGAAAAGGACGACCCATTCAAGATATCAGACCTCGGCCAGATTCTCACAAGCAGCGGTTTCTGGCTTGTAGCGTTGCTTTGCGTTCTCTACTATTCAGCCATCCTCCCATTCCAGAAGTATGCCGTCAACATGCTGCAATGCAACCTCGTATTCAAGGAACTGGACCCCAACTCATTCTGGGCAGGCGACACAGTAGCAACACTTCAGTATGTAATAATGCTGATTATTGCAGGTGCATCATTCGCAAGCAACTTCATGAAAAAGAAGAGCAGTGAAATAGCATGGAGCATAGTTGCCGTAATATTCCTTGTTGCATATTGCTACATGGGTTATGAACGTCAGAGCGCATCTGCCGTGTTCGCGGTATTGCCACTTCTCGCAGTTGCCATTACACCCAAATTGGGAAAATATGTTGACTACAAGGGAAAAGCGGCATCAATGCTGGTAATAGGTTCAATTCTGTTGATTCTTTGCCACCTTACATTCGCATTCATTCTACCTATGTTCAAAGGCAATGCCATTGGTGGATTCCTTGTTGCATACATCACAATACTTGTTCTTGGAGCCTCATTCTCATTGGTTCCCGCATCACTATGGCCAAGTGTCCCCAAGTTGGTGGATTCAAAGATAATAGGTAGTGCATATGCTTTGATTTTCTGGATACAGAACATCGGCCTGTGGCTATTCCCCATGCTCATTGGCAAGATTCTGGACAAAAGCAATCCCGAAATCATAGAGAAACTTGCAAATAACACCATTACTCCGGAGCAGGCAACCGTCTCATACGATTACACTGCACCGCTCATAATGTTGGCGAGCCTTGGAGTCGCAGCACTCATAATCGGTTTCATACTGAAAGTCGTAGACAAGAAGAAAGGCCTTGGACTTGACGAGCCAAATGTCAAAGAATAAGAATTCATAAGTAAACAAAAATACCGCTTCTCAAAAAGCGGTATTTTTGTTTACTCAATTCTGCGCAATTCCATTAAAATATACAAAACTTTTGCAGTTCAAAGTTGGGGGACAAAAAACTCGCTTTCGCTCGCCGTCAAATTCTACAGCAGTCCTCAACCTTAATTGTTCACTTGTATTTTTCTTCAACTCTTTCTTTCTGTACTTTTTTGAAAAAGTACCAAAAACAAGGCAGTCGTGTACGGCATTCGGTGCTTCCTTTGTTCAAGAGTTGCTTTGCAACATCTTTCAGTCGGTGCACACCTCGCCGCTCGCTACTTGTCGCAATGCTTGGGGTGGCAAGAACTCGCTGCGCTCAAACATCATGCCACCTTTTTCCAAGCATTGCTCGGCTGCTCGCTGTGCCTCCCAACGCTGCCCTTCCGCCTTTGGCGGGGAATTACCTTTTGCAATGAACAGGCGCGTAGAATAGTAATTCTCAATACTGCTACCGTTGAAAATTGCGAGTAAGCTAGTGTGGGTAAACTTGTTTACACACAAAGCGAGCGGAAACAATTTCAAAGGAGTTAAAATAGTTGTAAATTTAATACATTAATAGACTGCTCCCCCAGACTTTGCAGGT
>JAZOOF010000053.1:0-64744 GCA_045654885.1 Bacteroidaceae bacterium
TTACCTTCCATATCAGTACCGGCACCAACAGAAGTACCAACCACGAATACAGAGGCACCGAAAACAGGCTCACCGTCAGACTCAGAGTATACCTTACCCTTGATAGTTGCGGTCTGCGCTGTTGCCATACCTATACCCATACAGATAAAGGCCAATAGAAATAGCACTCTTTTCATAATAATGAATTTAAGTTAATAATAATAATGAAATTGTGTCTTTTTGTTAGTTCCACCTCCAATCAAATGGAAATGAATGGCGCGAAAATACAACTTTTTGCATAACAGTTAAAATATTTTAAGCACTTTTTTCAAGGGAAAGTGTTATTTTTTTAATAAAATAGCAATTTCGCACTCTTTTTGCTCAATATTATCCATAATGTGCAATTCATTTTTCACTGTTTTGCAACGGTTTTACAGCCGTACAAAAACAGTATATTCCAAGTTATAGAATTGATTATCAATAATATTAAACTCTAAAAAGGGGCAGAACACCAATTTTTACAAAAAGTTAGTCAAAATGTTCAAAATACAAACAATGGGATAGTTTTAAAATGATTTCACTATTTAACACTTTTAAACAGAAGAGAAAGAGGCGCGTACCACGCGCGTACGTATATATATAAGGTAAATGCTAAGAACAAATAAGAATAGTAATTTGTTCGCAGGTGTAACGCTTATTGTTTATAGCACTTCACGGCTGTAGGGGCAGACCGGCGTGTCTGCCCAATATATTAGCTTGTATACGTTCGGGATTTACAGGACGCAGTTTACAGGGCGATACATTCGGGCGGGCACATCGGTCCGCCCCTACGGAGCGCTATTCATCCGCACTGTATCTTTGTTTCGTCATACGACGGTAGGGACAGACGGCGTGTCTGCCCAACACATTTGCAGATATACGTTCGCGTTATTTTATCTCCTCAAAATCGACATACTCACCTTCGTTCTTGTCGAATATCTTTTTCTGCCCTTTCCGCTTACGCGAAGGCCTGTCATCATGCGGTTCGTGCGCAGCATCCTCCTCGCGCTCCACACGTCTGTTTGAGCCGAACTTGAAAAATGCCACAATCCTTGCAATAAGTGAAAGAAGCAATGACGGCACTATAATAACCAGAAAGAGTATAATTATAAATAAGGTAAGGAACATAATAATCAAAATTTAGTTAAGGCACGGTTTAATTCACATCGCAGGCTATATGCAGTTGCAAAGACGCAACACACAGCATGCATTCGCCACACATAAAACGCAGTGAGGAACACACCGGTTCAAAAACTTGCAAAGCACGAGGGTGCGAGAGACATCAAGCCCTCTTCTTGCACAAGGCGATGGACATGATGAGATACCATGAAATGATTGCAACAGGCGCAAGATAGCCCAGCGCAAGCATTGGCGCAGAAACAACCAGGAAGGTATATCTTCTCTTGTTGCTCTTCCAACTGAGGTTCTTGAACTTCATTGAGAACATTGGAATTTCCGAAACAAGGAAATATGAGAAGAGGAATATCAATCCAAGGATAAGCGCCCAGGCATGCTCCATACCCAACAACCACTCCTTGCCACCCACAATGAGCGACGACCAAAAGAGTGCATTTGCCGGGGTTGGCAAACCAATGAACGATGTTGTCTGGCGTGTATCAATATTGAATTTTGCCAAACGGCAAGCCGAGAACACCGCAATGAGGAACGCGAAGTATGGCAACACGCCTGCAAAGGTACCAAGGAACGCAGGGTACACCAACAGATTCTTCATGAACGAGAAGATTACCGTTGCCGGCGCAAGACCAAAGGTTATATCATCGGCCAGGGAGTCCATCTGCACACCGAGCGGCGAAGAAACGCCAAGCAGCCTTGCAACCATTCCATCGAAGAAGTCGAACACAGCGCCCAAAACGATAAACAGCATCGCCAACTCGAATTTCCCGGTAAAAGCCATAACGCATGCCACACAACCCGAGAACAGGTTGCAACAGGTTATTGCGTTTGGAATATGATTCTTTACAGACATCTTGGAATCTGTTTAAGTTTCTAAAACAACATCCTTATTTAAAAGTAGCAATGACGGTTTCGTTACCCACGGTCTTCTGTTCCAGTTCAACCTTCAGCTCCACGTCGAGCGGCAAGTAAAGGTCGACACGTGAACCGAACTTTATGAAGCCCATATGCTGGTCAATAAAGCACTCCTCGCCGGCCTTGGCATACGTAACGATGCGGCGAGCCATTGCACCCGCAATCTGGCGCACCATTATTTCGCGGCCATCCTCTGTTTCAATGACCACCAGAGAACGTTCATTGTCGGTGCTGGCCTTTGGCAGCCATGCCTTGTAGTGCTTGCCGTCCTGATGCTCGGCACGCTTAACCACACCATCCACAGGGTACCAGTTGGCATGCACGTTCATTGGACTCATGAAGATAGAGACCTGCAGTCTCTCGTCCTTGAAGTGGTCGGGTTCGAACACCTTTTCAATCACCACCACCTTGCCGTCGGCAGGAGCAACAATCACATTCTCCACATCGCCGGGGAATATGCGCTTGGGACTGCGGAAAAAGTTGACCATCAAGAGATATATTACCAACAGACCGAGAGAGAGAACTGAGTTCAGCACAATGCACGCGGGCAGGAAATACCACAGCAGGAAAAGCACCAAAGCAAACACCGCCAAAGTAGTCAGCAATATTGATGTTCCCTCCTGATGTATTCTATAATCCTTCAGTTTCCTTATTCTCTTGAACTTTTTTTTACTATTCGGTTTCTTATCTTTTTTCATAGCCTGTACAATATCATTAATCCTTTTCAGTGCAGCATATTCGCGCTTTAGTGCAAATATACATACAAAAAAATTAAAAACAAATCAAAACATATGTAAAAATGCAAAATAGTCCACATATAATCACAACACCACACAAAAGTTAATGTTGATAACTTTTTAGCGAAAAAACTACTATATATAAACAAAAGGTATTACCTTTATCAACGATAAAAAAGAGACAGATGCCGGATTTCGTACACCTACACGTTCACTCACAATACTCCATACTCGATGGACAGGCTGCCGTAAAGAAGCTTGTCGACAAGGCTATTGCCGATAACATGAGGGGTATTGCCATCACCGACCACGGTAACATGATGGCCATAAAGGAGTTCTTCAACTATGTAAGCAAGAAAAACGCCAAGAAGAGCGAGGAGGAGAAGTTCAAGCCAATCATCGGTTGCGAGGTGTACGTTGCCGAGCGCCGTCTCTTCAACAAGGAGCTGAAGGAGGACATGCGTGGCCATCACCTCATCCTGCTTGCCAAGAACCTGCAGGGATACCACAACCTTGTAAAGATTGTGTCAAAGGCCTGGAGCGAGGGCTACTACTACAACCCGCGTACAGACAAAGTCGAGATTGAGAAGTACCACGAAGGGCTCATATGCTGTTCGGCCTGCCTTGGCGGCGAGGTGCCACAGCTGATAAAGAACGGTGACCTTGCAAAGGCCGAGGAGACGGTAATGTGGTTCAAGAACCTTTTTGGCGACGACTACTACCTTGAGTTGCAGCTGCACAAGGCAACAGTCGAGCGCGCCAACCACGAGGTATACCCGTTGCAGGTAGAGGTTAACAAACATATAATTGAACTGAGCAAGAAGTGCGGCGTAAAGCTCATATGCTCAAACGACGTGCATTTTGTAGACGAGGAGAATGCCGAGGCGCACGACCGCCTCATTTG
This sequence comes from Bacteroidaceae bacterium, assembly GCA_045654885.1. Taxonomy (GTDB): domain Bacteria; phylum Bacteroidota; class Bacteroidia; order Bacteroidales; family Bacteroidaceae; genus HGM04593. The sequence goes on from JAZOOF010000053.1 coordinate 3,709, forward strand.
CCTGAGCACCGGCCGCGACCTCGACGACCCAACCCGAATGCTCTACTCGAAGCAGGAGTGGATGAAGACAAAGGCCGAGATGGCCGAGATGTTCGGCGACATTCCCGAGGCAATGGAGAACACTGTGGAAATCTGCGACAAGGTGGAGTACTACTCCATTGACAGCGCGCCCATCATGCCCAACTTCGCCATCCCCGAGGAGTTCGGTACCGAAGAGGGCTACCGACAGACAATCACGCACCAGCAGCTCTTCGACGAGTTCACACGCGACGAGAAAGGCAATATAGTCCTGTCGCAGGAGGAGGCCGAAAAGAAAATAAAGAAGCTTGGCGGATATGACAAGCTCTACCGCATAAAATTAGAGGGTGACTACCTTCGCAAGCTCGCCTATGACGGTGCCAAGAAGTGCTACCCCGAGCCATTCTCGCAGGAGCTCACAGACCGCATTGACTTTGAGCTGCACATCATGAAGACCATGGGTTTCCCCGGTTACTTCCTCATTGTGCAGGACTTCATAAAGGCCGCACGCGAGGAATTGGGTGTGTCCGTAGGCCCCGGCCGTGGTTCGGCTGCCGGCAGCGTGGTGGCATATACCCTTGGAATCACACGTGTAGACCCAATTAAATATGACCTTCTGTTCGAGCGTTTCCTGAACCCCGACCGTATATCGCTCCCCGATATTGACGTGGACTTTGACGATGACGGACGCGGACGCGTGCTCAACTGGGTAACCGAGAAGTATGGCCAGGAGAAGGTGGCGCACATCATTACATACGGCACCATGGCAACCAAGCTTGCCATCAAGGACGTTGCGCGCGTGCAGAAACTGCCGCTCGACGTGTCGAACAAGTTGTGCAAGGCAATCCCCGACCGCTTGCCCGACGGCATGAAGATGAACCTCCCCAATGCCATACAGGCCGTGCCCGAACTGCGCGAGGCCGAGGCATCGCCCGACCCCGTTCTGCGCGACACAATCAAATATGCCAAGATGCTTGAGGGCAACGTGCGCAACACCGGCGTGCATGCCTGCGGAACAATCATCTGCCGCGACGATATCACCGACCACGTTCCCATAAGCATTGCCGAGGACAAGGAGACCGGCGAGAAGATGTTGGTGACACAGTACGAAGGAAGCGTCATTGAGGAGACGGGCCTCATAAAGATGGACTTCCTTGGCCTCAAGACCCTCTCTGTCATCAAGGAGGCATTGGAGAACATACGCCAGAGCCTGAAGATAGAGGTTGACATAGATACCATACCCATCGATGACCCCAAAACCTATGAGCTGTACAGCGCCGGCAACACCATCGGCACGTTCCAGTTCGAGTCGCCGGGCATGCAGAAGTATCTGCGCGAGCTGCAGCCCACCACCTTCGAGGACCTCATTGCCATGAATGCCCTCTACCGTCCTGGTCCTATGGACTACATCCCCGACTTCATCAAGCGCAAACACAACCCGGCGCTTGTGCAGTATGACATACCTTGCATGGAGAAATACCTCAAGGACACCTATGGAATCACCGTGTACCAGGAGCAGGTGATGCTCCTGTCGCGCCTGCTTGCCGACTTCACCCGAGGCGAGAGCGACACCCTGCGCAAGGCGATGGGTAAGAAGCTCAAGGAGAAGCTGGACGAGCTGAAGCCTAAGTTCATCAACGGCGGCAAGAAGAACGGACACGACGAGAAGGTGCTTGAGAAGATTTGGGCCGACTGGGAAAAGTTTGCATCGTATGCCTTCAACAAGTCGCATGCCACATGCTACTCATGGGTTGCCTACCAGACAGCATACCTCAAAGCCAACTACCCGTCGCAGTACATGGCGGGCGCAATGAGCCGCAACCTTGACAAGATTACCGAAATTACCAAGCTGATGCAGGAGTGCAAGAGCATGGGCATCAACGTGCTTGGCCCCGACGTGAACGAGTCACGCCGCAAGTTCAGCGTAAACAAGAAGGGCGACATACGCTTTGGTCTGTGCGCCGTGAAGGGTGTAGGCGAGAGCGCCGTGCAGACCATCATAGACGAGCGCGAGGCAAACGGTCCGTTCAAGAGCATATTCGACTTTGTGGAGCGCGTGAACCTCACCGCCTGCAACCGCAAGAACCTTGAGTGCCTTGCCTTTGCCGGAGCATTCGACGAGTTGCCGGGTGGCATATCGCGCGAGCAGTATGCCGGCACCAACAGCAAGGGCGACCAGTTCCTTGAGGCACTCATACGCTACGGCAACACCTACCAGAACGACAAGGCCAATGCAACGGCATCGCTCTTTGGCGACACGGAGATGGCCGAGATACCCCACCCCGAAATCCCCGTGGGCGGCACATGGAGCACACTGGAGCGTCTGAACCGAGAAAGGGAGCTTGTAGGCATCTACCTGTCGGCACACCCGCTCGACGACTATGCCATCATCCTCAACGAGTTCTGCAACACCAAGGCTTGCGAGATGGACAACCTTGAGGCACTGCGTGGCCGCAAGATAACCCTTGGTGGTGTTGTCAGCGACCCGCCACGCACAGGCTTCACCAAGAAAGGCAGCCCCTACGGAGTAGCGAAGATTGAGGACTTCAGCGGCTCGGCCGAGATGTTCTTCTTTGGCGACGAATGGATGAAGAAACAGAACTACTTCATCCCCGGTAACTTTCTCTACATAAAGGGCAGTTGCCAGCCACGCAAGTACGACCAGACGAAGTTCGATTTTGTGGTGGACAGCATTGAACTGATGCCCGAAATCAAGGACGGAATGGTAAAGAGCATAACGATAACCTTTGACGTGATGTCTCTCACCGACGAGGTATACAGCACCATTGTCGACTACACCGAGAAACACCCGGGCAACAGCAAGCTCATATTCAAGATAAAGGACTACCAGCAGGAGTTCACACTTGAACTGGCATCGAAGAACCGCGACATTGAGGTACTGCCCGAGCTGCTCGACTACCTGAAAGAGATAGAAAACATAGAATATAAATTGAATTAACATACAATAGAGATAAAACAGCGAATTTTAAGATCCTTCACATCCGTTCAGGATGACACCAATCTATTTTCATCCGTCACATTGTCATACTGAGCAAAGCGAAGTATCTATGATTACAAAACAGAATATCAATTAACCCATAAAAACTAAACATTATGGCAACAAACGTAACAAACGACAACGCGAAAGAATTCATGGCAACCGAATTGCCAATAGTACTTGACTTCAGCGCAGCATGGTGTGGTCCCTGCAAGCAGTTGGCACCAATCATCGACGAGCTTTCAGAGGAGTATGCAGGCCGCATTGCAGTAGGCAAATGCGACATTGAGGAGGCCGATGACCTCACAATGGAGTATGGCATCCGCAACGTTCCTACAGTGCTCTTCATCAAGGACGGCAAGGTTGTTGACCGTTTCGTGGGCTCAAAGTCAAAGGGCGACGTGCAGGCTAAGTTCGAGGCACTTCTCTAATCCTTAAAACAGAGTACCATGAACAACGACGAATTTGCAATGGACGACCTCGATGACGAGAAGACCATAGCATTCATACGCGAGAGACTGCCACAGGACCTCAAGGAGAAGTACAGCGACGACGAGTTCTACTTTTTCCTCGACACCATCTATGACTACTACGAGAAGAGCGGAATCCTCGACAGCAACAACGAGTATGTCGACATAGACATAAACGAGATTGCCAATTTCATTGCCAAAGAGGCAAAGAAGTGCGAGATTGGCGAGTTCGACCCCGAGGAGCTTTACTTCATAGTAGAGGGAGAGCTTGCTTATAATGGTATCATAGACGAAGAGGAGTAACAAAACTCCTTACATTAACGTGAGTTCGATATAAGCTAAATCAAATCGCGAACCTGTCATCCCGACAGAGCGTAGCGACGAGGGATCTCAAAAATATCGTAAAATAAGAGATCTCTCACGTACGTTCGAGATGACAAAATACGCTAAATTTTAGTATAAATTCTTATATCGAACTCACGTTACATTACTATCAACTCTATTGGGCAACGCACGTTGCCCAATAGAGTTTTTTATTGCCGCTGAACGTAGGGGCAGACCGGTGTGTCTGCCCAAAGAAATACAATATCAAACATTCCAGGACGAACTCATCGGTTCGCCCTTACGCGGCGGTCGATACGTCACGGATGGGACAAGAGGAGAGAATTATTACAAAAAGAATAAACGACACATGGCGGCCACAGTGGCCGCCATGTGTGCTAAATATGTAACTATTATTTTATCAATAGTTGTTCTTCTTTACCTCAAAGTGTGCCTGTGGGTGCAAGCATGCAGGGCACATTTCGGGAGCTGCAGTACCTGTGTATACGAAACCACAGTTACGGCACTGCCATGTAACGGCCTCGGCCTTCTTGAATACTGTTCCGTCCTCAAGGTTCTTGAGCAGGGCAAGGTAACGCTCCTCGTGTCCCTTCTCGGCAACAGCGATATTGCGGTACATGATTGCAATTGCGGGGAAGCCCTCGGCATCGGCAACATCGGCAAAGTGAGGATAATCGGCTGTCCACTCCTCGTTCTCACCCGAAGCTGCAGCCTTCAGGTTCTCGGCAGTAGTAGCGATTACACCTGCAGGATAGCTTGCAGTAATCTCGACCATACCACCCTCGAGCCACTTGAACATGCGCTTTGCGTGCTCCTTCTCCTGGTCGGCTGTCTCCTGGAAGATGGCAGCAATCTGCTCATAACCCTCTTTCTTTGCAACGCTTGCAAAGTATGTATAACGCATTCTTGCCTGTGACTCACCTGCAAATGAGGTCAACAGGTTCTTCTCGGTCTTTGTTCCTTTAATACTCTTTTCCATAATACTGATATTATTTATTGATTAATCTATTTTAAAAATGTTCTCTACACTATAATCAAAAACTGCATTGCAATATTCCATTAACAACTGCCGGCAGAATATGTTCACAGCCCTCTAAAGGAGACTCAATGCAATTCGGTTTTCAAAGAAAATATTTATTTGAAAAAAAACATTGGCGCGGAACGATATTTCTCTTCACATTAATAAAAATTAACATTCGCAAGTACCATTAGGGCATTGCAGACCACTTTTAATGTAAGAAAAATTGGGGACAAAGGCCTATTTTGTCCCCAATTTATAGTTCTTAAAGCCTTGTTGTATTACAGCAGTTTCGCAAACAGTTCAATTGCCTGATACTCGGGAAGGCCTATCTTGTTGAAGAGTGCCGCTGTACCCTGTGTACGCTCCTCGGCACGCTGCCAGAACTCGCGTGCATCCTCGCCGGGGAAGGGAACGATATCCTTCTGCGAGAGGTGACGGAAGATGGCATGACGCTTGCGGATGAGCTCCTCGGGGCTGAGGGGCACTGCCATGTCGGCAACAGCCAAATCCCACTCCTGCCATGCACCGCGATAGAGCCAGATGTGACACTCCTTTGCCCAATCCTCGTCCTTAACCTCCTCAAAGGCACGCAGAACGGCCTCGATGCATACACGGTGTGTGCCGTGGGGGTCGGTAAGGTCGCCGGCAGCGTAAATCTGGTGTGGTTTGATTTCACGCATAAGTGCCTTTACAATCTCGATATCGTCGTCGCTCAACTGCCCCTTCTTTATACCGCCGGTCTCATAGAACGGCAAGTTGAGGAAGTGCGCGTTGGTGCGGTCATCGAGGCCGATTGAGCGGCATGCCGCACGTGCCTCGGCACGGCGGATAGCACCCTTGAGGTCAAGGAGCTTGCGTGGTTCGGGCTCACCCACCTTCTTGTTGGCAATGATTTCACGAATCTCGTCGAAAGCATCGCCAAAGCCCATTTCCTTGGCTGTGTCTATGTTCTGCAACACAACATCGTCATACACTGCGACGTTACCTGATGTCTGGTAGGCCACGTGAACGTCATGCCCCTGCTCAATAAGGCGGTTGAATGTTCCACCCATTGAGATTACATCGTCGTCGGGGTGAGGAGAGAATATTATCACTCTCTTGGGGAACGGTGTCGATGAGACGGGACGGGTGCTGTCGTCGGCATTGGGTTTGCCACCGGGCCAGCCCGAAATGATGTGCTGTATCTCGTTGAAAACACGGATATTGATTTTGTCATAGGTATCCACGCGCTCCAAAAGGTCGGAGAGTGAGTTCTTTATATAATCCTGGTGTGTGAGCTTGAGAATTGGCTTGTCAACTGTCTGGCACAACCAAATGACAGCCTTGCGTATGAGTTTGTCGCTCCACTCGATTGGAGGCGCCACAAGCCATGGTTCCTTCACGCGTGTGAGTTCCTGGGCTGCAGCCTCATCCATCACAACCTGTACGTTGTCATGATTCTGCAGGCATGTAGCAGGGTATTCCTCGCTCACAGTGCCCTCGATGAGTCTCTTTGCAACACCGGCCTTCTCCTCGCCCCACATCATGAGCACAATCTGCTTTGCACTCATTATGGTCTCCAGACCCATGGTGATTGCCATCTTGGGCACCTCGTTGGGGTTAGAGAAGAACTTGTCCTGTGTCTTGCGGGTGTTATAGCTCAACTGCACAAGACGTGTTGTAGAGTGGCTGTAGCTGCCGGGCTCGTTGAAGCCAATCTGGCCGAGTTCGCCAACGCCCATAATCATCAGGTCGATGCGGCCGTTTACCATCTGCTCATATCGGCGGCAATAGTCGTAGACCTCGCTGTGCTCAACGGCACCATTGGGGAAAAAGACATTCTCGGGAGCTATGTCAACATAGTTGAGGAACTCCTCGTAGACACGGTGGTTGCGGCTCTGAGGTGATGAAGAAGCCATTGGATAGAACTCGTCGAGGCTGTAGACCACAACATTCTTGAAGCTCACCTCACCTGCCTTGTAACGGCGCACCAGCTCGGCATAGAGACCAAGCGGAGTGCGGCCAGTCGAGAGACCAAGCGCAAAAGGTTTTTCGCCTTTGTGGGCATTGATTGCGTTAACCACTACATCGGCTGCAACGTTTGCACCACTCTTCTCTGTGTCACAGATTGTGGTTGCAACCTTCTCGAATTTACATATACTCTCTATTGGAGCCGAGACAGGCAGCTCGCCTATCTTTGGCAATACAAATTTTGGATTCATAGTTATCAGTTTGTTTAGTCAGTTTATCATTTTCTATTCATAATCTCCGATGCGGGGAGGCCTTTCTCCAACAGCATCTTCATATAACGCATATGAGGGTCGGTGTGACGGAAGAACATCTTGTAACCGTCGCACAGCACGTTCATATATGGCTCGCCGTTCCGGGCATAGGCAAAGCGGTGCTTGGGGCACTCGCCATGGCAAAGGAAGTAGTAACTGCAACGTTTGCACTCCATTGGCAGGGCATCGCGCTTGTCGCGGCCGAAGGTCTGTTGCTCGGAACTGCGGTACATTGCCGCAAGCTCCTTTTCCTTTATGTTACCCAAGCGGTACTCGGGGTAGACAAAGTGGTCGCAGGAGTAGACATCGCCGTTATGCTCCACCACCAGACCATCGCCACACACCTCGCAAAAGGCGCAGAGTGATGGTTGCACGCCGCACCAGTTGGCAAGCGTAACGTCAAAGAGCTGTACAAAGCAACGGCCTACATCGAACTTCATCCACTCGTCGAAGACATCGCACATGAACTGTCCGTACCCCTTTGCCGACACCGACCAGGGAGCCTCAACGGCATCCTCCTCGTCGGGAGAGACAATGAGCGGGCGCTTGCCCGGACGCTCAATGACATACTCCACCACCGGCAGGAACTGCATATAGGGGTTCAATGAGCGCAGAAACTTGTACACCTCGGCACCACGTCCCTCACTGCGGGCATTGACGGTGGAGAGTATATTGAACTCAACACCTGTGCGCGACATAAGTTCAAGTCCCTTCATCACACGGGCAAAGGTGGGTGCACCGCCACAATCGCGGCGGAAGGCGTCGTGTATATCCTCGGGACCGTCGAGCGACAGACCAATGAGAAAATCGTTGTCCTTGAAGAAGCTGCACCACTCCTCGTTCAAGAGAATGCCGTTTGTCTGCAGGGTATTCTCTATGCGCTTTCCGTCGGCATACTTCTGCTGCAGCTCCATTGCCTTGCGGAAGAACGGCAGGCCTGCCATCAACGGCTCGCCGCCATGCCAGCAGAAGGTAATCTCCTCCTGCGATGCGCCCTCGATGTACTGCCTTATATAAGTTTCGAGCAGTTCATCGCTCATCCTGGGCATTGCACCGCTGTAAATCTCGCTCTTGTCGCGATAGTAGCAGTAGTGGCAGTCGAGGTTGCAGGCAGAGCCGATGGGCTTTACCATTGTGGAGAATGCCGGGGCGCGCCTCATCTTGGCAACGTCGGCAAGATGCAGATTATTTCTCTTGTTACTTTTCACTTATAAACTCCTCCTCGCCATACTGTAGCTGCAACTTCACGAGTTTCTCTTTCAGTTGAGCAGTAATCTCTTCTGTTCCGGGCTGGCCGTAGATATTGTTCAGCTCGTGCTTGTCGTTCTCTAGGTCAAAGAGTTCCCAAACGCCATCCTCATAGAAGTGGATGAGCTTGTAACGCTCGGTGCGCACACCAAGGTGACGCTTCACGGCATGTTCGTCGGGGTACTCGTAGTAGTGGTAATATACACCGTCGCGGTTGGATTCCCACTCCTCACCCTCAAGGACAGGGAGGAATGAACAGCCGTGGATATCGGACGGAACCTCGACGCCGGCAACATCAAGGAATGTCGGTGCATAGTCAATGTTCTGTACCATCTCCACCGATTCGCCCTTTACACCACCGGGCAGACGCACGATAAGCGGTGTGCGGAACGACTCCTCGTACATCCAGCGCTTGTCGAACCATCCGTGCTCGCCCATGTAGAAGCCCTGGTCCGATGTGTAGACGATGAGTGTGTTGTCCATGAGACCCTCGGCCTCAAGATAATCAAGCACACGACCCACATTGCGGTCGACCGATGTTATCACGCGCAGATAGTCGCGCATATACTGTTGGTACTTCCATGCATCGAGTTCCTTGCCTGCGAGGCCGGCAGCCTTGAATTTTTCAATAACGACATCGTAGTGCGCATCCCAAGCCTTTTTCTGCTCGGGGTTCATGTTGTTGTACATGCGACGTCCCCACACCTCAAGGTCGGGGCGACTGTGTATGGTGCTGTCCTTGTCGGCCATCTTCAGGTCATAGACAAGGTCCATATCCTTGCTGATGGACATCTTCTGTCCGGCAGCAGCCAGACGGGTATCGTAATTATCGAAGAATGTCTCGGGGAGCGGGAAGTTGCTGTCGGCAAAGAGGTCGAGGTCGCAGGTATCGGGCATCCATGTGCGGTGCGGAGCCTTGTGGTGCAGTAGCAGACAGAAAGGTTTGCTTGCATCGCGCCCGCTCTCAAGCCAGTCGAGTGCCAGGTCGGTTGTCACATTTGTGGCATAGCCCTCGCGCTGCACCTTCTCGCCATTGCAAATGAATGTGGGGTTGTAGTAATCGCCCTGACCAATGAGTATATCCCAATGATTGAAGCCTGTGGGCTCCGATGTCAGGTGCCACTTTCCAATCACTGCAGTCTCGTAGCCCTGCTGCTGCAGGAGTTTGGGGAATGTCTGCTGGCTGCCGTCGAAAGACGAGCTGTTGTCGGTAAAACCGTTGGTGAAGCTGTGCTTGCCGGTGAGCATGCAGGCACGTGAGGGGCCACTGATTGAGTTGGCCACGAAACTGTTTGTAAAACGCAGACCGTCGGCCGCTATGCGGTCAATATTAGGTGTGCGTATGAAGGTGGTATCATATGCGCTGATTGTCTGGTACGAGTGGTCATCGCACATGATAAAGAGGATGTTCATCGGCTCTTTTGGTTTCTCCTCGGCCGCACCGCAGGATGCAACAAGCGGCAACACTGCCACACCGGCCATTGAGAGGCCGAGAACCTTTTTTGTCTTGTCGTAGATGCTGTTCATATTTGGTCGTTTTTTGTTCCTGATTCACAAATACAGTCGCCTCAGACTGTGTATCGCGAAGATATAATAAAATATTGAAATATTTTTGAAATTAAATATTTTTAGTCTTTAGGCATAAAAAAAACGTCTGCCGCAATCGCGACAGACGTTTCCTTGATATGGTAAAAACAGGAATCAATCAGCCCAGCCGAGAGCCGAAGCACCAAGCACTGCAGCATCGGCGCCGGGGAGTGATGACTTCAGCACCTTAACCTTGTCCTTCCACAAGAATACTACATTCTCGTTCATCTGCTTGCGTATTGGCTCAAGCAACAAATCGCCGGCATTTGCCAAGCCACCGAACAGGATTATAGCCTCGGGAGCAGAGAATGCGATGAAGTTGCAGAATGCATCGCCAAGCACCTTGCCTGTAAAGTCAAAAATCTCCAAAGCAAGTTTGTCACCCTGCATTGCTGCATCGAAAAGCATCTTTGATGTGAGTTCGTTCATACAGATGTCGCGGAGCGAACTTGGAGTGTCGCGCTCAACAAGCCACTTCTTTGCAGTGCGCACGATACCTGTAGCCGAAGCATAAGTCTCAAGGCAGTCTGTACGGCCGCAACCGCAGGCACGGCCTTCGAGAACAGGAGCTGTAACGTGACCGAGCTCACCGGCAAAACCATCGTGACCGTAAATCAACTGGCCGTTGGCAACAATACCGCTACCCACACCTGTACCCAGTGTAATGTAAACGAAATCCTTCATGCCCTGTGCCACACCATACTTCATTTCACCTATGGCAGCAGCATTGGCATCGTTGGTAACCTTTGTAGGGAGGCCGGTCTTCTTCTCGATGAGCCAGCCCAGAGGTACAATGCCTTTCCAAGGCAGGTTGGCTGCATTCACAATCTCGCCGGTGTAGTAGTTTGCCATCGGAGCACCGACACCCACGCCCTCGAGCTTGCCCTCACAGCCGTTCTCTGTAGCAAGTTTCTTGATTACCGCCGCAATAGAGTCTGTATACTCCTCGATATCGGGGTGTGCCTGTGTCTTGATAGAATCATCCTTTGAAAGGATGTGACCTTTTGCATCAACAAGACCAATTACGGTATTTGTACCGCCAAGGTCAATTCCAATTACATATTTTTCGCTCATAATTATAATAGATTAGTTATATGCCCAAAAGACCGCATAGCGGTAACTTTTGCGAATGTAAACAAAAAAAATCAGTTATCACGCAGAAAAGCTGGGTAAAATAATATTTTTTATGAATTATAGTTTTTTCTTTGGCTCTCTTTGCACTATCTTCGCAAAATAATTTAAAATAATATAATATTTATAGAAAGATATGTTAAAGAAAGTCTTTACCCTTTTGCTACTTTTCTCTGCTGCAATGACATTTGCACAGGAGAGAGCGGTTCCAAGCATTTTGCCAAAGCCAACAAGTGTAAAACCCGGCAACGCCAACATCAGATTCGACTTCACAAAGGAGACGAAGATTGTGTACAGCCTTGACAACACAAGCGCAAAGCCAGCAGCCGAGGAGCTGAACAGGATTGCAGAATCAATCTTTGGCAAGAAACTGAAGAAAACCACAAAGACAACGAGCGACAACAACATTATCTTCAAGCACGACGGTTCACTCAAGGCCGAGGGCTACACGCTCGACATCACCCCCGAGAACATAATCATCAAGGCAAAGGACGGCGCAGGTATGTTCTATGCCGTGCAGACACTGAAGCAGATTATCCCGGTGCAGGCTTTCGAGACACCCATTGACCTTGAGAAGGTATCGCTGCCGACAATGAAGATAAGCGATGCCCCACATTTCCCTTATCGTGGATTCATGCTCGACTGCTCACGTCACTTCTGGGATGTAGAGACAATAAAGGAGGTGCTTGACATCCTTGCAATGCACAAGATGAACCGCTTCCACTGGCACCTTACCGAGGACCAGGGATGGCGCATAGAGATAAAGAAGTATCCTTTGCTCACCCAGATAGGCAGCCTGCGCGAGCAGACAACCACAGGGCACAACGAGGGACTCGACGGAATACCCTACGGCGGATACTATACACAAAAGGAGATTAAGGAGATTGTAAAGTACGCACAGGAGCGTTTCATTACCATTGTCCCCGAGATTGAAATCCCAGGCCACTCACTTGGAGCGCTGAGCGCATATCCATGGCTCGGCTGCGAGGGCGAAGAGGGCAACTACAAGACCTGGGCATACTGGGGCGTATCGAAGCAGATTGCATGCGCCGGCAAGGAGAGCACATTCAAGTTCTGGCAGGATGTGCTTGACGAGGTGATGGACCTGTTCCCCGGCGAATACATACACATTGGCGGCGACGAGGCTCCACGCGACATGTGGAAGGAGTGCCCACACTGCCAGCAGCGCATAAAGGATAACAACCTGAAGAACGAGGCCGAGCTGCAGTCATACGTAAACAGCCGCATTGAGGCTCACCTTAACAAGAACGGCCGCAAGATGATTGGCTGGGACGAGATTCTTGAGGGCGGTGTGAGCCGGGATGCCACAATCATGTCATGGCGCGGAACCGTAGGTGGCATTGCTGCCGCAAAGAAGGGCAACTACGTAATCATGACACCGGGCGACTACTGCTACCTTGACTACCGCCAGACAACCGACCGCAAGGATGAGCTCGACAGCAACGGCAGCTATGTACCCCTGCGCAAGTCATACTCATTCAACCCATACGACCAGTTGAGCAAGGAGGAGGAGAAATACATCATGGGCGTACAGGGCAACCTGTGGACCGAGTATGTAACCACTCCGATGCAGTTGCAGTACAAGGCTTTGCCACGTTTGGGCGCCATTGCAGAGATTGGATGGAGCAACCCATCGCCCGAGACCAAGGACACCGAGGAGTTCATTGGCCGCGCCAAGGAGCTTGCACGCTACTACAGCGTCTTCGGCTGGAGCTTCGGCCGTCACTTCTACGAGGACGGAGTACAGGTAGGCTGGTAAAAAGTGTTTTATTTTGAGATAATTAAGATATTCAACAACTAACCTATTATTTATGAAGAGAATTTTTACGCTGATTTCTTGCGCTGTCCTCTCGGTAGCCGCAATGTTTGCACAGGTTCCTTTCAAGGCTACCACCATTAAGAATGGTGAGTTTGCCGAGGGTACCACATGGTACACCATGGGAATTGGAGAGGGAGCTAAGCTAATTAAGGACAATGCCGGTGCCGACCATATTGCACTTGGCGTTTCAACCCCAAAGGGCAATGACGACGAACTATGGTGCTTCGTCGGCAATGACACAGACGGTTATGCCGTATACAACAAACAGGCAGGAGCAACAAAGGTACTTGCATCAAAGACAACCATGTCTCCGCTTGCCGGCTACGGTGGCACAGGCGGCTCAACCCATCCCACCATGCAGGATGCTGCAAACCTGCCCGAGGGATATGTAGGCCGTTGGGATTTTGCAACATCGAACAAGATTGCCAATGTAAACGGTTACTTCATGCGTATCCATGGCACGAACTACGCAGTGAACGACTTTGGCGGTATCGGAAAACTCGCTTTCTGGGCCGAGGGTGCCGATGCCGGTTCTACAATAGTTTTCACAGCAGCCGAAACATCTGTTGAAATTCTTGCCTCAAAGGGAGAGTTCACCGCAAGCAATGCCAACGGCACATGGCACTCAAAGTGGGAGAGCAGCGAGCTCGCAGGCTTCTCACTCTCGGCCAATGCCAACAACATGACAACATCGGGCGACTACATCGCCGGTTATTCAGGAACATCGGGCAGCTGCTCATATACGCTCACAGCCCCCGAGGGTCTTGTAATCAAGGGTTATAGCTTTGATTTTACAAACACAAACAACGACGGCAGCTACACACTTACACTTGCAGTAGAAGGCAACAACTACACATCATCGGCTACCGTGCAGCACCTTGACGTTGAGGTTGAAGAGCCTGCACGCACCGTAAACTTTACACAGAGCGGTGCAAACAAGGGTATAACATTCTCAAACTTCGTGGTTTACATGGGTCTCGACATCCGCACTCCCGAGCCTGCTTTCGATGTATTCCCCACACTTACATCAGGCGCCATCCCCTACCGTATACCAGCCATTGCAACAGCAAAGAACGGAAACATCATTGCCGTTGCCGACTACCGTCACAGCCGCGCCGACATCGGTATGGCAACAAACGGCCGTATTGACCTCCGCGCACGCATAAGCAAGGACAACGGTGAGACATGGGGCGATATTTTCGACATCATCCAGGGTAAGGGTGCAGCCGGCATCAACCCGGCGAACAACGATATGTACGTTGGTTTCGGCGACCCTGCAATAGTTGCCGACCGCGAAAGCAACCGCGTGCTTGTAATAAGCTGCTCGGGTAACGTATCGTTCCCCAACGGACAGCGTAACAATCACCAGGGTATCGCACACTTCTACAGCGAGGACTGCGGCGAGACATGGAGCACTCCTGTTGACTGCGCAGAGCACATATACGCACAGTTCGACAACACACAGCACGGCCCCGTACGCGCAATGTTCGTGGGTTCGGGCAAGATTTCACAGAGCCAGTACATAAAGGTGAGCGAATACTACCGCATCTATTGCGCTGTTCTTGTGAAGAACGTTAACGGCACACACGTGAATTTCGTTCTCTACAGTGACAATTTCGGCGAGAGCTGGACTGTCCTTGGCGGCGGCGAGGTTTCTCCAATCCCAAGCGGTGGCGACGAGCCAAAGGCCGAGGAGTTGCCCGACGGTTCTGTAATCATCAGCTCACGTACAAGCGGCGGACGTATCTACAACATCTTCTCATACACAGACAGCGAGAAGGCTGAGGGTTCATGGGGCACAGCAAAGTACTCTAATGCAAGCAACAACGGTACAATTGCCGTGAGCAACTCAACAAACGGCGAGATTATGTTTGTTCCTGCAAAGCGTACAGCCGACGACAAGAAAGTTTACCTTGCATTGCAGTCTGTGCCTCTTGGTTCGGGCCGTGCAAATGTGGGTATATATTATAAGGAGTTGGAGACACTCGAGGATTTCATCTCACCCGAGGCTATTGCAGCCGATTGGGACGGTCGTCACCAGTCGAGCTACGTTGCCGGTGCATACTCTACAATGACACTGCAGCACGACAACAACATTGGTTTCCTGTACGAGGAGGATACTTACGGTACAAGCGGTGGCGGTTACACTATCGTTTACAAGAACTACAGCATTGAGTACATCACAGACAGCGCGTATGTATTTGATGCCGATGTTGACAAGACAGCCATTGTTGCAGCAGGCATCGACGCCAAGATTGCCGAGTTCGACACCGAGGCTCCTGTATATGTAGGTTCTGTAGATGGCAAATCTCTTGATGCTGTGGCTGAACTCATTGAAGCATACAAGGCAACTCCATCATACGCTGCATACGAGGCTATCAATGCCGCTATTGCCAACCTTCCACGTCTTGAGGTCGAGGCCGGCAAATGGTACCGCATCCGCAATTCAGAGCGCAGCAATGCAACACTCTACCTGAACCCCGAGGCAAGCCGTGTTTCTGCAGCCGCTTCAAACGTAAACAATGCAAACCAGCTGTTCACATTCCTGCCCACAGGCAACGACAAGGAGTATTACCTGTACAATGGCAACTACCAGTATATGCTTGGTCCTCTTGGCGCAAACGAGACACAGCCCATTGTGACAACCGACAACGCAGCTGCCGGAAAGTGGAAGATTGAGAGCACAACAACAGGCTTGAGCTCAATCGTATGCCAAAACAAGACAGGCGGCAACACAGGCCTTCACCTTGCCGGCGACAACGTCCGCCTTGTACCCTGGACAAACAATGCCGAGGCTTCATTGTGGTACATTGAGCCTGTTGATGAGTTCGCATTGACAATCAACGAGTATGCAGCAGCGTGCATGCCATTCGCAATGACATTGCCCGAGGGTGTGATTGCATACACAGCTGGCGCACCACAGACAGCCGACGGTGTTGAATATGTTCCATTGACCGAGTGCGGCACCGGTGTCATTGCAGCAAATACACCTGTTGTATTGACAGCCGAGAACGGCACATACTACATTGGTGTAGGCGGTGAGGCCGAGGCTATCGAAGGCGAGAACCAGTTGCGTGGTGTACTCAAAAGCGCATCGGTAAGCGGTTCAAACATATACACACTCAACAATGGCGAGTTTACAAAGCGCACAAGCACTTCGGGCACAATTGCTGCAAACACAGCATACTACACAGCCGACAATGCAGCCGCTTCACTCCCTGTAAAGAAGGGCGAGGCTACCGGCATTGAGAATGTGAAAGGTGAACCAACGGTCGACGCAAGTCAAAGCGGAATTGTGAAAGGTATTTACGACCTCCAGGGCCGCAAGGTTACAAAGCCTGTCAAAGGCATTTACATCATTGACGGTAAAAAGGTATTTGTAAAATAATAGACAGAGTTCTTTTAGGACACTAATGCCCTTAAGGACTTCTGAAAAGAGATTCTTCGCTTCGCTCAGAATGACATTATTGACTTTGTCATCCTGAACGAACGTGAAGAATCTCTGTTTTTTTACAAGGACAAAATGCTTTAACTAAAATTATGTGATTTTTCATAAATTATCCATTATATTTGCACATATTGGGATATTGGGTTCAAGCGCAAACCATTAACTAATCATATTTTAAATTTATGAAAAGATTACTTACATTACTCATTTGCGGTGTACTTTCGGTGGCAACCATGTTTGCCGACGAACCGTTCCGCAATCACAGGTACGACTCGTTCAAGGTTCTTGAAACCAGTGGTGAGAGCATTGTCTTCATTGGCAACAGTATCACTGACATGCACTGCTGGCCCGAGGCCTTCAAGACCTCAACCGGCGAATATCTGCCAATTGTGAACCGTGGAAACTCCGGTACATACTCTACAGAGCAGAGCAACAACCTTGAGTCATACATCAATGGCAAGCCCAAGAAGGTGTTCATGATGATTGGTACAAACGACATTGCAACATCGGGCGGACTCAACTTCAGCGGTGAGCAGGTGCTTGCATACGTCAAGAGCATCGTGGAACGCATCCATGCACGCTCACCACAGACAAAGATTTATCTTTACAGCATTCTCAACAACAGAACTTCAAACCGTGTGGAGGCTACATGGCTGCACACAAATGAGATTGTGAAGGAGTATGTTGAGACAATGAATGTAGATTGGCTCACATACATTGACCTCTATGACAAACTCACCGGCATTGCCCAGGGCGGCGTGTGGAGTTATGACTACCTGCACCTCACAGCTGCTGCCTATCAGGTATGGTGCGAGACCATCTGCCAGTACCTTGCCGAGGGTGAAGATTACACAGTCTCAACAGTCTATCCAAGCAACACATCATCATTGCAGCAGAACGGTGGCCTTGGCAGCGCACATGGTATGCGCGCCACATACTTCAGCATGTTGCCAATAAGCAACGAGGATGTATTGGTATTCGGTGACGAGTTCATCAAGAACGGCGAGTGGCAGGAGTTGCTCGGCAACCGCAATGTAAAGAACCGCGGTACAGGCTGGGGCTATGGCGGCGACATCGCCACAACAAGCAAGATTGTTGATGCCACATACGCAAACACCGGCGTGGAGAAGAAGGATGCAAAGGCTATCTTCATCTACACAGGTACAGGCGACTGCAATGGTAGCACAGATATTGCTACTGTAAAGAACAGCTACAAGGCCCTTGTTGACAAGGTTGCACAGAAGTCGCCTACATCGAAGATTTACCTGATGGCTCTTGCACCTACAAACAACGCGACAACAAATACATCACGTATTGCGGCGTTGAACAGCTACATGCAGAGCCTTGCGACAGGCAACATCCGCTATGTCGATACATACACCCCACTACTCAACGGCAACGTTGCAAATACAAAGTATTTCTACCCAAGCAACTACCTTGGCGGTTTGGGATATGCAGTAATGGCAAATGCTATGACGGATGCTTTGAAGGCCGATTTCCCTGCAGACACATACGCAGCCACAAGCGAGGCAGACGCCGAGGTGCGCTACGCACAGGCGACACTGCGCAACACACTTTCACAGGTAATTGCACGCGGCCTTATAATGGAGCGCGGCGAGGCAATGGGACAGTATGACCCTGAGAAGATGGCTGCTTTTGACGCAGAGCTTGAGAATGCATACGCATTGCTCGCTAAGGAGAGCATCACCGAGGCCGAGGTTCAGGCGATGGGCAACAGACTCAACGAGGTTCTCAAAGAGGCTCTCGCCATGCCAAAGGCAAGTACAGCAACCGAGGAATATTGGTATCAGTTCACATCGTTGCGTAGCAGCAACCTCTACATAAGTGCCGAGGGCGAGGCTACAGGTGTTGTAGGCAAGGACAACACTGCCGCATCGGCTGTTTCAATGTGGAAGTTCGTTGACCGTGGCGACAACACATTCGATATCATAAACCGCCAGTATGGTTCATATCTGAACCCGGTTGCAAACTACAACACACAGATTACAACAACAAAGAGCAAGCCGGCAAGCGGTTGGACAGTTAGCTATGCCGACACACCTGCATACTACATCATTTCATCGGGCGAGGTTCAGCTTAACCAGACAGGCAGTGGACAGAGTTTCAAGCTCTACAACTGGAGTGCAAGCGACAAGCTGGGCAGTGACCGTGGTGACACCGGTTGTCAGCTTTCAATTATTGAGGCAGGCGAAATAGCAGAATTGCCCGATGCTACCGACGGCATTGTATATACCGTAGACAAAGCCAACGGTAACCTTTACCACAAGGACGGTGCAGCCAACCAGAATTGGAACTGTTGTTGGAAGAGCAACACCACTCCACAATTGCAGTTCGGTTGCGGCACAATCAACAACATGAACTGGAGCGGCAACAATGTACAGTTGATGACAGGTACAGCAGGCAGTGCAAACTATTCAATAACAGCTCCGGCAGGCTATGTAATAACCGAGTACAGCTTCACATTTGCCAACAACGGACACAACACCGCGCTCGACCTTACAATGGACAACGGAGCTTCATATACCACATCGACAACAGCACAGACCATCAGCGCAAAGAACCAGAACGCAGGTTCTGTTTCGTTCCGCCTCGCGGGCAACAACGGCAACGGTGTTGTACTTACAAACTTTACCGTAAAGATTAAGGAGGACAGGATTGAAGCACCCAAAATCAGCACCGAGGGCAACGAGCACTGGTACTACATCACAAGTGCTTCAACACAGGCATACTGTGGCGGTAAGGTTATATATATCGACAGCGACATGGGCAAGCTGCGTTTCGGCGACAAGATATTCAGCGCAGACCGTATATGGAGCCTTTGGGAGAAGGACGGCAAGATTGCCATCAAGAACTACAGAGGCGAATACTTTGGCACAGCAGGTGCCGGCACAGGTAACGCAACCGCATTCGGTGTTGTAAACGAGCCTAACTATATATACAGCATCACCAGTGCCTATGATTTCTTCATAATCAAGGACAATGCCGTTGAGCTCCATGCACAGAACGACAACTCTGTGATTGTACGTTGGGGTTCGGCAGCCGGCAACGCTTCGCTGTGGAAATTCGACGAGGTTGACACAAGCAATGCCATGGCTGAGTTTGCATCGTCAAGAGTTGTACAGGGCAAGGTGAGCACCGGTATCGGTAACACAAACCAGCCAATCGTGCGCTCTACTTTACGCATAGGCGGACTCGATGGCAGCGTTGAGTTCCAGGGTGTTAAAGGTTCATTCGTTGGAACGGACAAGAACGACATTACAAACATCAAGGCATATTTTGCAACAAACTCACGCGAACTGTTCGTTGACCCGGACAAAAAGATGACATGGCGCGAGGAGAACGGTGAGCAGTTCGGCCAGACCGTAACACTTGCAGCCGACGGTACATTCACCATCACAGGCAACAAGAGCCTGGCACCCGGTGACAACTACCTGTGGATTACATATGACATTGCCGAGACTGCAAAGGAGGGCAACACCGTAGATGCTGTTATCACTGCATATACCATAGACGGCAAGGAGGTTGCCGAGAACAACGGCAACCCTGCACACGGCGTGACAATATTCCTTTCAGAGGGTGCTGTGCTCATGCCAATGGACAAGGGTTCACTCTACTACCGCATTCCGTCAATTACTGTAACAAAGGACGGTAAACGCCTTGTGACACTTACCGATGACCGCAAACACCACAACAGCGACCTCCCAAGCCACTGTTATCTTGTGGCACAATATTCCGAGGATAACGGCCGCACATGGAGCGACCCTGTTACCGTTGCAGGAACAGCAGAGACCGGCGGCAACTATGGCCACGGCGATGCATCAATCGTAACCAACCGTGACAACGGCGAGATTGTGGGTATTATGACAAGTGCCGGAACATACGGCCACGGTTTCTTTGCAGGAACAGCAGCCCAGCCTCCACGTTGGAAGACAATCACCAGCCGCGACGGTGGTTTGACATGGGAGACACCTGTTGACCACACAGATGACCTGTTTGGAGCAAACTGCTCTAACCCAAAGACAAAGACATGGAAGAGCGGATTCTCAGGTTCCGGCGCAGCATTGCAGAAGCGCGACGGTACACTCGTTTCAAGCTTCGTCAACCGCCAGGCCGACAACAGTCAGCACTTCTACTTCTTCATGAGCAAGGACGGCGGACAGAACTGGTATGTGAGCGGTACAAGCGGCACAAGCGGCGCCGACGAGCCCAAGACACTTGAACGCAACAACGGCGACCTCGCCATCAGCGTACGCTCAAGCGGATACAACTACTACAACTACACATCAAACGACGGCGAAACATGGCACTTGCCTTCACAGACACGTTTCACCAGCGGTATCTCGGGCAACGCATGCGACGGCGAATACATGGTATGGTGCTCAACAGTTGAGGGTAACCCATGGAACATCGCGTTCCAGACATTGCCAAACAGCAGTAGCCGCCAGAATGTAAGTATCGCACTATCTACCGACGAGGGCGCGACATTCGGCACACCAAAGACCATCTGCCCAATAGGTTCGGCCTACAGCGCAGCTGTCGTGCTCCCCGACGGAACACTCGGTGTATATTATGAGGAGAACGGTGTGTTCGGTGGCTTTACAATGCGTTTCGTGCGTTTCTCACTCGATTGGGCAAGCAACGGAACATACAAGTTCACCGACGATGCACCATTCTACCCCATCAAGTCGACCAACCCAAGCGCAATAGAGGAGGTGAAAGGTGAAAACGGAAATGTGAAAACCATTTACGATTTACAGGGCAGGAAAGTTGAGAAACCAAATAAAGGTCTGTACATAATTGATGGAAAGAAGGTTTTCATAAAGTAAAGATATGACAGATGAGCACTTTGACCGGTGCTCATCCTGTCTTCACTGATAGATAAAATAATAACGACTAAAAAGAAACTACATGAAAAAGAGATTCAATCTACTGGCCATCATCATGTTTATGATGGCTATCATTTCCACGGCATGTAACCCGGACGAGGGGCATGAATTTCCGGGCAACGAACCGGCAACCGACTCCTACGAAGTGAAAAGCGACACACAGCTCCCCATGAGTCTTTTCCTCCTTGGCATTCCCGAGGAGTATGCGGCTTTCAAGGCGCCTTTGACAAGCGCCATAGCCTTGCGTGAGAATGCCCTGAAGCAGGAGCTGGGCAAAACCGACATTGCGTTGGGATTCCGCAAGACAACATATCTTTACCCCAGCACTGACGTAAAGGGCAACCCCATCACCCTCTCGGCAGCAGCTTTCTGGTTAGGATACTTCGATGGTGGAGTATGGAACGACCTGAAACCCGACAACATATGCCTGATGGAACACTATACCATCACAAGTGACGCCGAGGCTCCAAGCAACAGTTTTGCTCTTGAGATGTTCATAACAGGCAACACCCTTACCATCATGCCCGATTACATAGGCTACGGCATAACCAAGGAACTGCCACACCCCTACCTCAATCACGAGGTCTGTGCAATAAACTCATTGGATGCCCTGACTGCCGGATATGACCTGTTCAATGACAAAGGCAAGTGCGGCATGTCACAGGGATGGAAACTCTACCTTGCCGGTGCATCACAGGGTGCCGGCAATGCCATTGCCGTGCACAAGTATCTGGATACAAACCTTGAGCTTGCCACAAAGTGGAACTTTGCATCAACAAACTGCTCATCAGGTCCATATAGCCCGGTGGTAACCATAGACAAATACCTTGCTGACGGCAAAGTGGTATATCCGGTTGTGTTTCCAATAGTCATGAAGACAATGTTCGACTCATACCCGGACATAATGGACGGGTTCACCGAAGAGATGGCCTACTCACAGAACTACCTCGCTGTCAAAGATGAAATTGAAAGAATGATTGCAAGCAAGGAATACAACACTGCGGCCATCAACCAGGTGTTCATAGACAAGGTAAGAAAAACAATAGATGCAAACCTTGCTGACAACGAGATATACCTCACAGACATCCTGAGCCCCGAAATGCTTGACAAAGAGTCCGCCATCTGCAAAGCGCTCTATCAATGCCTCGAAAAGAATGACCTTACAAAAGGATGGGTTCCCATTCATCCAATGAAACTCCACTACTCACCGCTGGACATGGTTGTTCCACATGAGAACAGCCTTGCCATGCTTGAAGCATTTGGAGAGAGCGCCGTGACTTTGGAGCAGTCGTCTATCCCTGCCGACCACACTACAACATGCAGCCTGTGGATGGTTGAGCTGTTCAGCAAAGGCTTCTGACAATAACAACAAACAAAAACAGACGTGAGCGCCCACATAGGCGCTCACGTCTTGATTTAAAACAAGGTTGCACATCCCGAGGGAGGCTTGCTATAGGCAATAGATATCCTGTGGTGTAATCAATTATATTACTAAACCATCTATCAACAAATTAAGGAGAGGATGCGTCCACCCTCTCCTTTCTCCATCTTCTAACCACTGCGTGTAGTTTTTGCCGTCTTCCGACAATGCAGCCAACTTACGATACTAAAAAAGATTTGGCAAAGAACAGTGAGTACTGCCGTTCACGACCGGAAAGTACTATATTCCTTGTGGCTACGATTCCATCTACGCTTCGTGACAGCGCGGGACCAAAGTTTTACAAATATCCATACTCAAGAGAACCGGTATCAATCCTGCTCCTCGTCGGTTGCAAGCTCGTCGCTACGGCTCTTCATGTTGATGACAGGCTTCACAAAATAGAGCACATCAACAGTATCTTTAATAGCCTCAAGAATCTCCTTAGGATCCTTGTATGCCATAGGGCTCTCGTCGATGGTATCTGTCTGCACCGAAGTGGAATAGATTCCCTCCATCGATGCACGATACTCCTCAATGTCAATAAGCTCTTTAGCCATTGATCGTGACACCAGTCGTCCAGCACCATGTGGAGCCGAGCAATTCCATTCAGGGTTAGACTTGCCGCTACAGATAATCAATCCGTCACGCATATTGAATGGAATGACAAGTTTCTCACCCTCAATTGAAGCTACAGCACCCTTGCGCATCATGCGGCTCTTGAAATCGATATAATTGTGGGTTGTCACAATCTGCTCCTTGACATCCACACCATTACATATTCTTTTGAAAATATCAATAATCAGACGATGGATAATGATGTGATTGAACTCGGCATATGCCTGCGCAATAACCATGTCGGTAACGTATCCTTTCATCAGTTCTCCGGCAAGGTAACCAACTGAAGGATGATTGAAGGTTGGATTATGCGCCACCTTATGCCAGTATTTCCACACTTTCTGTCCAAAGTTACGGCTTCCGCAATGTACCGTTATCGCATAGTTGCCATCGGGGGTGGTACCAATCTCAACAAAGTGGTTTCCGCTACCCACTGTACCTATCTGACAGAAGAATGTCTTTGCATTCATCTCCACGCGGGCAAGAAGTTTGTCTACACCTCGTTCTGAAACGTCAGCAAGCTCCACATAGTCGGGCCATGCAATTCTCGCCTCGTTCAAACGCTTCTTGAGGAACGAATAGAACTCCGAACTCTTGAAGACAACATGCTCCTGCTGTGTCATGCCGAACTTTACCTGTTGGCGTATCTGGGATTCAAGCTCGGCAAAATTGCCTGCATTCACAGGTGTGGATGTAATTGTTGTACTGACAGTACATCCTATGTCACCGCCAATGTGGTCCGGGTTTACACAATCCCTGAATGGCGCTGTAAAACCTACCACAATGTCCTTGCCGGCATGCACATCGGGCATTATTCTTATCTTGCTGCCCTCGAACATGCGATGATTGACAAAACCGTATATGATGCTGCGCGCATCACTCTCCAATGTATCTGAATATATGACGCAATCCTTGCAATAGCGTCCTTTTATCTGTTCCATAATAGATTATAGTTTACGTGTGTTAAAATTAAATCATTTACCTCTTCCCAAGCAGTGCCAACCCCTTGGGCCACACTGCACTTACATTCTATTACATGGCATTATCTGTTATTTGTTAGTGTTGTTTATTAATACTCGAACATAAAGAGCGTGCAAATATACAAAATCTATCACGCTATTAATATTTACTGCAACGATTGAACTTTGAAAGTCTTAATCTATATCCTTTGAACTGACCGAATGACCGGCAAGCCTATCAAACTCACTCTGAATATTATCCATTACAAGCCTATCCAGCTTGCTCTGTTTAATTATCCCCCAAATTTGAGGAATTATCAAAGGCCACCATACACAAACTGTCAACACTGTTGGAATAACCTGCCGACCAAATATACCAACATCCGCCTTTACATATGCGTGTGGCGTAGCTGGGGATATTGTTATTTTCAAAGCAGTCTGCAAACCCAGTACAGCCTTAAACAAGTCGCCCTTTTTGATAGAAATATCCCAGTCGCCAGTGGGTAATTTCACACCATCAACCTCATACCCCTCATAGCGCATAGAAGACATGACACTATTAGCGACAGCATCACAATGTTGTGATACATTACAAAACAACTTTGTTGATTTAAAAAGTCCCATATTCTTTTTCTTCTATTGACGCAAATAGAATGGCAAACCTATCATTCTATGTAAATATCTGCATCCTTAAACTAAAACCATACCAAGTTCTATTGCATCAGAGTGTATGTTTAAATACTTAAAGCTGCGTTTCAGTTTAAATGGTTCTAAAAATTGAAGTTTTTCCGGAATAACAGTTATAGTTCCGTTATCGGTGTTCACCTCAACACCTGCAGGTAGAAGTGAAAAATTATTTGCAACAGACAACATAAATGATGAAGAACCTTCCACTTTGTACTCGAATGAGACTCTGTCCGATGCAAAAGTTTTCTTCTTCAACTTTATTGTCACATTTGGAAGGAGCGCTCCCGGGTCATATGTCAACTCGAATGTACCTTCACTTATTCCCCTGAGTTTTATACCGGCATTTCTGGCCTCTAGCAACTTATTCAGGACATCAAACTTAATATATAAATCCATATATATATTTTTATATCACTACCTCTGTTTACACCTCTGTATATACATATGCTTAATTTTGCAGATGTATTCTTGTCTCGCCAGTAATTCTCAGGTGTGAATCTTGCACCTGAGAATTACTGTTACTTCTTGGATTCATTAACTTTCTGCTGAATCCATTTCCCGGCTTCGGTACATGCCCGATATACAATGTATGCACCACCGGCACCTAATAATGAAATCATATGACTTACTTTTTATGGGTTAATACCATTAAACTGCTGACTCACTTAAATCCTCAAAAATACTTTGCGGTTCCCGAACCATTTTACTCTATTGCTATTGTGCAGCACCACCTACACCAGCAGCACCCAAGCCAATTTTCGCACCGGTCAAGAATCCCGCAGGGCCTGCGACAACAAAACCTACAGCACCTACAACTACTGCACCTGCAACTGCCATACCCAAACCTTTCATAAAGCCTTTCTTAAAATCATCCATAATTGTAATTTATTTTAGATTAAACAAATATTATCTCTAACTCTGATGCAAATTTAAGATAGGCTCTGTGCCATTGCAAGCGTTTACATCATTTTACATTCAACTTTTCATCATAACCTCCATGGCATGTGTAAAATCAAGCAAATCATGCTTAAATAAGATTTAATTACCTTATTTTACCATATTTCCAAGCATGTAATCCCTAATATGTCACTACTTTGCATAACACGTTCTGTACATAAATGCAGGAAGTGCGTCGCACTTCCTGCATTATCAATCACTGCACCTTACTATTAATTTCCACTCAGGATGTTCTTTAATGGGTTTACCATTTATAGTCACACGTTCCGGCATTATGTCCAATTTAATATAACTCCCCGATATCCACTTTATTTCACTCCTATATTTCTTGTCGACTGTATCAAACAGAGTGCCTCTTATCTTGGATATACGGTTCCTCACATCGGGATAAAGACGTTTCCTCTCTTCTATATAATCAAGATTCCGCATATATGCGTATACCGTCTCATACTCTCTCTGTATCTCAGCCTTCTCCACAGCGGTCATTTTTTCATATACAGGAACAGTTGGCAGTCCTTTTTTGTCTCCAAAAAACGACCTGCATAGTATTAGCGCAAATATCACCCTGGACCTTAATTGCAAAACAAGTTTTTTGTCATTGATGAATATTGCATCCATTACTGTATTTATGTCGATAGTACAATTGTCGGGATTTTCCTTTGCCAATGCAACAAGGCGGAAAAAAGCCTTGTGTATACCGTGATACAACAATTTCTCTTTTGAAGGGTTAAAGTCAATGTTTATGCTAAAAGAGACATATTTGTTGAAATTGCATACAAAGTCACTAATTACATCGAGTACATCATCATTATCAATCTTTATTTTTAGTAAGTTGGCATATGTCTCATAGGGAAGACCTACTTTTGACAAGTCTTTTCCCAAACGACTTGAACGTCCTAACATAACCAGGAATGCCGGACTGGGGGTTGATATCTTGAAACCTAGTTTTCCATTCAGGTACTCCTGTATGAATTTATTTGTAGTCATTCCAAGGAGATTGCTATAAATCTCCTCAATCTTTTCGTCAGCAATGTCCGGGAACATATACATAGACATGTTCTTGAACACCTTTATTCCCATCTTCTTATACATCTCCACAACCTTTGGTATATATATGAACTGGAACCCGATGCCTGCAAGAAGATTGGCTATTAGGTCATAGTGCTTCTCAACGTCGCACCTTTTAGGAGAATTGCTGAAATCCGAGTAAAGAACAAAGCGTTTTCCTATGAATATGTCATTTAATCGATATGAATAAACGTCATATTTTGTATATCCGGTATTGTTCTTGCGCAAATAATAATCTATACACAGCAACAGTATAGCTTCTGACGGAGCACAATAGCCATCACTATTGGCCGTTTCCAACAGCAGCTCAGCTGCCATTTTTGAGCGTTTGGACCTTGCAGCAGCATTCAACCGGCGCATTTGTTCCGAATCACTGGCACTGTCTTCGGGCCGTGCGAGCAATTTCATTGCTTGCGCGAAAGTCAATTCTTGCGCATTCCGGAAAAGTTCCCGTTTATTATAACCATCAAAAAGCTCGGCGAATTTCTCAACCTCGTCACTATCAATAATCTTATCGGCCATTATAAGGTCCGAGACTATGCGCGCTAAAGCAATGCGCAGCTCTTTTTCAAATTCAGTTATGCGATTGTCCATCTTCGTATATTTTACATTCCGATAACATTTGACACACATCTGCATTATAGTTCAAGATATCATCTACTCCGCAAAAAGAAAAATCTATTATCCGTCCACAAAAAATACATCCATTAACATCAACATACCACTAAACAAACTCATTTTCCGCAGACGTGGAATTTGTATCACAAACGTTTTGAATGTTCTCATTCTCTTATAGGCTCTTCTTCCAAACAACCAATCTTTCCTTGTCAAATTGTCTGTAAATATCCATAATACGTTCTTCGATATCAATAATATCCTTGAATTTGTCCGACCTTGATAATATCTGGACAATCTCACAGAAACTTATTTTTCCGGAACTAAGCAGAAAAACAGCATTTTCCAATTCATTGTTCTTTACATATCCAACAGATGCGACATTGCGCATATAGCATTCACCGTCAGACACAGGTTGACAAGTCCTGTGCGGAACACAAATCTGCAACTCGTCTTTTTCGAGAACCGACAAAGGCATAAAATTGAAATCAGAAATAGATTCAAAATAATTTTTAAACGGCTCTATCTCCTGGCACAGGCCATACCAGTTGGTTGTCATGTCAAACTCACGTTTTATTGCATAGTGGCGCAATATCTCCTCATCACTTAAATTACGCAATAGAGCATCTGTTTTTTTTGTTACTTCAAGATCAAAGACAGACTTCAACTGCAAAATCTTATATTCATCCAGTTCCACAGTCTCTGCAGCCGGTATATGACCATCCGGTCCTCTTAAAAGGTCCTTGTCAAGCAACGTAATGCCATAGTTCTCCGGGTGCTCCCTCATTGGAGTACCTACATATGGAGAAAACAGCGAAGAACCAACTTCGACACATCCAGGTCCAATCTCCAATAGCCTTTTTGCCAGTTCAACAGTATCATTGAATGTCTCCAGCGTTTCGAATGCTCCACCTATAATGTAATTGATGTATACGGATGGTATACCTGCATTGTAGATTTCCTTTACAACCGTTATCATTTGTTCTATCTGCATGTTCTTCTTATATGCATCAAGAACTTTTTGATTACCAGATTCACCACCCAATTGCACGCGTATAAGCCCGGCCTTCTTCATCAAAGGCAATAAATGAAGATTACGTACCAGAATGTCAACTCGCGCCTCGCAGAACCAGGCAATCTTTCCATCATATTTATCAATCAGGTGATTACAGATAATCTCAGTACGACTTGGGTTAATAATGAATGTATCATCAAGGAATGTAATGAACCTTTGCTTTCCCAGATTAGAAATTACGTAGTCTATTTCCTCTATTACGTTCTCAACAGACCGCAGCCTTAAAAGATTCTCTTTTTTGCTTCCCTCATAACAGAACGCACATTGTCCGACACAGCCACGCCCCGTAGATATCTGGTCAAAGACAATATCCTTGTCCAATGTATATTTTTTTCTTCTTGGATAGGGATATTCATCCAAATTCTTTATAGGAATTTGGCTACCTGTGAAACAGTACTCTCCGTTCTCTTTTAGAAAACCGACACCTTTAATCTTTCTATAGTCGACCCTTGATTCCTTTAGCTGTTTTACGAGCTCTACAACCGGACGTTCACCTTCGCCCACGATAGCACAATCAACATTAGGGATTCGCTTGAGAGCCAAACGGGGGTCACCTGTAACTTGCGGGCCACCAATGAACACAAACAAATCCGGTATTGTTTTCTTCAGGTTGATGAGAACACGCCTTATAGTCCATAGATTCTCACTATCGACATAGAAACCAATAATCCTACAATTATGTTTTTTCAGAAGTGATTCTATCCCAGATATTACAGGTTCGTTCGATGAGTATTTTTTTACTTTTATGTCTATACCATGTGCACTTGCATATTCTGCAATATAATATAATCCCAATTGTGCTTCGGTACCTCTTATATTATGATGTATATATGAAGTACCTATCTGGAATAGTATAACATCAAGCATAATCAAAACACTATATCATCTAATGATAATGACAATCTTTCAATATCTTCAGTTTCTGCAGAAACAGGAGTGTAGGCAGAGAGGTCACGGAATACCTGTGGGATAGAGAATTTGTTATCCTTAATCTGTTTACTTATTTCACGACCAGCTAAAACAGCACCAACAGTAAGACACTTTGCAGATATTACAATATCTGAAAAAACCAATGGCATAAAATGTCCGTTTCCGCTTACAACCTGCTTTTTTTTCAATTCGTCAAGTTCCATATTTCTTATCTTTTTTATTTGTCAATATTATTTCTATTTATATTGCACGATATGATTTGCGCTTTATACAAATCGCTTTTCGACATACCCAAAGTTTCGCCAAGCAAATCAAACATTCTGTCTGTATTGCATAAAAGCGGGCGCCGTTCATATATAGAGCACCTGTTATCCTTAGTCAGGTATATACAAACTCCATTATTTTCTTTAATCTCAAAATCAGGAATTCTTTCCCCTAAAAGTCCTTTAAGGATCGGGTACACCTCATCCTTGTAACGTTTAACATTCCTGCAGCACATGCCGCACATCTTACATTCAAACATGGCAATACTTAAAGAAGACTAACCTTCAATTTGTTATATATCAATACATTTCCCCACTTTTACTCATTCTTGACAATGCAAGAAATACGTTAGTCGGGTTAGCCAATTAAATCATTTGCAGCATTGTCAATCAGATTGTCAATATAGTATTTATCGCCAATGTGCTCATCAAAACGAGATTTGTAATTCTTGCCTATTTCAAGTATTTTCAGCGGAGTCGTTTTATTGGCATACAAGAGCCTGATTGCTCTGGCCCCACCATAAACAGCCAGGGCAACTACAATGACCGCTCCAACACCGCCTGCAACAAACGCAGCCAACGCCGCCGCAAATGCTATAGGCCCCAGAAGCAACAAAACGCAGGTAGCCTTAAATGCCGGCCAACCGATTTTTAAAATCTCAACTACTATTTTTATCAGTTTGTCATTCTCCCCTTTTAAATCAAGGAATCTGGACAAACTTCCGAAATCCTTACGAATACATATGTTCTCAGCCTCTTCAAGCACTGCTACCATAAATTTTCCGTAATCATTGTATTTACTACTCATTTGAATTCAATGTTAATAATTAGTAATCATATTCTCATCCCAAATCAAACTGCTCCAGTTGCCTTATTCTGCTATAGAACAGCGGATGCATGTTGCTCAATTCCCAATATTCCTCTATTGCTGTAGCTTTATGGCAGGTATTGCCGCATATTCTAGCAAACAACGATTCTACATACATGAGACTGCCTGCACAAATCAATCCTGCCCTGTCTGCAGTGAACTCTGCACATCTGTACCATTGATTGAGCGGTACATCAATCAAATCAGTCACTATTGGTCCCAGTATTTTGGATTTATTGTTCATGTTGTCCAACAATCCTTTAATCATATGACACATCAGATTCTTTTGCAGTATATGCCCCAATTCATGGCCAATCATGAATTTCAATTCACAATCGGGCAAGCATATCACCGCTTTACGACTGATAAGAATGACTGGTGCATTGTCCGTACCAACGCTCAACGCATTTATCCCCTTCAACTGACCGGTAATATACACTTCGGGCAGTTCCTCTACATTCAAAGCCTCATAGCATTCCTGAAGTATGCCAAAAAAACGTGGACTACTGCCAGCTGTAACCAATTGGCCGGTGCTTTTTATATTTTCAATCTGCTCCTTGCAGTATTTATCAGAAAACAATTGAAGCGTTTTACGAACCAAAACATTTGACAGGATTGAATCAATATAGTTGTCGCAGGGATACGCATAAGGGAGAGATGCCACCTTCTTATTGGAAAGAAAATCTGAATTTTTCACAGATTTTACAATCTGCGAGACTCTGCTCTTCAGTTTGTTATATTCTTCTGAAAAAGGCATAACATACATCTTCTATTCCACTGTGAAGACAAGGGCTACACAACTACTTATCATCAGCCTGACTTTAACTATAATTTATCCTTGATATATCTCAGCAATCTCTTTTACTTCGTCTACCGTTGGCAGCCTTTTCATAATATTCAAGAATGCCTGAATAATATTATCATCGGAAAAATTAGGTTTATCCATCAAGTCTATAACAGCATACGCAAATTTATATGTAAAATATATATTGCAACAGGCACTAATTCCCAATGCTGCCAGAACTGCAACTAGTGCACCTAGTCCAGGAATGCAAAAAACAGCAAAAGTCGCAACCTTGCATGCAATATAATAACTTGCTATTCCTGTTGCTACTGCAACCGCAATACGCTTGGGATCATCACCAAAACTTGAATTAGCTTCGGACCTGATGGCAAAAAACATTGTTGCCCAACATCCACCAACAGCAACAGCATCCAAAGCTCCAAAAAAACCTAACGGAGCAATACCGGCTGCTGCTATTAATGAATTTCTCACAATACTTCTATACTTCCTTGGAATTGCCATAATGATATATTTAATTAATAGTGTATATAATTCTATAGATAAAATTGTTGTGTAAGAATTGTCATGCAAACTGTCTTTTACAGGAAAACTATAAAAACGTTTGATATTCTTTATCCAGGATTCGGTATCGCAACATCACACCCGGGTATACCTTCAATCAAATAGACACCAGTTACCACTGCTGTACACACAAAGACGTTGGTTATCAAGCCCATATTTCCACAAATGGTTGATTCTGTAAAACAAGAGTCACAATATGGACATTTTTTGACATAATTGTAACTTTTAATTATTTGTTTACTACAACATTTCATCCAGTTCGTTACTCATTCTGCTTAACCTGTCATACAATCCACTTATCTCGGATTGCATCGGTTTATGCTTTGGAACAAATAGATTATTTTGCTCCGGCGCAAATGCAGCAGCTGAATATGCGATGTCCGAGAATGACGATTCACACATTGGAATGCAGTTGCCTGAGACCTCCAATTGTTCGCCTAAATAATCAACTGTGTCGTTATCCATCAAGCACAAGACACGCTCATACTCCTCGGGATGCTGACATAGGTAACTCCTGACCAAGTTTCGTTCCTCATCTGTTGCAGTCCCTTCAACATAACAAGCAATCAGTTCATCACTTATTTTCATACCACTCTTCTTTTATCTGTTCAATAATAGATTTGATTTCTTTTAGAGCTCTCGCCTTATTCATATCCACATAACGGGCATCAGGGATGACGATTCTTCCTTTATAATAGGTCACCTTGTTCTCGGCCTTTCTTTTTGCAGCCAGCATTTCCGATATCTCCTTATGATTATATCCCTCCAACTCCTTTATAAGGATGAAACGATAATCCTCTTGCTCCAATCGGTTGATAGCTTCCATAATCATCACCATCTTCTCGTTGACAGGCTCGAATTCCGGTTCTGGCAAAGAAAGTCCTCCGCCACCTACAGATATAGAGTCATCATTACCTCCCGAACCTATCAATTCGCCTCTTTTCTCCATGAAAAGATGTGACGCTACTGAACAGAACCAGGTTCTGAACTTGCATTTCCACTGAAACGATTTCAATGGTTGCCAATCTCCTTTTTTGCCCTTTAACTGTATGTACAGATAGTTAATCAAGTCCTCAAGATATGCCAACGAATCATAGTATCTCCATGCATAGAACTTCAAGTCTCTCTCATATCTGTCATATAGCAGATATAGCATCGCCTCTTCGTTTCCGGCAATTATGAGATCAACAATCTCCTTGTCGGTCATATCGTTGTACGATTTATACAGAATCATTTTAGCAATCTCTTAACAGTGTTTTCAGCATCTGGTTATTTTTGACAAGCCTTCACCCTTTTGCAAATATCGTTCTACGGCTATATCACCAAAAACTGAATACACATCTTTTAACAATAACACTTTGTAAAAATACTCAAAACATTTAAAAAAACAAAAAACATCATAAAAAAGTTATTAATATATACAATCCATCAACAGCTACGCATAAAATGAGGTTACGGTATCAGCAGTTTTGTCATTTGAAAATAATGCACTATATTCGCACATTATTATATTATAATAAGTAACCTGCATGAAAAGAGTTATACTTGCCCTGCTGCTGGCATTGCCATTGCTTGCCACGGCACAGGAGAGAATCAAGGTTGCCTGCATTGGCAACAGTGTTACCTATGGCATGACCCACAAGAACCCTGCCGAGACATCATACCCCACGCAGTTACAGCAGATGCTTGGCGAGGGGTACGAGGTGCGTAATTTCGGTCACTCGGGTGCTACGCTTTTGAGCAAGGGACACCGCCCATACATCAACCTGCCCGAGTACACCGCAGCGCTTGAGTTTGCGCCCGACATCGCCGTTATCCATCTGGGGTTGAATGACACCGACCCGCGCAACTGGCCCAACTACCGCGACGAGTTCTACACCGACTATACCAATATCATAGATGCCTTGCGCAAGGCAAACCCCAAAGTTGAGGTCTATATTTGCCGCATGACACCAATCTTCAATTGGCACCGCCGTTTCAAGAGCGGCACCCGCGACTGGTATTGGCAGATTCAGGATGTAATTGAAGAGATTGCCGAGGATGGTAACTTTGAGCTCATTGACCTGAGCCGTCACCTCTACAACCGCCCCGACCTGATGCCCGATGCTCTGCACCCCAACGAGCAGGGAGCCGGCATCATAGCCAAGCAGGTATACTCGGCCATGACCGATGATTTCGGCGGTCTGTCACTGCCGGCAATCTACAGCGACAATATGGTCGTGCAGCAAGGCAAGCCTTTCGTTGTAAGCGGCACAGCCAATGCCGGCAAAGAGGTATCGGTACGTTTCGGCAAGCAGCGAATAATTAAAAAGGCCGCAGAAGACGGCACCTGGAGAGTGATGTTCACGCCAATGGAGGCCGACGGGAAGAACTACACATTGACCGTTGAGTGCGGAAAGGAGAAGATAGAATACAAGAACCTTGTCATTGGCGAGGTATGGCTCTGTTCGGGACAATCGAACATGGCATTCATGGTAAAAGAGAGCTCGCACATTGAGCAGAGTCTTGCCAATGTAAAGGGCAAGGACATACGCATCTACGACATGAAGCCACGTGTCTTTACCGACAATGTCGAATGGGATTCGGCAAGCCTTGTGGCGCTCAACAACCACGACTACTACCGCCCCACAACCTGGCAACTGCAGAACGAGGAGAATGTAAAGGATTTCTCGGCTGTAGCATACCATTTCGGTGCAATGCTATCCGACTCGCTTGGTGTTCCAGTAGGACTTATATGCAACGCTGTGGGTGGCGCACCGGCCGAGGCATACATTGACCGCAAGACACTCGAGTTCCACCCCGTGCTTGTAGACATATTATATAATTGGAAAGAGAATGACATGATACAGGACTGGTGCCGTGGCCGTGCCAAGAAGAACATCGCCAAGAGTGCCAACAAGATGCAGCGCCACCCATACGAGCCCTGCTTCCTTTACGAAAACGGCATTATGCCCATAGCGGGTTACCCCATCAAGGGAGCAATATGGTACCAAGGCGAATCGAACGCGCACAATGTTGAACTGCACGAGGTTATATTCCCAACCCTCATCGAGAGCTGGCGCAAGACATGGAACGATGCCGGAATGCCGTTCTACTTTGTCCAACTCTCAAGCATCAACCGCCCGTCGTGGCCACATTTCCGCGACTCGCAGCGTCGCATGGCAGCCGAAATTCTCAACTGCGACTTTGCCGTGTCGAGCGACAAGGGACACCCCACAGATGTACATCCCAAGGAGAAAGCACCCATAGGCGAGCGCCTTGCACGCCTTGCCCTGAACCAGACATACGGCATGGAGCACGTAGCACAACACGGCCCCACCCCCGTAAAGGCATTCAGTTTCAAAGACAAGACTGTCATTGAGTTCAGCAATGCGACCGAGTTGAAGACAAGTGACAGCGATATTTTGAGAGGTTTGGAGGTCGCCGACAAGAGCGGTCCATTCAGCAAGGTTGAGACTAAAGATATAAAGTTCAAGGGCAACCGCATAATAATAGAACGTGCAGCCCACCGCATACGCTACGGTTGGCAACCATACACCGATGCAAACCTTGTAAACGAGCATAATCTCCCCGCAAGCACATTCGAGATTGAAATAAGTACTCCGCAAATGAAAGGCAGGAAATTAAGCAACGGGCAGAACAAAAAATAATCGCACAGCCATTAAAAAGGCTTGCATATGAGGATTTCCTCACAAATCCCACAAGAGCGGAGAGATAAAGAACAGACAGCAGAATGTACGGACATGAACAAAAAATGAATCCCGACGGGATTCATTTTTTGTTCTATTGTCTCATTTGCTTTTTGGACGATGCATTGCAAACATCATAAGATTGCACGGTATTATAACTGTCTGTTCCTTAAGACAGAACGAAAAATGCTCATACAGCCCCACATTCTCGGGCTTCAGTGTCTCAAGATAGCAACCCTGTCCTGTAGCATCGAGATAACGCAAAAGGGCATTTATCAACGGCTTTCCATAGTTTTGCCCTTGCTTGTCGAGGCGTGTGGCAAAAGCAAACAGATAACCGTCATCGGCACCCTTGTAGCGTTGGGCCACCTTCTGCGCCTCGGTATCAAAACGCGACAATAGGATTGAATGCCGCAGCCCTGTCTTAAAGGCCATTTTCACAACCCCTGCTTTCAAATAAGAGAGCAAACCGGGTTCCTTGCTTCTTGGAGGTATATATATCAATACGGAATTAACCTCTTTGCTGTCGGCGATGCAGATTGCATCGGGCAAATTAAGGACGATGTTGAAAGCCCAGAAGTGGCTCAGTTTTCTACGGTCATACTTTCCGCGACAGGCATATTTGAACAGTTCATATTGACTGAAGCCATCGGCAAGCGCATCGGCAAAACGTTCAACATCCCCGCGTTGCATCACATAGCAATCCTTGAAAAAGGAAGCGTAATTTACACTCATATAATCCCCTATAAATTAACCGTTAATTCAACAAACAGGTCCGGCACGCACACCGGACCTGTTACATATTTGTCAAACCGAAAAAATCACTTTATGACACCAAGCTCCTTGCCCACCTTTATGAAAGCTGCAATTGCCTTGTCAAGATGCTCCTGCTCGTGAGCTGCAGAGAGTTGCACACGGATGCGTGCCTCGCCCTTTGGAACAACAGGATAGTAGAAACCGGTTACAAAGATTCCCTCCTGGGCCATCTTCTGTGCGAATACCTGTGACAGCGGAGCATCGTAGAGCATCACGGCACAGATAGCCGACTGTGTAGGCTTGATATCGAAGCCTGCCGCCAGCATCTTGTCGCGGAAGTAGTTCACGTTGTTCTGCAACTTGGTGTGGAGTTCGTCGCTCTCGGCAAGCATCTTGAACACCTCGATTGAAGCACCTACCACTGATGGTGGCAATGAATTTGAGAAGAGATAAGGACGTGAACGCTGACGAAGCATGTCGATAATCTCTTTGCGGCCTGTGGTGAAACCGCCAACAGCACCACCGAATGCCTTACCCAATGTACCTGTAAAAATGTCGATGCGGCCATAGCAACCGAACTGCTCGGCAACACCGTGACCTGTAGCACCTACAACACCGGCCGAGTGTGACTCGTCCACCATCACAAGAGCATTGTACTTCTCGGCAAGATCACAGATTTTGTCCATTGGAGCCACGTTACCGTCCATTGAGAATACACCGTCGGTAACGATTATGCGGTAGCGCTGTGCCTGAGCCTCCTGCAGGCAACGCTCCAGGTCGGCCATGTCGGCATTCGCATAGCGGTAGCGTACGGCCTTGCAAAGACGCACACCGTCAATGATTGAAGCATGGTTCAGAGAGTCGGAGATGATGGCATCCTCGGCTGTGAACAGAGGCTCGAAAAGACCGCCATTGGCGTCGAAACAGGCAGCATAGAGAATTGTGTCCTCGGTCTTGAAGTAATCGGCAATAGCCTTTTCAAGAGTCTTGTGATAGTCCTGTGTACCGCAGATGAAACGTACCGACGACATACCGAAGCCACGAGCCTCCATAGCCTCCTGTGCAGCCTTCATCAGGCGTGGGTTATTCGAAAGACCAAGATAGTTGTTGGCACAGAAGTTCAGTGCCTTTGAGCCATCCTCAAGGGTAATCTCGGCAAACTGCTGCGATGCAATATTACGTTCTCTCTTGTACAGGCCGGCTGCATCAATGGCTGCCAACTCGTTCTGCAGATGTTTTTGAAAATCTCCGTACATAGTCTATATTTTTAGTTAATGTTCTAAGAAACTGTTTAAATTTCTAAAAAATATTTTCTTATATCTGTCTGTCATTTCGCCGTTTTTTTATATTCAAAAACGTCTGTTTCTTTCTTTTTCGCAGTTACATAGCCCGCTATGTGCCCTTGAAAAATAAATAAACATCCAATTTTTGCTCTATAAAAAACTTGGCGATATAAATTTAAACAGCTTCTGAATTTTATTCTACCCACAAAAATATATTTTTTGATTTGATTTTCATATCTGCGGCAAGAAAATATTTCGTTGCACATGGAATAGAGCTAACAAAGATGAGGTAAAATTCATTTTAAAATATGTTAACGTATGGTAAGTTTAATAAAAAATTGTACCTTTGGGGCGCAAAAAAAGAAAACAGACAAACTATGATTGGAAACATTCTGTTGCTGATATTCTATTTCACAGCACCGGCGGGCATTCTATTTATCTGCCGCAAGAACAAGTTTTTTGGCAAGATTGGCCCGGTTTTGACACTGTACATTTTGGGCGTATTGGTAGCCAACATCGGTATTTTCCCCAGCGAGGAGAGCGAGTACAAGAAGTTGTTCGACTTCATGGAGTCTTTCTCGGGGATACTCATTCCACTTGCATTGCCAATGATACTGTTCGGTTGCAACTTCAAGAAGTTCTCTTTGGGAAAATCACTCCGGGCATTTATAATAGGAACCATTTCGGTAGTTGCTTTCGTTGCCATAGGATTTGTCATTTTCAAGGAAAAACTTGGTAACGAAGGTGCCATAATGGGAGCATCACTCACTGGACAGTACCTTGGCGGCGCAGCCAACCTTGGAGCTATCAAGGAGATGCTGGGAC
This sequence comes from Bacteroidaceae bacterium, assembly GCA_045654885.1. Taxonomy (GTDB): domain Bacteria; phylum Bacteroidota; class Bacteroidia; order Bacteroidales; family Bacteroidaceae; genus HGM04593. Next base: position 42,356 of record JAZOOF010000053.1, read on the forward strand.
TCAGCCCCAACAACTTTGTCATTCTGTCAACATGCAACCTCATCGTTTCGTTCTTCTACCTTATGTTCCTCATGGGCGGCGGTGTTAAGCTGGCACGCTGGATTGTAGGCAAGCGCGGCGGCAAGGAGCAGAAAGTGAATGTAGAGGAGTACACCGAGGAGAACCCCTACAAGGATTTCGGCAAGAAGAAGAGCCTCAAGCAACTGGGAAAGGTTTTGGGCGCAGCTGTTGTTGTCATGGGCATATCGGTCTACATCAGCACCATCTTTGGCGGTGGCAAGATATCGATGACAGCACTCATTCTTTCAATCACCACCCTGTCGCTGCTGCTCACTGCATGGAAAGAGGTGCGCACATGGGACAAGAGCTACGATGCCGGCATGTACCTTATATATGTATTCTGCCTTGTAATGGCAACAATGGCCGACCTGAGCAAAATAGACTGGAACCAGAGCCTGTACATCCTCATATATCAGGCTGTAATTATATTCGGTTCACTGTTCCTGACCATCATTTTTGCAAGAATCTTCCGCATCGATGCCGATGATGCTGTCATTACCTCCGACACTCTAATCAACTCACCGCTTTGCGTGCCCATGATTGCCGCAACGATGAAAAACAAGGATGTAATTATGGTTGGTATAGCCAACGGACTTTTAGGATATGCAGTGGGCAACTACATCGGCTTCCTGATGTTCCAGCTTTTGGGATTGCTATAAATTATTCTTTACCATAACAGATGCCCGGACCCGAACAGGTGCCCGGGCATCTGTTTTTCCACCTTTTAACAACTTTTTATTCTAAAAAATTTGTTGCTATTGCAAAATAAACCGTAACTTTGAAAAACAAAGGTGACGGAATAATTGAAACAAAATCATACAGCCTTATGAAGAACGTACTTGTAATTGGCTCAACTGGACAGATTGGTTCGGAACTCACAATGAAATTGCGTAACATGATTCCCGACGGCAACATCGTTGCGGGCTACATCCCCGGTGCAGAGCCTAAAGGGATACTGCTTGAGAGCGGTCCGGCAGAGGAGGCCAACGTAAAGAATGCCCAGCAGCTTGCCGACATTGTTGAGAAATACAAGATTGACACGATATACAACCTTGCCGCCCTGCTGTCGGCCGTTGCCGAGTCAAAACCACTTTTGGCATGGGACATACAGATGAACGGCCTCATCAACATACTTGAAATTGCGCGAGAGAAAAAGTGCGCAGTCTTTACACCAAGCTCAATAGGTTCTTTCGGCCCCAACACACCACGCGACAACACACCGCAGGATACCATCCAGCGCCCCAAGACAATGTATGGAGTGACAAAGGTGGCAACAGAGTTGCTCAGCGACTACTACTATACAAAGTATGGCGTAGACACCCGCGCGGTACGTTTCCCCGGTCTTATTTCAAACGTCACACTCCCAGGTGGCGGAACAACCGACTATGCTGTGGAAATCTACTATGCAGCAGTGAAGGGCGAAGATTTTGCATGCCCCATCCAGGCCGGCACATTCATGGACATGATGTACATGCCCGATGCACTGAAGGCTGCCGTTGACATAATGAATGCCGACCCGTCGCGCCTCATACACCGCAACGCATTCAACGTGGCATCAATGAGCTTTGACCCGGAAATCATCAAGGCATCAATACAGAAGTACATCCCCGACTTCAAGATGCACTACGAGTTCGACCCTGTGCGCCAGGCAATTGCCGACTCATGGCCTAACAACATGGACGACAGCTGTGCACGCAACGAGTGGGACTGGAAGCCAAGCTACGACCTCGACACAATGACACAGGATATGATAAAGACCCTGCGCGAACGTTTCAACAAATAAAAATCCATAAAAAGAGAGACAACAGGTTGCCGGCAATGAAAAAGCAAGCAACCTGTTTGTTTGCATATAGACAACGTTACAGGAACCATGAACAAGGAGATAGACATATTCGCCCCCGGTAACGAAGAGGAGTTCCCGCTCCCCTTGAGCGAGAACAGGGTTGCCGCCGGTTTCCCATCACCGGCCGAGGATTTTGGCGGAATGAGCCTCGACCTCAACCGCGAGCTCATAAAGAACCCCGCATCCACATTCTATGCCCGTGTAAGCGGTCTGTCAATGGTGGACGAGGGCATCAACGATGGCGACCTGCTTGTAATAGACAAAAGCATTGAGCCACACCATCACTGCCTTGCAGTGTGCTACATCGATGGTGAGTTCACGCTCAAGAGGTTCGAGAAGCACAAGGACTTTGGCCTGCTGATACCGGCAAACAAGGAGTTCAGACCTATAAAGGTGACAGCCGACAACGATTTCTGCATTTGGGGTGTTGTCACTTACATAATAAAGAAAGTGTAAAAAACACTGCGCGACAATACTACAATGATTGGACTCTGCGACTGCAACAATTTCTTCGTCTCGTGCGAGAGGGTGTTCAACCCGTCGCTCAACGGCATGCCCGTTGTTGTGCTGAGCAACAACGACGGTTGCGTCGTGTCGCGCAGCAACGAAGCCAAGGCTCTGGGCATAAAAATGGGGCAGCCACTGTTCCAGATACGCGATTTTGCCAAGCGTAACAACGTCAAAATATGTTCGAGCAACTACCGGCTCTACGGCGACATGTCGCAACGTGTGATGACCACCCTGAGGCAAAACGTTGAGGATATTGAGATATACTCCATAGACGAGGCCTTTCTTATGCTCGATGGCCACCCGGTAGAGAGGCTTAAACAGTTTGGCGAAGAGCTTGCACGCACAGTGAGACGCAACACCGGCATCCCGGTGAGTATTGGTATGTCGCATACAAAGACACTTGCCAAGGTTGCCGCAAAGCTGTGTAAGCAATACCCCAGACTCAACAGCGCCTGCCTCATGCAACGCGACGAGGATATTGCCAAAGTGCTTGGCAACTACCCTGTCGATGACATATGGGGCATTGGACGCCGACACGGCAAGATGCTCAAGGAGTGCCGAATAACGACAGCAGCACAGTTCGCCGCATTGGGCAAGGAGTGGATTGAGAACAGGATGGGAATAACAGGCCTGCGCACATGGCAGGAGCTGCATGGCATACCAAGCATTGATTTCACACAGGAGAGCAGCAACCGGCAGTCAATAATGGTGTCGCGCTCATTCTCAAAGGAACTGTACGACATCACCCAGCTGCACGATACCATAACCACTTTTGCCGGAATAGCCGCCGAAAAGCTGCGCAAGCAGAACTGTGTGGCGCAGGAGCTGCAGGTGTTCATCATCACCAACCGTTTTCACAAGGAACAGCCACAATATTACGAGTGCGGAACGGTACACTTTGATACCGCTACAAACAGCACATTGGAGATTGTAAAGGCAGCTACGGCCGAACTGGACAGAATATACCGCCGCGGCCTTGGCTATAAGAAGAGCGGTGTGCGACTGAGCCGCATAACACCGGCCACAGCAGTGCAGAGCACACTTTTCGACACCATCGACCGCCCCAAGCATAAAGCCCTGATGCAGGCGATAGACCGCATCAACGACAGCTACGGACGCGAAAGCATAAAACTGGTATCGCACGGAACAATAACCGACCACACTAACCGCGAGCACCTCTCACCACAGTACACCACACGCTGGGAGGATATATTGATTGTCAAAGTATAATCTGGTAATACAGCAACCTTCTCTTTCATAAACGGCATTAACTTTGATGCAAAAATCTATGAAAGAAACATTTGAAAAAAGCAGAAAAGGACTTAACTTTGACCCGTGGCGACACCAATGGAGCAAAGAGGAGTTCGACTACATCAACAATGGCAAGTTCAAATCCATTATCGGCAAGAATCTTGAACATGAAGGCGGATATGTCAATAACAAGAACGACCGTGGAGGCGAAACCAAATATGGTATAACCAAGCCTTTTATGGAGGAATACAAATATGCCCTGCCAGGTGGCAAGACAATACCAATCAAAAACCTCACTGTTGACGATGCAAAACTGCTCTACAAGGCAATGTGGGACAGATATAATCTTGGCTACATTAGGGACAAGGATTTAGCATACGTAATATATGACTATATGATAAACTCCTATGCAGGCACCGCCGCCAAAAGGGTGCAGGAGATACTGAACACCCGGGGTGCCGCATTGAAAGTTGACGGACAGATTGGCGAAAAGAGCCTCAATGCAATACACAACAGCGACTACAAGTGGTTGATAGATGAGGTTTTAAAGAACAGGCATCATCATTACCGCGAACAAGTCAGAAAAGATTCCACCCAACATGATTTTTACGCAGGTTGGATGAACCGTTTGAACAAGATAGCCAAGGCTGTTGGAAGTGACTTATATTTTTCACCACAGTATTAGAACATGAAAAGAGCATTTGTTTTACTCCTTATTTTGACAATAGCACTGCCAAGTTTCTCCACCCCACCACAAAAGGACGGAGAAAAGGAGTTGTCGCCGTTTGTAGGCAAGTGGGGTTGGGAAGGCAATGCCCTCGAGCACAGATTCTTCGTTTGGTGCGGAGAGAGAAATGACTCACTGTTGTTTGCTATTGGAGGTACATTCTTTTATGGTGACAGGATTCACATGCCAGAATGGGATAAGGACGAGAAATTTATCCAAATGGTGCGAACAAAGAAACCCAAGGGGAACATAGCACGGAGTATAATGTACGAAATCATGTCAAACTTTTACTTTTATTGTGGCGATGAGAAGAAGTTGAATGATGTGACTTTTGAATTGCTCAGCGACACTGTAATGCTTTTTATACTGGATGACAACAAAGCTTACTGGCCCGACACGGCATTGATGATTCTGCGAGAAAAAGAGAACATAAAGTTCTCTCAAAAAGAACATGAACATATGTACAAAGGGGAATAATTAAACAACACAATGGTGGAGCCTCGGAATCCGAGGCTCCACCATTGCTGTATGTAACAGAGAAATATCAAAACTTTTCCACATTAAAAACCCATTTTAACAAATATCTTTATATCTTTGTGGTTAACGTCGGAAACAGGCTATTTTCGCAACGGAAAAACATATAATTATAACTATAAAAACAACACACTATGTCAATCAATCATTTGAAGAAATGCTTTCTGTTGACAGCCATTGCGCTCCTTTGCGCTTTTGGCGGCAATGCACAGGAGGCTTTTGAGAAAGGCAAGCTGTACCACATCTACGGCGCAGGAGAAAGTGAGAATCTCGTTGCCGAGAAGATGGGCGAAACAGCAGGTTTCCTTAGCTATGACAAGGAAGACCCATCAATCTACTGGAAACTATCGGAGTTGTCGGGCAGTTGGCGCATCATCAACCCCGTCACCAACAACGCTCTGCGTGCCAACGGCAACATTGTGGAGGTTGGCGAGAACAACGGTTCGGACGAAGCACAGTTGTGGAAGTTCGAGAACGGGATGCTCATTCCCGCAAACAGCCCTACTCTCGCAGTAGCCAAAGGTAAAGGCGGCACACTCGTCCTCATCAAGAAGGAGAGGGCTGAGAAGATGCGTGCAGCAAAATTCAAAATTGAGGCTTCGGAAGTTGCAGGCTTCGACGGCGACCTCACATACCACATCTGCCCCGTGACAAAGCCCGGACAGGTACTCGGCAACGGCGACTCAAGCGAGAACAATGCACGTATTGTGAGCGAGGACACCATAAAGGAGAACAGAGGACAGTACTGGAACATAAAGACCATCGACCTCTTCACTTTTGCCGTGGAGAATGCTTTCTATGGCACAAACTTTGACGATGGCGGTGACAATGCAAGCATCGACTACCTGTTGCAGTGGCCTGCTACAGCCGGTGTATGGAACAACGCGAAGTTCCACTTTGAGCCTGTTGAGAAGCAGAACGGTGTTTACATCATTACATCGGCCGGCAAAGAGGGTACAATGTACGCACTCAAGGAGGGCCGAATGATGCTTGTTGAGAAGAACCCTGCCGACTCGGCTGCATGGTTCACCTTTGCACAGGTTGAGAAACCAAAAATCAATGCTCCATACTGGGAGGACGAGACAATGTTCGCCGAGAACAAGGAGCGTGGTGTTGCAACATACATGCCATATGACAATGTGAGCAAGATGCTTGCCGACAAGGAGTACTACGCAACACCATGGACAGAGCCGGTGAACAACCGCTACCAGAGCCTCAACGGCACATGGAAGTTCAACCTTGTAAGCGAGCCCGAACAGCGCCCGCTCGACTTCTTTGAGGTTGGTTTCGACGCAAGCGGTTGGGACGAGCTGCCCGTACCATCGAACTGGGAGATGTATGGCTATGACAAACCAATCTACAACAATGTAGAGTACCCGCATGCCAACACACCACCGGCTATCAAGGCACGTCCCGGCTACAACGACAATGGCAAGAACTACGGCATCAACCCCGTAGGTTCATATATACGCACATTCGAAGTTCCCGAGGATTGGGACGGCCGCCGCACATTCATTCACTTCGGCGGTATCTATTCGGCTGCATTCGTATGGCTCAATGGCGAGTATGTAGGTTACACACAAGGTGCCAACAACGTTACCGAGTTCGACATTACAAAGTACCTGAAGAAGGGTGAGAACAAGCTCGCGGTGCAGGTGTTCCGTTGGAGCGACGGTTCATACCTGGAGTGCCAGGATATGTTCCGCATGAGCGGTATATTCCGCGATGTATATCTCTACAACGTGCCTTTGACAGCTGTTCGCGACCACTACATCACAAGCAAGATTTCGGCCGACCACTTCAGTGCCGACATGAATATTGAATTTGAGATTGACAACAGGGATTTCCTCCCCGGTCTCAAGACCATCAAGGCCGAGGTTTATGACCCAAGCGGCGAACTCGTTGCAAGTGAAGAGGCAACAGTGAACACTGCAGCCAAGATTGCATCGCCTACAGGCAACATCAAGCTCGAGGTATTCAACCTCAAGCTCTGGAGCACCGAGAAGCCAAACCTCTACACCGTACGCATAATCCAGTACGACGAGGACGAGAACGAAGAGATGGCATTCTCTACAAAGTATGGTTTCCGCGACATCGTCATCAAGAACTCACTCGTGTACATCAACGGCGAGAGAGTGTTCTTCAAAGGTGTTAATCGTCATGACACACACCCTGTATATGGCCGTGCCGTTACAACAGAGTCAATGTTGCAGGATGTTATCCTCATGAAGCAGAACAACATCAACACCGTACGCACAAGCCACTACCCCAATGCGGCAAGAATGTACGCGATGTATGACTACTATGGTCTTTACTGCTGCGACGAGGCCGACCTTGAGAACCACGCAAACCAAAGCCTCTCGGACCGCAAGTCTTGGATTCCTGCATTCGTTGACCGCATCAACCGAATGGTATTGCGCGACCGCAACCACGCAAGCGTTGTTATGTGGAGTTTGGGTAATGAGGCCGGCAACGGCAGCAACTTCGGCCCATGCTACGACGAGGCAAAACGTCTTGACAGCCGCCCTGTACACTACGAGGGAACACGCTCAAGCGGCGACTACGGCGGTGGACGTTTCAGCGACTTCTACTCAAAGATGTACCCCGGACAGGCTTGGATGGACAAGTACACCAACAACCTCGACAAGCCTATGTTCATCTGTGAATATGCACACGCAATGGGTAATGCCATCGGTAACCTCAAGGAGTACTGGCAGAAGATTGAAGCATCCAACTCTTGCATCGGCGGTTGCATCTGGGACTGGGTTGACCAGGCGATTTATGACCCACAGGAGATGAAGGAGGGTGTATACCGCATACACACAGGCTATGACTATCCTGGCCCACACCAGGGCAACTTCTGCTCTAACGGTGTTGTTTCTCCAACACGTCAGGAGGGTGCAAAACTTAAAGAAGTAAAGGCGGCTCACCAGTTCATTGAGCTTTCAATGCCTGAGGTAAACACCGAGTTTGACGGCGGTATCGTTACCATCGCGCTCAAGAACAAGTACAACTTCACAAACCTCAACGAGTTCGACGTTGTATACGAGATTGTGAAGAACGGCAACATTGTATATACAGAGCGCGCTGCTGTTCCTTACACCGAGAGCGGCCAGACAGGTAAGATATGGCTCACTGTAAGAAAGGCAAACATCAACAAGGCGATAAAGAAGGGCGACGAGTTGCTCATCAACATACACGTTGTATACCGCAAGGAGCAGACATTTGCACCTGCCGGTCACGAGGTGGCAATGGCTCAGTTCACACTTGCCGAGCGTGCGCCACTTGCAACAGTAAAGTCAAAGGGTAACCCGCTTGTTGCAACATCATCGCTCCACGAGACAGTCATTGGCAACGACAAGGTACAGTTGACATTCGACGCCGAGACCGCACAGCTCACAGCACTTGCATTCGGTGGCAAGAACATCATTGCCAATGGCCAGGGCTTCATCTATGACAACCACCGTTGGATTGAGAACGACCGTCAGGGTTACGATTACTACGGACCAGACGCAGGCAAACCACAGGCACAGACAGCGAACGGCCTTGAGGCTAACGGCGAAATCAACGTCGTTGAGGAGAATGGCAACACTGTTGTGAAGACTCTCCGCAAGGGTTCACTATGCGACACTGAAATCAACTACACTATCTACCCACAGGGTATTGTTGACGTTGATGCCAAGTTCGTGCCAAAGAGCGGCAACCTGCGCCGTGCTGGTGTTGTATGTGCCCTCGACAACTCTTTGAGCAACGTAGACTACTATGCATACGGTCCATGGGAGAACACCGTTGACCGCAAGGATGGTGTAGTGGTAGGACGCTACACAACAAAGGCAACCGGCGAAATGGCCGACAACTATGTGAAGCCACAGAGCAGCGGCAGCCGCGAGGGCTTGCGCGAGGTAACCTTTACCGACAACAACGGCTTCGGTGTCAAGATTGAGACCGAGGGTAATGTAAGCTTCTCGGCACTCCCATACACCGACGAGGATCTTATGAGAGCCGGTCATTACTGGGAGATGACAAAGCGCCCATACACAGTGCTCCACCTCGATGCTTGGATGCGCGGTATCGGTAACGCATCTTGCGGTTACGACGTGGATACAATGCCTGAGTACCGTGTTCCTAACGAAGAAATGAGCTACAAGCTCCGCATCTCACCCGTAGGCAAGTAATTGCATAACGGACATATACGAAAAAGTGATTGCTTCGACGAAGCAATCACTTTTTTCATTCCCACAGACTACCCCAGGAAGAGGCAGTTCCGGTTTCTGCACCCGCACCATTGGCTTTGGATGCCGATTTAGCCACATCTGTAGATGCCGCAATTATGTATGTATTTATACATATGCTATGGGCAACAGGCGGACAATAACATTTTCTCATGACGTTTCATTGGTTTAAAGGTTTATAGACATGTTTCTCCATCCATTCTTGATGGAATAAAGAATCGCCTGTGGCATCCGCTTAATGCCACAGGCGAATACAATATCTACAACACCTGCAAACTGCTTTTTGTTTCCGGGGTAAGAGAAACGACGTCACTGTTTCTTCTTCCCTTCCTCTTCAACCGTAGGCGCACTCTCTTTGTACTTGAAACGTCTGATTTTCTGTGTCGCAGTCTTTTCAAACGGTTCTTTCATAACTTCAATTGAGCTGACCTGTGACGATTTGTTCACGCTCTTGTTGGTTATGCTAAGAATCTTCGCTTTCCAATGGGCAAGTTTTTCATAGAACTTGTCCTCGCTTGCCTCGTCCCACTCAATGAATCCTTCGATAGGTGACACCAATGCCACAAGGCGGCCGTTGCGTTCCACGACAATGGATTCACCCACACCCTCTACATTGTTAAGCACATTCTCAATCTCTTCGGGATAAATATTCTCACCCGATGGGCCAAGAATCATATTGCTGTTCCTGCCTTTGATGTAGAAACGTCCCTTTTCGTCCTGCACTGCAATATCACTTGTACGGAACCAGCCGTCTTCGGTAAATACGCTCCTTGTGCGTACTGGGTCCTTGTAGTATCCGAGCATCACATTAGGTCCTTTGGCAACAATCTCACCCTCACCGGTGACAGGGTCAACATTATGGAGTTTAAGTTTCACATTGTACACAGGATATCCGAACGAACCGACACTCCTCCACCCCTTCATCGCATAACCCAGAAGCGGCGAAGTCTCGGTAAGACCATAACCGATGGCATAGGGGAAACGTGCTTTCAGGAGGAACTCCTCTACCTCGGGGTCGAGCTTTGCACCACCGATGCCATAGAAGCTTATGCAACCGCCAAAGGTCTTTTTAAGTTTCATGCCAATTATACGGCACATGAGCCAACGCATGTGCTTGTTCATCCAAGTGAGCGTGCGGCTCTTCTTTATGGTTGGCAACACACTCCCTTTGTACACCTTTTCTATAATCATGGGCACCGTAAGCATAGTCGTCGGCCTCACAATCTTCATTGCCTTGAGCAAGAGCGGTGCAGCCGGCGGCTTGGGAAGATAATAGACTGTTGAGCCGGTATACATTGGATATAGCATACCAAGCGTCATCTCAAGCGTGTGAGCCATTGGAAGAATGGACAGCCAACGGTCCTTCTCGGTTCTCTTGCATGAGTGATAACAGGTAATAACATTCGATGCAAGATTGCGGTGAGTAAGCACCACACCTTTTGCACTACCTGTTGTGCCCGATGTATATATTATGGTGGCAATCTCGTCAGGGGTGGGAACTGCAGTGCGGCCGTCACAGGTAAACTTCTCCTCATCGGCCTTTATTATTTCAAACGTATCAAGCTCTATCACAAGCGTCATCTTATCCATCACCTCTTTAGACACCTTGCCGACCATCTTCTTGGCCACAAACAGAACCTTGCTCTCGGAGTGGTTAATGATGTTTGTCACCTCGTTTTCCGAACTGTCGGGCAAAATGGGAATTGATATGCGGCCGAACACAACTGTTGCAAAGAAAGCCACAGACCAGTTTGGCATATTTGTGGAGAGAATTGCAACCTTGTCACCGGCACCAATGCCATACTGTGTAAAAACTTTTGACAATGCATCACACTCGTTCTTGAACGTGGCATAGGTGTAAGAGCCCTCCTTTGTATCATACCATTGGGTGTATGTCTTTTTTGAATATACCGCAGTGGCATAGTCATACAGCTTTGCCAAAGTATCGATATACTTTTCACGCATCTTCTTCAATCTACGATAAATCTGATTCATATAATGTAGTGCTTTTGTGTTTGTGGTGTTAAAATAAGTAAAATTTACTGAACTTGCAGCAAAGAAACACTGAAATATTCAACCGTCAGCATAAAATATCACTTTTCAGCGCTATCGAGGCCGCAATAAGCTTATGCCCCTCGGCATTCGGATGTATTCCATCGGCACAGTAAAGTGTTCTCATGGTTCCCTGATGCTTGTCGAAAGGGGTAGTAATGTCAATGATAGGCGCCTGCATCAGTCCCGAAATCTCAAACAGCGCCCTATTATACATTTCGTGCCAACGGCTGATTACATTTATATCACCGCCCAACCAATTGAAGACGTTATCCCTTTGCCCGGCATTCATAAAACGGCTTATGAAAGAGAAGTAGTACTCCGAGTCTATTGGAGGCAGTGATATTATTACCGGTTTGGAGCCCAATGAACGCACACTCTCTATGAGCTTGCCGAATTTTTCCTTGAAGGAATCGAGGATTGTCTTAGGGAAATGTTCATCGGCCGGGTTATCGGCAATCTTTCCCCAATTGAAATCGCAATCGTTACCCCCGAACTCAAGCAGGGTGTAGTCCGATGAGGAAATCTCGTCGGCATGGCGCTCAACCATCTGCTCACCAAAATCAACGGTGCACCCGAACTTGCCATAGTTGGTGATGCTCAGTCCAAGGGTGTCACCTATTATATCAATGAAACTGTTATCCAAAATTGAATATCTGTTTTTCTCATTCAGCACAACGCCGCGCGTCAACGAGTCGCCAAGTGCTGTTATCTTTTTCTTTTCCATCATGCATTTAATTTGATTCGGGTGCAAAAATACAACTTGCCAAACATGCTGTATAATTTTTGTTACCGGTACGAGCATTTGGGGATAAAAACAGGCAATACGGGGATAATTTCCGGCTTTTTAGGGAAGTTTGACAATATTTGTTTATCTTTGTCCCTATAAAAACAGGTACATAAAAAATGAAAAACTTGATGTTAGGCGGTGTTTGCACCATTATCCATTCACTGGTGATACCAATATTCGTACTGATATTCATAACATTCTACAAGCCGCTCGGCATTCATGAGTTGCTCGATATGCCACACGCAACCTTTGCATTCAACGCAAGCATCATATTCAGCATCAGCCTCGTATCAACCTCCATCACAAGAGGATGGCTCTACCTCATTGGCCGCTACAAAAGCGTTTCACGAACCATATATACATTGTGGTGCTTTGCCGAGATGACTATGGCTGCACTGTTTGTATCGCTCTATGTAACACTGATGCTGAAAGAACCGGTCTCCTACTTTGAAATTGCAGGAACTATAATAGTGCTTATAACAACAACAGCCATATACCCCTACAGCATTCTGTGGCTTGGATATGAGTTATACGCAAAGAACAACGAGGAAAAGAGTACCGGCGATGAAAGTTCCCTGATACGCTTCTACGATGAATACAAGAAACTGCGCCTTGTAATTGCACCGGAGGCAGTAATTTTCATAAAATCGGAAGACAACTACGTACAGATACACTATCAGGACCAGAACCGGACGAAGAAATTCATCCTGCGCTCTTCAATGAAAGCACTTGAGGAGACGCTTGCCAAGCGCGGCCTTGTACGATGCCACAGGTCATACTTCATAAACCCCGCATACATAAAGATTGTACACAGGGACAACACCGGTATAATCGTTGCCGAATTGAAGCAAGAAAACTACGAGAGCATCCCAATCTCACGCAAATACCAGGATGCAATAACAAGACTACTGTAGTGAGCGGAAAGCTCGTGCCAACGAGCGAAACGCAAAGCTTGCTTTAGCGTTTTGTAGCGAGTGCAGCCGAGGTTCAAGCGCACGAAGTGCGGTTAAAGTTGAAAAGTGAAAATCTCCTAAACATACGAGTTCAGCTTTAACCTTTACTTTATCAGCGCTGCATACCCGCAGCGACGGCACAGAGGCTCCACGGCCTTGCGCTGTGTAAAGCCGTCATATATTGCCCTTGCACGGGGCGATGCAAGTATCTCATCAAGGCTCTGCTCAAAGAGATTGCCAAGAGCCAAAGCACCGGCACTGTCAAGACAGCAAGGCACCACCGTACCATCCACAAGCACACCAATCTGATTGCGCAAGGCATAACAGAAGGCATCCCCCTCGTCATTCTCCGGTTTCTCACCCTCGGGCCACTCGAACATGCGGCCATACTCTATGAAAATATTGTCGGCAAGCCTCCAACCATTCTTGCACTGCGTCCAAGGACGCGGAAGAAAATCGGCCACCATACCCAGCAGACGCTCATTCTCCTTGTCATAACCACCCTGGTTCCACAAGCGAAGCACCATTATCACACCTTTCTCGGCTGCCTCAACGGCAAAACGCATCACTTCGTCAACGTAGCGGTCAAGATTCTCTTTCCCGTTACCCTCGTGAGAATGAAGCGACACCTGCATCTTGTACGGACGTGCATCCATCACGGCCTGCGCACGCGACAACAGCGTACCATTGGTAGTGAGCACCGGAACAAAACCTTTCTCACGCGCCATGGTAATGAATTCGGGCAAGTGGCGATGCAACAACGGCTCGCCCATAAGATGAAAATATAGGAATTTTATCTTCCCACGCAGTTTGTCGGTAAGCACATCAAACTCCGCCGGCGTAAGACTGCGCTTTTCCCTTGCCGTCTTTGGACAGAAAAGACAGTCGAGGTTACAGATATTGGTTATTTCGAGATAGCAACGTGTAATCACTGTTTTATATGACAAGGGAGTTACAAACTCAGTTTTTTAAAAAACAAAGAGAGGAAAGCATGCACTTTCCTCTCTTGCAGTGACTCGCTTGGGGCTCGAACCCAAGACCCCATCCTTAAAAGGGATGTGCTCTACCTGCTGAGCTAGCGAGTCTACCTAATTGCCGTTAAGCGAGTGCAAAGATACGACTAAATTTTAAAATGACAAACTTTTTCACCCCTTTTTATCATTGCGCAATAAAAAAAGGTAGGAAAGCTTTATTACTATTTTATACAAATGGAGAAATCTCTATTCTTTACCCTCGTCGGGCACAGTGTCGGGTTTCTCTTCCTTGCTCTCCCTGCTTATGCGGGCGCTGTCTATAGCCTCCTTCAGGATATACTCCTCGGAACTGCCCGATGTCTCGGCTATCTCGTTATAGCGACGCAAATAGGCCAGGAACAGTGTTGTCAGCGGCAATGCCACAATCATGCCCAAAAGACCGAGAAGATGCCCCCAGATGGAGAGAGAGAGAAGAATAACTGCAGGGTGCAAGTTCATTCTCTTTCCCATAATTTTGGGAACAAGGAACATATCCTGTATAAGCTGCACTACCATCAGAACAGCCAATGCACCCAACATCACCGGCCAGAATCCGCCACCTGTATTGGCAGCCTTGAGCATGGCAAGCAATGCCATGGGCAGTACGGACACGGCCTGCAGATAGGGTACCAGATTGAGCATGCCTATAAACATTCCAAAGGCAATGGCTGCAGGAAAATCTATTATCACAAAACCAATAGAAAACAGCACTCCCACACACAATGCCACAAGTGCCTGGCCGCGGAAATACTGGTTCATACCATAGACAAGGTCTGTCCACAGTTTGGACATTACACCACGCCATTTCTTTGGGATATATGGTTGCCAGCCACGTGACACACGCTCAAAATCGAAGAGTATAAAGAACAGATAGAGCATTATCAGAGATATGGTAAGCACCTGCCCCATAATATCCACAGTACCCAACAGAAGCACCTGAAGACGCTCGAGCAACATCTCAATCAAACCTGTATCGCTCTGGCTCTGCAACAGTTCGGCAACCCCATATTGTGTCGACAGTTCCCTGAAGAAATTCATTATGGGCTCGGGTATTGAACCATCATTTATATTTTTCCCAAGGAATGACACTGTTATATCCTTCAAGGCATAAAGTTCGCGGAACATGGACGGCACAACCAGCATGAAGAGGCCATAGAGCACGGCTACCACAAAGACCATTGCAAGTACAATAGCCAGTGCACGGTACTTGACGCGCATTTTCTCCTGTACAAAGTTCACAAGCGGATTGAGCATATACGCAAGCAACCAGGCTATGGCAAACGGCAACAGCACACCGCTGAGGCTGTTGAGCGCAAAATATGCTGCAACCACAATAATGGCAAAGAGTAAAATGCGCAAGAAACGCCCAACTGTTATCTCATTCTGTTTCATATAAAAAAGTAAAAGACTACAACATCATTCCTTGTCGGCAGAGCGTTTATCCTCAACCCCGCCCACAAGCAGAACAAACTCGCCACGCGGTTCGTTTGCCATGAAATGCTGCACAAGTTCGGCAAGCGTACCGCGCACACACTCCTCGTGCAGTTTGGATATCTCCCTAACGGCTGCCGCCTGACGCTCGGGGCCAAACACCTCAGCAAGCTGTGTCAAGGTCTTGAGCACCCTGTATGGCGACTCGTAGAAAATCGTTGTGCGCTGCTCGTCCTTGAGGAAGTTCAGGCGTGTCTGGCGCCCCTTCTTCTGTGGCAAGAAGCCCTCGAAAACAAACTTGTCACATGGCAGCCCCGAGCATACCAATGCCGGCACAAAAGCCGTCGCACCGGGCAGACACTGCACCTCGACACCGTTCCTCACACACTCGCGCACAAGCATGAACCCGGGGTCGGATATTGCAGGTGTGCCGGCATCGGAAATAAGCGCCACATGCCTCTCGCTTGTGTTTATGCGCTCCACCAACGAGCCCACGGTCTTGTGTTCGTTGAACTTGTGGTGCGAATACATGGGCACCTGAATCTCCAGATGCTTCAAAAGTTTTGCTGACGTACGCGTGTCCTCGGCAAGCACAAAATCGGCCTCGCGCAAAATTCTTATCGCGCGCAAGGTGATATCCTCAAGGTTGCCCACCGGTGTGGGCACAACATATAATATTCCCATAATCGGTCCATCATTAAATATTATGCAAATTAAATATAAAATATCAAGAAACCGTTTTAAAATAGGTAAAAGTTTTAAATAAGTGGCACATGCCCCATTGTTGATAATTTGCAAACACCAAACTCTTCTTTTTATCCCATTATTGATTATCTTTGCGGTAAAAGAAACACCAATATACCAATGAACAGATTTACCGAATTCAACCAGATGGAAACCACACGTCGTGGCCGCATAGAAGTCATCTGCGGTTCAATGTTCTCGGGTAAGACCGAAGAACTCATCCGTCGCCTAAAGAGAGCCAAGTTCGCACGCCAGAAGGTAGAAATCTTCAAGCCTGCACTCGACACACGCTACTCCGACGTAGAGGTAGTCTCTCACGACAGCAATCACATCACCTCAACCCCCATAGAGTCATCCACAAGCATCCTGTTGCTTGCCAATGACGTAGATGTTGTTGGCATTGACGAGGCGCAGTTCTTTGACAGCGAGCTTGTCGAGGTGTGCAACGAGCTTGCCCGCCGTGGTGTGCGCGTAATCATCGCCGGCCTCGACATGGATTTCCGTTGCCAGCCCTTCGGTCCCATGCCGGCACTCATGGCCGTTGCCGACTCGGTGACAAAGGTGCACGCCATCTGCGTCAAGTGCGGAAATCTGGCCTACGTATCGCACCGCCTTGTCGACGGCGACAAACAGGTTCTGCTTGGCGAGAAGATGGAGTACGAGCCACTGTGCCGCGAATGCTACAACAAGGCAAGAAGCGAAGCCGCCAACGCCGAGAAATAACCAACATACAGGAATGGCAAAATACCGCAACCTTTTCATCGACCTCGACGACACGGTGTACGATTTCTCGGCAGCATCGCGCGAATCGTTCCATGAGACATACGAACAGCTGCACTACGGGCGCTACTTCGACTCCTTTGAACAGTACATGTCCATCTACACCCCCTACAACCTCGAGTTGTGGCGCATATACGGCGAGGGCAAGATAACAAAGGAGGAACTTAACCGCAGGCGCTACAGCCATCCGCTTGAGGTTGTGGGAGTGAATGACCAACAGCTCGCCGACACCTTTTGCCGCGAAGCGCTTGGACGCATACCCACAAAGGGCAACCTTGTCCCCGGAGCCATAGAGCTGCTGGAGTACCTGCGCCCCAAGTACCGCATGTACATACTCTCGAACGGTTTCAAGGAGCTGCAGTCGCGCAAGATGCACACAGCCGGCATTGACAGTTACTTTGATGCCGTTATACTCTCCGAGGACATCGGGGTAAACAAGCCCGACAGCAGGCTCTACCGGCATGCCCTCGACCACACATCGTCGGCACTGGAGGAGAGCATAATGATTGGCGACATGTTCGACACCGACATTGCCGGTGCAGCAAACATTGGTATGGACAGCATATACTACAACCCCAATGGCAAAAGCGGGCACCCGTTCAAGCCAACATACGAAGTCAAGCATTTGTTAGAAATAAAGGAAATACTATAGCACCATGAGCAGCAAGACAGGTACATCAATACTCATCATCTACACCGGTGGTACCATAGGCATGATACAGAACCCCGAGACGGGAGCTTTGGAGAGTTTCAACTTCGACCATCTGCTCAATCATGTTCCCGAGTTGAAACAGTTCAACCTCAATATCGACTCAAAGACCTTTACCCCACCCATAGACTCATCGGACATGGAGCCCGAACTATGGAGCCGCATTGTCAGAATCATAGAGGAGAACTATGACCATTACGACGGTTTTGTCATACTCCATGGCACCGACACAATGTCGTTCACAGCATCGGCACTCAGTTTCATGCTCGAAGACCTCATGAAGCCTGTCATCCTCACCGGCAGCCAGCTGCCCATCGGCGCACTGCGCACCGACGGCAAGGAGAACCTCATCACAGCCATTGAGATTGCAGCAGCCAAGAACCCAGACGGCACACCTGTTGTTCCCGAGGTATGTGTCTTCTTCCAGGAGAAGCTCATGCGCGGCAACCGCACCACAAAAATCAACTCCGAGAGTTTCGGAGCCTTCGGTTCAAACAACTACCCGCCGCTTGGCATTGCAGGCACAAGCATACAGTACTACCCTAACAACATAAAGAAGTACATCCCCGGACGCAAGCTCAAGGCACACTACGAGTACAACAATAATATAATCATCCTCTCCCTCTTCCCGGGCATCAAACAGGAGATTATAGAGAAGGTGCTTGGCGACAAAGAGTTGAAAGGAGTAATATTCCGCACTTTCGGCGCCGGCAATGCCCCACGCAAGAAATGGCTCATCGATGCCCTCAAACGAGCGACAGCCGAAGGCAAGATAATCATCAACATAACACAGTGCGCCGGCGGCAGCGTGCACATGGAAGTCTACGAGACAGGCCTGCAACTGCTCGACGCAGGTGTCATCAGCGGCAAGGACTCCACCGTTGAAGCAGCGCTTACAAAGCTCATGTATCTGTTCGGCAAGGGACTACCCACAGAAGAGGTGCGCCGCCTAATGAGCAAAAGCCTCGAGGGAGAGATAACCGAGTAAATACAAACATCTTCCACATCACTGAAAAACAAGATAGGCTTCGCGCAAGCGAAGCCTATCTTATTTGTATAGTCATTTACTGAATCAGAACAACTTCTCAGGATACTCACCTGCATCAACAAGCGCCTGAATCTTCTCAACAGTTGCAGGACGGTCAGCAGCATAAGTTACACCGAACCACTTTGCAGTTGTGTCAAGAACCTCGCAAGAAGCCTTGCCTGTAGTTGTCAGGTTGTTAACCACCAATGGAATGAAGTACTCAGCCTTTGGCTTGTCAACATTCTCCTTCAAGAAGTCAACGAACTGCTCCTCTGAGTGCTTGAAATAATCGGGTGTGAAGCCCCAGAAGTTCATTGATACAGGAGTCTCCTCGCCAACAGGCTGCCAAGCACCCTCCTCATCCTTGTAGCAGATAGGACCATCCACACGCATAATCTCAGTGCGCTCAACAACACCGGTCAACATGTTCTGCTCGTTCTTCTCGCAAACGCCACGAGCCACGCTACCGTTCTCGCTAAGAGTATTGCAGATGCGGAAACCAACCATTGAATACTTGCCCTCGCTACCCTCGGGAAGCTCGCTAAGCCACTTGCCCATCACAGCAAAAGCATCACGGCCATAGAAGTCATCGGCATTGATAACAGCAAAAGGCTCGTTGATAGCATCCTTACCCATGAGCACAGCGTGGTTTGTACCCCAAGGCTTTGTACGCTCCTCGGGAACTGTAAAGCCCTCAGGGAGGTTATCGATAGCCTGGAACACCAACTCTGTAGGGATGTGACCCTCGTACTTGCTCAATACCTTGTCACGGAAATCCTGCTCAAAATCCTTGCGGATAACGAACACCAACTTACCGAATCCACCACGGATGGCATCGAAAATAGAGTAGTCCATGATTGTCTCACCGTTTGGACCAAGACCGTCCAACTGCTTCAAACCGCCATAACGGCTACCCATACCGGCAGCCAATACAAAAAGTGTAGGTTTCATTTTTTAATAATATAAAGGTTAATTATAAATCCGCATTTTTTGCACAACCATTCAAGGATGCATCCAAAGGTACAATTTAATTATTGAATTTATGCAAATTATATTAAAAAAAATGCCCCTGTACACAAATAAAAAGCATTACAGCGCATTAAAAGCCGTACACGCATTGATGTGAAGTGTAATGGACAGACAGCAATAGACAAGCGCTAAAAACAACCTTCAAGACAAAGAGATAAAAAAGCAAAAATACCTCGCAAAAACTTTGCCAATATGAAAAAAAAGAGTAATTTTGCAAGCTGTAAAGCGAAAAGTCTAAAAAGCGAATATAAACAATATAAAATATAATAAGACGATGAAAAGAACATTCCAACCCTCTAACAGAAAGAGAAAGAACAAGCACGGTTTCCGTGAGAGAATGGCTACAAAGAATGGCCGTCGCGTATTGGCAGCCCGTCGCGCAAAGGGACGTGCTAAGTTGACCGTTTCAGACGAGTACAACGGCAAGAAAAAGTAATTGCAATACAGGCAATGCCTGTCGAAATAAGTTTGCAAACAAATTGCGGTGAACAGTTTCTGTTCACCGCAATTTGTTTTTATTTACAGAGCACAGAATGACAGACTAGATTGGGTCAACTGCTATATTATTGCTATTTTTTTATTTCATGCTGAAAATATTTCAATTTTCTCTTGACTCGTCCCTAAGGGCATACATTAACTTTGCACTAGCTGGCAAATGAATCGTACGATTATGAGTAGAAAAACAAAGTTAAAAATCGGAGAGTTCTCAAAGATGATGCAGGTGACAGTTAAGGCTCTACGACACTATGAGCAAAAGGGGTTGCTTGTACCCGACGAAGTGGATGAGTGGACAGGCTACCGTTATTACAGCGTCGAGCAGATGCAACGACTGGGCACAATTCGCGGACTCCAACGGCAGGGTTTCACACTCGAAGAGATTAAAGATTTATTAGAGGATGGTGCGCAGATGCCAAGTATCGACCAGCTGACTCAAAAGATAGAGCAAACAGAGCGACAATTGCAACTGCTGATGGAGCGCCGTAGTCAATTGCTTAAATGGGTGGACTCTCAAAAACAAATCAAAAAAATGGAAAAATTTAGTATTCAATCCTTGCCCGAGATTATTGTGGCAAGCCATCGTGAAGTGATTTCTAATTACGCTGCTCTTGGACAGCTGTGTGTAGAGACAATTGGCCCCGAAATGCACCGCCTCAGATGCAAATGCACGGAGCCCGGCTATTGCTTTACCATTGAGCACAACAAAGAGTATCGTCCCACCGACATTGACATCGAGTATTGCGAACAGGTGGAAGATATGGGCACAGACAACGACATCATACAATTCAAGCGTTTTGCTGCTGTACCTAAGGCGCTATGCATGAAACACATTGGCCCTTATGAACGCTTCCACGAGTCATTCACTGAAGCATTTGCTTATATGGAAGAGCAAGGCTACAAACTTGCCGGACCTCTTCGCACCTCCTACATTGACGGAGTGTGGAATCAGGAAGACCCTGAGCAGTGGCTATCGATAATTCAGATTCCTATTGAGGCATAAACAGAGTGGCGTATGTAGTGAACTATGCAGTTCATTCATACGCCACCATTGTCTATTCACAATACATCTCTTTCAACCATCACCTTTCCTTTTCTCCCCTTTTGGCCTTTGGATACACGCTGCAAACCTTATCTGGCGGGCTGACCCCGCCCCTACGGGCAGCAAGACAAGGTGAAAGGTTAGAGGTTAAAGCGGGCGGCTCACCTGCAAAGTCTAGGGGAGCAGTCTATTAATGTATTAAATTTACAGCCGTTTTAACTTTGTTGAAATTGCTTTCGCTCGCTTTGTGTGTAAACAAGTTTACTCACATTAACATTGTTGATTTCTTTATCACTCGCAGTATAACATCAAACAAGTTTGTGTTAAGCTCGCTTAATCAAGAAATTCGCTTACTCGCAATTTTCAATGGTACCAGTATTGAGAATTACTATTCTATGCGCCTGTTCATTGCAAAAGGTAATTCCCCGCCAATGGCGGAAAGTTACGTGTAAGCGAGCGAAAGGCAAACTTGTTTGAGCTTTTGCGGCGAGCATGAGTAACTTATCTAATGGGCAGCGTTGGGAGGCACAGCGAGTAGCCGAGCAATGCTTGGAAACAGGCGGCATGATGTTTGAGCGAAGCGAGTTCTTGCCGCCCCAAGTATTGCGACAAGCAGCGAGCGGCGAGGTGTGAACCGACTGAAAGATGTCGCAAAGCGACTCTTGAATTTGCTCCGCAAATCGACAACATTGACAGCATATAGTCATGCGCAGTGCAGACGTAGTTTGCACCGCACGGGGTGCGAAAAGGTAATGTTGTCAACTTTTAGCACCGAATACCGTACACGACTGCCCTGTTTTTGGTACTTTTTTAAAAAAGTACAGAAAGAAAGACTTGAAGAAAAATACAAGTGAACAATTAAGGTTGAGGACTGCTGTAGAATTTAACGGCGAGCGAATGCGAGTTTTTTGCCACCTATAGTTTGCTGGTGAGCCGTTATAGCACTCAGGGCGGACACACCGGTCCGCCCCTACTTTTCCTTTTGGGCCTTTTCGCCCTTCCTGCCCTTTTGGCCTTATAACAACAAAAAAAAGAAGAACCTCGGTTTTGTAACCAAAGTTCTTCCAAGTAAAAGTGGCGATGACCTACTCTCCCACAAACGGAACGAAGTGAAGTTCGTTGGTGCCGGCAGCATAAGGTCGCACGCAGCATGGACGGAGTTCATGC
>JAZOOF010000054.1:0-80427 GCA_045654885.1 Bacteroidaceae bacterium
TAAGTAAGCTTCTATACGGCATCTAACGGCCAATATTCATTCTACAGACATGCAGGACCATACTTTGGGATGGATTAGGGTCCATTGGAGTGACGGTCTACTTGCTTAGCACTAATAAAGATACTTCCTTTTGTTATTTCTTATTCATTTTGAGGAGCGTCAATTCGGTACTTTGGGGAGCTAAAGCTCCCGTCGTCGCAAACAATGCTAATTTCGCATTGTCGTCGCAAGCAACGCTCCCCCGCGTTGCCCCTCTTCCCAAAGAGGGACAGTCTTTCCCGCGCACGTGAGGACACGCGAAACAATTGTCCCGGTTTGGGAATAATGGCACCGTAGGGACGGGGTCTGTAGGGACACGGCATAAAAGCGGAAATGTAGAAACTCCCTCCGCAACTTCGTTGCTCGTCCCTCTTAATCAAGAGGGACAGTTTAATTTTTGCGCGTAAAAAATTGTCCCTCTTTGGGAAGAGGGACGAGCGCAGCGGAGGGAGTTCGAGATTACCCCGCGCTTGCTGTTTTCATTTGGCGGGAACCTAAAAGGCCAAAAAGGCCAAAAGGTATTTAAAAAGGGCAGACCGGTGTGTCTGCCCTTACAAGCTTTGTTGTGTTACATCTTTGCACCGAATTTGCCGCCGCCCATCTTGCCGCCGGTCTTTGCGCCGCCAACACTTTTGGCTGCGAAGATGTTCTCGCCATAGTTGACGGCCTTGAAGCCTGCGTCCTGCTTGCGGCGGAAGGCTATCTCAATGAGGCGGTCAATGAGGGCTGTGAAGTTGATGCCGCTGTACTCCCAAAGGTAGAACGAGAGTGAGCCGGGGATGGTGTTGATTTCGTTGACGAAGATGTCGCCTGTGGCTTCGTCGATGATGAAGTCGATGCGTGCCACGCCGTCGCATGAGAGGGCGCGGAAGGTGTCGCAGGCTGCCTTCTGAATGAAATCGGTGCTCTCCTTGGGGAGGTTGGCGGGGATTTCGCGAACTGTTGACTGCATGCCCTGTGACTGTTTGCCGCCGCCGTTCATGTACTTGTCCTGGTAGGAGAGTATTTCACCGCTGCGCACGGGGACTTCGCAAACGGATGGCTGGCACTCGTAGTAGTTGCCGAGAACGGCGCAGTTGACCTCCTTGAGCTTCTGCACGTACTTCTCGATGATTACGCGGCTGGTGAATGAGATGGCGTAGTCGACAGCATCGAGCAGCTCTTCGCGGTTGTGTGCGGCGCGTATGCCCACGCTTGAACCGCTGTTGGCAGGCTTGACGATGACAGGGTAACCGAGCTTTGCCTCAATGCCGGCAACGGTCTCGTCCTGCTTGTCGCTCCACTCCTTGTCGCTGAACCAGTAGTAGTCGATAACGGGGATGCCGCACTCCTTGAGTATCATCTTCATGGTAATCTTGTCCATGCCGTTGGCCGATGCAAGGGTGTTGCAGCCTGTGTAGGGGATGCCCGAGAACTCCATAACGCCCTGGAAGGTGCCGTCCTCGCAGTTGGTGCCGTGGAGGGCGGGGAGGATGACGTCGAGGCGTGTTACTACCTCCTTTTGGAAAAGGCCTTTCTTGGTGCGGTAGAGGTTGGTGTCGCCATAGATGGGCTTCATGTATACCTCCTCGCACATTGCAAGGAGCTTCTTGGGGTCGCGGTAGTTGGCTACGTTGCGCAGTGCCTCGCCGGTGTACCACTTGCCCTCCTTGGTGATGTATATGGGGGTTATCTCATACTTTTCTGTGTCCATTGCAGCCATTGCCTGGTTGGCTGTGATTACTGATATCTCGTTCTCGACGGAGCGACCGCCAAAAACAACGCCTACGTTTGTTTTCATTGTTGTATTTTGTTTTTAGTTTTATTCTATTTTATAAGGGCTAAAAGGCCCAAAAGGGTTTTTCTTTTTGCGGACACGGCATGCCGTGTCCCTACGTTTTTTGCTTGCGGTTTGGGCAGACACACCGGTCTGCCCCTACGGGTTGTTTGTTTAGGGCGGGCACATCGGTTCGCCCCTACGGGTTGGTGTTTTTATTTTGCGGACACGGCATGCCGTGTCCCTACTGTGGGTGTTATTCTATTTAAATGGCTAAAAGGGGCTAAAGGCATATGATTTGATTCCCCTCCCATTATGGGGAGGGGCAGGGTGGGGCTTTTACTTGAAATTGTCGGGCAGGTCGTTCTCGTAGAGCACTACATCGCCGGCTTTCAAAATCAGGGCCAGATGGGCGTGTGCGTGGTTCAGGGAGTCGGCAAGGAAGTATTTCTCCTCGCTCATTCCGCCCTCTTGTATTCCGCCAAGTATGGCTTCGCGGTTGGTGGCGTTGACTACTATGGCATAGTCGCAGCTCCGGGCTATGGTGCGGCCAAGTTCCCTGTTTGCTGCTGCCTGGCGTGTGCCCATCTCAACAAATCCCGGGGTGATGACGATGCGCTTGTTGCCATCGCCCACGGCGAAGCCTTTGAGCACGCCAAGCGCCATCCTGGCACCCTGTGGGTTGGAGTTATATGCATCGTCGAGCACGGTGATGCCGTTGGACACCTTCATGGACAGGCGGTGCTCAACGGGTTGCAGGCGGGCAATGGCGTTCTTCTGCTTGTTCACCGGCACGCCAAGGTGGTCGGCCACGGCTGTGGCTGCAAGGATGTTGAGCAGGTTGCCCACTCCAAGCAGGCGGCTGCTGAATTGTTCGCCACCATTAAGGGTGAACGAAACGCCGTTGGCGCCGTATTTGACATCGGTGGCCTTGTAGTCGCCATCGGCCTCTACGGCATAGCGTATGAGCTTGCAGGGGCTGGTGATACCGTTGTAGCTGCTGATGCAGGGGGAGTCGTTGTTGATGACTCCCAAGCCACCGGCGGGAAGTGAGTTGATGAGCTCGAACTTGGTGTCCTGTATGTTCTCAATGGTCTTGAAGGTCTCGAGGTGCATCTCGCCCACGGCGGTGACAATGCCTATGGTGGGGTGCACGAGGTCGCAGATTTCCTTGATGTCGTTCTTTTGCTTTGCGCCCATCTCCACGATGAAGACCTGGTGATAGGGGCGCAGGTGCTCGCGGATGGTGCGTATGACACCGAGCAGGGTGTTGAAGTTGCCGGGGGTGACAAGGACATTGTACTTCTCGGCAAGTACGCCGGCGAGGTAGTTCTTGGTACTTGTCTTGCCGAAACTGCCGGTGACGCCAATGACTATGAGGCCTTTGTTGCTCTCGATGATGCGCTTGGCATCGTTGTAGTAGTGGCGGTTGATGGCTTTTTCAATGGGGGTGTTCACAAGGTTGGCAAGCAGCATGACGAGGTTTGACAACGCAAGTGACGCGCCGATGGTTGCCATGGCCCACTTGCCGGCAAAGAGCACGGCGAGGGTGGCAACGAGGGCAAAGAGTATGATGTCTGTTGCAAAAAGGCGCTTGACGCGCATTGTGTACACAAGGGGGGTCTTGAACTTCTCGCTGAAGCAGTGGAACCACGCGGCGGCGGTGACACCTGCGGCAAAGCCAATGCCAAAATAGCCGGGGATGAACGCGCCGGCGAGCATGGCAACGGCAAAGAGGCGCTTGATGCCTATGACGTTGCCGGGGAAGAGCCAACGGAAATAGCGGCTGTTGCGGTAGGATGCAAGTTGGAACATGTGGATGTCGAACTTGGCTATCATAAGGAAAAACAGCGTTGCCACAATGGCATATTTTATTGCAAAATGGTCCATATCAGTCTATCTTGAAAAAGTTCTTTATTACTGCGGTGAAAAGGCCGGGGTTCTCCAGGAAAGAGAAGTGGCCTGTGCCGTGTGCCACAACAAGGCCGGCATCGGGGATAAGCTTTTCCATTATTTTGGCATCGCTCAATGGTGTGGCGGTGTCGAGGTTGCCCCAGAAGAGCAGGGTGGGGGCTTTGATGGCGGGCATGAGGTGCTTGAGGTCCTCGTTGACTACCTTTGAGAGGATGGCACGCATCATGGGCGAGGCATTGTTGTAGTCGCTTGAGCCTGCTCCGCGGCGGCGCTTGTCGATGATGGCCTGTGCCTTGGCCTTTGGCAGGAAGGTGTTGCAAAGCCACTTCATGGCCTTGAAGGTGTAGACCTTCCAGTAGTATTTGAGCGGGCGCTTGGGCTTGATGCCGGCAGCGTCAACCAGTACCACGCGGCTCACTGCGTTGCGCGATGCGTAGACAATGCTCACACGCCCGCCGAAGGAGTGTCCCATGAGTGCGGGGCGCTCGATGCCGTGAGCCTTGGCAAACTGCTCGACCATGCGGGTGTACTCCTCCACACCCCACACGGTGGTGGGCTCCTGCGAGGCTCCAAAGCCGGGGAAGTCGAAACTGTAGGTGGTGTAGCGGGTGGAGAGCACGCGGGCTATGTCCTTGAAGATGTCGCCTGTGCAGCCCCAACCGTGCAGCAGAAAAACGGGCTCGCCGCTGCCCTGCATGGTGATGTTGATGTCTATGTCGTTGTATCGGAAGGTCATTTTTTGTAGTGTTTATATTGTAAATATAAGAAGCTGTTTAAATTTCTAAAAAATATTTTCTTATAGCAGTCTGTCATTTCGCCGTTTTTTATATTCAAAAACGTCTGTTTCTTTCTTTTTCGCAGTTACATAGCCCGCTATGTGCCCTTGAAAAATAAAAAAACATCCAATTTGCATTGCGCCAAAATAGGCTGCACTCGCTTTAAAACTTACAAGTAAACTTGCGTTTTGCTCGTTGGCACTATTTTTTTGCTCTAAAAAAAACTTGGCGATATAAATTTAAACAACTTCTTAATTTCTTGCGAAGATAGTGATTTATATTAGAATATTACCGCAGCTTGCGGCGGAAATGTTGCCTCGCGGGGTAAAAATTAGGTGAAAGCTGCGAGTAAGCGAGCGCAGAGGAAAAGTTTACTTTTACTATGCCGAGCGGGAGCGGGTTCAATCGCGCGAAGTGCGGTTAAAGGTGCGGTTAAGCGAATTTTTCAGTTAAGCGAACGAAAGTAAAACTATGTTTTAACTTTTGTAGTGAGCGAACGAAAAATCAACAGAGTTAACAGCAGAGGAAAAGTTTACTTTTACTATGCCGAGCGGGAGCAGGTTCAAGCGCACGCAGTGCGGTTAAAGGTGAAAGCGGAAATGTAGAAACTCCCTCCGCAACTTCGTTGCGTCCTAACGGCACTCCTTTGGGGAGCTAAAGCACCCGTTGTCGCAAGCAACGCTCCCTCGCGTTGCCCCTCTTAATCAAGAGGGACAGTTTAATTTTTGCGCGGAAAAATTGTCCCGGTTTGGGATGCCAGCGCCACTGTAGGGGCGGGGTTTTCCCGCCCAAAAACCGCGGACAGGAAAAACTGTCCCTCTTTGGGAAGAGGGACGAGCGCAGCGGAGGGAGTTCGAGATTACCCACCGCTGTTTTTGGGCGAACACACCGGTTCGCCCCTACTTGTGCGCCTTGTAGGGACACGGCATTGCCGTGTCCGCACTGTGTTTGGTAAAGGTATTCAATAAATAGTCAATGCGGGTAGACCATAAATCGGTCCACCCGCATTGTAGTTGGTTTGTTTGCAGGGAAATCAGAACTTCACGGTGTTCAGGTGTTTGTCGACAATGAATCCGTCGACGGCTTCGATGTTGAACTTGAGGTTCTTCTTTGCCTTCAAGGTTACCTTGACGAGCTCACGGTCGCCGTTGAGGGTAGCCTGGTTACCCTCGTTGATGAAGGTGGGGTACAGGACGGTACTGCCGTTGCTGTGCATGCGGTTCTTGCTGTAGTTGGACATGTTGCCTGTGTTAAGTGGCTCGATGCCGATGAAATCGTACTCGCTTGCGTCGTATGGCAATGCAAGGCTGAAGGCGTTGACGTTGGCAAGGTCGTGGCCGCTGATGGTGATGACAACCTCTTCGCCGGCCTTGTATCTTCTCTCGTCGGCCTCGATTGTGATGTTGCCTGCTACCTTGTTGTCGGCGCTCTCATGTATGCCGTCGCCAATGCGTGTGGCGGCAAATGAGATGTCGTGTGCATCGATGAGGCCGTTCTCGTTGACATCGCCAATGCTTACGTAGTCGAAATCGCTGTCGCCGGTGCGCAGGCCGTTGTAGTTGAGGTATGATGTGAGGTCATTCTCGTCGACCTTCTTGTCCTTGTTGATGTCGCCCGAGAGGTAGGTCTCGCTGCCGGGGAGCTTGAAGATGTACATCTCCATGCCTGAACCGAAATTGCCCACGCCCTCAGTGACGTTAATCTTGATGTAGCGTGCCTTGGGCTTGCCCTCGAACTCGAACTCTTTTACGTCGGGGGTGAGCTTCCAATTGACCTTTACAGGCTTGCTCCACTGCTCCTTGTTGGTGCTGTAGCTGATGGTCGCCTTCTTGATTGTGCCGTTGCCGGTGTCCTTGCGGCCGACGTAGTGCAGCTTGTCGAGGGTTGAGAGGCCGCCAAGGTCGATGAGCATCTCGAATGGAACGGCCGATGTGTTCCATGCAGTGTGCCATGTGCTGCCTTCGTCAAAGTCGAAGAGTTTGTCGGTGCCCTGGCCGCTCTGGTTCTCGCAACTTGTGGTTGCGGTAACGCCGGTGAGTGCCCACTCGAGCGGGTTGCTCTTTGTCTTGGCATTGATGAGGGTCCAGCCGGTGGTGTTCTTCTTGTTCACGGCGCGGAGCATGAAGGTGTAGTCGGTCTCGGGGGTGAGGCCCTCGAAGAGCAGGTGTGTATCCTTGATGGTTGTGTAGAGACGGTCCTGGAACATAATCTCGTAGTAGTCGGCACCCGATACCTTGTTCCATGCGAGGTTGATGGTGTATGCCTGGCAATCCTCGTCGGTCATGCGCGGCTGGGGTGTTGAGGTAAACTTCCTTTTCTTTGAAAGGTGGCTGCTCTCGACATCCATGTGGTGGCCTTTGATGGTGAGGGTTGTTGCGGCTGCCGTGACATCGCTCTTTGCGAGCTTGACCATGATGACAGGGTTCTTTGTCATGTCGACCTTGGCGAACTTGCTGCCTGCGGTTGCAAAGCGGTTGAGGTTTGGCTTCTTGTCATAGAACCATACGTTCTCGCCGTTGTTGAACTCCTCGATGCTCTTTACCTTCTTTACCTTTACCTTTTTGCCGCCAACGGTGACTGTCACCTTTTTGGGCGATTTGCTTGCGTTGACCTTGAAGATTGTTGTCTTGTGCTTTACGAAGCCTTCGAAATTGCCCTTGGTGGGGTTGAGGATGACGGTTACGTTGCCCTTGTCATCGCGGCTCTGCTCGATGAATGTGGTGGTGTATTCGCCCTTGCGGTACTGCTCGGTCACACCGTCGTCGTCATACTCGGTGAACGTTGTTTTGCCGCCGGGGTATATCTCGTACATGCGCAGTGCCTTGTCCATCTCCTTGACGTTGTTGTTGGGTGTTGTCATTGGGATGATGGCGCCGGCCTTTACAAAGACGGGGAGCTTCCACAGTGGGGTGTCGAAGTTGTTGATGATGCAACCGCCATTGTATGCCTCGCCCGTGAACCAGTCGTACCATGTGCCACGGGGCAGGTAGATGTTGTTGCGGATGTCGTTGCCCTCCTTGTCCATTGCCGTGTTCTGGTAGATGGGGGCTACAAGGATGTAGGGACCATACATATATTGGTAGCGTGTGGCCTCGCTCATGGTGTAGTCATTGGCCTCGCCCTCGAGGAACATTGCGCGAATCATGGGCTTGCCGTCTACTGCCTCGCGTGCGATGCTGTAGGTGTAGGGCATGAGCTCGGATTTCATCTTCATGTAGGTGCGGTTGATTGATGTGGCGGGCTCGCCGAGTGCGTGGGGGTACTTCTCGTTAGAGCCCCAACCGTCCATGTTGAGCATCATTGGGGTGTAGGTCTTCCACTGGTATTCGCGTACGAAGACGGGGACATTCTTGCCGCCGAAGATGCCGTCGACATCGGAGGTGATGTTGGGCTGTCCCGAGAGGCCAGCACCGATGAATGTGGGGATGTGGAAACGGATGTACTCCCAGTCGCCGCCGGTTTGGTCACCGGTCCATATTGTGGCATAGCGCTGTGTGCCGGCCCAACCGTCGCACGAGATGATGTAGGGGCGTGCGTTGTTGCCATAGTAGGTCATTATGCCCGCTGCTTGGGAAACACCGTTGAGGCCGAACGAGTAACCGGGACCTACCCATGCGACGTCGGTCTTGAGAACGCGTACACCGCCATCGCGGACCTCCTTGACGAGGTCGCGCTGCAAAAGTGCGCTCACACCTTCGCGCGGGAGTAGATTGGACTCGGTCCACAAGCCAATCTCGACGCCTCTTGAGCGTGCGTAGTCGCCGAACTCTTTCAGGTTCTGCACGTTGCCCTCGAGTGTCTCGGTCTGGCCGTAGCCGCAAGCGTAGCCGTCATTGGGGAGGAACCAACCGAAAGGCATGTCCTGTGACTGGTAACGGTCGATGGCGGCACGTGCCGAGAATTGATAATGCCCATTCTCGCCATTGAGGGACTCCTTTGCGCCGCCGTTGTCGGTCTGGCTCTCCTTGTAGCGCTTGCCGTCCTCGTAGAGCATGCCGCTGCCGTCGGTGCTTGGTGTCCAGTAGTCGCGGTTATAGGCGTTGAGGTGTCCCATGTAGAAACCGAACTTCGGCATCAGCACGGGGTTGCCTGTCAGCTGGTAGAAGTCGTTGAGCAGGGCAACGCCGTCGGTGTTGACCATGAAGAAGACATCGAGGTAGCTGCTGTCGTGGGACAGGATTACTCTGCCGGGCTCCTCGGCACCGAAGTCGTATGTTCCCTTGTTGAATGTGTGCCACATGAAGCCGTAGCCGTTGGTGGACCAATAGAAGGGTGTCGGGGATGACACACCGCCGTCAATCCAGCTGCTCTGGTTCTCAATGGCAATGAGCTTGCCGGCATGTGAGAAACGGCCGTTCTGCACGCCGCCGCCATAGAAGAACTCGCCGTTGTTGCTGCGCAGGGTGAGGGTGGTCTTTGATTTCTTGAAGGTGACAGGCTCGGCCTCCTCAAAGACTATTTTGCCTGTGGCTCGGTCGGTTACCTTGAGCATTCCGGTAGCTTTGTTTACTGTTACGTCAATCTTGCCGGTGCTGATGGTGTAGAGCTTGCTGCCCTCGTTGACAGTGAGCGATGATACATCCCTGCGTGGGTTGTCGACAAGAATCTGTGCGTCGGGGTATCCGGGCATGGGACGAGGGTCGCGGACGCTGCCACCGTCGGCATCGCGGAACAGACGGAAGATGTTGTCGCCATAGAAATCAAGTGTCACTCTCTTTGCATCGCTGAGGAGAAGTTCTACTGTGGTGGGGTTGATTTTCTCAACCGCAACGACGTTTGCACTCTTTTCGCCATCGCCCGATGCGAAAACCTGGGCCGGTATGCCGCCGGCCAGCAGGGCTGCCGACAACAGAATCGCCTTAATGCTTCTGTGGTTAAATTTCATAGCTATAGTCTTGATTATTTGATTATCTATACTTGCGGGGATCCGTTGTGTGGAATACCCTCGCGGTTTGTAAAGTTATAAAATAATTTATATTTCTTGTTGAACCGGACGAAAAGTTTTGAAAATGGAGCCATTAATTTATAATATTCAGGTTTAGCAACGGTGTTTTGCGCTTTTTGATGTATCTTCGCGCTCCGAAACAGAAAGACAAGATGATATATCCGCAGAATTTTGAAACGAGAATAGAGTTCGATGCCATACGACGCATGCTCAAGGAGGAGTGTCTTTGCCCGTTGGGTAAGGAACGTGTAGATGGGATGGCATTCCTGACGCATTTTGAGACTATCTCCCGCCGCCTTGACGAGGTGGTTGAGTTCTTGCAGATTCTGCGGGTTGAGGATGGTTTCCCATCGGACTTCTACTTTGATGTGCGCGAGCCGCTTCAGCGCATACGCATAGAGGGTATGTACATGAGTGCCGATGAACTCTTTGCCCTTCGCCGTTCGCTCGATACCATAGGACGCATACTCTCGCTCCTGCGCAAGCAGAGCGGCAATGCGGCCGAGGGCGACGACTCGCCTCTCTACCCTTCGCTGCGCGCCCTTGCCGGTGACGTAGAGGCTTTCCCGCGCATCATTCGCGACATTGATACAATAATAGACAAGTTCGGCGCTGTGAAGGACAGTGCATCGCCGGCCTTGGCGCGCATACGTGGTGACCTTGCCCGCACGTCGAGCGGCATTTCGCGTACGCTGAACAGTATTCTGCGCAAGGCACAGGCCGACGGTCTGGTGGAGAAGGATGCCTCACCCACAATGCGCGACGGCCGTCTGGTGATTCCCGTTGCACCGGCACTCAAACGCAAGATGGGAGGTATTGTGCACGACGAGTCGGCCAGTGGAAAGACGGTGTTCATTGAACCGGCCGAGGTGGTGGAGGCCAACAATCGCATACGTGAACTTGAGGCCGAGGAGAAACGCGAAATAATTGCCATCTTGACTGCTTTTTCGCTCGAACTGCGCCCGCAAGTGCCGCAGCTGCTGCAGGCCTATGAGTTCCTGGGCGAGATGGACTTCATACGTGCCAAGGCCGAGCTAGCCGCACGTTTCGACGCTGTGAAGCCCTCGCTTGAGAACAGGCCCATGATGGACTGGGGTGCGGCAATACATCCTTTGCTGGAGATGTCGCTGCGCAAACATGGCCGCAGGATGTCGGCGCTTGACATTGAACTCGACGGCGAACGCAGGATACTGCTTATCTCGGGTCCGAATGCCGGCGGTAAGTCGGTGTGCCTGAAGACGGCCGGCCTGCTGCAGTATATGCTGCAGTGCGGTTTGCTAATTCCTGTGCACGAGCGCAGCAAGGCGGGTATCTTCGAGAGCCTTTTCATTGATATCGGCGACCAGCAGAGCATTGAGGACGATTTGAGTACCTACTCCAGTCACCTGCTGAACATGAAGCACACGTTGCGCAACTGCGACAGGCGTTCGCTCATTCTCATCGATGAGTTCGGTGGCGGCACGGAGCCGCTCATTGGCGCAGCCATTGCCGAGGCACTGCTCAAACGTTTCAACGAGCGCGGTGCGTTTGGTATAATAACAACACACTATCAGAACCTGAAGCATTTTGCCGATGCCACAACGGGCATTGTCAACGGTGCCATGCTCTATGACCGGGGCGAGATGCGTCCGCTGTTCCAACTGCAGATTGGCAACCCCGGCTCGTCGTTCGCCGTTGAGATTGCGCGCAAGATTGGCTTGCCCGAGGAGGTGATTGCCGACGCGTCGCAGATTGTGGGCAGTGACTACATACAGAGTGACAAATATTTGCAGGATATTGTACGCGACAAGCGTTACTGGGAGGGCAAGCGCAAGGCGGTGCACCAGAAGGAGAAGGAACTCGATGAAATACTTGGCAAGGTGCAGGAGCAGGGCGATGAACTGAAGAAGAGCCGCAGGCAGATTCTGAAGGAGGCACGCGAGGAGGCCGAGCGACTGTTGCGCGAGGCGAATGCAAAGATTGAGAATACCATACGCGCCATTGTTGAGGCCAAGGCCGAGAAGGAGCGTACGCGCCAGGCCCGTCAGGAGTTGAGCGATTTCAGCAAGCAGCTGGAGGAACTTGCGAGGGAGAAACTGCAGATGCAGACCGACCGCGAGATGGCAAAAATTCTGGCTCGTCAGGAGCGCAAGAAGAACGGCAAGCAGCAGAAGGCTGGCAGCGCACCGGCGGCTGCCGATAATAAGCCGCAGCCTGAGCGTAAACAACCGAAGATTGAGGTGGGAATGTATGTACGCATAGCGGGTCAGCAGGCCATTGGCGAGGTGATGTCGCTTGCCAAGAACTCGGCCATTGTGCGCTTTGGGGCAATAAAGTCTACCGTTGCCATTAGCCGTTTGCAACCGAGCGAGGCTCCAAAGGAGGAGGTGCGCAAGGTGTCGTTCCTAAGCAGCGAGACGCAGGAGCAACTGCATAACAAGCGCCTTAATTTTAAAGAGGATATAGATATTCGCGGAATGCGTGGCGAGGAGGCTGTGCAGACGGTGGGTTATTTTCTTGACGATGCCGTTGTGTGCAATGTGCACCGTGTGCGCATTCTGCACGGTACGGGTAACGGCATACTGCGCACTCTTGTGCGCCAGTACCTGAGCACCATGCCGTTTGTGAAGCATTTCCACGACGAGCACGTGCAGTTTGGCGGCGCCGGCATCACGGTGGTGGAACTGGAATAAAGGTGAAAGGTGAAATCGGAAAACTGAAATCGGAAAGGTGAAAGGTGAAAGCTGCGGTTAAGCGAGCATAGAGCACAAGTTTATTTGGTGTTATGCCGAGCGTGAGCGGGTTCAATCGCACACATAGTGCGGTTAAAGGTTCAAGCGCGATGTTTGTAACAAACGTCGCGCTTTGCGCTTGAATATTCATCAATCTTGTCAAAATGTGAAATAAAATCTTCTTTTTTAAGCATTTTGGACGGTCGACATGATTTTTTTATGATTTTTTTACAAAATCTATTTATTATTCCAAAAAAAGATTACCTTTGTCTTTAAACGAATTTCCGATGCTGCTGTAGTTGCTTTATAATAGCATGTTTAGCATTTTTTATTTATGAGTGTGGGGCTAATTGAAAATTCTGCGATATGAAGTGCGTAATATGCGGTGCCGAAATATTTGGACGATATCTGGTTGATGTATGGGGGCAGCCAATGTGCGCCGGGCATAAGATTGAGTATTGCTCATCATGTGGCAGGTTTGTAAAACCATCGGACCTGCATCTTCCCGACGGTCGGTGTTTATGCTCATTTTGTGTGCCTTCGGTTGTGCGCCTGCAACAGCACATAGATATTGTTGAACAACGTGTCCGTCCGGTTTTGGCCGGGAATGGGATTGGCGATTTGCCTGCTGCAATTCCAATAAAACTTGTTCCTGCTGCCGAATTGGCAAGGTTGAATGGGTCGGGGCAGGTGAATTTGAACCAGCAAGGTTTGACAAAGACATTGAAAAGTATAGGTTTGCGTGGCCCAAAGTGTTCGCATACCATTTATATGCTTGACAATTTGCAAAAGACACGTTTTGCGGGAGTGCTTGCCCATGAGATGCTGCATGTTTGGATGAACGAGAAAGGGATATCCTTGCAGCCGCAGCTTACCGAAGGCTTTTGTAATGTGGGGTCGTATGTGGTGTATAAAGCCATAAACACCGAAATGTCATTGAATATGATAAAGATGCTGGAGCAGGACCCAAGTCCTGTATATGGCGACGGTTTCAGGAGGGTTGTGGAACTGTACCGCAAATGCAATAGTTTAACCCAGGTAATGATGCAACTAAAACGATTATGAAAAATCCGAAAAGAGAAGAGATGGTGATTATGGCTGTTTGTCAAAAGACAAATAGACCATTCGGTATAACTGCGAGGAGAGTGGAACGGGACTTTGTCTTCCAATGGGCTTTCAAATTGTCGGCAGAGAGTGCAAAACGTGAGGGTTTTGACAGGAATAAGGTGTCGGGCAACATATTCAATGCCGATGAATTTCCGGGATGTCCGCATTGTGGTGCCCAGACATGGTTCCAGTGTGGCAGATGTGGCAAATTCGTGTGCATGGACGGCGAACAGAAGATTGTGCGTTGTCCTGCATGTGGCAACGAGGCCGAGGTCGTTGTTTCCGATAGTTTCGATTTAAGTGGCGGAGATTTATAAATAATATAGATAATATGGCAGAATTAAGTGTTGGAACACAAGTGAAGTTGCGTAACGGAACCACTTGTAGGGTGAAAAAGGAGTTGGGCCGTGGTGGACAGGGTATTGTCTATCTGGTGGATTATAACGGAAAGGATTATGCGCTTAAATGGTATACTTTGTCATGCTCCGAGGCATTCTACCAGAACCTGGAGCGCAATGCGAAGAGTGGTGCACCAAGTGCAAACTTCCTGTGGCCCGAGGCTGTCACAGAGCACCAGAATGGCAGCTGGGGATATTTGATGAAACTGCGTCCTCAGGGCTATGAGGAGATTGGCCAGTTTATGTTGGCCAAGGCAAAGTTCGCCGATGTGAATTGCCTGTTGAATGCCTGTTTGCAGATTTGTACCGCATTCCAGCTTTTGCACATCCGTGGATTGAGCTATCAGGATATGAACGACGGAAACTTCTTCATAAACCCGAAGACCGGTGATGTGCTCATCTGTGACAATGACAACGTTGCTCCTAACGGTGTCAACATGGGTATTGCAGGAAAGAGCGGTTATATGGCGCCTGAAATCGTTGAGAGGGAGAAGATGCCTAATTTGTATACCGACTATTTCTCACTGTCGGTAATCCTCTTTATCCTCTTCTATCTTAACAGGCCTTTCGAGGGTGCGAAAATCCTTTCATGCCCATGTATGACCGAGGCAATAGAGAAGAAACTCTTCGGTAAGGATGCGGTCTTCATACTTGACCCGTCAGACGATTCAAACCGTCCGGTACGTGGCGTGCACACCAATGTGATAAGACGTTGGCCGTTGTTCCCCAAACAGCTTCGCGAGGCATTCGTGACAACATTCAGCAAGGAGGCTATCAAGACACCTGAAAAACGTATTATGGACCGTAACTGGCAGAATATATTGGTTCAGGTACGCTCGTTGTATGTAAAGTGTCCTGTTTGTGGAAAATATACATTCGTTGACACCGATAATGCTTCATCCTTGTGCCTCGAGTGCGGCAAGGCTATAGCTAAGCCATGTATGCTGAAAGCCGGAAGATACCTTATTCCAATGGTGCCCGAACAGAAAGTATATCTGTGTCAGGTCTCTTTTGAGAATGACTATAATAAGGTGGTAGGAGAAGTTGTAAGGAATTCAAAAGACCCTAATTTGTGGGGCTTGAGAAACCTGTCGGGTGTACAGTGGACCGTGACAACTTCTTCCGGTGAAGTGAAGAATGTTGACAACGGTGGTGTAATGCCGATAATTCCCGGTTTGAAGATTCGTTTTACAAAGGATGTAACCGGTGAATTGGTAAAGTAATGGAAAATAGATTTAACAATTTAAAATAATTAAAGATTATGGGAGCTTTTGATAATGTAGACGTGGTTCCTCGTCGTGTGATGACACTGTTTTTCTTGGTGGATACGTCCGGTAGTATGTCCGGTGAAAAGATTGCCAGCCTTAATGTTGCTGCAAGAGAAGTGATTCCGTTCATCTCTGATTTGTCGGCCGGTAATGCCGATGCTCAGATAAAGATTGCTGTGTTGGAGTTTTCTTCTGGAACAGAGTGGATGTATCCTCAACCAATGGATGCCGAGAATTTCCAGTGGAGAGATTTGGAGGCAGGCGGTTTGACCGATTTGGGCGAGGCTTGCATTGAGTTGGGTAACAAACTTTCGACCAAGGCTTATATGACTGAGGCAACCGGCTCTTTTGCACCGGCAATCATCCTCATGTCCGACGGTGAGCCTACCGATGACTACAAGCGTGGCTTGGAGAAGTTGAAGGCAAACAACTGGTTCAAGGCTGCCATCAAGGTCGCTATTGCTATTGGTGACGGTGCCGACCAGGGTGTGTTAGCCGAGTTTACAGGACTTAGCGAGGCTGTCCTTACCGTACACAACAAGGAGCAGCTCAAGAAGATTATCCACTTTGTATCGGTGACAGCTTCTCAGGTGGCAAGTAAATCGGCCTCTGTAGGTAAGGATGCTCCTGAGACAAAGCAGGAGGAGAATGTTGAGAAACTCAAGGAGGCTCTTGACAGTAACCCCGATTTTCAGGGCGTTGATGTGGGTACAGATGTTCCATCTGCCGGTGATGCCGGTTGGGACAATTCCGGATGGTAAAAATAATGGACTCTACTCTTGCCGCAGGGCAAGAGTAGAATCTGTATTCATATTCTGTCAATAAACATTCATATTCAAAAAATATCAATGGGGTATTTGATAATGTCGATGATTTTATAAAGCGTTGCCATGCGATATTGGTTCTTATAGATGCACCTTATGACAATGAGGTGATTACGCCTGAGATTAATGGTGTCTTACAGGAGTTGATGCTTGCCATAGTGGAGATGGCTGACGCGAATATCGACTTTTTCGTTAAGACAATCATATTGACACCTCCATCGGTCAAGGAATATTCTGTTGAAATTCCGGCTTCTTCCAATGATTGTGCGTGGCAGAGACTTGAGATTGGAGGTGCAAGTGGCTTGGATGGTCTTTTTACGGAGTTCAACGGCATGCTTTTGAGCAAATGCTTCTTGTCGGACGAGGAGAGGATACAGCCACCTGTCATAATCCTGCTTTCAGCAAATGCAGATACCGGCGACTATGAAACCAGTTTGGATGAACTCAAAAGTAATAAAACGTTCAGGTATTCAACCAAAGCCGCAGTTGATTTCACTGGTGGTGCTACCGGTGCAATGTTGGAAGATTTTACAGGGAACGAGGATACGGTTCTGCGTCCATGCGATATGGAACGGTTAAAGTCTCTGTTGCGTCCTATCCATTTGGCCGGTTTGGGAGGGCGGATTATGTCGTATTTGGACAGCTATGCTGTCAACGCTTATACCCTTGATTCACATGAGTGTCTTGCAGAGTGTGATGGCACCGATGTTTTTGAGTGGCCTAATTATGATGATGAGTGGTTGTAGTAAAAGGAAATGAAAATATTTTACAGTATGGGAAGAAAAATAGTTTTTAATGTTACCCAAATGGGGGCAAGTCACGTGAAAAGCGGTAAGCCTTGTCAGGACCATTCGTTGAGTTGGGAATCGGATGACAAAACAGTGCAGGTTGCTATTGTTTGTGATGGCCATGGCGGTGATACCTATGTGCGCAGCGATGTCGGCTCTAAATTGGCAGCAGAAATTGCATTGAGTAATATACGTAACTTTATTGATACGGTTTCTCCTGCTATATTTCTTGAAAAGAGCGCGGCTGTGACAGCGCGACCGAACGAGGAGGAGGATGACCTTTTCCCTGCTGGTAAAAAGAGTGTTCCTGCCGATTTGACGGAGAGCGAGATTAAGCAGCTTGAGCAGGACAAGGCTTTCTATGCTGCAGTAGAGAATATACGTGAGCAGGACAGGCTGTTCTGCCAACTGTTTGCATGCATATATATGCAGTGGTGCGATGCCATACAGAAGGATGCCGATGACAACCCGTTTACGGAGTTTGAGAAGGGCTGTTTTAAGAATGCTAAGATTGTGAAGGCTTATGGCACAACCTTGATGGCTTTTGTGCGCACACCGCTCTATTGGTTTGCGTTTCACATCGGTGATGGAAAAATGGTTGCCTGCAACAGGAATATGGAGTGGTTTGAGCCTGTACCCTGGGATTGCAACTGCTTCTTGAATATGACTACATCATTGTGCAACAGCAACCCGATACCTATGTTCCGTTATGCGTTCAGCGGAAAGGGCGATTTCCCATCAGCGGTGATTCTGGGTTCCGACGGCTTGGACGACTCGTGGGTGACAATGGATAATCTGCAGAACTTCTATTCGCAGACATTGTCTATCTTCAACGACTTGGGTGAGGAGAAGGCTGTGAAGGAGTTGAACGACTATCTGCCTGTACTTAGCCAGAAGGGTAGCCGTGACGATATGTCCATGGCCGGAATCGTTGATATGGACGAGATAAAGTGCGGCTTGTTGATATACAATGACAAACGTCAGCAGAGAGCCTTGAAGAAAAAGAAGGATGAATCGGAGACTGAACTTGGCAGGCTCAACAAGTTGAAGGCCGAGCTGGATGAAGATATCAGGAGGCTCACGGCCGAGATTGCGAAGCAAAAGGAGGAAAAAGAGTCCTGGTGGAGCCTGTTGTTGATGGAAAAATCAAAGAGGGAGTCCGACGTTGCTGCAAAAGAAGAGGTTTTAGCACAAAAGGCCAAGGAGATTGAACAGGTAAAAAAAGAGTATGAAGACAAGAGTGTCTCATACAATGAGTGGGCTCCTGTTGCCAAGAAGGAATATGAAGAGTTGCAGGCGAATATTGAAATGATTGCGCATTCTAATGAGGTGAAAACGCAAGAAGATTTGCTATTGTGGGAACTGCAGAAAAACTCATTTGAAAATATGCAGCGACAACTCAAGGAACAGCGTATAAAAGAGAGAGGCGAGAGAATGGAGCAGTGTAACGAAGAGGCTCTGAAGGCTTTGGAGGATGCTTCGGCGCAGTCTGCTGTTGATACTGAATATACTCCCGGTGAGTGTTGCGCAGAGAGTGCCGGGA
The DNA here is from genome assembly GCA_045654885.1 of Bacteroidaceae bacterium. GTDB lineage: Bacteria > Bacteroidota > Bacteroidia > Bacteroidales > Bacteroidaceae > HGM04593. The sequence goes on from JAZOOF010000054.1 coordinate 18,070, forward strand.
CTTTGGCGAATGATGCCGAGGTGTTGACTGAATGTGACCCCGAGACATTGACAGAAAAACCGGAATAATAATATGTTGCTTCACGAACTGCTATCAAGGATTGTACAGGAATTCGGTGAAGAGATTCTGACGGAATACCGTTTGAAGGCCGTTGTTTCAGACTACTCTGCCGGGGCAATTGAAGACCGCTTCCAAGTGGTTATAGGACGCTCGGTGAATGACCGTATAGGCAATAGGTTGCTTGAACTGCGTGAACTTGACGAAGCCGATTTTGACTTGCGCCTGAATACCATTAAACAGAGCTTCCAGGAGGATAACTTTTTCCAGTACGGCATATCGGACTACATAATAGACTGCTATCTCTATGCACTGGGCTGGATTGACAGGGTAGAGGATTTTGACGAGGATGAGATGCAGCCCGGCACAGCAAAGGCCGGTGAACTCTCATTTATGGAGTGGAATGGTGCCGAGTATTGCGGAAATGTGAGCAAGGAGAATGAACGTTCTGGTTTTGGTGTGTGCAAAAAGGAGAACGGAAGTTACTATGCCGGTGAATGGAAACTTGACTTGCAGGCCGGTGTGGGAATGGAAGTAACACACGAAAGAGACAAATATGCCGGCGAATGGAACCTAAACCGCAGGAATGGAGTAGGTACAATGGTGCGCACCGATGGCATCCGTTATTCCGGTGAGTGGAAGAATGGCAAGATGCATGGTGTAGGAGTGTTGTTCTATCCGAATGGCGAACGTCTTTGTGCACGTTTTGTAAGCGGTAGGATTGAACAGGGCAGTGGTGTGTACTATCTGCAGGATGGCTCGTATGTCTTGGGGCATATGACCGATAATGGCCCCGATGGCAACTGCCAACATTATAAAAAAGATGGTTCTTGCGAAGCGGAGCGATGGATTTCTGGTGTTAAACAATAAAAATGAATAGCTATGATGTTTTTCTTTGGTAAAAAAAATACAGAAAACGAAGCTGAGGTCTTGAATGAACCGCAGCAGGCCGATGAAACAGTAGAGAAGATTGTCCTTAACGAAGAGGGGCTGGAGTTGGAATTTACTCAAACGGAGGATGCAGGCTGCGAGGAACTCCCCGTTGAGGAGATTGTGCCTGTTGGCTCAGTAGAAGCAGTGCCCGATGAGCCTATGGAGGAAACAGAATGCATGCCCGAGGCGCAGGAGGATGAAACCGTCCCCTCAATGCAGGATGGCGCAGAGCCGGAAGGCGAGGAGTGCGCATCTATTGGCAGCAGCTGTTGCGGGGATGTTTGCGGACAGCTTGAAAAGAAAGTGTCGGGGCTGCACGAGACCATGTGCCGGATGCAGTCCTTGTTGGGCGCCATGTATCAGAGCCAACAGCAGATGGGCATGGTTCAGGATAGTATTGTAAGAGGCATGCAGGCACTGCAGGACAAGGTGGAGAATGTTGTGGAGTCACAGGAACTGACAATACAGAAACAGCATAATGCAGCCTTGAAATATCAGGAGGATGTGATTTACAAGATACAGAAGAACCTTATAATGGAGCTTATAGGCATATCGGACAACATAAGGATGATTCTGCAGAACAGTGAGAGTGAGCCCGGCTATGACCTGTTGGCCGCCGTGAAGGATTTGGGCGCATGGGTAGATGCTTCGTTGAGCAACAACTCTGTAAGGAGATTCCAGGATACAACGGCGGATGCAACCACAATGAACCGTAAACGCCAGCAGCTGGTAGACAAGGAACCTACAGATGTAGAGGCCGAGCACAACACCTACAGGACAGTCTCTCCGGGATATGAGTGGAGTGTGCCATATCTTGTGGTTAACTCGGAAGTGCAACTGAAGAAGATACTTGAAGAGAATGCTGCACCGCAGATGTTCACCTATGTGATAAGGCCCGAAGAGATTGTGAAATTGGAGTATAGCGAAAATAATAAAGAAGAGTAAGGATATATGAAAGATGTTTTTGGAATAGATTTGGGAACTACCAACTCTTGTATTGCTACTATTGGTGAGGATGGTCTGCCATATGTAATCAAGAATCTCGATGATGAATATACAACCCCGTCGGTTGTGTTCTATGACGATGATGACCAGTACTATGTAGGCAAGGAGGCAAAGAGCGGCATGTCGGTCGAGGTTGACCGCATTGTGGCATTCATCAAGCGTGAGATGTCGAACAAGAATTACAGCAGAACAATTGACGGCAAGAAGATTTCGCCGGTTGAGGTGTCGGCTCTCATTTTGAAGAAGGTTGTCGATGATGCCAACGAGCAGCGAGGTTATGAAGGACTGCCGCCTATTCACAAGGCAGTCATCACCGTGCCGGCCTATTTTGGAAACATGGAGTGCGAGCTGACAAAGCAGGCCGGAAAGATTGCGGGTCTGGAGGTTCTCGACTTGCTCAACGAGCCTACAGCTGCAGCTTTGTCATATGGTACAAAGGGCTTGGAGGGAAAGACATTCATGATATATGACTTGGGTGGCGGTACATTCGATGTCAGCATCATGAGAATGCAGAACGGTGTTCTCAACACCCTCTCAACAAATGGCGACCATCACCTTGGCGGCGTGGACTGGGATATCTCGCTGCTCGATTATGTACTTATGCGAAACGGCTTGGACGTGACATATGAGGATATAAAGGACGACCGCGAATCGGGCAAGATGCTGTTGGCTGCCGAGAACTGCAAGAAGAATCTCTCAAAAAGCGAAAAGGCATCGTTCAAGCTTGTATACAAGCGCAAGCAGTATATCACAGAGATAAGCAGGGCGGTCTTCGAGGAGTTGACAAACGACTTGCTCGAGAAGACAATTGACATCATCAACCATGCCATAAGAATATCACGCGAGCCCAATGTCAAGATTGACGAGATTATTCTTGTGGGAGGCTCATCATACATGCCTATGGTTAAGGAGCGCCTGCAGCGCGAGTTCTCGTGCCCCATCCGCTTGGATAATCTCGAACCGGACAGGGCTGTTGCCAAGGGTGCTGCCCTTCATGCTGCAAAGCTGGTTGGCGACAAGACAACAAAGGTTGAGATTGGTACCGACCTGGCAAGCCGCTCATATGGTATCCGCTGTCTCGACGAGAACGACATGCCACATGTGGCAAACGTCATCAAACGAACAGATGACCTCATATATCAGGGCACACGTGAATTCTACACCAGCGAGGAGGACCAGGTTGAAGTGCGTCTGGCCATATATGAGAATATCAGCGAAAAGGATTCAGTGGATTTGAACAAGTCTACACTGGTCGAGGAGAAGATGCTTACCTGGGGTTTCCCTGTGAAGAAAGGCACATGTGTTACCGTACACGTGTCGCGTAATTCCGACAGTACTGTGCATATATGGGGCGAGTGCCAGGGCAAGCGTGCCGAGTTTGTAATACAATACAAGGGATTGTATACGGACAAGGAAGTGGAGGCTATGCGTCAGGAACTGCAGGGTAAGAGAGTTTAATCAGCAGCGTATCGTGCACAGCATACTATGGCAGTAAATCACATACTGGAACTTAAGGTAAAAAAGAGTATCAAGGACCTTGATACTCTTATTAAAGTTATATATGCCTCGGAGGAGAATGCCGGCAAATACAAGGAAATAAGCGGTTTCATTGCCGGGATATTGGACCTCTTGTCGTCTGCAGCCCCAAACAAGGAGGCTGTAGAGGAGGCATGCGGCAAACTCAAGGATTTCGTTCAGTAGTATAACGACTCGGACGAGAACCTTGATGTGAAAAAGGCTGCAGGCCAGTTTGCATCGCGAGTGGCAACAATTGATAGCGAGGAGTATGATGAGTTCCTTGCCATGCTGCGGAGTGAGGACAAGGATGGCCTTTTGAAACATTTTGTCGAGGCACCGGCATCAATTGAGATAGTTGATGTCTCATTCTGCAACACCGATGCCGACAGCAACATAATAGAAGGTTACGGCAGCCCGCTGTACAGTGACACCGAGTATCTGAAACCACGCATCAGGTACCGTGTCATCACTCCCGGCCCCTCCATTGACATCTGGTACAAAATCTTCACTCCTGGCGGCACACTGGTCTACGGCGATGCCAAGCCGGGTTTCAGCTGGAAGGGTACCATAGACCGCGACGAGAAGAAAGTCTATAACACAGCCCTGGGCGGTTTTGGAAATGCCGACAAGGATTGCTATGCCGAGTGCGGTACCTGGACCATTGAGTTCTACGAAGGCAGCCGCATGCTCTACAGCACCACCTTCAATATCGGGAAGAGGGTAGCTGTTGAGAAGACGAGCGACCGGTATGACAAACCGCTACCTCCACCTCCGCCGCAGCCCAAGCCGCAACCAAGGCCAACCCCAACCCCCATGCCGGCACACAACGGGTCTTTATGGCATAGGTTCAAGGACAAGATTGAGTCCATTGGCGAATGGTTCGCCGGTGATGAGTCGGACGAGAAGATAGCAACTGTGTTCTACGTCATTGCACTGTTAATCTATGTAGTCTCTGTCATTTCGGTATGGGTGGACGATGGCTTCATATCTGCGCTTATTGCCGGTGTCATAGGCTTCTTTATCCTTGGAATTGCCTATTATGCCATTACAATTGTCTGCATGATTCTTAAATGGATATGCAGGATAATATTCTACAATGTGTGGACATTCCTTCTGTTCCTGTTGCTGTTGCTGCTGTAACGTGGCTTTTTGAATTCTGAAAAAGTATTATAATTAAAAATATTGGTGACATTTAAATAACACTATGGCTGTCAGTCAGATATTAGAAATGAAAGTTAAGCAGTGTGTAAAGAATATTGACACACTGGTAGAAGTGATATTCAGGCGTTCCAAGGAGAACGAAAGCAAGTACCTTGAGGTTACAGGTTCCATAGCAAATGTGTTGAATCTTTTAACTGCGGCATCTCCCAGCAAGGAGGCAGTTGAAGAGGCCTGCGGAAAACTCAAGGAAGTAGTACAGGAGTATAACGACTCGGGAGATAATCTCGATATCAAAAAGGCTGCCGGTCAGTTGGCTTCAAGAATTGCAATAATTGGCAGCAATGAGTATAAGGATTTTATCACTTTGTTGCGTAGCGAGGACAAGGACGGCTTGCTTAAACACTTTGTAGAGCGCCCTGCCTCTATCGAAATCCTCGATGCGACATTTGCCAATACCGATGCCGATAACAATATCATAGGTGACTACGGTTCCACACTATACTACGATACCGAGTACCTGAAACCACGTATCAGGTACCGTGTCATCACCACCGGACCATCCATTGACATATGGTACAAAATTTTCTCTCCAAGTGGCACATTGGTCTACAGTGATGCCAAACCCGGTTTCAGTTGGAAGGGTACCATCGACCGCAATGAAAGGAAAATATACAACACCGCATTGGGCGGTTTTGGAAATACCAACAAGGATTGTTACAGCGAGTGCGGTACCTGGACCATTGAGTTCTATGAGGATAGCCGCATGCTCTACCGCACAACGTTCGAGATAAACCACAGAGTTACACCCGAGGAGGTGTTGGAGATGATAGAAAAACAATCTAAAAAGACACCTCCACCACCGCAGCCCAAGCCAACCCCTAAACCTACGCCCAAACCAACTCCTAAACCAACTCCAAAACCCACATATAAAAGCTCTTTATGGCAAAGGTTCAAGGACAAGATTGAGTCTATTGGCGAGTGGTTTGCCGAGGAGGATTCCGATAGCGTAATTGCAATGATTTTCTACGTTTTGGCGGGAATTATATATGTAGGAGCTATTGCTATAACGTGGATTGACGAGGGATTCTGGTCTGCACTCCTCGTAGGTATTGTAGGCTTCTTTATCATGGGATTGGCCTTTATTGGCATATCAATAGTCTCCATGATATTGAGGTGGATACTCAGAGTTATATTCCTAAATGTGTGGACATTCTTCATCACCCTTATTCTGCTGTTTGGATGGTTTGTCTACATTCCCTTGATGGTATACATGTCGAACCGCGGCTATGACGATGTCTATGATCCCATTACAGAGGAGGTGGAAGTGGTTGTTCCTACAACAACCTACTATTGCATCTCAAAAAAAGGATTGAAGGTGCGCGAATATCCATCGACAAGTGCCCCCCAATTGGGCTCGTTGACCTATGGCGAGGCTACAGAGGTCTATGAGATTGAGGGCAGCTTTGCAAAAATCAAGTACGACAAGGCCGAGAGTGGCGAGGCATGGGTGAGCAGCAAGTACATCTCGCAGACACCGCCATACTCCAATTAATAGATTTATCGCATTCAACAGAAAACCGGCCTCAACGGCCGGTTTTCTGTTTTTTACAGGTAATAATATAGATGTTGATACGGCGTACCTTGTCATACTGAACTTTAACCACACTTTAAGTGTGCTTTCACCTTGCTATGGTTGCAACCAAAAGCATAAGCGAAAAGAGCAATAATGTTACCGCTGTCTTGCCAAGCAGCGGGTTTAGCGCTGTGCCGCGTGAATGTTTCAGCTGCATGCTGTTCTTAAAGTGCAGTGCAAGATAAACAGCCACAATGGGCAAGCTCCACAGGCGTAGCTCCATCCACACAGGGAACATTGCTACCATTGCCACCACGCCCGCAAGCATGTAGCACCACGCCATGACCTTGCGTCCGAAGATTACCACCGTAGTGTTCTTGTTCACTGCCTTGTCGTCCTCCATGTCCCTGTAATTGTTTACAATGAGCACGTTTGCGGCAAGCAAGCCCACTGCAAACGATGTCAGCAAGGTGTGGAGGTCAAAGGTGCCTGTCTGTAGGTAACAGGTGAATGTCACGGGCACAATGCCAAAGAACATAATCACGGCAACATCGCCAAGCCCGTGATGCGACAAAGGGTAGGGGCCGGCACTGTATGCCAATGCAAACAGCGCAACCGCTGCACCCACAAATATGAGCCACCAAGGGCCAAAGTGCAGCATTGTGCAACCAATGATTGTTGCAAGCGCCAGTGTGGCATATGTGGCGCGTTTCATTGCAAGGGGAGAAATCTCCCCCTCGGTCACTCCGCGGCGGAATCCCTCGCGTCCCTTCCTGTCAATGCCGTTCTTGTAGTCGTAATATTCGTTGCCGAAGTTCGATGCAATCTGCGCCAACCCGGCAAACAGCATGCATTGCAGTGCCACAATGGCATTGAACGAGCCCTGTAGCATCGCACAGGCTGTGCCGCAGATGACCCCAGCAAGGCTCACCGGCAGTGTTCTCAAACGCATGGCTTCAATCCACTTTTTCATTCCAGTAGTGCTGTTTATGCAGTTATTCTATCCTTGCGCCTTATGCCGTAGACATACGTGAGCAGAATCACGTTCATCAGCAAGGCATATATTATTGCCGGCAAGGCCATCTCGCCGCTGTTGAAGATGAATGGCGACGATGCAATTGCAATGGCCTGTGCTGCGTTCTGCATGCCCACCTCAATTACAATTGTGCGCCTTACTGCTGTGCCGGAACCGCTCAAACGCGACATTCCGCTGCTGCATAGCATGGCAAGCAGGATGAGCAGTGCTGCCGACATGCCAAGCACGGCAAAATTGTCGGCAATCTCACTGCGGTATTGCAGGAAGAACACCGCAGCAAGTGTCATCAGCGCAGGGAAGGCAAGCTTGCCAAGTACACGTGCCACCTTTGTTGCAGCTTGGGGTTTTATCTTGCGGAACAGGCTACCTGCCAACAGTGGAACAAACAGCAGAACAATGTTCTGCACCAGCAACTTGCCAATGGGCAAGTGAATATCCATGCCGTTGGTGCTCGACACAAAATCCGTTACAAAGGCCATAATCACAGGCAAGGTGAACAGGGTAATTATGCTGCTCAACGCAGTGAGAGTGACCGAAAGGGCAACATCCCCTTTAGCAAGCATGGAAAAGACGTTGGACGAACTTCCACCCGGGCAACAGGCCACCAGCACCAGACCCATGAAATAGATAGGCGGCAATTTCAATGCCCATGCAACGGCAAAAGCAATTAGCGGCAGCAGAATAATCTGCCCCGCCAACCCCAACAACACAGCCTTTGGCTGTTTGGCAACATTGGCAAATGCCTCTCTATTCAAGTCAATGCCCAGCAGGAACATCAACACAATGAGAATGGGCATCACAATCCATATCGTATTCATAAACGGAATCTTTTTTTCAGTCATTTTATTGCACGTGCAAAAGTAAGACGAATATTCGGTTTCATCAAATTGAAAAACAATTGCTCAATGGAAAATGGCCCGTTTTTAGGAAAACGCACCTTTTTTTGGGTGAATTTTGTAGGAAAACGCACCTTTTTAGGTGTAAAAATTATAGGAAAACGCACCTTTTTATAGAAAATGCACTATATTTGTGCTTGAAAATGATGTGATTATGTTGTACAGAAAGATAACCAAGCGTATTGAGGAATATTTTTCTTCGGGTTCGGACAGAATGTTGCTCATTGATGGAGCTCGGCAAATAGGTAAATCGTATATCGTCCGTTGGGTTGGCCAAAGAAAGTTCTCTAACTATATTGAAATAAATATGGAGGAGGATAAGTTGGGCGACAGGGTTTTTGCAGATGCCAAGACTACCAAGGATTTTTATATGGCATTGAGTGTCGTTGCCGGAGACCGAATGGGAGATAAGGAAAATACGCTTGTATTTATTGATGAAATACAAGCCTATGACCATCTTCTTACTCTTGTAAAGTTTTTGATGAGAGAAAAGAAGTTTACTTATATAGCAAGTGGTTCTTTGCTTGGAGTGACATTGAAAAACACACAGTCCGTGCCCATTGGCAGTTTGGATGTTGTCCATATGTACCCAATGGATTTCGAAGAATTTCTTTATGCCAATGGTGTTGGAGAAATTGCCATTTCAACCATGAAGGATTGTTTCAATAATGGGCAGGCATTGTCCGATACAATGCACAACAAGATGTTGGACCTTTTCAAAAAGTATCTGCTGGTTGGTGGATTGCCCAAGGCTGTTGAAACATTTGTGGAAAGCCGCAATATTGTAGAGTTCAGGTCTGTACAGCAAGAAGCGCATAGTTTATATGCTGTAGATGCGTCCAAGTATGAGGAGGAGTATAATAAAAAACTGAAAATACGCCGCATCTTTGATATGATACCATCTAATTTGGAGAATAAGAAGAAGCGTCTTGTAATAAAGGATATTGAAAATAAGGACTGGAAACGGACCGATGATTATATTGATGAATTTGACTATCTTATTTCGGCCGGCATAGCTCTTGAAGTCAAGGCAATAAGCAAGCCCTCTTACCCGTTGACCGAAAATAGTGGCAAGAATCTTCTGAAACTCTATTTGAATGATGTGGGTATTTTGTCCGGCATTTTTTATCGCAATAATATAAAAGCCGTGATGTCTGACATAAAAAGCATAAATCTTGGCTCGCTTTATGAAACAGTCGTTGCACAGGAATTAAAAGCGCACGGCTATAACCTTTATTATTACGATAACAAGAAAAACGGCGAGGTCGATTATTTGATTGATGATGCCGATAACTTGTCAAATATACCAATAGAAGTAAAATCAGGTAAGGATTATACCGTACATAGTGCTCTGGATAAATTCTTGTCTATTGAAGAATACAATATCAAAAGAGCTTATGTATTGTCGAACGAACAGAAAGTGTATACCCAAAACGGAATAACGTACATACCTATTTATTATGTAATGTTCTTTGAGAACAACTCAAATGTTGTAGAGCAGTTTTTGGATTGATTATTTTGCAAAAGATATTCGATAAGAAGATGAAAAAGATTAGAGTGTTTATTGAGAAAGGTAAAGATGGACAATATAGTGCGTACATGCCCGATGATAATAACTTGCCTTTCGGTTTGATTGGCATGGGGAAAACTTTGCATGAGAGCAAAGAAGATTTCTTGTTCTCGTATAAAGAAATGAAAGAGTTGTTGGCTGCTGAAGGCAAAGCTTTTAACGAAGAGTTAGAGTTTGAATTTTCCGATATTACGGAAGAGTATATTCGAACTTTTATAGGTGCCCAACTCCGCGCCCTGCGCGAGGCCAAAGGCCTCACTACCCGAGAACTCGCAGAACTCGCCGGTCTTGACCACTCTCATATCGCAAAAATGGAGCGAGGAGCATATAACTTTCGGGTTGACACACTCCACAAAGTCGCTACCGCTCTTGGTGCAGAAATAAGGATTGAGAAGAAATAGACAAGTTTATCAAAGATTTGTTGCAGGGTAATCAGGAGTTAAAATCGTAGTTTGCGATTTTTTCACCTAAATCCCGTATTGCTGAAAACCAGAGCATTGTTTTTGGTAATAATATAGATGTTGACCCACGGCTTGTTTTCTTCGCGAACCTGTCATCCTGACCATACCTTAATAGAAACATTAAAAAGAGGTTCTCGATGAGCGTAGCGAGTAACTGGAAGTGAAGGATCTAAAGCCGCGTTTAGAAAGATACTTCGCTGACACTCTGTATGACAAGCGGCTTTTGGGTTCACAGCTATATTATCGCTTTGTTTTTTGCTTTTATAGTATTACTTTTGCAAAAAATCCAACCGATGGGGAGGTTTCCCTCCCCGAAAGAATCAGAACTTGTATTCTATTATAATTCTGACCTTTCCAAACTTAATCACGAATTGAAGCCTCATAATTTTGTTTGTCGGTTGGTTTTCTTCTCATTCCGAGCAGGAGATTTCTTTGAAATATCAAATACACCATTAACAAGTTTATTGAACCTCACGATTTGTTGTGATTTGCTTTTGAATTTGTATCTTTGAAATATCAAATACACCACAATGCTTGCAAGTTGTTGTGTAATAAATGTTTATAAAGATTTTTAGAAAAGAAAAAATAAGGTGTATTAAAAAAGGATTTGCATTGTTTAGTGCAAATCCTTTTTTCTATTTTTCAGAACAGTTCTAATTGTTGAGGCTCTAACTCCTTTTTAATATGTTGGCATCCACGGAACAGTTCCATTTGGCTGAATTGTTTATCTGTTACTGTCAATATGCCGACATACCCCTCTTGGGGTGACCATTTCTTTACTCGTTTTATGTGAACCTCGGCATTTTCTCTGCTTGGGCAATGGCGTAAGTAGATGGAAAATTGGAACATTGTGAATCCGTCACGCAAAAGCTGCTTTCTGAAATCGGCATATATTTTGCGTTCACGTTTTGTTTCTGTGGGCAAATCGAAAAAGACAAAAATCCACATTATTTGATATTCACTAAATCGTTCAATCATTCCATTGTGGGGTATGCTATTTTGCGTATCTCTCCACTGTAACATTTGTAGAGTGAAGCTGTGGTTGTTGCAACTGCTATCATTAATGGGCTGCGTCGTCCGTTTATTACCACATCCAAAACTGGAATTGACAGCAATTTGCTTTTTATTTCAGTTGTCAGTTTGGAGATATCAATGCCACTATCTACAATTTCTGCAACCAATTTGTCTACAAATGGGCGGTATGGTTCCATTATGTCATCGGCAAGGCAATAGGCATTGTAGCGGTTATGGTGGTGAATACCTAATGTTGGCAACAATCCGCTTCCTACTAATGAACGTGCTACCACTGCGCGCAGAATGGCATATCCATAGTTAAGCAAGTTATTTGGTGCAACGCCTTCCCTGTCCCGGTGGAAACCTTCGATGTCTCCAAAAAGGTTCTGCCAATAGAATGCTGCAGCACGTCCTTCAAGGTTGTCGCTATCACCACTCTTTACCTGTTTGACCCAAGCTTCCATATTTCCACACTCAAGGCCGCGTTGTTGTCGTAGTACAGCCGATTGGTTTGTAATCTTTGCCTGTATGGTCTGTTGCCACAGTTGCTTTTTCAACGGCAGTGATGCCACTATTTGATGACGAAAACGTTCGCTTTGTGTTGTGTTGCCGGCAAGTGGCAACATCAGTCCTACGGGCATGCGGTGCTCGTCGCAGGAAATGAGAGCTACATTATTATCCAACAATTCGCTTAATGCTCCTTGTGTTATGGTTATCTGTTTGTTATCGAGAACCACAACACCTATGTCTTCAATTGGAATTTGCTTTACTGCTGAGGCTTTGAAACTCTCGGGCAGAGTACTGTTCTTTTCCACCTCGGGCAAGCGGATTTCCAACTGTGCATATTTTGTGCTCAAGTAAGCGGGATTGCCGAAATATAATGTGCGCTTTATCATATTTCTGTAATTTTGCCGGTAATACTTATATGGACTTTATGAGGATTGTTCTCAATTAGTAATTTTGGACTCAAGCGTTTCATTTTGCCCATCTCTTTGGCAACGCTAGACTTATCATTTGTTGTTTCTAAATGGTGTCTGAAGAAATAATCTCCTTCTGAAATACTTTGAACTCTATACAGATATCTACTCAATGTTGCATAATCCTCCTTTTGCATTGCGTCTTGGTATAGTTCCTCTTCCATTCCAAGAATGAACATCTCATTCTGTTGCATTGAGAACTTGAACTCCCAGTTTGCCGATGGTGGTAATTGATCCAAGAATGTTTCAGGCATTCTGTCGGTTACTTTATCCCATGCATCTGCAGGGTTGGTTATAATGGTTGGGATGCCATACTTCTTGCGTTCTACTGCATGCCAGAATGTGACTATGTGCTCTTGCAATTTGCCTTTTTCGTCTACATATATAGCAACGTGGTGGTTGTTGCCAGGCTTTACAAATGCAATGGGTTCATTCTGTTCGTTGTATCGTACAGGAACGGTCGCACTCAAACCGGTTCGGCATCTCACGCTGCGGATGGCACAGCCTTGGTGGTCGAGTAAGGGTTCTGCAAATGCCTTCTCGGGTTTGCCACCGAATTGTTCCAGTCTTGTGCGTAATATCTCACGGATGCGCTTGTCAATTACATCTTCAATATTCTTTAAGGTAATGGTACCGATATCGTATTTCTTTACATACTCTTGTTTGCCGGTCTTGAAGTCCTGTATGCGGCCATATACGCTCTCTTCACTTAATGCCCCGCGTGGAATGATAATACCTCGTTGCACGCAAATGCGTTTGCCACCTTTATGGATGTATCGCTTTCCCGTGCTTGCTGCGCGTTTACCGCTTTTGAACGATACAGCAATGCATTCAACAGCCTGTTGCACTTCGGCTGTTGTAAAGTGTGGTTGCATTTTTATGTAGCGTTCAAGGCGTGTCAGGCGTTGGCGAGTCTCTGAGTGTTGTTTTTCGTCGTAGAAAGAACTGAATGAAACATCTTTCAAAGAACTCAAATTATTGATACGTTGTATGTATCCTTGCTTTGTGCAGGCGATTGTTAACGCATCAATTGCGTGATGGCGGTGGTCCATACGCTTGGACCAACCGGCAATTCTCTCAACCTCAACTTTCTTGCCGTCTATTTCGCGTTCAACCATTTCGGTTAGTCCCGCAGCTTTGTAGCGGCTGAAATTGAGTGTGTGCAAGACTTCATCCCATCCCCATAGGTGTCGCAAGAAATCGGTTATACTGCCACTTGTTGAATACACATTGTGGCAGATGGTTTGCAGAATTTCTTTTGCTTTCTTGGCAATATATTGGCTTTCGCGCAATTGGCGCTCAATGAAGTCGGTAGGTAGTTCACTTGCCGGCATAAGCAGCTTTTTGCGCTTGGTGTTTGATATCTTTCCGCGTTCGGCCAAATCATTTATGCGCTCAATATATGCAGTGAAGTCGCCCTCGCTCTTTGTCTTCATATAATCAAATGCGGTACGGTTGTTCTTTTCCTTGTTGCATTCACTGCAAGAGCAAACCTTGTTGGCAAAACTGTCGTCAAAGATAACTGAACGTGGAATAATGTGTTCAACTTCTACACCGAATCCAAGCAGGAACTCTTTTGCACTTACTGTTTTGCCACAATATATACAGATGTGCTCACTCTCCTCCCACATCTTGTATTTTTGTATGCGTGAGCGAGTGGGTGGCAATCCATATTCTTTTTGTATGCGTTCAGCAATCTCTTCATTCTGCTTTTGATTTCTTGCCATTGCTTTGGTGGCCGATTCACGTTCTTCCCTGTTCTGCTTTAGCTCACGTGCAAGCTCTACTCGAATTTCATCGAAACGGCCGTGTTCAAGCATCAAGGCATTCACCAAATTGACAAGCTGGTTAAGTATCTTTTCAACAACAGGTTGGCGCAGTTCTCCTTTTTTTATAGGCAACAGTCTGTCGGCGAGTTCACGTGTCATGTTCTGCTCTTTTGTAAGTGCCACGTCGTTGTAGCCAGCCATTATCTTTGCGTTGTGATACTGCATACCGTCTTGCAGATATGGCAATACCTTTCGTATTGCTCGCGATGACTTGTTGCTATAACCGGCCTTTACAAAATCAATTTGAGAAAGATTGTCGATAACTGTTTCGTCTATAATTTTAAACTTGTTTTTGAGAGTCTCTTTAAGTTCGTCAATGTTTGAAATAGAGTATAGTACGTGCCACAATTCATAGAGTGGCTGTTTTTCAAATGTCGCGTCAATTACCTTTATCTCTACAATCTCACCGGTTTCAACGTTTACAACCTCTTTGCTGTCATATACCAAATCAAAATTAAGCAAATGGATGTACTCTTTGTGTTTTGCAAGAGCCTTCTCAATGGTACAATATGTCGTGTTTCCTTGCAAACCATTGCCCACTGCTTTGCCAAATTGCCACTCTTTGGATTTGATGCCAAGTAGTGTTTTCAGATCATTTGCTTTCAATTTTTCGTGTTTGTTCATGAATGCAAAGATGGCCTGTTTTTGCTCTAATGATATGTGTAGTACATCATTTGTCTTATTGTAAATTACAAGATTGTTGATGCTCTCCCAAATTTTGCATATTTGGAATAGCGGTGAAGTACGTGGAGCAACTTTGGGGCTACAATCTTTTAATTGCCCATTACAATTCATGAAATGTCTTTCCAATGAACATCTTCCCACAAGATGCTTGCAGGATTTTAATGGGCGTTGGTGGAAAATGATATAATCACGTATGTGTGAAATTGTTTCATCGGTCAAAATTTCGGGATAGAATTCTTTTTGGCAGGACATAATTGCATCGAACTCCTCCATATACGCAATGCGTGGAAATATGCGTTCCTTGCAACGGAATGCCGGGTCAATTTTTAATCCATTGTACATGAATTCTCCAATGGTAAATCCCTGTTCATTGATTTCTTTGTGTCGTTCCAGTACATTTGATACGTATGCACCCTGCTTCTTGTCACCGTAGTCGGCTTTAACTGTGCGGTAACCACGTTTCTGATTGATATGGCATAGAACGCGTCCAAGTTCAAAAAGAGATATCTGTTCATGTACGGCTTTTGCACGTAAACCCCATAACTCCAACTTAGAGAGTTTAAGCGTTTCGCCGTTGTACATCCCTAATTGCGCAAGCTTTTCCAATAGTAATGCTCTGCGCTGTTGATAACGGTCGTACCCCTTACGCTGTGTTCTGCTTTTTGTCCTGTCGGCATTCTTGGTCAATGCCTGACCTTTTGAGAACTGCGTACTTTCATCGGTACTCAATGGAATGATGCGACTGCCAATGGCTACAATTTTATCTTTGTCTGATATGCAACTCTCTGATATTATCTCTTTGCTGTGTTCTTCAACAACCGCCCATCCAATACTTGATGAGCCTAAATCCAAACCCAATACTCGTTTCATGTACGAACAAATTTAAAAGAATTGATAAAGAATATTACAAATCTAAACAATAATTTGGAGAATTGCGAATTGTGGAATATATTTGTCGTACAAATTTAAAAGCAAATCACAATAAGGATTATTCCGTTGTGAAAACATTCAAGGTGGAGCGCAAGCTTCGCCTTTTTTTATGCCCTTGTTCGGTACGTAAAAAAAGTCAATCCCTCTACGCTAACGTAAAGGGATTGACTCGGTATTGTTATTTGCACTTCTCTTTTACTTTGCCTTTGCCTCTTTTTCCATTTCGTCCTCTATAAGGTGGATTTTCTCAAGGATTACCTGTGCGTCCTGCTTCAGTTTCTCTACCTTCTGGCGCATTACGTCGACAAGGCTTGCGCCTTTCTTGTTCGATGCACTAAGGAAACCAAGGTTGTTCTCGTAGGTGGCAATCTCGCTCTTCATAGCTTCGTACTGGCGGATGAGGTGGTCGCGCTCACGCTGCAGACTGTTGCCGTTCTTGCCAATGTTGCTGCGGAAGTTGGCGAGTTTGCGCTCGTTGGCGCTGGTGTGCAGTCTGTCGTAGAGTGCATTGGTGGCCTCGCGGTACTCCTTGTAGAGCTTGTCTTTCTCGCGGAATGGTACAAAACCTATGCTGTTCCACTCCTGTGCCAATGCCTGGAGCTGCCTGGTCTGTTCGCCGGCGGGCAGGGTGGGGTCTATTGCCTTGATTTTCTCAATGACGGCGCGTTTGAGCTTGAGGTTCTCCTGCTCGGTGCTGCGCTGTGACGATGTGGCTGCATTGCGACGCTCGAAGAAGTAGTCGCATGCGCTGACAAAACGCTTCCACAATGCCTCGGAGTATTTCTGGGCCACTGCGCCGGTCTCTTTCCACTCCTTCTGCAGCTTTGCAAGTTTCTCGGCTGTTGCTTTCCAGTCCTCGCTATCCTTGAGTGCCTCGGCCTGTTCGCAGAGTGCTTTCTTGCGCTCAAGGTTCCTTGCAAGTGTGCTCTTTGCCTCTTTGAAGAACTCGCTCTTCTGTACAAAGAAGTGGTCGCATGCCGCACGGAAACGCTCGAATATCTTGATATTCATCTTCTGTGGTGCAAAGCCAATCTCTTTCCATGCTGCCTGCAGGTCGAGAATCTGCTGTGTGGCTGTGTTCCATGCCTGGTATGTGGTGAGTGCAGCATAGTCCATCTGCTCAATCTGCTCGCAGATGGCTGTCTTTTTGTCGAGGTTCTCCTGCTCCTTCTCTTTCTTGGCCTCGAAGTGCTCCTGGTGGCGGCGGTTGATGACTGTTGACGCAGCCTTGAAGCGGTTCCATACCTCCTCGCGCAAGTCGGGGGCTACAGGGCCTGCCTCACGGAACTCGTTGTGCAACTGCTGCAGTTGGCGGAATGCTGCGATTACATCGCTCTCCTGTGCCAGTGCCTCGGCCTGCTGGCAGAGCATGGTCTTTATTTCGAGGTTCTTCTTGAAGTCGTATTCGCGGAACTCGTGGTTTATCTTCAGCACGTCATAGAACTGCTCGCCAAGCAGCTGGTACTGCTTCCACAGTGTAGCAACCTCGCTCTGTGGCACGTTCTTAATCTCTTTCCATGCTGCCTGCAGTGCGCGGAACTCATTTACCTCGGGGGTGCCTTGTGCTGCTTTCTCAACAAGCGCCTGCAGCTGCTCAAGCAACTGCTGTTTCTTTGCAAGGTTCTCCTGCATCTCCTTTTCCTGTGCTTCCAACCATGCATTGCGCTTTGCCTTTATTATGCTGAGGCTCTGCTTGAAGGCCTCCTCCAGCTCGTCGGGCTGTGGAATGAAGAGTGCCTCTTCGCCACCCTGGGCAACATGCTCCTTTAGTGCTGCCTCAATCTCGGCGGTGCGCATGCGGTAGAACTGCACCTTCAGCGCCTCTGTCTCGGCCTTGCTGTTGAGCGCATCGTCGCTCTCGGCAATGGCCTGCAGGCGCTCGATGATTTCCTGACGGCTTGTCGGCTTTGCTACTTCTGTTTCACTTGCTGCATTCTCAGTTGGCATTTGTGGAGTCTCCTCGTTGATGCTGTTCTGCTCTGTAAACTCAGTCGTAGCGGCATTGACAGCCTCATCAGGAGTACTCGTGATGTTCAGCTCCTGTGGCTGTACATCCGATTTGATACTTTCGCTCATTCTTTTTTTGTTTTTGGTTTATAAAAAATACACAGCAAAAAACAATGTGGCTTCCCATTATTTGCTAACGAAAAGCCCATTTGTCTTTCTGCAGTTTCTGCAAATATAATGTTATTTTTAGGAAACTGTTTATAATTCTACCAAAAAATGCAAACTTGGGCATAAAAGAACAGACAGCCACTTTAAGCAGCTGCCTGTTTTTTAACATGGAATATATGTCTCTCTCTTATTTCATCTCTACGTCAACAATGCAGGGGAATGCATAGCTGCGGTCGTTGCGCAGGTTCAGGCTGCGGTGCAGCGCAGCAATGGTGCGGCTGGGCTTTATGCGTGCAATCTTTTTGCCCTTGTAGCGAATGGTAACCTTCTTGTCGAGGTTGACAAGGCGGTCGTTGAGGTAGATGGTGAGCTTTGAGTAGTCGCACTGCTCTATGTTGATGGTGTTGCCGTCGATATTTGCAATGACGGTTTTACCTTGCTCTACCTCGTCGGCGGGTGCTGTGAGCCAGTAGAAGTGCTCGCGTGTAACACGCTCCTGTCGCCATACAACCTGCTTGGGGTAGGGCATGCGGCGATATTGTGCCATCCAACCTATGGCGGCGGTGTCAACGCGGTCCATCCAGTGGCCTTTGCCCTCGATGATATTGTTGCTGTGGATATACTTGCCGGGGTGTGCTGCGGCAAGTGAATCCATTACCTGTGCCTTCTCCTTTGCAAGGATGTTGCGGTCGTAGTAGTGGTCGTGTTCGCCCATCCAAATCATGTATGGGGTGTTCATGAGGTTCACCTGTGACGATTCGCCGGGGTGGCCTGCCATCATTGATGCGGCAGCCCACTTGTCGGCCATACGGGGTGCAACGCGCCACACACCGTCGCCGCCGGCCGAGTAGCCGAGCAGGTATACCTTGTTGGGGTTTACGCCTTCAAAGACAACGCATGCCCTGATTACGTCTTCGAGCAGTTCGTCGAGTCCCTTGCGGTGCCACAGGTCCGATGTGTTCCATGGTGCACGTGGTGCAACGTATACACCCTCGAACGGTTCGTAGAGGTAAATCTGGTTCATCCACTGCTCGTCGTTCACCTCCTTGGGGCACTCGCCGCCACCGTGCATGGAGATGTAAAGACTGCGCCCGTCCTTTGGGGTCATGCCGAACACGCGGCAGGCGCAGGCGAGCTTAATGGAGTCATTGGCAATGGTGAGTCTTTCCCACTGGCGGCCAAGCTCTTTTGCGCTCTCCTTGAGCCATAGCGAGTCGATGATGAATGCAGCCTCGTCGCAGTCGGCCTTGCTGAGTGCCTTGTTGGCAAACCTCTGCTGTGCAAGTTCGCCCTTGGGGTTTGCTACCCAGTTCTTGAACTCCTGAATCTGCGCGTTTGCAATGCTTGGAGTAAAAAGCAACAATGCCGCAATGGCGGCTATTGTTGATAGAAGATGTTTTCTTTTCATTGTTATTATGACATTATTTGGCTCAGCGCCATTGATATGATCATGTAGAAGGTCATGCCGCTGAGGTCGTTGATAATCTGTATGAATGGTCCCGTTGCAACTGCCGGGTTTATATTTATCCTCTCGAGCACCATGGGGATGAGGGTTCCGAAACTCGATGCAAAGAGCACTACCACAAAGAGGCTGAGCGGAACGGCAAGGCTTACAATGTCTGTAGGGCCATATACAAAGAAGTTGTATACATATACCATGAGTGATAGTATGGTGGCATTGATTATTGCCACAACCATCTCCTTCAGTATGTGCCTGAACATGTGGCTGGAGTTGAGCGAGTTGTTGGCCAATCCCTGCACGGCAATGGCCGATGACTGTGTGCCCACATTACCTCCCATGCCGGCAAGCAGGGGGATGAAGAGTGCCATCTCGGGGTGGCTGCCAAGTGTGGTGGTGAAACAGTTGAGCAGCATTGAAGAGCAGATACCTCCAAGCATGCCTATGATGAGCCAGGGCAGGCGTGCCTTGGTTTGCAGGAAGACGCTGTCACCGGTTTCCACATCCTGGGTAAGACCGGCGGTGAGCTGCTGGTCGTGTTCGGTCTGCTCGCGTACCTCGTCCATGATATCGTCGACTGTAATCTGTCCCACAAGGCGGTTGATTTTGTCGACAACGGGAATGGCCACAAGGTTATACTTCTCGATGAGCATTGTAACCTCGTCGATGGGGGTGTCTACGTCGACGCTGATGATTTGTGTGTCCATCACGTGCTTCACCTTTGACACCGATGGGCTGGTAATCATCTTTTTGAGCGGGAATAGACCGCACAGGCGCTCGTCGTCGTCGACAACGTATATATAATAGATATCATCGAGTTCCTCGGCCTGTTGGCGCATCTCCTTGAGGCACTCGGGCATACTCCAGTTGCCGTTAACGACAACCATCTCGGTACTCATGAGACCACCGGCGGTGTCCTCGTCGTACTGCAGAAGGTCGACAATGTCGCCGGCAAGCTCAATGTCCTGGATGTTCGAGAGCACCTCCTCCTGTTTCTCCTCGTCCATGTCGCGGATAATCTCCACGGCATCGTCGGTGTCCATGTAGTTGACGAAACGCTTTGCAATGGCTTCGGAGGGGAGTTCTTCGAGAAGGTCGTTACGCAGGTCTTCGTCCATCTCAATGAGGGCGTCGGCGGCAGTCTCGTTGTCGAGCTGGCGGTAGAGGAAGCGTGCCTGCTCGGTGGTGAGCTCAAGGCAAATCTCGGCAATGTCGGCGGGGTGCAGCCTTGCGACGGTGTCCTGCAACAGCACGGAGTCCTTCTTCTCTATCAGCTCCTTTATGTGGTTGATGAATTCCTGTGTCATAACTCTCTGCTTTTATGCCAAGTCGCGTTCTACCTTGTTTGTCAATTCTATGAAGTCCTCTATCGACAGCTGCTCGGGGCGCTTGTCGAGGATGGGGTCGCTCAGCAGCGGCGACTCCTTGCCCACTATCTGCTGTATGGAGTTGCGCAGTTTCTTGCGTCGCTGGTTGAAGGTGCCTTTCACAATTTTGCGGAAGAGCTCCTCGTCACACTCCAGTGACGTGCGGCTGTTGCGCTTCATGAGCACTACGGCGCTCTTTACCTTTGGCGGGGGCGAGAAGACGTTCTCGTCGACAGTGAAAAGGTACTCCACATCGTACCAGAGCTGTATGAAGATGCTGAGTATGCCATAGGCTTTTGTGCCGGGCACGGCGGCAAGGCGTTCGCCAACCTCCTTCTGTATCATTCCGCTACAGTAGGGGATGAACTCCTTGTAGTCGAGCATCTTGAAGAAGATTTGGCTCGATATGTTATAGGGGTAATTGCCTATGAGCATGAATTGTTCGCCGGCAAAAAGGCGGTCGAGGTGCATCTTCAGGAAATCGTCGGGGATTATGTTCTCCTCCTGCAGCTGTGGAAGGTTGTTGCATAGGTAGGTTACCGACTCCTCGTCAATCTCCACCACCTTCAACGGGTGCTGCTTTTCGAGCAGGAAACGGGTGAGTACACCCATACCGGGACCAACCTCCAGGATGGGCATGCCGGGACATACATCAACGGTGTCTGCAATTCTGCCCGCAATGGACAAATCGATGAGGAAATGCTGTCCTAATCTCTTTTTTGCCGTAACTTCCTTCATTGCCTGTTGCTTTTTTTATTTAATTATACTTAAAAAAGCTGTTTTTCTTCAATTATTGGTTATCTTTGCCATCACGGCAAAGATATGCCACACCTTTAGCCCTTCAGGGGCACATAGGTTGCACCGCGCCAATGTTGCAAAGGTAACGAAAACTATTAAAAATGTTTCTAAAGTTGTGAAAAAGATTTTAAATTATACGTTAAAAACAGTGTTGCCTATTCTGCTGGGTGCCCTTATCCTGTGGATGGTGTACAACGATTTTGACTTTTCGCTGCTTTGGGACAGTCTTGGGGAGATGAACCTTGTATGGTTTGCCGTGACGGTGCTTTTTGGAATAATGAGCCACGTGATAAGGGGCTGGCGCTGGAGGCTGACACTTGCCCCTCTGGGGTATAACCCATCGGCCGCCACCTGCGTCGACTCGGTCTATGTGGCCTATGCCGCCAACCTGGTGTTGCCGCGTGTGGGCGAGGTGTCGCGTTGTGTGATACTCGAGAGGCATGAGCATGTTCCCTTTGCCCACGCACTGGGTACTCTGGTTATGGAACGAATGATTGACACGCTTATGGTGCTGCTCATTACGCTTGTGGCTGTTGCCGTGCAGTGGCCGGTGTTCATTGAGTTCATTGGCGAGGCGGGCTTCAGGTTGCCCGGCGGGGCATTGCTCTCTACACCACGGGGAGTGGTGATAGCATTGCTCTCGCTCCTGGCTATTGGTGTACTGTTGCTCTTGCTGCTGCGCAAATTGTCGCTGTGGCAAAAGATAAAGTCATTTGCGGGGCGTTTTCTTGAGGGGCTGCTCTCCCTGCGCAAAATGAAGAACTGCGGGCTGTTTGTGGCCGAGACTGTGGGGATATGGTTCTGCTACTTCATGCAGTTCTATCTCAGTTTCTTCTGTTTCGGGTTCAGCAGCGGCCTTTCGTTGGCGGCGGCGCTGTTGTTGTTTGTGGGCGGAAGCATAGCAGTGGTTGTCCCCACACCCAACGGGGCCGGTCCATGGCATTTTGTAATAATAAGCATTATGGTTCTTTATGGCGTTTCGACAACCGATGCACAGGTTTTTGCGTTGATAGTGCATAGCACGCAGACTCTGCTTGTGGCCATTCTGGGACTTTATGGCATTGCGGCATTGCAGTTGAGAAGTATGAGAAGGAAAAGTATAGACTAAATAACATTAATAAACTAATTTTTATATTATGGCAATAACAATTAAGGATTTGCAGCCACGCGAGGTGTGGAAGCACTTTGAGGCATTGACACAGGTGCCTCGTCCATCGGGACATCTTGAGAAGATTCAGAAATATCTGCTCGACTTCGGTAAGAGCATCAACGTAGAGACATGGCAGGACGAGGCCGGCAACATCATCATGCGCAAGCCTGCTACTCCGGGACTGGAGAACCGCAAGGGCATTATCCTGCAGGCACACATGGATATGGTGCCACAGAAGACTCCCGACAGCAAGCACGATTTCGAGAACGACCCCATCACAACTGTTGTGAAGGGTGATTGGCTTTATGCTGATGACACTACACTCGGTGCCGACAATGGTCTTGGTGTGGCTGCTATCATGGCAATTATGGAGGACGCTACACTGCAGCACGGTCCACTGGAGGCACTCATCACTGCCGACGAGGAGACCGGTATGTACGGTGCATTCGGTCTCAAGGGCGGCGAGCTCGAGGGCGAGTTGCTGTTGAACCTCGACTCTGAGGAAGAGGGTGTCCTTTACATCGGTTGTGCCGGTGGTCTCGATATCTCGGCTTCCATGGAGTTCATGGAGGAGGAGAGCGACGATGCCGACGTTGCAGTCCGCGTTCAGCTCAAGGGCTTGCGTGGCGGTCACTCAGGTCTTGAAATCAATGCAGGCCGTGGCAATGCCAACAAACTGATGGCACGTTTCGTGCGCGAGGCTATGGACGAGCTTGCCGTTGTGCTTGCAAGCTGGAACGGCGGCAACATGCGCAATGCCATCCCTGCAAGCTGTGAGGTTGTGCTCACATTGCCCGAGGAGGCCATCGATGAGCTCAAGGCGATTGCTGCAAAGTACGAGGCTCTCTACAACAGCGAGTATGCTACAATTGAAGAGGGTATCACTCTCACAGTCAGCGAGGCCGAGATGCCCGAGACTGTTGTGCCACAGGAGATACAGGACAACTTGCTCGATGCTATCCTTGCTTGTCACGACGGTGTGCTGCGCTTCATCCCTACAATCCCCGATACAGTAGAGACATCAAGCAATCTCTCTATTGTTAAGATAGGTGAGGGCAAGGCCGAAATCAACATCCTTGCACGCAGCTCTTGCGACACAATGAAGGAGTTCCTTGCCCTGCAGCTATCGAGCTGTTTTGCAATGGCAGGCATGAAGGTTGAACTCAGCGGCGGATACAGCGGCTGGCAGCCAAACGTTAACTCTCCGCTGTTGGCTGCGTTGAAGAGCGCATACAACGACATGTTCGGCAAGATGCCCGACGTGCGCGTAATCCACGCCGGCCTTGAGTGCGGTATCATCTCTACAAACTATCCAAAGATGGATATGGTATCGTTCGGTCCTACATTGATGTCTCCCCACTCTCCGACAGAGCGTGTCGAGATTCCAACTGTTGAAAAATTCTACTCACTTGTAAAGGCACTTGTGGTAAACGGTGTACTTTGATAGATGCACCACCTGGTGCATGGACAGGGGTTCCCGGTTTCGGGAATCCCTTATTTTGTATGTTATGGTTGCTAAAAAGTTATTTTTTTGAACATCGAGTGAAAAAAAGCTCAAAAAAAGTTTTTTTTAATAAAAAAATGATATTTTTGCGCCATGAGGCGATGAGGCTAACTTGTCGTTGGAATTACTAACCTAAATAATAATAGATTTATGAAAAAGACATTCAAACTTTCGGTTCTGTTGCTTTGCGCAACCATGTTGTTCTCATCATGTATCGGTTCTTTCCGTTTGACCAACAAACTCAAGGATTGGAATGGAAGCATTGGCAACAAATGGGTGAACGAACTTGTATTCTTGGCTATGCACATTGTCCCTGTATATGAGGTATCTATATTTGTTGATGCAGTTGTTCTCAACTCAATCGAATTCTGGACCGGCAAGAAGGCTTCTGTAAATGTCCAGGTTGTGCAGAACAGTCAGGGTCAGGATGTGGAAATCACAGCAATGGAGAATGGTTACTCTCTCTCTTGCGGCGACCAGACAATGAACCTCCTTTTCGATGAGGAGACACAGATTTGGAGTGCTGAGTACAACAACCAGACTACCCAGCTCATGAGACTTGTTGACGGTAACAATGCACAGCTCTTTCTTTTGAACGGTGATGTTATGGACGTTACTTTGGATGAGCAGGGCATTGATATGGCACGTATGTACATGAACAACAGCTTTGCTTTGAAATAAGTGCAAACCTAATATTTTGACTTTGCAGAGCCGCCTTTTTGGGCGGCTCTGTTGTTTTTACACGGCTTATTTGCTATCTTCGCAAGTGACGAAATTGATTTGTTATGGAACATCCCGAGAATAACGAGGCCTATAAGGGGCTCAAGGTGAATGATGGAGTGGAGGCTTTGGGGCCGGTGAATCCCTATCTCTCTACAATGAGGCGCAAGAGAGCTGCACAGCTGTCGGTCGACGATTATGTCAACGGTATTTTGCGTGGCGATGTGACGGTACTGAGCCGTGCCGTAACGCTGCTTGAGAGCCTGTTGCCTGAGCATCAGGCAATGGCGCAGGAGGTGGTCGAGAGGTGTCTGCCATACTCGGGCAACTCGTTGCGTGTGGGTATAACAGGCGTGCCGGGTGCAGGAAAGAGTACTTCGATTGACGCGTTCGGCATGTATCTGCTATCAAAGAACAGCGGAAAACTTGCAGTGCTTGCCGTTGACCCGAGCAGTGAGCGCAGCAAGGGCAGTATAATGGGCGACAAAACAAGGATGGAGCGTCTGGCGGCCCATCCACGTGCTTTCATACGTCCCAGTGCATCGGCAGGTTCGTTGGGTGGTGTGGCGCGCAAGACGCGCGAGACTATAGTATTGTGCGAGGCTGCAGGGTATGACAATATATTTGTGGAGACTGTGGGTGTGGGGCAGAGCGAGACTGCCGTATATTCGATGGTCGACTTCTTCCTGCTGATACAGATTGCCGGGGCGGGTGACGAACTGCAGGGGATTAAGCGCGGTATAATGGAGATGGCCGACGGCATTGTAATCAACAAGGCCGACGGCGACAATGCCGAAGAGGCGCGCCGTGCCGCCGTGCACTACAGGAATGCATTGCAGCTGTTCCCTATGCCGGCAAGCGGCCGTCGCCCCGCTGTGCAGACCTATTCGGGATTCTTTGATATTGATATAGACAAGGTGTGGGCAATGATAGATGAATATGTAGCCCATGTGAAGTCTACCGGTTATTTTGACGAGCGCCGTCTCTACCAGCAGAAATATTGGATGTACGAGGCTGTTGAAGAGCAGTTGAAGGCCCGTTTCTATAATGCGCCGGGAATGGAGGATGTTCTTTTGCGTTATGAGCAACTGCTCCTGCAGGGCAACATGACCTCTTTTGCTGCAGCAGGCAGGGTGCTCGATTACTTTGATAAACTGGAAAATGGGAATAGAGGATAAGAAGGCTTTGCGCCGTGCAGTGCGCGCGAGCCTTGCACATATTGGCGAAGATGAGGCGCTTGAGCGCTCTGTGGCCATATGCAAGGAACTGGAAAAACACATTGCCGTGAGCGGGGCTACTGTGGTGGCGATGTTCTCGCCGCTTGCCGATGAACCTCAGATATGGCCATTGGTGGAGCAACTGGCACAGCGGCTGTCGGTGGTGTTGCCGCGTGTAGAGGGCGATGTGATGAACTTTTACAGCTATGACAAGGATGCAATGGCGGCAGGTGCTTATGGTATAAATGAACCACAGCGCGGGGTGCCTGTGCAGCCCTATGAGATTGATGTCATTGTTGTTCCGGGTGTGGCCTTTACGTCAAAAGGGATGCGCATGGGGCGCGGAAAGGGATTTTATGACAGGTATCTCATGCAAAGCGGTTTTGCTGCATTGAAGATAGGTGTCTGCTACCGCGAACAGCTGGTGCCGGATATCCCATCCGAACCACATGATGTGGCGATGGATGCAGTTATATACAAATAATGGAGAACCCAAAAAGTTCTCCATTATTTGTATATAACTGTGGCATGCTTACGATGCAAGAATCTCCTGCGCGCGCACTGTGTCCTTGTCAAGTGGCTTGTCGTCCTTGATGGCCTTGGTGAATGGGATGTATACAATCTCGTTGTTCTTGAGACCTACCATTACGTTGCGCTGCCCCTCGAGCAGTGCATCGACGGCCGCAACGCCCAAGCGGCTTGCAAGGATGCGGTCGTTGGCAGTGGGGCTGCCGCCACGCTGCAGATAGCCGAGGATTGAGACGCGTACGTCGAGCTCGGGGAAGCGCTGGCGCATGCCCTCGGCAACCTCCATGATGTTGTAGTCCTTCTCGCGGCCTTCGGCAAAGAGCACGATACTGCTGCTCTTTGTACGGCGCAGACCGTTGGCGATGAACTGGTTGATTTTCTCGAACTCGGGGTCAATCTCGGGGAGCACGCATGCCTCGGCACCTGTGGCGATTGTTCCGTTGAGGGCAAGGAAACCGGCGTCGCGGCCCATAACCTCCACAATGAAAAGACGCTCGTGTGACGATGCGGTGTCGCGGATTTTGTCGACGCACTCCATGATGGTGTTCAGCGCAGTGTCGTAGCCGATTGTTGTGTCTGTGCCATAGAGGTCGTTGTCAATGGTTCCCGGCAGTGCAATGCATGGGATGTCGAACTCGCGTGCAAGGTTGTATGCACCGGTGATTGAACCGTCACCGCCAATTACGACAAGTGCGTTGATACCCTCTCTCTGCAGTGTCTCATATGCCTTTGCACGGCCCTCCTCGGTTTTGAACTCGTCGCAGCGGCTTGTCTTGAGGATTGTACCGCCACGCTGTATGATGTTACTTACATTCTCGGTCTTGAACTCCTTGATTTCTCCGGTCATGAGACCTTTGTAGCCGCGGTAGATGGCCTTTACCTTGATGCCGTGATAGATACAGGCGCGTGTTACGGCGCGGATGGCTGCATTCATGCCGGGTGCGTCACCTCCCGATGTCAAAATGCCGACGCATTGAATCTTGTTTCTCATATTATTATTGGTTATTATAGTTTATTATTGCCTGTTTGCAACTCTCCATAAGCCATTTTGGGGTGGATGTGGCACCGCAGATGCCTATTGACTCCACTCCGTTTGTTAGTGAGAGGTCAAGGTCTTCGGGGCCTTCTATCTGATAGGAGTTGGGGTTCATCTTCCTGCACTCGTCGAATAGTATGCGTCCGTTGGAACTCTTCTTGCCGCAGACAAAGAATATCAGTTGGTGCGACTTTGCGAAGTTGCCAATGCCGTCAAGGCGGTTCGCTACCTGTCCGCACACGGTGTTGAACGATTCGCACTCCCTCTCTTCGCTTATGTGGGCCTTTATCTCACGGACAATGTGTCTGTAGCCTTCGAGCGACTTTGTTGTCTGTGAGTATATATATGTGTCCTTCTCCTTGTCTATCTCTTCAATCTGCGAACTCTTTTCAATGACTATTGCCGCGCCGTGTGTCTGTCCCACAAGGCCAAGCACTTCGGCATGTCCTGCCTGTCCGTAGATGATTATCTGGCTATCCTTGTCCGTTGTCTCCTGCCACTTCTTTTTGATGCGCTGCTGCAGTTTAAGCACCACAGGGCAGGTGGCATCTATTATTTCGAGGTTGTTTCGGCGCGCTGTCTCATATGTTGCAGGCGGCTCGCCATGTGCCCTTAGGAGAACCTTTGCGTCATGAAGCCTTGCGAACTCTTCGTGGTTTATGGTGATGAGACCCATGTTCTTGAGGCGGTCGCACTCTATGCTGTTGTGTACAATGTCTCCCAAGCAGTAGAGCGTCTCGCCCTTCTGCAACTCCTCTTCGGCCTTTTTGATGGCTGTTGTCACACCAAAGCAGAATCCTGAATGTTCGTCAATCTCTATCTTGAGCATTACTTGGTGATGTTGTTGAATTTCTCAATGAGCCACTCCATCTGCTCCTCGCGTGTGAGGTTGCTGTTATCCAGCAGCAGAGCATCGTCGGCTTGTCTCAACGGGCTTACCTCGCGTGTCTGGTCTATGTGGTCGCGCTGCAGCACGTTGTCAAGAATCTCCCGGAAATCGGGCTTGTCGCCACGTGCCGTGAGCTCGTCGTAACGGCGCTGTGCGCGTACCTCGGCCGATGCTGTTACAAACACCTTCATCTCGGCATTGGGGAACACTGTGGTGCCGATGTCGCGGCCGTCCATTACAATTCCTTTCTTTTCGCCCATGGCACGCTGCTGTGCTATCATCTCGCTGCGTACAAAATCGAGCGCCGCCACCTGGCTGACAACCTGGGAAACCTCGAGCGAGCGTATTTCGTGCTCAACGTTCACTCCGTTGAGCAGTGTCAGCGAGTTCTTTGTCTCCGGGTCGGCCTCAAAGGTTATATGTATGTCGGCCATCCTTTCGCGCAGTGTGGCCGTGTCAATTTTTCCGTCACTGATTAGTCCGTTCTGCATGCAGTAAAGCGCTACGGCGCGGTACATGGCGCCGCTGTCAAAGTACAGGTAACCGATGTTGCGGGCAAGAGCCTTTGCCATGGTGCTTTTTCCACACGACGAGAAGCCGTCGATAGCTATTATTATCTGTTTCATTATATAGGTCTTATAGTGAATATGCGATGTTGAAGAGCAGTGATGATGACGAGATGTGCAGTTTGCTGTAGGAGGCACTGAACTTTACCTTATTTATATGTAGTCCTGCTCCAAGGCTGAAACCGGCAAGTCCTTTGCCGGTGGAGAGCTCGCGGCTCATGCGGTAGTTGTAACCCACAGACGCGTAGAAATTGTCGCCGATGAGTATGTCTGCTCCCAATGTTATATGCTTGAGAAGCAACTCACCGAAGTTGTCCTTGCTGCCGTCGGTATTATAGAAATGTGTGCTTTTCCAACGGTGCAGGTCGGTAAGAGTGGCCGACAACAGGATGGGGGCATGGGCAAGGCGCTTGGTGAGTCCCAACTGAATGTCTATGGGCATAATCTCATGCTTCTCCTCAAAGGTCATGACCTGGCCTCCAAGGTTCTTGAAGGTAAGTGATGCCGAGAAATCGTGGTCGGGGTCATAATAGTTCAAACCAAGGTCCACACCGATGGCAAGTGAGCTCAGGCTCTCGTATTGCGAATAGATGAACTTGCCGGCCACACCGCCGCTCCAACGTTCGCTCAACAGGTAGCAGTAGATGAAGTCCAGCTCAATGTCCATGGCGCGGAATGTGCCGGTGAAGATGTTGTCGGGGGTGTAGCCGTCGAACTTGCCGTAGTCGACGTAGCGTGCGGCAACCGCACCCGCCGAGCGTTCGCCGAACGTCTTGTTGAAGGCTGCACCGGCAACCTTGCTCCCGCTCATGTATGTCATGAATGAGAGGTCAAGGGTCTTGTCTGTTGCGTTAATCAGCAGCGCCGGGTTGTGCATGGAGAGCGATATGTCGTCGTCAATGACAGATATATTTCTACCTCCCAATGCGGCAACGCGTGACGAGTAGGGCAACCTCAGAAAATTGAACGCGCTCTCTCCGCCCTGGGCCATAATGGTCAAGGGAAGAAACAGTAAAAGGTAAAAGATGTTTTTTGCCGTTTTCACGTTCTTGTTTTTAGTATTGTGCCGTACTGCGGTATTTGTTTGCGAAGATAATGCTTTTTTTTATCTTTTCTAATTACGGTTTCATAAAATACCCTATTTGATGTTTAAATATTGAGTGGGCAAACTGTGATAAAAGTGCTTCGTCTTTGGAAAAATAGAATAAAAGTGAAAAAAAGATGAAATAAAGCGTGTGTATTGAAAAATATTGTTTATTTTTGTCGATTAGAAAGTGTAACCTTGCAAAATATATACAAATACGATAATGGACAAAGAGAAGAAACAGAATTTTACCGGAGCTGAATTGCTTGAGGTAAAGAAGAGCCGTAAGGCTGATTTGGAGCAGAATCGTACAACCTGGTTATTGTTTGGTTTTGTATTTGCTCTTGTTTGCTTGTTTGCCGGTCTTGAGCTTACCGAGTTCCAGGATAAGGAGGAACAGCCGGCTCCAAAGAGTAAGTCAAAGGATGACATCATTGTTGTGGTTGAAGAGATTCCGCCTTTGGTTATTGAGAAGAAGGTTATTCCTCCTCCACCACAGGCAAAGAAGATTATCGACGTTATCAAGGTCGTTGAGGACGAGGTTGATATCGAGGAGCAGGAGCTTGTTTCTGTTCAGGATATGAGCGAGTTCGCAGACGTTGAGGAGACTGATGTTGTCTTTGTTGAGGAAGAGGTTGAAGAGGAGCAGATTTTTGACGTCGTTGAGGAGCAGCCCGAGTTCCCCGGTGGTATGAAGGCCTTGATGAAGTACTTTTCCGACAACATCAAGTATCCACGCGTGTCACGTGACAACAACTCACAGGGTAAGACATTCGTGAAGTTTACAGTGAACACCGACGGTTCTATCCAGGATACCGAGGTTATCCGTTCTTCGGGTGATATCTATCTTGACAAGGAGGCTATCCGCGTGATTGAGGCTATGCCAAAATGGAAGCCCGGTCGCCAGTTGGGTAAGGCTGTTCGTGTGAAATTTGTATTGCCGGTTAACTTCCGTTTGCAGTAAAATTTAAAAAGAACATATGAAAGAGGCTGCGGAATGCAGCCTCTTTTTTTAGTAATTTAAAGGCTTCTTGATAAATAGGAATAATTATGTATAGCTGGGAAGAATTAAGGGATATTGTAAATGAGTTTATAGACAAACTGGAGTTTGAACGCGAACCGCACGAACTGTATGCGCCGGTGCGTTATACTCTGGAGCAGAGCGGCAAACGTGTGCGTCCTGTGCTTTTTCTGCTTGCCTATAATATGTATAAGGAGTGTGTGCGCGAGGCTCTATATCCGGCAGTGGCTGTAGAGACATACCATAACTACACTCTCATCCATGACGATGTTATGGACAGGGCGCTCATTCGCCGTGGCAAACCAACAGTCTGTGCAAAGTGGGGCGACACCGCTGCAATTCTTTCGGGTGATACCATGCTTGTGCTGGCATACGAGTTTCTCTCACATGTTCCTGCCGACAGGCTCCCGGCAATGTTGGCGCTTTTCACCGAGACTGCGAAAGAGGTTGGCGATGGACAACAGTATGACCTTGACTTTGAGAAACGCGACGATGTTACCGAGGCCGAGTATATGGAGATGATTCGACTGAAGACATCGGTGCTTCTTGCGGCTTCGCTCAAATTGGGCGGAATACTTGCGGGTGCCACTGAGAGTGACCTTGAGAATCTGTACAAGTATGGCGAGACAATAGGTCTTGCTTTCCAATTGCAGGATGACTTGCTCGATGTATATGCCGACGAGAAACTATTCGGCAAGAAAATAGGCGGCGACATCTGTTGCAACAAAAAGACTTTCCTGCTTATTACAGCCATGAACCTCGCTTCGCCTGCTCAGCTTGCGCAGATGAAGGAGTGGATGGAGAAAGAGGAGTTCGATGCTGCGGAGAAAATTGCCTGGTTCACGGCCTTGTATAATGAACTTGGCGTGAAGGAGGTGTGCGAAAGACGTATACGCGAACTCTTTGCCAAGTGCGATGCGTATATCGATGCGATATCCGTTGCCCCGGGGAAGAAGGATGAGCTAAAGTCTTTCTCAAATATGATACTTGACCGTAATCTCTAATATATATAGTAAAGGATGCCCTATCGCCGATTACCAAATACCGACCAGGCCCGTATTCGTGCACTGAAAGCTGCTGTAGACAGCAGTGTGAAGGGTGGCATATTCACAAATGTGCTCACCCATAACACCTATCATCGTGCCAAGGAACTGCTTGAACGTTTCTCGCGCGAGGTGGCGGTATACAAACGATGTGTTGCCGAGCAGTCACCCAAAAAAGGAAACGAGAGCTATGAGGCGGCGCTCAAGAAGGCCAGGATGTATGTGTCGCACTTCATTCAGGTGCTCAGCATGTGCATAATGCGTGGCGAGGTGGCACGTAGCAAACGACCTTACTACGGCTTGCCCGAGAATGAAGATACTGTGCCCAATCTCTTTTCCGAGGCTTCGGTCCTGGAGTGGGGACAGAAGATTATCGCAGGCGAGCAACGTCGTCAGGGCGAGGGTGGTGTGCCCATATACAACCCTACAATGGGACGTGTGTCGGTGGTCTTTGAACTGTTCAAGGAGATGTATGACCGTAGGCATTTGCTCCAGACACGTACGGCCGAGGCGCTTGCCAATATATCGAACATGCGCTACGAAGTCGATGAACTGATATTCGAGGTGTGGGGCGAGGTTGAGAAGTCTTTCGCCTCGTTGAGTGGCGATGCCCGCATAAAAAAGTGCGCCGAGTATGGTGTAATCTACTATTATCGCCCCGACAGGGCCAAAAAGAAAACTGCCGATGATTGAGTTTGTCGATACACATACCCATCTTTTTACTGCGGAGTTTGACAGTGACAGAACTGATGCTGTGCAACGGGCTGTTGATGCCGGAGTGGGCACACTGTGCCTGCCTGCAATAAACGAAGAGACGTTGCCTGCACTCATGGCAATGTGCGATGCTTTTCCAGGAATATGCTACCCGATGATTGGTCTGCACCCTACAGAACTTGGCGATGACTACAACAGCGTGCTCGACAGGCTCTATAATCTGCTGAAAAGCGATGACCGTTTTGTGGCAATAGGCGAGGTGGGGCTCGATTTCTATTGGGATGATACAAAAAAACGTGAACAGGAGGAGGTTTTCCGCAGACAGATAGAGTGGGCATTGGAGACAGGCTTGCCGCTTGCAATACATTCGCGGAGTGCATTCGATGAACTGTATGCCGTGATAGATGACTATCGTGGCCGTGGGCTGACGGGGGTGTTCCATTGCTTCTCGGGCAGCGAGGACGAGGCACGCAAACTTTTGTCGTTCGACGGCTTCTATTTGGGTATTGGCGGAGTGGTGACATACAAGAAGTCAACATTGCCCTCTGTGCTAAGGTCTGTTACGCTTGAAAGGGTTGTACTTGAGACCGATTCACCCTATCTTGCTCCGGTCCCGAAGCGTGGAAAACGCAACGAGAGTGCATATGTGCCCCATGTTGCCGATTTTCTGGCCGCAGTATATGATTGCAGCGTGGAGCAGGTGGCTGCGGTGACAACTGCCAATGCACGTACTCTTTTTCCTAAAATTGCCAAATTATGAAATTAGACAAGATAGATATATTCAGCAAATGTGGACAACCTTTGGTTGTTGCCGGCCCGTGCAGCGCCGAGAGCGAGGAGCAGGTGATGCAGGTGGCCAAGGATTTGCAGGAGAACGGTGTGAAAATATTCCGCGCCGGTATATGGAAACCGCGCACACGTCCCGGTTGTTTTGAGGGTGTGGGCAAGGAGGGATTGCCATGGCTTGCAAGGGTGAAACGCGAACTTGGCATGTGCATTACCACCGAGGTGGCTACGGCCGAGCATGTGGAGCTGGCACTTGCTGCCGGTGTAGACATTCTGTGGATTGGTGCGCGCACAACGGCCAATCCTTTTGCAGTGCAGGAGATTGCCGATGCATTGCGCGGTTGCGATGTTCCTGTGCTTGTAAAGAACCCGGTAAACCCCGATATCGAGTTGTGGATTGGTGCCATGGAACGTCTTAATAATGCTGGTATTACACGTCTGGGCGCAATACACCGCGGTTTTTCGTCCTATGGCGAGAAGTGTTTCCGCAATGCTCCGCAGTGGCAGCTTCCAATTGAACTGCGCCGCCGTTTCCCGGGCTTGCCGCTGCTGTGCGACCCGAGCCACATTGCCGGTAAACGCGAACTTGTACTCTCGCTCTCACAGCAGGCAATGGACCTGAACTTTGACGGCCTGATGATTGAGACGCACTGCACTCCCTATTGCGCATTGAGCGATGCACGCCAGCAGGTGACCCCCGATGAACTGATGACAATCCTTGGCAAGCTGGTGCACCGTGTTGCGGTTGCCGACAATGCCGACTTTCTCTCATATCGTGAACAGATAGATGAGATAGACCGCGAGCTGATGAGGCTCCTCGCGAAGCGTATGGAGATTGCCAGGGAGATTGGCGAACTCAAACGCGAGAAGGGGATGATGGTATTCCAACCGCTGCGCTATAATGAGATAATGGAGCGTTATGTGAAGTCCTGTGCCGACGGCAGGATTGAGGCCGATGCCGTACGCGAAATCTTTGAGCTTATTCACTCCGAGAGTATACGTCAGCAACTATCTGTCATGAACAGCAATGAGGTTTGATAAAAAATGATGCTGTTTCTCAAGAATACACTCGTCTCTTTATCACTATTTGTGCTTCTGATGTCTTGCGGGGGCGCAAAAGAGCAATATCTACCGGTGGATGGCGATGTTATCCCCATGCAATACTCCTCTTTGCTCTCCATTGTGGAGTGTGAAGGCTGCACTGTCGTGGATATTGCCAATCCTTGGGGCGAAGGGGTGATGCAACGCTATGTTCTTGTGCCATCCGGAGCCGAACTGCCTGCTGATTTGCCGGCAGGTGTGCTGTTGCGTACACCGCTTGATAATGTGATTCTATTCTCGGGTGTCCATGCCGGTCTGTTGGGTGAACTTGGTGCAGACGATGCAATCAAAGGTGTCTGCGATGCGCAGTATATCTATTGCGATGCAGTTGCCGATGGTCTTGAGACTGGGCATGTTGTCGACTGCGGCAGTTCGCTGAATGTAGATACAGAGGCTCTGGTGCAGGTGTCGCCCGATGCCGTGTTTGTACTTCCTTATGAGAACGGTGGCTTTGGCAAACTTGAGAATCTTGGCACTCCTCTTGTGCAGTGTGCCGATTATATGGAATCCTCGCCGCTCGGTTGTGCCGAGTGGATGCGTTTCTATGGCCGTCTGTTTGGAGCGGGTGCCCGCAGTGACTCGCTCTTTTCTGTGGTGTGCCGTGAGTATGTGGCATTGAGCAATGCTGCAAAGAGTGTGGAATACCGCCCTAAACTTATGTGTGAACTGAAGAGTAGCTCGGCTTGGTATGTGCCGTGCGGGCAGAGCACTATGGGACAAATGTATGCCGATGCCGGTGCCGATTATCTCTTCGCGGCCTGCACGGGCAGTGGCTCTGTTCCGCTTTCCTATGAGGTGGTGCTCGACAAGGCTGCCGATGCCGATTTATGGCTGCTGAAATACAATTCGGATGTCGACAGGACGCTTGAGTCCCTGCTTGCCGATTTTGCAGGCTATTCGCATTTCAAACCATTCAGGCAACGCAATATATATGCCTGCAATACACACCACAGGCATCTGTTCGAAGAGACGGCGTTCCATCCCGAACGGCTATTGAAGGAACTTGTTGCAATTTTTCATCCCCGGCTGTTTACCGGTTACACCCTGCAGTATTATGAGAAGATGCGTTGATAAAACGGCTTTCGCCTACGTATTGGCCGCGCTGTTGTTGCTTGTGCTGTTTGCCGCCAATCTCTTTTGGGGCAGTATTGACATCCCTTGTGGCGAGGTACTGTCGATATTGACCGGCGGTGAGTGCAGCCGCGATGTGTGGCGGGTGGTGGTGCTTGAGACGCGTCTGCCGCAGGCCTTGACTGCATTGCTGGCGGGCGCATCGATATCTGTGGCCGGCATGCTGTTGCAGACTCTTTTCCGTAATCCGCTTGCCGGCCCCGAGGTTCTTGGTGTGAACAGCGGCGCCGGGCTTGGAGTGGCGCTTGTTATGCTTTTGGCAGGCGGGGCCGCTACATTCGGCTTCGGAGGCTATCTTGCCGTGCTTGGCGGTGCTTTTGGCGGCGCACTTTTTGTGATGATGATAATATTGCTGCTTGCAACGCTGTTGCGCAACAATATGTTCCTGTTGATTGCGGGGGTTGCTGTCAGTTACATGACATCGTCGGCAATAACACTGCTCAACTATTTCTCCACGGCCGAGGGTGTGCACTCATACATGGTTTGGGGGATGGGCTCTTTTGGTGGTGTGACAATGACTCAGATTCCGTTTTTCGCATCTGTGACACTTGTTCTGCTGGTTGTGTCAATAGCTATGGCTAAACCATTGAATGCCTTGTTGCTTGGCGATGCCTATGCCGTGAATCTTGGAGTGAATGTGAAGGCGACGCGTGCTGTGGCATTGTCTGTCACAGGTCTTTTGACGGCTGTTGTAACGGCATTCTGTGGTCCTGTTTCGTTCATAGGCCTTGCTGTGCCGCACATGGCCCGCATTTCAATGCGCAGCAATAACCATAGGCATCTTATACCTGCAACCATTGTGCTTGGCGGCGCAGTGGCGCTTCTGTGCAATCTTGTGTGCCAGCTGCCGGGCAGGAGCGGCCTTTTGCCATTGGGTGCAATAACACCACTGATTGGTGCTCCGGTAATAATCTATGTGGTAATGAAGAACAGGGGATTAAGGTAGTCTGTGTCGATAAATTATAACCACCTACGAAAGTAAAATATTTTTATTCTTGTTTTGTGTAAACTGAAAAATAGAGTATTTTTGCACCCGATTCCGAATGTGTTCGGTTGCTGTCGGGAACAATGGTACCCGGTGACTCCCGAAACGCTCCTTTCTCATGCACCGAGAAGGGTGTTTTTATTATTAAATTTAGCAATATGAAAATTAAATTGAGAAGTGCCCAGTGTACCGAAGGCCGCCGTATGGCCGGTGCACGTGCACTCTGGATAGCCAATGGCATGAAGCGCGAGATGTTCGGCAAGCCAATCATAGCCATAGCAAACTCTTTTACACAGCTTGTTCCCGGACATACCCATCTGCACGAGGCGGGTCAGATTGTAAAGGCCGAGATTGAGAAGCTCGGTTGTTATGCTGCCGAGTTCAATACAATAGCCATTGACGACGGTATTGCAATGGGGCACGACGGCATGCTCTACTCATTGCCATCGCGCGACATCATTGCCGACAGCGTCGAGTATATGTGCAATGCCCATAAGGTGGATGCGCTGGTGTGCATCTCCAACTGCGACAAGATTACTCCCGGAATGTTGATGGCTGCAATGCGACTGAATATCCCCACAATCTTCGTGTCGGGCGGTCCCATGGAGAAGGGTACCTGGAAAAACGAGAACCTTGACCTTGTAATAGCAATGGTAAAGGCTGCCGACAATACAGTGGGCGACGACGAACTTGCCGAGATTGAGAAGCGTTCTTGCCCCGGTTGCGGCAGCTGCTCGGGCATGTTCACAGCAAACTCAATGAACTCGCTCACCGAGGCTATCGGCCTCTCATTGCCCGGTAATGGAACAATCCTTGCAACCCATGCCAACCGCGTGCAGTTGCTCAAGGATGCTGCAAGGCAGATTGTTGCCAATGCAATGAAGTATTATGGCGAGGGCGATGAGAGCGTTCTGCCACGTAGCATAGCATCGCGTGCCGCTTTCATAAATGCAATGACGCTGGATATTGCAATGGGCGGCTCTACAAATACAATCCTTCACCTGCTGGCAGTGGCCGGTGAGGCCGGTGTCGACTTTACAATGAGTGACATCGATGCTTTGAGCCGCCGTGTGCCTTGCTTGTGTAAGCTTGCGCCGAACAGCACCAAATACTCAATGCAGGATTGTGGCCGTGCGGGCGGTATAATTGGAATCCTTGGCGAATTGGCAAAGGGCGGTCTGCTCGACACAGATGCGCTGCGTGTCAATGGCGCTACACTCGGTGAGGATATTGCCAAGTACTATATTACAGGCGACTGCATAGATGATGAGGCAAAGCGCATCTACAGCACTGCGCCTGCCAATGTGTTCTGCAACACAATGGGTGCCCAGGAGTGTACCTATGAGACGCTCGACACCGACAGGGAGAAAGGCTGCATCCGTTCTCTTGAGCATGCATATACCCGTGACGGCGGTCTTGCAATCCTCTTCGGCAACATTGCGGCAAACGGTTGCGTGGTAAAGACTGCGGGAGTTGATGAGAGCATATGGAAATTCAGCGGCAAGGCAAAGGTGTTCGACTCGCAGGAGGCTGCGGTGGAGGGTATTCTCGGCGGTGCAGTGCAGGCCGGCGACGTGGTAGTTATTGTGTACGAGGGTCCCAAGGGTGGTCCCGGTATGCAGGAGATGCTCTATCCGACATCCTATATCAAGTCGCGTCATCTTGGCAAGGAGTGTGCGCTAATCACCGACGGCCGTTTCAGTGGCGGAACATCGGGTTTGAGCATCGGTCACATTTCGCCCGAGGCTGCAGCAGGCGGCAACATAGGCAAACTGCGTGATGGCGATATAATTGACATTGACATACCGGCACGCAGCATCAATGTAAGGCTCAGCGATGAGGAACTCGCTGCACGCACAATGTTCCCGCTTACACGTGACCGTGTCATCTCAAAGAGCCTCAAGGCCTATGCCTCAATGGTTAGTTCGGCTGACAAGGGCGGTATAAGAATAATTGAATAACAGTTTATGAGCAAAGATATGATAACAGGCAGTGAGGCACTTTTGCGCTCACTTATAAATGAGGGTGTCGACACCATCTTCGGTTACCCCGGCGGTTCAATCATGCCGGTATTTGATGCCTTGTACGATTATCGCACCAATTTCCGCAACGTGCTTGTACGACACGAGCAGGGTGCGGTGCACGCAGCCCAGGGTTATGCCCGCAGTTCGGGCAAGGTGGGTGTCTGCATTGTAACAAGCGGCCCCGGTGCAACAAATACCTTGACCGGTATCAGTGATGCAATGCTCGACAGTACCCCGGTGGTGGTGATTGCAGGCCAGGTAAGCTCAGCGGTGCTCGGTACCGATGCCTTCCAGGAGATTGACTTTGTGGGTATCACACAGCCAATTACAAAGTGGAGCTACCAGGTGCGCCGTCCCGAGGATGTTGCCTGGGCTGTTGCGCGTGCATTCTACATTGCGGGTACAGGCCGTCCCGGTCCTGTGGTGCTCGACTTTACCAAAGATGCCCAGGTATCTATGGTCGATTATCAGCCTGCGGCAGTGGACAGTGTACGCAGCTATATCCCGTATCCTACACCTTCGGAGAGTGCAATGGCAGAGGCTGTACGCCTCATCAATGAGGCCGAGCGTCCGTTCATGCTCGTTGGCCAGGGTGTTGAGCTTGGCGAGGCACACGAAGAACTTATGGCTTTTGTCGAGAAGAGCGGTATCCCGGTTGCGCGTACTTTGATGGGACTTTCGGCCTTCCCCACCGACCACCCGTTGTGCGTGGGTATGTTGGGCATGCACGGCAATTATGGCCCCAACGTAAACACCAACAAGTGCGATTTGCTCATTGCTGTGGGTATGCGCTTCAGCGACCGCGTGACAGGCAAGCTATCGACCTATGCAAAGCAGGCAAAGGTAATACATATAGACATTGACCATGCCGAAATAAACAAGAACGTGAAGGCTGATGTCCCCATTGTGGGCGATTGCAAGGAGGTGCTCGCCGGACTCACCGCGCTTGTGCAGCCAAGAGAGCATAGCGAGTGGGTGAAAAGCTTTGCCGAGTACAATGCAATAGAGTACGATAGAGTAATTGAAAAGGCATTGAACCCCACAGAAGGTCCATTGCTCATGGGTGAGGTTGCCCGCAAGGTGAGTGAGGCTACAGAAAACAAGGCCATACTTGTTACCGATGTGGGCCAGAACCAGATGATGTCGAGCCGTTACTTCAAGTTTACACAGCCACACAGTATCCTCACTTCGGGTGGTCTTGGAACGATGGGCTACGGCTTGCCTGCTGCAATTGGTGCAAAGATGGCTATGCCCGAGCGTACGGTATGTCTCTTTACAGGTGACGGCGGTTTCCAGATGAATATCCAGGAACTTGGAACAATAATGGAGCAGGGTGTTGGTGTGAAGATGATTCTGCTGAACAACAACTACCTGGGCAATGTTCGACAGTGGCAGGAGCTATTCTTCAATCACCGCTATTCGTGGACTCCGATGCTAAATCCAGAATACTCGCTTATAGCGCAGGGTTACGGCATTCCGTCGCGCCTTGTCATTGAGCGCTGTGAGCTCGATGATGCCATCCGCGAGATGCTCTCTACCGATGGTCCATTCCTCCTGCATGTTGCAGTAAAGGAGGAGGACAATGTTATGCCTATGACCGAACCGGGTGCAACAGTCAGTGAAATGAGATTTGAATGACAACACTATGGAAAAGAAACTGTTTACAATAATAATATATACCGAGAATATTGCCGGTATGCTCAACCAGGTGACAGCAGAGTTTACACGCCGAATGATGAACATCGATACCATTACGGCATCTTCATCGTCAATAGAGGGAGTGCACCGTTACACAATCTCTTTGTGGGGCGAGGAGGATTCTGTCAATAAGGTTACAAAACGAATTGAGAAGAAGGTCGATGTCCTGAAGGCCGATTACTATACCGACAAGGAAATATTCTTCCAGGAGGTTGCCCTGTATAAACTCTCGACACCGAAAATCCTTGAGAACAGCGAAATTTCAAGAGTCATACGCCACAGCAATGCGCGTGTCATGGAGATGAATCCCAACTACACTGTGGTGGAAATTACCGGTTCAACCGATACTGTCGTGAATCTATACAACGAATTTGTGTCGTTGCAGTGCATGTTGCAGTTTGTGAAGTCGGGCCGTGTGGCTGTGCCTCGTGCTCTGCACGACAATCAGGCCGACCTCTTGTTCAACGAGGATTATAAACGTAAGTCAATAGATAAGCGATAAGGTACATACAAGTCCCCGAGGTGGGACTTGTTTTGTTATTTAAGCAATTCAAATAGGGAAATTCCTCCCTTTTTGTAGGAATTTTCCCTATGTACTCCCCGTTCCTGTTACTATTTTTGTACCGGATAAAAAGAGTTAAGAAGCATTTAAAAATATATGACTATGAAAAAGTTGGTTCTGTTTTTATTGTTGACATCCCCTCTGCTCGCTTTGGCACAGGTCAATGACATGTATTATGTACCAAAGAAGGAGAAGAAGGTGCTTGTGGTGAAGAGTGCCGAGGAGATGTATCTTGTTGACGATACAGAAACTGTTTACGAAGACGAAGTGTATGTCGACGAGTATGCCGATGAGGTTGAAACAGCCTACTTCACCAATGACCTGTATGATGTGGTGGACGATTACACCTATTCAACACGTATTGTACGTTTCCAGTCACCTCGCAGACTGCTTTCAAGCAGTCTCTATTGGGACTTGAGATATGATTGCGGTATAAACGACTGGCTTGTGTATGACAACGGATACTCCGTATATATTTATCCGACCGCCAACAATTACTTATACAACTATCCATACTACTACAATTGGGTGAATCCATGGAACTGGAATACATTCCATGGATATCATCACCACAATTGGTTTGACCATTATTACGGTCATTACCATCATCACAATTGGTGGTGCCACAATGATTATTACTGGCATACTCCGCATTGGAACCACACAAAACCCTCTTTCTCATGGAAACCGTCAAATCATAACAGACGAATTCCTACAAATGGCATGGTTGCAAACAGACCAAACCGTGACTCACGTGGTAGCCTGAACCACAGGGAAGGCAACAATCCCCGTCGCGAACAGCATACACGTACAACTGCAGGCAACAATCCCCGCCGCGAACAGCAGCCACGTACAATCGCAAACGGCAGCAATCCCCGTCGCGAGCAGCATACACGTACAACTGCAGGCAACAATCCTCGCCGTGAGCAGCATACACGTACAACCGCAGGCAACAATCCTCGCCGTGAGCAGCAGGTACGCACAACATCGGGCAACAATCCCCGTCGCGAGCAGCAGGTACGCACAACATCGGGTAACAATCCCCGCCGCGAGCAGCAGACGCGCACAACATCGGGCAACAATCCCCGTCGCGAGCAACAGGTACGCACTTCTGTAAACAACAGTAATGCAAAACGCTCGTCCTCATCCAACAACAGCAGCGTAGAGCGTAGCAGGAGCCGCAATTCGGGCAACTCTTCCGGCGGGTACAGCCGCCCAAGCAGCACCGGCATGTCACGTTCTTCAGGCAGTTCAAGTTCGGGAAGTCGTTCAAGCTACAGTTCAGGTAGTAGCAGGAGCAGTTCAAGTCATGGTTCTGCCGGGGGCAGAAGCTCAAGCGGCGGTGGCAGCAGAAGCTCCGGTGGCGGTTCACGAGGCGGCTCACGCAGATGACACCCATGAGCAGTATATATGAGATAAACGACAAACAATAATAAGACACTACTATGAAACGATTGCTATATATCCTTGTTCTGTTGCCTTTAGGCATCAATGCCCAAAATATGTATGATGTCTCGTCGCTCTTTGGAAATGACCTTACAGGAACAGCCCGTTATGTGGGTATGGGTGGTTCAATGAGTGCATTGGGTGCAGATATGTCGACAATGGGTACAAACCCTGCCGGAATGGCCATGTATCGCAGTAATGATGTCTCCATCACGGCTGCGGTGGATGTGAAGACCAACAGGGCTGACTATGAGGGCTCATTGGTTGAGTCGGGTAATACAAATGCCTTCATCGGCAATGCTGCGATGGTATGCGCCATTGAAGTGGATGACGAATACCTCAAGTATTTCAATTTCGGTTTGGGATATCGTCAAAAGAACAACCTTGCGGGTGTATTCGAGATGTATGGTGCCTCAAATGGATTCTCGCAACAGTATGTGATG
This sequence comes from Bacteroidaceae bacterium, assembly GCA_045654885.1. Lineage (GTDB taxonomy): Bacteria > Bacteroidota > Bacteroidia > Bacteroidales > Bacteroidaceae > HGM04593. The sequence continues at coordinate 61,101 of JAZOOF010000054.1, forward strand.
GAGTATATGTACAGAAACAACATGTTTCAATACGATAATTTGAAGGATTGGATGTACAAGGACTTTGCATACAGCTGGTTGCCATTGCTTGCTGCCGATGCCGGCCTCTATGATGACAAAGGTAACTTTATTACTGACCCCGATACTGCTCTTTTGTGGGCTCCTGACGAACTTGCCTACTATGAGGAGACACGCGGAGGGGTGTATACCGTGGATTTCAACCTTGCTGCCAACATATGCGACCGCGTCTATCTGGGTGCAACCCTTGCGGTATCCACAGTCGATTATACCCGCTACACAGAGTATATCGAAGCGGTGGCAGTCGATAATCCGCTCTGCCAGCCACGCAATATATATATACTTGAGAACAACAGTTATGTCAAAGGCAGTGGCTGCGATTTGAAACTGGGTGTGATATTACGTCCCTTCAAATATTCACCGTTCAAAGTGGGATTTGCCTTCCATACTCCAACATGGTATAGCCTCAGAGAGTACAGTTCGGCCGACATTATTGACCCCTACGGAAAGCGTATAAGCACTACTGATAAAATATTGTATGGTGATATGCTCTCAATCCGGAGCAAACTGAGGACTCCATGGCGCTTGAATGCATCAATGGCCTACACTTTCGGTACTGATGTTGCGCTTAATGCAGAGTATGAGTATGCCGACTATGCAAAGGCTGCGTTTACAAGCAGAGGTGATGTTTACAGTGCGCAGAATGATGAGATAAAGTATAACATGAAAGCACAGCACACCGTGCGTGTCGGTGCCGAACTGAATGTCGATGGCTTTGCTGCTCGCTTGGGCTACAACTACATGACGGCTCCGTTTGTGAACGGTGCATATAAGGAGTTGTATAACGCATCCGTTACAGAGACATCAACCGAGTACATGAACCGTTTCGACAAGAGTGTCATAACATCCGGTATCGGTTTCCATGGAAAAATGCTCTATTTCGATTTGGCTTATGCGCTTGAGATGCAGAAGGCAGAATTCTATCCCTTCTATGATTTTGAGGTTGCCAACCCCGGTGCTGCAGTAACAATGGCCAACCATTCGGTTGTTGCCACACTTGGAATGCGTTTCTGATTCAGTTTCAAGCGAAGCGGAAAAGAGATAAAAAATAGAATGACGCATGCATGTGCGTCATTCTGTTTTTATCTCTTCCTGCGCCAGAAGTTGTAGCCTACATACACCTCAAGAATACCGAAACTGTCTAACATGGACATTTGCTCTTTTTTGTAGTTGAATGTGTGTGATACAAAGGAGGCACCGGTGTAGTATCTGCCGTTGTTGTAGAGGAGTGCTGCGCGTGATGTCAGGTCGAAATTGATGTCTGTTTTGCGCTTTTCGCTCTCCATGAACCTGTTTGTCTCGAACTTGCAACTGACAGCAGGGGTAACAGACAGACCGGCAAGGAAATTCTTTGCAAAGGCCCAATTGTATGTGTAGCCCAGGTTGAGGCTGATGTCATTGTATTCCACCTCTTTGAATTTAAGACTATTGCTCAGTTGCTGTGCAATGGGTGTTTCGAGCATCTCGTGGTCAAAGGTGAATTGCTGGCGGTTGTATCCTGCTCCCAAAATAAGTGAACCGGCACTCCTGCGCTGTATGGTCGATTGTCCATATGCTGCGGCATACGAGAAGCGCTTGTTGAACGCATAGCAGAGTCCAATACCCATCTGCCTTATACTAATGCCGTCAAATTCCTTGTTGTAGTTCTGTAGGGGTGCGCCTTCATTGTGGAAACCGTCAAGTTCCCTTATTTTATACCCGGCATTGTTCTTGCGGTAGAAAAGGTCGAGCCCGAACCTTGCCGAGTAGAGGCTTGTGTTGAAGTCGAATTCAGGTTTCTTGCCGTTCAGGTTTATGCTGTATCCAACAATTATCCATCGCCATCCTACATTCAATGTAAGTTTGTTGCGGCAGTCGGGGGCTATCTCCACTCTCTGTTTGCCGTCTGTCAACGAACTGAGGCTGTAATATTCGTAGCCCAATGAGTATTGCGGCATGACTGTGAGGTTGTAGAGATTCATTGCCACGTAAGCTGTGTCGGAGTCATTAAGCACATAGTCTATGAAATCTGCAGTCTTTGTCGCGGCTCCCTTCAGTTTGTGAAGGAAACTTGCCTGCTTTCCCTCCTGTGCAGTGGCTTGCATGGTGAGTGCCAAGGCTATAATTGCAACGATTGTCTTTGATATATAATTTTTAATGCTTCTCATTGCTCAGATTATTTTGCCAAGGATTTTGTCGAGTACCCAGTTTGTGGGTGTTGCACTCACACAGTCGCACTCGCAATGTCCAATGTGCTGTATATGCTCAACAATGTTGCGTATGAGCGGCAACTGCACATATGGTGGGTTGGGGATGTTGAACTCTTTTGTTCCTTCAACTGTGCGCAGTTCAATAGGTTCGAAAGTGAATACCGAGAATTTAAGGCATCCCTTGCTGCCGAAAATCTCAATGTGGTCCTCTTTCGATGACTCGTCCGATACAAAGCACCATGAACCTGAGCCGGGAATACCGCTCTCGAACTTGAAACAGGCGCTCACAGTGTCCTCGGCCTTGTATAGACCTCCGCGGTTGGTGCTGTAGCCTTCGGCATAGAGTATGCAGCCGAACATCTCCTGCAGCAGGTCAATCTGGTGCGGTGCAAGGTCATAGAAATAGCCACCGCCGGCAATGTCGGGGATTACTCTCCAAGGGAGGTTTTCGCGATTGTAGTCGAGGTCGCGCGGCGGTACGGCAAAACGTATCTGCACGTTCAGTACATTGCCAATCTGCGGCAACAGTTCCCTTACCTTCTGGAAATAAGGCAGGTATCTGCGGTAATATGCCACAAAGCAGGGTACACCGGTTTCTCTTGATACTCTGTTTATGCGTGTGCAGTCCTCGTAGTTGGCTGCAAGCGGTTTCTCCACATATACAGGCTTGCCGGCCTTCATTGACATTATGGCAAATGTGGCATGCGACGATGGCGGTGTGGCAATGTAGACTGCATTCACATCGGGGTCATCGATAAGTGCCTGCGCATCGGTGTACCAATGCGGTATGTTGTGTCGCTTGGCGTACTCCTTGGTCTTCTCCTTGTCGCGTCCCATGACGGCTACGACCTCGGAACCTTTTATCAGCGGGAATGCCGGGCCGCTTTTCTTTTCCGTCGCTTCGCCACAGCCAATAAAACCCCATTTGACGGTTATGTTCATAGCAAGTGAGTGTGTGTTTAGTTGTAGAATCTGCAGGACAGTCCGAACCACAGCACCGACGGTGTCAGCGGATGGTGAGGCGTGGTGAAATAGTTGCTGCTGCCCAATCCTTTGTTCACGTGGTAGTATTTTACGTAGAAACGTGTCTGTTTAAGCTGGAAGTTAGCGTAGACGGTTGCTACCGGATAGTTGCCGATTTCAATCCTGTTTGCCTGGTTCTGCTGCACGAACTGTCCCAATGCCGGCATGTATTCGGGTGCATAGTATTTTGTGAAATACCATGCGTCGGTACCAATTTCGGTGTGCAGAACTTTGGCTATGGTGAATTTCAGGAAAATGTTGGCATATGCGTTCAACGTAGGCAAGGGCAGAACAGCTTGGTTGCTGCTGTACTGGTAGGTAACTTCGGTGTTCAGGTTAAAGATTCCGTATTTGAAATCCTGTTTCAAAGATGCCGCAATTACCTGTATGTTCCCTTTCTCCTGTTCAACATTGAAACGGTTGAGATAATCCTGCCTGTTAGGTGCAAGGATTGAACGGTTGGCAATGTAGGTGTAGTTCTTTACATTCTCAAGCTTTGCATTCAGTCTGGTTCTTGTAAAGGGAATTTCAAGGCTGCCCTCAATGCGCGTCTTGAACTCCTTGGCAAGGTCATTGTCCCACCAGAAATGCTCGGAGTGGTAGTGACGGTAGTAGAACGATGGCCTGTTGTTCTTCATGAATGCCTTTGCCGACAGGTTGATATCTTTTTTCCACAATTTGAAGTTGAAGTCAATGCCGCCGTCAATGGAGAATGAACCCAAATCTCCGCCAAGGATGGCTGTCTCTCCCCCTGCACGATAGCGCAGATTTCTGCCATGGGTACTGGAAATCTCTCCACCGACAAACAGCGAGTGTTCGTTGTATGTCTCATTGAACTCCAGTGGGTTCTCTGCGAGGGTGTCGGGCAGCAGGTAACGGTCATATCTGTGCTCGGCAAAGGCGGTAATGTCGGCAAAAGCCCATTTTCTGAACCCCTCGCACATTGACAGGGCCACCCTGTTGTCAATAGAAAGGTCGTTGGTGTTGTCAACCGAGTCGTGTGGCAGGAACGTGTCGGCATAGTAGTTCCTCGGCAGTCTGTGGTTTATGTATTCATGTCGCAGGAACGATACGTCTGCAGTGTGTGTCAGGCGCGCCACGTTTACAAATTCGGTTATGACAGAGTCTTTGGGTACAGTCAAGGAATCCATACTGTTGCTTGCAGTGTCGGCCAATAACTTCTCACGATGGTAACCCCAATTGTAGTTGTGTGTGAAGAATATGTCATATACTTCGTTTCTGCTCCATGTCGCATCAAGCCTTACCGGTATTTCGGCGGTGCCCATGTTGCCTCCTCCGTCGGTCTCTTCGGGGCGTGTTATGTAGCGGTCATCTGTTATACCGCCGTTCTCTCTCTGTTTCATGCGATAGCGGCTTGCCAACAGGTGGTAGTTGTACCTGTCGCTGCGGTAGAATGAGAAGAGTGAGAAATTGATGAGTGATGTCGACTGTTTGTCGTATCGTCCGCGTGCATAGAGGTAGTCGAACAGGAAACCTACACCAAAGTGCTTTCCTGCGTTTGTGGTAAAGTATGCCCTTATGTGGTCATCGCCATCGACCTTGTTGCCCGACGAGTGGTAGGTGAGGTTCGTGTATGGCGACTTTGTGTCGGTGAATATGAACCTGTCGGGGGTGGTGTAGAAATGGTCATAGGGTTGCAGAAAATCGAATGTAGTGTTTGTGGGGCGGTTGAAGTATAGCCTGGTCTGCCTGGGTGTTCCCATACTGCCAAGGAAATTGTACTCGCCGTTCTCTCCCTCGGTAAGGTGGCGGTTCTGGAACATGAACTGCAACGTGTCGGCATTGATTTCCATTTTGCGGCCGAACTTCCTGTCTACCTTCCACTGGTGTATCTCCTTGGGAACCACAACACTCTTTTTTGTGCTGTCTTTGGGGTTGTCCTTGAACGGGCTGAAGACCTCGCCGTGTCCCAGTCCGCCGCTCTCGCCGTTCTGCTTGAAACTCTGTCCGCTTGCAATTACAGGCACGACAAGGAGCATAAGGTATAATATCCTCTTTATCATTACAGCCTTTCAGTTTACGAAACGGAGAATGAATTCCAAAATCTTGAATGCCAGGGCTGTTATGCCGGCAATCTTGAACGCGTTGCCGTCGCCGTTGAGCAGGAACAGTACGAATGTCACTGCCGCTCCAATGAGGAACAGCACGTTAAGTATGTATCTTATCTTGTCAACCGTTCTCATTAGTTCAATGCTTTGGTCAGTTCGTCAATAAGATGCTCTTTCAGGTCGATGGTCTTGCGGCGGAATTTACCCTCGAATCTCTTTAGCTCACCCTTTTTGTTGAATGCGTTGTCGTCGGTAATCCAATTCTCGGCAATCATCTTTACACCGCCTTTCTCGTCCTCGTCGTCATGCCAATAGGTGATGCGCGAGAGATTGAAATTACAACTGCCGTCCTTGGCTGTGAGTGTGAGGAAATAGTACATTCTTGCTCTGTCCAGAATAAAGAAACTGCTCCTGAAGACAATATACTCCTCGCCCTTGATTATTGTGGTGCCCGGTTTCCCGCTCTCAAAACGCTGTACCGAGATTACGGTGGGCTTTACATAGCGCTCGGCAATCCATGCATTCACCTTCTCTTCAACCTGTGTTGCGGTAAGGCCTGGTGCAGGGATTTCTGTTTCAAAAGTCACCTTGCCGTTGATTACGGGAACTTTGCCTTCTTTGTATGCCTCGTTTTCAACGCTCTCTTTCTTTGCTTTTTTCTTTATGAGCTGTGCTTGCGCTCCGGCTGTTGACAATATTGCCAGAACAAGAATGAACATTATCTTTTTCATAACGGTAACATGTATGTTTTTAACCTTGCGAAGATACAACAAAAGTAAAAAGAATGCAAGAAAAAAGCGCCTTCTGACAGTTGTATTAATGTTATAGCGCGTTAAAAACAGTTTGTAGGCCTCAATGGTTGCATGGCGGGTAAAAATATCGGCTTATTTTTGTGATTGCACTCAAGTTGTATTAATTTTGCATTAAATTTACGGTGGTGTGGTATATACACCCTTTTATTGAATCCGTTACACGGATATGGAAGATACAGAAAAAGACCCTGCAGAAATGGAGAAGAGAAAGACAACCCCCAAAAAAGGCAAAGTGACATTTAAAAAGAGATTCACGGTAGTAGTGCTGAACCTTTTGGCAATGGCGGCAGTGCTTGCCGTCCTGCCTGTCTTGGCGCTGTATTGGGTCGATGGATATACAAATCACGGCGAGTCGTGCGCCGTCCCCGATGTATGCGGTGTCCAGCTCGATGAGGCCGTTGCGGTTCTTGCAAAAGAGAAACTCGACTATGCTGTTGTAGAACGACGTTACAAGGAGAATGCTTTGGAGGATGAGGTTGTCATGCAATACCCCGAGGCCGGTTCGGCAGTAAAGGAGGGACGCAAGGTGGGTCTTGTCATCAACTCTGCAGTGAAACCCAAACGCTCCATCCCGTCGGTAATAGATAACCGTACTTACCGCGAGGCCGCATCCCACATCACGGCAGCAGGCTTTGTTATTGAAAGGGTCGACACCATTCCCGGCGAAAAGGATTGGGTGTATGAGTTGCGCTACAATGGCAAAAAGCTTTCCAATGGCGAGGTTGTCCCTCAAGGTGCTTCGTTGACGGTAGTGATTGGCAGTGGAAAAGAGAGCGGTGAAGAGGGCGAGCCAGTCTTTGATTCAAATTTTGATATCTGATAATTTATGGACGATATAACCCCCGAATTGCTTGATATCGACGAATTTGAGTCCGAGGAGTCCCTTTTTCGTGAGCTGCGTATAACAGCAGACAGGGGGCAGGCGCCCGTGCGCATAGACAAGTTCCTTGTCGACCATGTAGCCCACACCTCGCGTAACAAAATTCAGCAGGCGGCCGATGCCGGTTCAATCTCTGTAAATGGAAAGGTTGTAAAGAGCAACTACAAGGTCAAACCATTGGATGAGATTGTTATTACATACGACACACCCGCATATGACAATACAATTGTCCCCGAAGATATACCTCTCGATGTGGTGTATGAGGATGATGACCTTATGGTGGTGAACAAGCCTGCAGGCCTTGTGGTGCACCCGGGTTGCGGCAATACGCACGGAACGCTCATCAATGCCGTTGCATGGCATCTGAAGGATAATCCCAATTTCGACCCCAACGACCCGCAGGTGGGTCTTGTGCACCGCATCGACAAGAATACATCGGGGTTGCTTGTTGTGGCAAAGACAGCCTTTGCCAAGGCGCATTTGGGAATGCAGTTCTTTAAGAAGACCACAAAACGTACCTATAATGCAGTGGTGTGGGGTAACCCCAAAGAGGATAGCGGCACAGTTGTGGGTAATATAACACGCAATCCACGTAACAGGCTGCAGATGTGTGTCTCTGCCGATGAAAGTGTCGGCAAATACGCTGTAACCCATTATCGCGTGCTCGAGCGCTTGAGCTATGTGTCGCTTGTGGAGTGCAATCTCGAGACCGGACGTACGCACCAGATTAGGGTGCACATGAAGCACATAGGCCATATTCTTTTCAATGACGATGTCTATGGCGGCGATGAGATTCTGAAGGGTACCAACTTCAGCAAGTACAGCCAGTTCGTGCGTAACTGTTTCAAGCTCTGTCCGCGTCAGGCACTGCATGCCAAGACGTTGGGCTTTGTGCACCCTACAACTGGTAAGGAGATGTACTTTGATTCTGAACTTCCATCCGATTTTGTGGCGATGGTAGATGCTTGGAGGCGCTATTCAAGCGCCAGTGCTGCATATCTTGAAGATTGACGCATTCCGTTTGCGCAAAATGTATGGATGATTAAATAGGGATTGTCCTACTGTTCTTTAGGATAAATACTTGTTTGTGCCTGGTTGAGTTTTCCCATATTTGCAAAAAGAATTTTTAGAACTATGAAAAGATTCAGTTTCTTATTGGTACTTTTTGCAATGTTGCAACTGCCCCTTTTTGCGGCTTCGCCTGTTCAGTATATCGGTTTGAATGTTCCGGTAGAAAATTACTCCAATATGCCACACATGCGTGCAAGGGCAATGGATAAATCCGATTTCAGATTTTTGTGTTCTCTGTTGAAGGAGGAGTCTTTCGACAAGGACCGTGTGAAAATGATACGTGTCGCCTGTATCGGAAACTACTTCACATCAAAGCAGTGCGCTTCCATGCTCTCACTCATGAGTTTCGATTCTTATAGATTGGAGGCACTTGAATATCTTGCACCGCGCATTTTGGATAAAAGGGCGTGTGATGTAATTCTTAGGGAGTTCTCGTTCAGCTCAAACAAAGAAAAAGCCGAGGCTCTGTTGATGGGGAATAGGCGGCGTTGAATCATTTGATTCTCAACTCTTCAAGCTCCTCTGCTGTCCCTTTGAATACATTGATGTCCACTCTCTCTACAATGCCCGGCAGACGGCCTTTGTCGGTGCATTGCCACATAATCCACTCTTTTGCAATGCCGGGGTCCTTTACATTGTATCGGGCAATCCACAATGGATAGTCGTTGAAGTGGATATTGTTGATGTGTCGTGCGTGGAATTTCTTGTAAGTGTATATTATGGGCTTGACCTTGTAATGCTCTTCAATTGTTGATATGAACTTCTTCAGTTCCTCTCTGTAGAGCATGGGGTTCTCTGGCTCCTCCTCCACGTCCACCATTGGCGGGAGGTCGCCCTTTTCCAGCTTTACCTTGCTGATGAATAGCCGGGCCTGTTTATCGCCCGATGACTTTGTGCCGAAATAGTGATACGCGCCACGTGTTATTCCACTGCTCTTTGCCGCTTCCCAGTTCTTTTCGAAATGTTTGTCGCAGTGGCTGCTGCCTTCGGTCGCCTTTATGTATACAAAACTTATTGGCGGCTCGCCGGGAGTACCGTTCTTCAGCCTTTGCCAATTGATTACTCCTTGGTGGTGCGATATGTCAATCCCGTAAATGGAGTATCCTCCGGGGATGCATGTGCCGTATATTTTCTCGCCGCTGCATGTTGTGAAACGGTGGAATGCCGGCTCAATGAATGGTTTGTAGGCCAATGCCAGCACGGCTGCTGTTGTGAGTATTGCTATGGCTACATATTTCCACGTTGCCATGACACGCGGCTTTCTGCGGCGTGTAGAAGATGGTCGGCGTGACGGTTTTTTCTTCCGTCCGCCGACCTTTACTGTATTGGATGTTTTTTTGGCGTTTGCCATCAACTCCTTGTATCTATATTACTTCTGCTGCTCAAGAGCAAGAGTCTTTGTAGTCTGGTCGCAAACCTCTGTTGGGCCAAAGTACTGGATAGGACCCGGGTAAACATAGCATGTCTCCTTAGCCCACTGCTCTCTGTTTGCAGCAAATGTCTTGAATGGTGCACCGTTGAGGTCAACGAGAGCCTTCTGGATAACAGGCTTCATCTCGCCGTGGCGACGCTCCATGTTCATCATCATTGTGATGGGGATACCGCCTGCAACCCACTCGGCAGCAGGAGCTGTTGTGTTGCGTACCGATGACATGTAGCCTGTCTTGCCGGCAGCGATGAGCTGTGAAGCGTTGTAACCCAGAGCGTAGCAGTAGTCTGCATCGTAGTTCGATGGAGCTGCGCAACGGCCTTCGTAACCGAAGAAGTGGTGCTGTGCGTTGAACTTGCCATTGTACTTGCCCTCTGCCTTCCATGCTGCGAGCTTGTTGGCAACCATCTCCGACAGCAACTTCTCTGTCTCGATGAGTGATACCTGTACGTTGCCGTGTGGGTCGCGGTCCATTGTCAGCTGGCGTGCAACACCTGCAGGGAGGCTTGCGTAAACAGCTGCATTGTCGCTTGAGAGCTGGTCGATGATGTACTGGCGCTGCTCCTCGGGAGCTACGGCGTTGTACTCCTCGCCCTTGTGAGCCAACAGGTCATTGAGCTCGGCGATGAGAGCCTTCATAGCAGGAACGAACTCTATAAGACCCTCAGGGATGAGCACTGTACCGAAGTTGTTGCCCTCTGCTGCGCGGTCAGCAACAGCCTGCGCAATAGAAGTAACGATGTCGTCGAGTGAAAGAGCCTTCTGCTCAACCTCCTCCGAGATGATACAGTAGTTAGGCTGTGTCTGCAATGCGCACTCGAGAGCGATGTGAGAAGCCGAACGGCCCATCAACTTGATGAAGTGCCAGTACTTCTGTGCTGAGTTACAGTCGCGCTGGATGTTGCCGATAACCTCTGAATATACCTTACATGCTGTGTCGAAACCGAAAGAAGTCTCGATGTAAGCGTTCTTCAAGTCGCCGTCGATAGTCTTTGGACAGCCGATAACCTGAACACCAGTGTTCTTTGCTGCATAGTACTCGGCGAGTACACAAGCGTTGGTGTTGGAGTCGTCACCACCGATGATAACGAGAGCCTTGATGTCGAGCTCCTTGATGATTTCGAGACCCTTGTCGAACTGCTCTGTCTTCTCGAGCTTTGTACGGCCTGAACCGATGATGTCGAAACCGCCGGTGTTGCGGTACTCGTCCATAATCTCGGCAGTAATCTCCATATATTTGTGGTCAACCAGACCGCCGGGGCCCATGAGGAAGCCATAGAGACGGCTGTTGGGGTTCAACTTCTTTACACCGTCGAACAGACCTGCGATTACGTTGTGACCGCCGGGAGCCTGTCCGCCTGAAAGGATTACACCCACGTTGATTGCAGGGTACTCCTGAGCCTCACCGCCCTTCTCGAATGTTACGATAGGCAAACCATAAGTGTTGGGGAACATGGCCTTGATAGCCTCCTGGTCTGCTACAGACTCTGTTGCAGCACCTTCGCACAATTTAACTGTCCCGGTCAAAGCCTGGGGAAGCTTGGGCTGGTAAGCAGCCCTTGCTATTTGCAATGCACTTTTCATAATATTGATTAAAATAAATTGAGAATTCTATTTATCTGCAAATTTCGCTTTTTTTTATGAATTTTGAAAGTGTTTTTCCTTTTTTAATCAAAATATATTGTTTTTGTCGGCAGCAGTTGTTTTTGTCGACAGAAAACACTATCTTTACAACAGATATTTGCTGTGCGGGCAGTTGGAATGTCCCGCTTTGCCCTGTATGACAAATATCATGTGGTATGTCATTCTTGATGCAGTTATGAATCCCTATGCTGCATTCAAGGATGTATGGTAAAATCAAAATAAATCAAACTAAACCAAATTATTATGGCAAGTAGAAAAAATCTCAAGAAGGTGATTACATTTGTTGTTGACGAGTTGGCAACCGAGGCATTTTTGCTCTCATACGACGCGCAGGGCGACACTGAGGCATGGGTGGCATTGTTCAACAAGATTTTCAGCCTCAATAACGAGTATATAGCACGTGTGAGCCATGCCGAGCCGGGCATGCCTGCAAAGAAGTATTTCAACACTCTTTGCGATTCGTTCAATGCCGATGCAAAGGCATTGCTCGAAGAGATTGCAAAACTGTCAGGTAAGTAATACCTGTTCATTTGTCTATGCTAAGGCACTTTTGGGCAATAGTATTTTGCCTTTTTGGTATATCGGTTTTGTCGGCACAGGGTGTCGACAAAACTGTTTCTCGTGCCTTGCTTGAGTACTTCAAGAGCTATAAGTCCGACAGGACGCAAATGCGTTTCTCGGGGCTCGAACGGCGCAGGAACAATATCGTTGTCAATACAAAGGCAAAGAAGATTGTAATCTATGCCAACGAGGCTTTTGCCGGTCAGGCATTTACCCCTGAAGTGGTCGACAGGATATATAAGGACATACGCGCCATTCTGCCAAAGAAGTATGCGAAGTATAAGGTAGAGGTTGTATACAAAGGACGTGCCATTGAGGAGCGCGTGCCGAATATCTACCGCCATGGCAAGGATGTTGATGCAACACGCGTATGGGGTGGTGTGCAGTACGATGGCGAGCCATGGGTGAAGCCGCTTTCGCGTCCATTCGATATTCCGTCGGGGCTCAATGGCCGTCATATTGCGCTATGGCAGAGCCATGGCCGTTACTACTATGCCGACAAGGACTACTGGAAATGGCAACGTCCGTTGCTCTATTGCACGGTAGAGGATTTGCTCACGCAGTCATTCGTTGTTCCTTTCCTCATGCCCATGCTCGAAAATGCCGGAGCGCTTGTCTACACACCGCGCGAACGCGATTGGCAGGTCAACAGTGTGATTGTCGACAATGACTGTTGCAGTGAGGGCGATTCGCGCTACACCGAACAGAACGGCCGCGAATACAAATGGCATACCCGCAGCGATGGCTATGCGCCATTGAAAGAGATTTATTTTGACCATGACGACCCATTCTCTATGGGCTCGTCGCGCAGTGCCCAGACTGTGAAGAATAAAAAAAGGGTATCAAAGGCTGTGTGGCGCCCCGATATTCCGGTGGCTGGCGAGTATGCCGTGTATGTGGCATATGAGACTTTTGAGAACTCTGTGCCCGACGCTATGTATACCGTTCATCACAGTGGCGGCGAGACCTCATTCTCTGTGAACCAGCAGATGGGTGGCGGTACATGGGTCTATCTGGGTACATTCCATTTCAATAAGGGATATGACAAGGAGCAGTGTGTCACGCTAACCAACTACAGCCGCCACAGCGGTGTGGTGAGTGCCGATGCTGTGCGCTTTGGTGGCGGAATGGGGTGCGTTGCCCGTGGTCCCGGCGAGCAGTTGAGCGGCCTGCCACGCTACCTTGAGGGTGCCCGCTACAATCTGCAGACAAGCGGTTTCCCCTACGAGGTCTATTCCATGTTCAATGGCGAGGCCGATTATCGCGACGATATCGTATGCCGTCCGTCTGCGGTGAATCACCTGACAGGCGGTTCGGTCTTCAACCCCGATACAACAGGACTCAATGTTCCTCTTGAGCTCTCTTTCGGTTTCCACTCCGATGCGGGTGTCTCGGCAACCGACAGCATCATTGGCTCATTGGGAGTGGTGACTACGGAATTTGAAGGCGATACACTCGCCACAGGACATTCGCGCCAGATGTCGCGCGACGTTGTCTCTTATCTTCTCAACACTGTACAAAATGACCTTACCGCACGATACGGCGAACTGTGGCCTGTGCGCGGAATACTCGACCGCAACTATGGCGAGACACGTGTACCGCGTGTGCCGTCCGTTATCTTCGAGTCGCTTTCGCACCAGAACTTTATGGATATGGTCTATGCCCATGACCCCGATTTCAAGTTCACACTCTCTCGTTCGGTCTACAAGGCGCTGCTCAAGCATCTGTGCTATGTGTGCGGAACCGATTATGTTGTTCAGCCGCTCCCTGTCAGCCATTTTGCAATGTCAATGTCGGACAAGGAGAACGAAGTAAAACTCTCCTGGCGCGCAGTTGAGGATGCTCTTGAGCCCACGGCGAAACCTGAAGGGTATATAGTCTATTGCAGTGTAAATGGTGCCGGGTTCGACAATGGAACAGTAGTGCGCGACCCGCAATGCAAGGTTACTGTGGAGAAAGGTGTTTTCTACAGTTTCAAGGTTGCCGCGTTCAACGATGGCGGCTGCAGCTTGCCGTCGGAGGAGCTGTCGCTCTATCTTGCAAAGAATGAAAAGGGCAGGGTATTGGTGGTCAATGGTTTCCATCGCATGAGCGGCCCCGATACAATCTTTAACGACAAACGTATTGGCTTTGACCTTGACTTTGACCCGGGAGTGCCATATATGCACACTCCCGAGTATAGCGGCCGTCAGCTCGACTTTATGCGCGAGAATATAAACATCGATGGTGGCCTGGGCTTGAGCGGCAGCGAATACGAAGGAATGCTGATTGCCGGCAACATGCTCAACTATCCGCGCATTCATGGCGATGCCCTGGCTTCAAACGGAATAAGTTTCCTCTCGTGTGGCAGTGAGGCTGTTATAGATGGTGTAGTTGATATGAGTGACTATGCTGTCGTGGACCTTATACTTGGTGCCGAAAAGCAGGGTGGCGATGGCTCGTTGTTGCATTACAACGCACCATACAAGACATTCCCGTCGGCATTGCAGGAGAAACTGAAGACCTATTGCCACAGTGGCGGCAATCTCTTTGTGAGCGGAGCATTCATTGCCAGTGATATGCAAGGCTGTGATAAGGACAGGCAGTTCATCCGCGATTTGCTGCGCTTTGATTATGGCGGAACGGTTTCCAATATTGCCGATGATGTTGTTGCGGGTTCGGGCTTGCGCCTTGCTGTTGGCCGTGAGGTAAACAGCGGATGCTATGCTGTTTCGCGTCCCGATATTCTTGTTCCCCTTGATGAAGCATTTGTTCCTTTTGTCTTTGACGGATGCAAGGAGAGTGCCGGTGTTGCATATGCCGGCAACGGTTATCGCGTGCTTTCGACAAGTTTTCCTTTCGAAACCGTGAAAAACAGTGTGCACCGTGCAGAGCTAATGGGTGCAGTAATGCGCTTCCTCTTGAAGTAAAAGTTTTCCAATAACACAGAACAGGCTCCCGCGCAACAGCCGGGAGCCTGTTCTGTGTTATTTTCAGCACGTGCTTATGGATGAACGAATGTACCAATCTCCTCGCCGTCCATAACCTTTTTAAGGTTACCTACAACATCCATGTTGAATACATAGATTGGCAGGTTGTTCTCGCGGCACATTGCTGTGGCTGTGATGTCCATAACCTTGAGACCGCGTGATATTACCTCGTCGTATGAAATGTCGTGGAACTTTGTTGCTGTGGGGTCCTTCTCGGGGTCGGCAGTGTATATGCCGTCAACGCGTGTGCCCTTGAGCATTACGTCGGCCTCAATCTCAATGCCGCGGAGTGATGAACCTGTGTCGGTGGTGAAGTAGGGGCTGCCTGTGCCGGCTGCCATAATAACCACCATTCCCTGTTCCATAGCCTCAATGGCTTTCCACTTGGTGTAGAACTCGCCCACAGGCTCCATGCGTATTGCAGTGAGCACCTTGTTGGCAACGCCTGCTGCACCAAGTGCCGAACTCAGCGCAAGGCTGTTGATTACGGTTGCCATCATACCCATCTGGTCGCCCTTCACGCGGTCGAAACCTTTGCCGGCACCCGTGAGGCCACGGAAGATGTTTCCGCCACCTATTACAATACCAATCTGCACGCCCATCTCTGCAACCTCCTTAATCTGTGCTGCATATTCGTTCAGGCGCTTTACATCTATACCATAACCCTGCTCGCCCATGAGGCTCTCGCCGCTGAGCTTCAAAAGTATACGTTTGAATTTTGCCATATTGTTAGTTTGTTTGTTATTACTTGCTTTTGTAAAAGTAAGACATTTTATTAATATATGCTATATTTTACAGCAAAAGGTTAAGATTGTTCGTTATAAATTCTTTTTTCACTAATTTTGCAAATGAAAATAGTAATAAAGTAATGAGATTTCTAAAGAACCCAAACCTTACCGTGGCGGTGCTTGCCATTTATACAGCGGCAGTATATATCTATTTCTTTCCTCGTAACAACGAGATGAGCACTACCGAAAAATGGCTCACTGTTGGCGCATCGGTTGTGATGCTTGCTCTTCTTTGGGTGCTTCTGCGCCGCCGTGCCAAGTTGCGCCGCGAGAGGGAGGAGGATTGCTGCAAGAAGGATTAAGACGTATAATATAGGTAATAATATAGCAGTAGACCTACATTCTGAAAAACGTGAAGATGTCATCTCGAACGTACGTGAGAGATCTCTTATTTTACGATATTTTTGAGTTCCTTTGACAATCCTTGCTTATCGCAACCTACACGGCGCAAACTTCGCCTGCGCTACGTGTAACCAACTGCTGCAAGCATTGTCGAACTAAAGTTTCGTCGCTACGCTCTGTCGGGATGACATTTGGGCGTTAGGTCAACTTTAATATTATTGCTTAAATATAGGTAGCCTTAGCGCTCTATCTCATGCTGAGCGCAGCGAAGTATCTTTTTTGTGAGTCTTATGTTTGGTTGCTAAAAAATCACCATTTCCACCTCTTTGAAGGCATAGCGGCCTGTGCTGCCGTCGTTGCGCCGCAGTATAAGATGCCCGTCGCTTTCAATGTCCTGTATAACGGCATCGAAATGTCCATCCCTGTCAATGAAGGTGTGTCGTTCATTCATTCCAAGGAGCACTCTCTTGTATTCTGCAGCAATGGCATCGCGGTTCCCGAACCGCATCTCTGTGTAATAGTGCTCAAACAGGTCAAGTATAGTTGCAAGCACATCGTCAATTGTAAAGTCACGCTCCCGCAACATCTTCATTGATACCGGTGTCCTGTCCATTGGCGGGAAGTTCTCCTGGTTTACATTTAAACCGATACCTATAATGGCTTGCTCCACAAATGCTCCCGAGTAATCGAGTTCCAAAAGAATGCCTGCCAGTTTGCGGTTGCCTGCGTAAATGTCATTAGGCCATTTGAGCAGTGTATCAATTCCATGACATTTCATTGCATCGTGAATGCTCAACGCGACAGCCTGTGACAGCAGGAATTGCTTTGAAACTTCCAGCGTCTCTCCCGGGCGCACAAGTATTGAGAACAACAGGTTCTCGCCTGCGTTGGAATTCCATGTGTTTCCTCTTTGTCCTCGTCCGGCAGTCTGGTGTCCGGCTGTGACAACGGCAAAATCGCTAATGCCGCGATTTTGCCACAATGCAGCCGCCTCGTCACGTATATAGCGGTTGGTGGAATCGACTTCCAAAAGGTGAACTATTGAATCTTTATTCCATGCCATATTTGATGCGTGTCTTTTTGGGGAGTTTCTTGAGCACTTCGTTGTATGAGTGGTCAACAAGTGAATAGAACAGCTCGTCGTCCAATGCTTCAATCTCCAACTGGTTCCAGTATTTCTTGTTCATGTGCCATGCCGGTGCAATCTGCGGGTAACGGTCGCGTAGCTCAATGGCATAGTCGGCATCGCACTTCACGCAGAACCACTTTGTGTTCTCAAGGTCGGTAATGGCAAAGATTTTGTTCTCCACCCTGAATGCCAGTGTAGTCTCGTCAAAGGGAAAATCCTCGGTGGCGTTTGGTTTGCTAAGGCAATATATGCGTGCGTCTTCAATGTTCATGGCTTGCGGGGTTTTTTACCATTCGGGGTAGAATGCATCCTCAATGTGTTCAATTCTGTATGGCTCGCTGTTGCCGATTACAGTGATTATGTCAAAGCGGAACTTCAGGTCAATGTTGTATTTGCGTATGTAGGCCTGTGCTGCCGAGATAAGCAACTTTATTTTTTTCTCATCAACGGCATCGTAGGCATTGCCATACTCCTCGCTTGTGCGGCTCTTTACCTCAACAAATACAAGCACATTGCGCTGTTGAGCAATAATGTCGATCTCCTTGTGTCCGCTGCGCCAGTTGTGGTGGTGCACGGCATATCCTTTGTCCAGCAGGAAGCGCGACGCAAGCATCTCGCCTTTGTTGCCAAGCAGGTTGTGTTGTGCCATATTTGCGGTGTTAAAGGTGTTGTTTTCACATTTTCGGAGCTAAGATACAGCATGAAAGGCTCAAAAGCAAATGAAAAACTTGCATTTGCTCCAAAGTTGGATTATTTTTGCACACGACAACAAATAATGTACTCAAATGAGCGCTAAGAAAGCAAAATCTCCCAAGGCAACAACCGCACGCACACAGCCTGTGCGTCACTCGCGCATTGTGTGCCTGGTGAGCGACGAGGAGATGAAAATCATTGACGACTACCTCAAGAAGTACCGCATCGGCAACAAGAGCAACTGGATGCGTGAAACACTGTTGTCGTTCATTTACAAGAACCTTGACGAGGACTATCCAACACTCTTCGGGGAACACGATATGCGCCGATGATGACCGATACCGACTATATGAAGATGGCGCTTGTCGAGGCACAGAAAGCATTCGACGAGGACGAGGTGCCCATTGGCGCTGTCATTGTGTGTAAGGGGCGTGTCATTGCCCGCGCGCATAACCTCACCGAGATGCTCAACGATGTCACAGCCCATGCCGAGATGCAGGCCATTACAGCCGCGGCATCGAATATCGGAGGCAAATATCTCAATGACTGTACTCTTTACGTAACCGTTGAACCCTGTCCCATGTGTGCCGGTGCAATAGCCTGGTCGCAGATGGGTAGAGTGGTGTATGGAGCCGAGGACGAGAAACGCGGCTATCACCGTTATGCCCCGGGTGTCATGCATCCCAAGACCGAGGTTGTTAGCGGCGTCTGTGCCGACGAGGCCACAGCGCTCATGAAAAAGTTCTTTGCAAGCAAGAGATAAAATCCTCTTTGTTCCATTGGATTTGCGCTCCGGTTTTAGAGTGCAGATAACAGACTAAGATAAATCCCTATACTCTATTCCTGCGTATTAGGAAATCCGCAGGAGCGGAATCTGCCGAAAAGAACCTTTTTTTAGTCAAAAATAAACAAATTGTTGTTTGATGTTAAAATTCAGTAACTTGTAGTTTTGTAAAATTGGGAAGATAACTTATTTTTGCAAGTACAAGAAACCACTAATGAAAAAACAACTATCCACATACAGTGGCAATATTTGGACAGCCACATCGGCTGTCGAGTTTTGCATGTGTGTAAGCAACTGTAACCCAACGGGTTACCCCCCCTGAATTCAGACATAAAATATAAGAAATAATGCGCTATCGTGCAGCACCCCAACGTGCTGTACGGTAGTGTTTTTTTTGATAGAGAAAAGAGAACAAATAATAATATAATGACTGACTAATGAAAAAAGAAAAACAGACAAAAAAACTCTACAGCCCACCTATAACAACTATTGTGGAATTGGAAAGTGAACCATTACTTCAGGCAGGTTCTATTACAGGCTCTGCTTCCGATAGTGACGATTCAGAATTCGGTGCTCCGGCCAATGCTTCACGCCGCGGTCAATGGGGCAATTTGTGGCAGTAATCCACAAATTGACCTATCGCGAGTTTTGCAGCAAATTGTCGCTCGCAGTGTGGAGTAGTCACACCCGAGCGGGTTGCGATAAGCAAAACGAGTCAATGGGGAAATTTATGGCACGAGTGACATAAATTTCACTATCGACAATACGAGCAGTGATAGGTCACGCGAAGCCATACCCCCTCCGAGGCTTTGCCTCTCGTCCCCCTAAAAGAGGGACAATTAAAAGTTTTCGTTCAATAATGATAA
>JAZOOF010000055.1:0-36295 GCA_045654885.1 Bacteroidaceae bacterium
CACGCTTGTTGAGTTCAAAATAAGTTCGTTCATAATGGTAAATGATTAAATGGTTACTGTAAAATTTTTATCCTTATCTCTTTACTAGTTTTATATATTTTCTCAATTACCTATTACGCATATAGTCGCTACTTTTTGAAAAAATGCTTTTTCGCTAGTTTTTTCGGGGCGGAACAAACAGCATATCTACCCATCTTTGGGCAACTCTTGTAATGGCACGGGGGGGTGAATAAAGTACAGCGGTGTCATTTTCTGTAAAACTGTAAACAGATAATATTGGTAATATGTACGCATATTATCAGTAACAGCTAATGAGATATGAATTTTTAGTTGGGGTTATATATCCTAAATTTATGCAAAAAAATGGACTTTTTGTTTTGCCGTGCATTTCACCTCGTAGAGTGCTCAGCACAACAAAATATGCCTATGCTCAAAAACTTGGCATAGGCATAAATAAGGTTATCGAAGCATAATAAGCAAAACTGCCGTACGGTGGATTTTTGGAAAATTTCCCTCTTATATAGCAGCAACTCAAAAATCTACCAATGGGAGTTTGAACGCATTAAGTCTAAATGACGGTGATTCCTTTGAGTTGCTTTCAGTCACATCGTAATAATCTCGAATGGAATCCTGCGTTACTTTGTACTGCACACCATTTCCCAACAAGACACCCTGCAATCTTTGCTGAATATCTTTCTTCGGAAGATATATTCCTACTTCAAATTCCTGCCGGATGTCTTTCAGAACATTCTCAGAAAATCTGAGTTTATGGGCTTGCGCCTTGTCAAACTCGCGGACTTTTCTGTCAATTAAAGACCTCTTGTATTCAGCCGTTATAATGGCATCCTTGCCAATCTTCTTGTACGCGGTGAGGATATAATTGCTTTCGGGCTGTTGCTTGAAATAGTCGAGGTGTATCTCCTTTTCTTCGTAGGTAATCTTGCCGCTCATAAACCATTGTTCTATGCGGTCTATGAGTTGAAGCACTATCCTACGTTGTTCAATTTGAATCTTCGTATTATTGAGCCGTTCAATATCATCATCGCCTACGCAATCTGTGATATTCAGAAATGTAACATTGAAAAAACCAGTATCGAGGTATGCTTTATGTAGAGCTTCCGCTGACAGATAATAGCCTTTCACTCTTTCTTCATTATATAGATTATCCACAGAGAACGGATTTATCTCGCCGCGCTCATCAATAAGGTCTTGATATTTCAAATTGCCCATATCCTCAAGTATCGCCCTTTTCTTGAACTCATCAAGCTCTGCTTCGTGCTCATCTTTTAGCAGATTGTAGTCCTCGATGAATCTTTCCACTCTGTTGCGGATTTCCTCGTTGCTCCGCACTTTTATTTCTGTATTCACGGTAGATATGTGTGTCAGCGAATTATAGGTAATATCATCATTACCTCTTTTGCGGAATCTGCCTTGTATCTGTATGGCCTCGGTGAAAGGGTCTATCATCGTCCAATTAGCAGTACGCAAGTCTGTGAGCATGATAATATCGGGCTTGTGCTTATATATGCGTATATCCAACGCGGAATAGAAGCGACAAGTAAAGAAGTTGTACTTTGCCAAAGGGTAGTCTATCTGCGAGTAGGCTTGTGGCATGCCGCGTTTCAACAGTTTGTTTACGCTGTCCTGCGAGCAGAACACCTTGTAGTCCATTATTCCCAAGTTGTTGATAAGCTCTGTAATTCCATCTGTCACATTGAAGAAGATGCAGATGTGCTTGCTGTCTTTCAAGCTATCTAAGACACGTTGTAAGCATCTGTAGTAGCTGTTAGTTACTATCAGCGTCAAGTCCTTTTTGTAATTAAATTCCGGCTCAATCTTTATCATCTGAAATCCTTGCTTCTCAAACTCCGGGTGTGACATAGGTAATGGAGTCGCAGAAACGAAAGCCTTATTCTCAAAGCGAAAAAAATCATATATCGGCTGTGAAATTTTCCTGCGGTAGTCTATATCCTGCGTCACTTTCTCGCACTCATCGAACAGACAAAAGAATGTCTTGTATATGTTAATATGCAACTCCTCGGCTGTCTTTCGTATTTTATGGAAACTCTCCGGAGTGGTGATAATCTTCTTGTACTGAATATCCATTTGTAGGTACTTCTTCAAATTGTACGGAGTGCACTTTGCATAGACCGCTTCCAAGCCCTCGTTGTCACCCAACTTGCCAAGAATAACGGGCACGTTTGGTTCGATAATGATTGAAGAACGCTTGCTGTGTATCTCGCTATGTGTAGCACCGAGTCCTGTGAGTGTCTTGTTAAGGATGCAGTTGCTTGGTATCATGGAGTGGCCGAGGCGTTTTAGAGCGTCGAGCAACCACTCTCCTTTCTTAAGTAATGCTTTAACGATGTTCATATATGAAATATTTACATTAACGATAAGTTTTACGCGCAACCGTGTGTTGGTAGGATTTCCGAAAAATATGCTCTTATAGGGGCACGCTCCGAAAATCCACCACACAAAGGTTGGGCTTATTAGAAGCCTACCTTTCACATAGGCTTCCGCTTTGGTTCATTAAGCAGCAGGGGCAAACTGTCTATTGCGTTCCATTTCCTTTATCCAAGATATAAGAACGGTTACAATGCAGGTTTCTTTGTCACCGCATTTCATAAGTTTGGCCTTCTCTACGCCATTCGCAGGAATGGTATCAAGAGCTTTAAAAATCTGTTTAAGGCTAAAGCCTTCCGCCTTTTGTAAATAGTTGATAGCTCTAATCGCGTATCTTTTTTTAGCTTCATTCACACCAAAGGTTAAGCAAACACGCTGATGAAGCTCTTTAGCATCTGCAAAAGTTCTTCCCAAACCACACATATCCTTAGGCTTGTAGCCTGTAGTCATCATGCTGGTTGTTACACCCTTAACCTGTACATCAAGATAAAGCTGTGCAGTGCTCGCTGGCATGTTTGTTTCTACAGCCAAGTCGTAGATAGCATTACAAACTTCATCGTTTGTTGCAAGGGCAGCAACACCCATTTTCTCTTTTGAGGTTAAGCCTCTGCTGAACAGGTTGGTTGTACCTGTTACCTCGGCAAACTCCTGTACATCAGCAAATGAGTGTACTTCTACAGTATTGAGTATCTCATCTATCGAGAAACGATAATAGGTGTCTGCTGTTTCTACAGGAATATAGACATTGGGTGTTCCTGCTGGGATTTCATTACCCTCGTAATCAAAAAGAGCAATTTCTGCTGAGTAAAAAATTTCAGCTGTTGAAACGTGGTAGATTACGTTCAACATTTTCGACTTATCAACCATCTCAAGCTGTTTCACCTGAGAAGCCTTAAGACTCTCCATAGAGTATTTATGGCGAGCAAGGATAATCTCCTTCATCTCGCCTTTCATTTTGGCTTTGACAGTCTTGAACTGAGGTTGTTCTGTACTTGCAGCTGTTGCTGCCCTGTTATCTCTTGTTGCGTTTTGGCTCGCAAGCTCTTTGTAATTTGACATATTGTTATATTTAATTAGTCAAATATTTTGTGGCTCAGCTCCCGTGAACCATTCGGGGTCATCCGTGTCAGCGTGCACTTTCTGACCGTTTGACACTGAATAAAGAGCGAAAAACGTACCAATTCGATTCAAAGGAAATATGATTTTTTCGTGTCATATCTTTTGAATTGAGAATGAGGAGAATGTTAAAAAAGAGAATAAAAAAAACTGCCACAAAGTTTATAATTGTGGCAGACAAAGAAAATGACAAAATGCCGAATTATTTTCTTTGTGGTAGTTCTTAAGATAAGAATTGTAGCGTATTGGTCAGATAGTGTTAAAAGGATTTATATCTCTGATATATTTATCCACAGGGGTAAGCTGACCTTTAATCAAACTTTTAACATTAGATTGTAATGTATTAAGGTCTGCGTTAGTGTCACCGTCTTTTATTTGACCTGTGATTTTAAGGTATTCGAGTAAGAATCTGCATTGTTGAGCAGTGACTTTATCATCCTCTGATGTCAAGAGCCGTGTAATAAAATTATATGTGCCGTGTATAATGTAGTTAAGATATGGATTGCTACTCTTTCTCCCCAAATCATCTGAATATAGTCTTTTAAGTTCTTCCTCTGCTTTTTCTACAGTAATATCTCCAACAACTTGTTTTGCAAGGTTATTCAGAAAATCGGAAAACCAAGAATCTTGATTGTTTATCAAATGCGGAGAATCTGTTTTGTAGCAAATTCTTATTGGTGTATTTCCCTCGGGCTTTGACTTATTTAAAGCAATGAATAATCGTAGTGAATCGGAATGGATTTTACTCCAGTTTTTTAGCAAACGCTTTACTGTATTATCATTATTATTGTTTGTTTCGCGGTTGAAAATTGCAGCCATAAAAACCAATATGAATTTGGCTGTTGTACGCATATCCTCATTTTCAATATGTTGGTTGCATAAATCTTCGATAGGTGCAATTTGTCCAATAAAATCATCTGTTGTGTATATTTCAACATTTCCATCGATGTTGATTGCATAGTCCAAAAGGACATTTCGTTTTTTCCCTTCGTTACGTTGCTCCCACACGATTTCGTCCATCTTATGTTCATCAATATAAGGTCTAAGGCTTTCTGCAAGTTCGCTTGATATTTCTATTATATCAAAGCCGTAACATTCTTTTAGTATGGGTAAGAATGATTTTAATTGGGGTATGTAAAATGTTGCCATATTATTTGTTTTGCTTCAAAGGTACAAAAAACTCCACCTGTTAAAAACAAGTGGAGCGAATTTTGTTATAGTAAGTTCTTCATTGCTTTGTTCATTTGCTCATTATCAAAACTGTCGAGGTATATTTGCGTTACTCGTTCAGAACTGTGCCCCAATGATTCGCTGATGATTGATGTTGAAACACCGGCTCTTTTTAGTACCGTTGCGTATGAGTGTCTAGCAACATAGGTGGTTACGGTCTGTTCTATGCCCAAAATAGCTCCAATAGCTTTAAGATGATAGTTTATAGTTGCAATAACATCTGTAATGCGGTCTTTTATCTGCATTGGAGTTCGCTTTCTGTTGTCCAAGATTGGGAATAGGTACTTCCTACTGTCGCTTTTGTACTTCATTATAATGGCATATGCCTGTGGTAGCAGTGGCAGTATGATTGTTTTCTTTGTTTTCTGTCGTGTGTATATCAGTTTGTTATTGTCTATGTTATCTTGTGTAAGTTTTGATATATCTGTGAAATTTATTCCACCCATAAGGTATGAAAATGAAAAAATATCTACAGCCAACCTCTTGTAAAAGCAAGCTGATGATGTGTCAAAATCCATTATTTGCTTGATTTCTTCTTTTGTGATGGCACGCTTTTTAGTAACCTTGTGAAGCTTTGAAACTTTGTATTTCTTGAAAGGGTATGAGTCGCTTTTGACAAGTCCTTCGCTAATTGCGAGGTTGTAAATCATTCGTAATGTTCTGAAACGTATTCCAATGGTGTTTTCTGACAAGTCTTGTTTACGCAACCACGATTCATATCCCTTTAGCCAAGTAATGTCAATCTCTGTGAAGAAGAAATCAAGATTTCCTTTGTATTTTATCAGCGAGGTGTAAACTTGACGTACAGACAAAGCGTAACCAAGCCTGTTTTCATTCATTAACTGTTTTATATGGTGTAGAAACAGGTCGTTCACAGTCTTGCATTTTGAACTATTATCTACAGTCTCTACTAATGTTTCCAACGTGTACTCGCGTCCTGTTGTGGAGTAGTCCAAAATCTGTTCAGAGTACTTCTGCTCCGTCTCTGCAATAAGTTTGCTCAACTGCTCTTTATTGGGGCAATTACGCTTTGGTTTGTTCTTGTCAAAGTCCCAAAATCGGGGATTTACGGATGCTCCAATGCTGATGTACTTCCTTTTGTTGTCTTTGCAAAGGCAAATCATCAACGGATGTTCGCCATTGCTCAATGTTTTTGACTTGTAACACAACACATTAACTGTTGCTTTCATAGTGTTTTCTGGTTTACAGATTGGTTTACACAAACGCAATAAAACCATATAAAAACCACCAAAAAACCATGTTTTTCAAGATTAACAAAAGGTGTTTGAATAAAAAGAAAATCCCTCATAAATCATTGATTTACAAGAGATTAACCCAGTACTCGAAGCGGGACTTGAACCCGCACGGCTGTTAAGGCCAAAGGATTTTAAGTCCTTCGTGTCTACCGATTCCACCATTCGAGCGACCTTATGTTTTTTGTTGTGGTTTCCCGCAACGGGTGCAAAGATATAATAAACGTGCGAGATTTACAAAACTTGCTTTGATATTTCACTCGTTTCGCATTCAATTTTGTATTATCACCTCGGCACCGTTGTCGAACACGCGGTAGCGCCATAGTGGGCGCGACTCTCCTTCAATGGCTATGCCGCTGCTGTTGAGGTCGAACTTTGTGGCGCAGCGTGGGCAGGTGGCATGTCCCATGGTGTAGTCTATCTCTACACGGTAGCGTGCTATGTCGCAGCTGGGGCAAGCCCAGTCATAGGCGCACAGGTTGCCGTCGCCCATCGTGGGGGTGCCTATAATCAGTCCGCCAAGGCCGTAGTAGAACCTTCCTTGCTGAAGGTGTATCTGCGGTATCCTGACGGTCTGTGTCTTACCCATTGCATCGGTTACCTTGTATTCGCCTATGTTTGCTCCCTGTCTTATGCAGATGAACTGCCCGAAGCTACGCGCCTGGTTGTACGGGTATATGGTGCCGTCAAAGATGACATTGGCATGGTAGCTTGAATATGGGTTGTCGCCTTCGCATGCGGCAAAGGTGAGTATGGAAATGAACAAAAGGACTGTACGGGCAATTCTTTTCATTGATGGTTGTGTTTGTAGTATAAACGCCCGGGGGTGGCATATATTGCTCTCTCCGGGCGCTTTAACGTTTTTATTCACTCAGTAGTGCCTTTTCGGCATTGCGGGCTTTTTGGAAGTCCATGGCATCGTATATGCCGTACATCAGTTTCTTTATCTCCTCGTTGCACAGGTTGCCAATGCTGCCTTCGTGGGTGTGATGCACGTTTTTGTCGGGGGTGAATGTGCCGGCCTCTATGTCAAGGCCAACCTTTTTGTAGGCATCGCGGAACGGCATCCCCTCGGTGGCAAGACGGTTCACCTCCTCTACGCTGAACATGGCGTCGTAGCGGCTGTCGTTGAGGATTTCCTTGTTCACCTCAATGCGCTCAATTATATATGTTGCCATTGCAAGGCACTCCTTGATGTCGGCAAATGCGGGCAGGAACAGCTCCTTGATGATTTGCAGGTCGCGGAAGTAGCCGCTTGGCAGGTTGTTCATTATCATTGCAATGTCCATTGGCAATGCCTGCAGGCGGTTGCACTTTGCGCGCATAATCTCAAACACGTCGGGGTTCTTCTTGTGCGGCATTATGCTGCTGCCGGTTGTGCACTCGGCAGGTAGCTTCACGAACCCGAAGTTCTGCGAGTTGAACATGCAGGCGTCGAATGCCATCTTTGACAGCGTTCCGGCAACGCTTGCCAGGGCAAAGGCTACGTTTCTCTCGCTCTTGCCGCGCCCCATCTGGGCATAGACAACGTTGTAGTTCATTGAGTCGAAGCCGAGCAGTTCGGTTGTCATTGTGCGGTTGAGGGGGAAGGATGAACCGTAGCCGGCAGCCGAGCCAAGCGGGTTGCGGTTGCACATGCGGTATGCAGCCTGCAGAAAGAGCATGTCGTCGGCAAGGCTCTCGGCATATGCGCCGAACCACAGGCCGAATGACGATGGCATGGCCACCTGCAGGTGGGTGTAGCCCGGCATGAGCACATCCTTATGCTTCTCGCTCTGCTGTTGCAGTGCATTGAAAAGTGCAATGACGACCTCGCAAATATCCTGCAGCTCGTGGCGTGTGAAGAGCTTCAGGTCTACAAGAACCTGGTCGTTGCGCGAACGGCCGCTGTGGATTTTCTTTCCGGTGTCTCCAAGCGCGCGTGTGAGTATCAGCTCCACCTGTGAGTGTACATCCTCTACGCCATCCTCGATGACAAACCCGCCCTCTTGGATTGTGCTGTAGATGTTGCGCAGTTCGCTGTGCAGGCTCTGCATCTCCTCCATTGACAGCATGCCAATGCTCTGCAGCATTGCGCTGTGTGCAATAGAACCGATGACATCGTATGGTGCCAGCATGTGGTCGAGCTCTCTGTCGCGTCCTACAGTGAAACGCTCAATCTCGGGGTTCACGTCAATGTTCTTTTCCCAAAGTTTCTTTGCCATAGTTGTTATATAGTTGCAATAATGGTGTTCCCGTGATATGCCTTCGGCACACACAGGGAACACCTTTGTTTCTAATGCCTGTCTGCCGCTTGTCAATATGCGATGAGCGACAGAGCCTCGGCTATCTTCTCAACTCCCTCTTTCAGTGGCTTGTCAATCATTGAGCGCAGCATGAAGTTTACTTCGGCCTTTATCACTACGCGCATTTTGGCAGCCTCCTCGCCGTCGGGTATAATCTGTATCCACATGTTAACGGGGATTGGTGAGCCTACAGCCTCCAGCTTTATGCACTTGGGCTCCTCGCGTTCAACCACCCTGATGGTTACGTTGCCCATTGGGGGAACGCTGACGGTAGCCTCGTCGCGGCTGTAGGTCAAATCCTTTATCTTGTCCTGTGGCAGCTTGTCCTTCAAACCCTCAAGGTTATTCAGGTCCTCGAGCTTGGCATATACCCTTGACTGTGGATAGGGGATAAGTTTTACACTACTTTCGTATTGGCTCATAGTGTATTACTTCAAGTCGTTTCTCCACTCCGATGGGTTTGCACGCCACTCCTGGAGAGTTGGCATTACCTCCTCGGTGATGTAGCCGGTCTCCTTGGCTGCCTCAAGCACAGCCTCGTAGTCGGTGAGTGTGATGAGCTTTACGCCTGCATTCTCAAAAGCCTCGGTAGCAACGCTGAAACCGTATGTGAAAGATGCTACCATACCGATAACCTCAACACCTGCAGCACGCAAAGCGTCAACTGCGCGCAAACTGCTCAAGCCTGTTGAAACAAGGTCCTCGACTACAACAACCTTTGCACCGGGGAACACGTCACCCTCAATCTGGTTGCCCATACCGTGATCCTTGGCCTTTGGACGAACATATGCGAATGGCTTTGCAAGCTCCTCGGCTACAAGTGCGCCCTGTGCAATGGCACCTGTTGCAACACCGGCAACGATGTCGGCCTCGCGCGACTCCTGGAGAATGAGGTTTGCATGTCCCAACTTAACGCGTGTGCGCAACGCAGGGCACGACAATGTCTTGCGGTTGTCGCAGTAGAAAGGTGATTTCCAACCAGATGCCCAAGTGAATGGCTGCTCGGGCTGCAACTTTACAGCCTTGATTTTCAACAGTTCGGCTGCCAATGAAAGCTTTGATTTGTTTGACATATTCTTTATATTTTTAAAGTTGTTATCTCTTAGGATGCGCTAATATACGAATAAACGAGCGAGAAATAACAAGTTTACTTGATTATTTTTCAAAGTGACGACACGAAAGTAGTGTCGTTTGCGACGACGGGAGGTTTATCTCCCCAAAGGAGTGCGGTTTACCGCCCCAAAGAAGTATATCTGCCGCAGGCGAATTCCGAATAAACTCCTTTACGGCATTTATTTATTCCTATTTTGTTTGTGTGTAACCCTCTTTTTTGAGCAGTTCTATGATTTTCTCCTTGAAATCGCCTTGTACAAGTATTTCACCGTCCTTGGTGCTGCCGCCCACGCCGCATTTTGTCTTTAGCAGACGGCCCAGCTCTTTCATGTCCTCCTCGGTGCCTATGAAATTCTTGACTATTGTAACAGTCTTTCCGCCACGGTGGTTCTTTTCAATGCTCACCCTCAGTTTCTGCTGTTGCTTGGGGAGTGTCTCATTTTCCTCCTTTTCATCGGTAGAATATACGAAATCGGGGTTTGTGGAATAGACTATGTTCAGGCGTTCTTTCCAATCGTTGTTTTTCATTGTATGCTGTTGTTTTTGCAAAATTATCAGTCGCTAAGGTACAATATTTTTGCGACAAATTTCAAATCTTCGCAAAATAACATTAAATTTGTTCCGTTATTAAATGAAAACACGCGCGATATAATGGCTCAACTTGCAAAAATAGAAAAAGTACCCGAACCCACACTCAGGCGCCTGCCATGGTACCTGTCGGTGTGCCGCCTGCTCAAGCAACGCGGCGAGCAGTATGTATCTTCGACCCGTCTGTCAAAGGAGACAAGCATTGTGGCTTCGCAGATTGCGAAGGACCTCTCATGTGTGAACATCGTTGGGCGCACCCGTGTGGGATATGACATTGATAACCTTCTTGAGGTGCTCGAAGATTTTCTGGGCTTTACCCGCATGCACAAGGCTTTTCTCTTTGGTGCCGGCAAACTGGGCAGCGCATTGCTCAACGATACCGGTCTCAAACAGTTCGGCCTTGAGGTGGTGGCCGCGTTCGATGCCAGTCCAAAGGTTGTGGGTCATAGCGTGGCGGGTATACCGGTATATCACATAAATGAGCTTGAGGCAAAGATGAAGAAGCACAATGTGCAGATTGGTGTGCTCACCGTCCCCATTGACTGCGCCCAGGAGGTTGCCGACAAAATGATTGTATGGGGTATAAGGGCCATATGGAACTTTACCCCGCTGCGCATACGTGTCCCCGAGAATATTGTGGTGCAGAACACATCACTCTATGCCCATCTGTCGCTGATGTTCAACCGTCTTGAGGGGCTTAGTGTAACAGAAGAAATTTGATTGAAGATGAAGATAATAGCTGTTGGAAAAAACTATAGAGACCATGCGATTGAGTTCGATGGAAGCAATGAAAAACCTGCTGTTCCATTGATTTTTATGAAACCCGATTCGGCCATCATAAAGAACGGCAAGCACTTCTATGTGCCCGATTTTCTTGGTCAGATAGACTATGAGGCCGAGATTGTGGTGCGCATAAACAAGTTGGGCAAGAGTATACCCGCACGTTTTGCCCACCGTTACTACGATGCCATAACGGTGGGCATTGACTTCACTGCGCGCGATTGGCAGCGCCGCCTGATAGCGGCCGGCGAGCCTTGGGACATGAGCAAGGGCTTCGACGGTTCGGCCGTGCTCGGTGATTTCCGTCCAATAGAGCGCTATGACATAAACAATGTCGACTTCTCGTTGACAATAAATGACGAGGTCGTGCAGCAGGGAAACACCTCGCAGATGTTCTTTGCGGTGGATGAAATCATAGCCTATGTGAGCCGTTTCTGCACGTTGAAGACGGGCGACCTCATATTCACAGGTACTCCTGCCGGTGCAGGTCCTGCAACAATAGGTACGCACCTCAAAGGATATATAGGCGATGAGAAGGTGCTTGATTTCCATGTAAGATAAAGATTAATATGAAGATAAGGCAACTGATACTCACTATATTGCTGCTGTTTGCAACGGGAGTCAAGGCGCAGTTCCATCCCGTCGATTGGGGCGCTGTGCGTGGCGACTCGTTGTTGCCTGTGTGTACGCATGTTCTGGATTTGCCGTCCGATTATGCTGCTTACAACTACTCGGCCCGCATTGAATATCCCGAATTCCAAAGGATGAGCGATGCCGAGGTTGCCCGCTATTCCATTGAAAAGAAATTTGCCGCGTTGCCCGAGATGCCTGCCATTGAGTGCCATGTGGGTATTCAGGCCAAGCAGGCGCAACTCGATGTGGTGTTCCTGCCTGTTGTGATGCGCGACGGCAAGTACTATCGCATAAACTCCTACAAATTAGTTGTCGACAAGCAACAGGTGCAGCGCCCGCAGCGTGTTGCAGCGGCATCTGCCGTAGGCCGTTATGCCGCATCTTCGCTGCTTTCAACCGGCAAATGGGTGCGTATAGCGGTAGAGGAGAACGGCGTACACTGGATAACCGACGGCGAACTCCGTAAGATGGGCTTTGCGAATCCGTCAAAAGTGCGTCTGTATGGCTATGGCGGTCACATTCTGCCCGAAACAGATTTGGCATCCTTGCCCGATGACCTTGTCGAAGTGCCGCTATGGCGCGAAAACGGTTATATGCTTTTCTATGCCAACGGAACAATAAAATGGGAGTACAATAACGGCCGTTATGTACACTCGCAGAATGTATATTCAACCTATGGCTGCTATTTCCTTACCGAGGGCGATGATGCACCTATGGCATTCCCAAAGGTGACGCTACAGCCGACAACCGAGGATGTACATACCTCGTACAACGACTATGCGCTATACGAAAAAGAGAAGAAGAGCCCGTGCTCCTATGGCCGTGTCCTTGTGGACAACGATGCCTTTTCAAGCACGGCAAGCCGTGCAAAGACATATAGATTGGCCATTGATGGTGCCATGGATAGCCCGGCGGTCGTTGACCTCTCTTTTGCCACAGGTGGTGAAATAGCAAGCAGGGTGACAGTGCTCTATGCCGATGCGGCAAACTCTTTCGAGGTTGGCAGTCTTACTGTTGGCCGTGCCGTGTCGGGCGAGGTAGGCAAGATTGCTGAGGGTAAGTTTACAATCCCGGGCGGTGTCGCTGCCGGTTCTAACTTTATCCTGGTGCACAGAACCGATGATAACTCGCTTGTGGGTTATCTCGATTATCTGCGCCTGAACTATCGCCGCTCGCTTGCCTTGCGTGGTGTAAACACCCTTTTCCGTGGTGATTTGCAGGATGGGGGCAATGCAAGGTTCGATATTGCGGGCTGCAATGCCGACACAAGGGTGTGGGATGTCTCATCGCCGTCTGCAATAAAGGAACTTGCCGGTGAACTCAAGGGGACAACCTATTCGGTGGTTGCCCCGGCCGATGTCAATTCAAATATTGTTGCGGTTAATGTAAAAGGCGCGTTCCCGTCGGTAAAGGTAATGGGTGAAGTGCCCAATCAGAATCTGCATGCCATTGCACAGGCCGATATGGTGATAATAGTTCCCTCAAACGGCGGTTTCCTGTCGGCAGCAGAGCGTCTTGCCGGTGCGCACCGCTCGATGGATAGCCTAACGGTTGAGGTTGTTACCGCGCAGCAGGTGTATAACGAGTTCTCGTCGGGGACACCCGATGTCACTGCTTATCGCCGTCTTATGAAGATGCTCTATGACCGTGCCGCATCCGGGGAGGATGCTCCAAAATATCTTCTTCTGTTTGGCGACGGCTGGTACGACAACCGTCTGCTAACCTTCCCCGGCCGCAAGCAAGAGGATTATCTGCTCTGTTATGAGTCGCTCAATTCTGTCGATGCCATACAGTCCTATGTTCTTGAGGATTATATGGGGTATCTTGATGACAATGAGGGCAGCAATCATCTGCGTGACAAGGTCGACCTGGCTGTTGGCCGCATTCCCGCGCAGTCGGTGGAAGCTGCCGATGCGGTTGTAGACAAACTTATAGCATACATGCAGAACGAGTCGGCCGGTGATTGGCAGAATAGGATTCTCCTCCTGGCCGATGATGGCGATGAGAGCATGCCAAACCAGCATATGAAGGATGCCGATGTAATAGCCTCGGTATTTGAGGAAGAGTACAAGTCGTACATCCTTGACCGCATATATTGGGACGATTATACCATTGAGGTCTCGGCTACGGGAAAACGCTATCCCGCTGTTACACAGGATATCTACAGCCGCCTCTCAAAGGGTGCTCTCATTGTAAACTATTCGGGTCACGGCAGCAGCAACCTTCTGTCGCACGAGATGGTGTGGAAGGCATCGGATATGGCTGCCGTGAAAACGCCACGCATGCCGCTGTGGGTGACAGCATCTTGCGATATCGGTCCTTTTGATATAGGTGACAACTCGGTGGCCGAGTCGGCAATCATGAATGCCGATGGTGCTGCTATAGGCCTTTTGACAACAACACGCACTGTAATGCAGAGCTACAACTCGGTAATAAACAAGGAGTTCTCGAAACAGATTATGCAGCCGGTAACTACCGGTAAACTTATTGCCGTGGGCGATGCCATGCGCGTGGCAAAGTGCAACGTGATTGTTGCGGGAAGCGACAGGACTGTGAACAAACTGCAGTATGTTCTCCTTGGCGACCCTGCGTTGAGGCTCAAATATCCGGGATACCGTGTGGTGGTAGACAAGATGAACGGCGTCGATGCCGCGCAGAGTGCCGCGCAGGTGAGTGCGGGCTCGCTTTTGAATGTCGAAGGACATGTGGAAACAGCCGACGGTAAACCGGCCGAGGATTTCACAGGAGTGCTCTATTCCAACCTCTTTGACAGCGCTGTGGAGGTCAATACGAGTAATAATACAGGCCTGGGCAGCTATTCATACACGGCATATAACAAGACCCTCTTCTCGGGCAGCGATTCCGTGCGCGGCGGTCGCTTTTCAATAGATATGCCCATTCCGCTCGACATCAGCTACAGTGGCGAGAACGGAATGCTTAACCTTTATGCCGTGGATACGGCCTACGTCTCATCGGCACAAGGTCATTTCGTCAATTTTACAGTGGGTGGAACAGCCGAGAATCTCGCCAATGACAGCGTTGGCCCAGAGATAAAAGTGTATCTCAACTCGCCTTCTTTCGTCGATGGCGATGATGTGAATGCAACACCCATATTGTTGGTGGAACTTTACGATGAAAACGGCATAAATACAATGGGTACAGGTGTCGGCCATGACATAACTGCCATAGTGGACAATGACCCTCGCCACACCTATAATCTAAACAGTGCATTTGTGCAGGAGGTGGGCGATTACAGGCGTGGAACGATAAGCATGCCGCTTGGCAGGCTCACTGCCGGTGAGCACACCCTTACCCTGCGCGCATGGGATTTGTACAACAACTCGTCGTTTGCAACGATTGCCTTCAATGTCGACCCGTCGCTTGCACCCGGTTTTGTGGAACTGAAGGTTAATCCAGCTCCCGTCGTTGCAGGTGCGCCGGCAACCTTTACCTTGGTGCATGACCGTCCTCATTGCGAAATAGATGTCCGCATAGATATATTCAACGTTCAGGGGCAGCTCTGCTGGAGCAATGACGAGCGCGTGGTGTGCGATGGCAATACCTACAACTGCAGCTGGAACGGAACGGCGCAGGGCGGCCAACCGTTGTCTACGGGTGTCTACATCGTGAGGGCATACATAACCGAAGCCGGTGTCACATCCACGGTGAAGACAGGCAAATTTGTGGTGATAAACAATAAATAAACAAAAATATAGTTATATAATGTGCCGCCATGCTCTACGGTGGCGGCGGAAAGTAAAAAGGATATGAAAAAGAGTAACATAATAGTTTGGCTTTTGTTGGCCGTGATGGCTGTTCCTGCTTTTGCGCAGGATTCAAAGACGCAGTTCAACCCGGTGTACACAGGTGTGACATCGCTCTCCATTGCTCCCGATGCACGTGCCGGTGCGCTGGGTGATGTGGGTGTGGCTACCGAACCCGATGCGAACTCGCAGTACTGGAACCCTGCAAAGTATCCGTTTAACATTGCACGTGCGGGTGTCTCAATGTCATATACACCATGGCTCCGTCAGCTGGTAAGTGACATTGACCTTGTGAATCTTGCCGGTTTCTACCGCATCGGCGACTACTCGGCGCTCAGCGCTTCGTTGACATACTTCTCGCTTGGTCAGGTATTCGTGGAGAACGAGATGACAATCAAACCCTATGAGATGGCTTTTGATGTTGCGTATTCACGTATGCTCTCCGAGACTTTCTCGGCGGCTATCGGCCTGCGCTACATATTCAGTGACCTGCAGTATGACTACACCGAGGATATGTCGCCGGGACATGCCTTTGCTGCCGATATTGCGCTCTATTACAACAAATATGTGGTTATGGGTAACCGTGAGTGCCTGTTGGGCCTTGGTATGAATATTTCGAATATTGGTACAAAGATATCATATGACGGCGGTGCAACCAACGAATTCATACCCACCAACTTGCGCCTGGGTGCCTCGTTGCTCTTGCCGTTCGATGAGTACAACACATTGTCAATAAGTCTTGATGTCAACAAATTGCTTGTTCCTACGAAGCCGTCGTATGCTCAGTTCCTGGAGGAGAATCCTGCTCCGGGTGTCGATGACAACAGCCGTTATTCCGAGTATCAGGCATGGCTCGACGGTACAGGATATAACGACATTTCGCCAATTACGGGTATATTCAAATCATTTGCCGATGCCCCCGGCGGTTTCAAGGAGGAGCTGCGCGAGATTTATGGCGGTATAGGTGTCGAGTACTGCTATAACCAGCAGTTCTCTCTGCGTGGCGGTTATCACTACGAGGATGCATATAAAGGAAACAGAAAGTATTTCACTTTGGGTGCGGGATTCCGCATGAGTGTCTTCTCGCTCGATGCAGCTTACCTCATATCAACAGCGCAGAGCAACCCGCTCGACCAGACTTTGCGTTTCTCGCTCTCGTTCGATATGGATGGTCTGAAGGATTTGTTCCGTCGTTATTAAAAACTGTTATGCTATGATACGTGTAGGTTTTGGTATTGATGTACATAAGTTTGTTGAGAACCGCGACCTTTGGATTGGCGGTGTAAAGATTCCCTATGAGTTTGGCCTGGCGGGGCATTCCGATGCCGACGTGCTCATCCATGCCATATGCGATGCGCTGTTGGGCGCGGCCAATCTGCGCGACATCGGCTATCAGTTCCCCGACAATTCCGATGAGTTCTTGAATATCGACAGCAAGATACTCCTGCGCCGCACGGCCGAGCTGTTGAAGGAGAAGGGTTACACCATATGTAACATAGACTCCACCGTTGCCGCGCAGGCTCCTAAACTGAATCCTCATATCCCGACAATGCAGCAGGCTATGGCCGATGTACTTGGTATTGACGTGGATTGTGTGTCGGTAAAGGCTACGACAACCGAGAAACTTGGCTTCGAGGGGCGCAAAGAGGGTATTACGGCCTATGCAACAGTGCTTATAAGCAAATGAGAATAACCGTTTTTCTAAGGCAATTCGTGATATTGGCAGCAGCAATGCTGCTGATTTCGTCTTGTGCCACGCTGTCACCCAACGGCGTGGGGCGCGTGAAGCGCTATACATTTGCCGAGGAGTCTGTACCCAAGGAACTTGATGAGTATAAGATTGCATTTATATCCGATTTGCACTATCCGAGTCTTTTTAACAATAAGCGTTTGGGAAAACTTGTACACCGTCTGCAGAAAGAGTCGCCCGATATTCTGCTCCTTGGTGGAGACTATGTGACCGATAGCGACTCTATTGATGTGCTTTTCGAATCACTGTCGGCAGCAATGCCCCGTTGGAATACATTTGCGGTTCTCGGCAATCATGATAAACGCAACGAGGAACTTATAAGGCAGGCTATGGATAAATATGGCATTTATCTGCTTGATGGAGTGGCCTGGCGTACGGAGTTTCTTGATATTGGAGGCGGATACACAGTTGCCGGTGTGTATGACAGTTTTGCAAATGATACGCTTTTCGCGCAGTATGTGGAGCAGTTGGATGACTCCGATTTCCTGATATTCCTCAGTCATACCCCCGATTTTGTGGAACGCAATTCAATAACAGCCGATTTGGCCTTTGCCGGACACACCCACGGCGGCCAGGTGTCGCTGTTCGGGCTTTATACGCCGGTGAAGAACACGTGCTACGGCAGGCGCTTCCTGCGTGGCAGGAACAGGACCACAAACGGCACCACAATAATAACAACTAATGGAGTGGGCACGTCGAGGCGTAAAATCCGCTTCTGTGTCCCGAGCGAGATTGTTATAGTGACATTGAAATGTGCCGAATGAAATAGAAATAACCGCTATTCATGGTTGTATTTGTCCTCTAACCGCTTATTTTTGCAATGGAAAATCAATTTCTTAGAAAAACTATGATGTTTGTGCTTGTTTTAATAGCTATGTTCTTGATTGCATTTCTGGTTGTTGCAGTCTCCTATTGGGTTGTTGAATGCAAGAGCCGCAATAAACGCTACAGCGATGTTGCCGATGTTCCGTATAACCGGGTTGCCCTGGTTCTTGGAACCAATCCGCTCACACCAAGCGGGCGCCCCAACTACTATTTCAAATATAGGATAGAGGCGTGCGTGGAGTTATACAAGGCCGGGAAGGTGTCGAAGTTTCTGTTGAGTGGCGACAATTCGACCAAATACTACGATGAGCCCCAATATATGAAGGATGCGTTGATGGAGCATGGTATCCCCGAATCGGACATAGTTTTGGACTACGCAGGTTTCAGAACTTTGGACTCTGTAGTCAGGTGCAAGGAGGTCTTTGGGCAAGAGAACATGACTGTTGTGTCGCAAGGGTTCCATAATGCCAGGGCTGTGTGCCTTGCATCGTGGTATGGCGTCAATGCGGTCGGCTTTGATGCCAAGGACATTAAACATTCCAGAACATATCTTTTCTTTGGTGTGGGGCGCGAGGCGCTTGCGCGCACAAAGATGTTTGTAGATATGATTGTTGGCAAGAAACCCAAATTCCTTGGTGAAAGGATTGAAATACAATAGTGGCCTTTCAAGGTAAAAATAGCTTACAAATGATGAGTGTTGACGAATTCTATATGCAGCGTTGTCTGCAGCTTGCAAGGTGTGGTGCGGGAAGCACTTCGCCCAACCCCATGGTGGGTGCTGTCATTGTGTGCGATGGCCGAATAATAGGCGAGGGGTACCACATACGCGCGGGCGAGCCGCATGCCGAGGTCAATGCCGTAAATTCGGTGGCCGAGGCCGACAAACCGTTGCTTTCACGTTCTACCATGTATGTGAGCCTTGAGCCTTGCTCCCATTATGGCAAGACACCTCCATGTTGCGATATGATAATTGCACGTGGAATACCGCGTGTTGTCATAGGCTCGGCCGACCCTAATCCTCAAGTGGACGGAGCGGGGATAGAGCGCATGCGCGCCGCGGGAATAGATGTTACTGTGGGGGTGCTTGAGGAGGAATGTCTCCGATTAAATCGGGCTTTTTTTACATCGCAGTTGCATAAACGCCCTTATGTGACATTGAAGTGGGCGCAAAGCGCCGATGGTTTTATTGACCTGTTGCGCGAGGGAGGGCAGGCTGTGAAGATATCCTCGCCGGTGTCGCAGGTGGCAGTGCACCGGCTGCGTGCGCAGAGTGACGCAATACTTGTTGGTCGTCACACCGCGTTGCTCGACAACCCATCGCTCGACATACGCCACTGGGCAGGGCGTTCGCCATTGCGCCTGGTGATAGACAAGAAGGGGACGCTGTCTGCCGATTTGAAGATTTTCGACGGTACGCTGCCTACAGTTGTTTACACTGCATTTGAGATGCCCGGTAAATTTGGTAAAAATGTTGAACAGGTTGTGCTCGATTTCGATGAACCGCTCCTGCCGCAGATACTCTCTCACCTGAACACACGCAAGGTTGGCAGTCTGCTTGTGGAGGGCGGGGCCACTCTTTTGCAGTCATTCATCAATGCTTCGCTTTGGGATGAGGCCCGTGTTGAGATAAATCCTGCTCTTGAACTTTGCTGTGGGGTGGTGGCGCCATCGCTCGCCCCGCTTTTGCCATATGCCGAGGAACGTATTGCGGGCAACCGTGTCCTCCGGTTCAATAGACTAAAAACTCCTTAATAATTTTAAAATATTATAAATAGGGCTCTAAATATCGCATAAACCAAAAAATGTTGCTATTTTTGCAAATTGAACGTAAAGTGCACAATTTGTATGAAAAAAAGTTTAGCGATATGTCTGTCTATGTTGATGCTGGTGGCAACCTCCTGTATGAGGAATTCCGACGATGAGGTTTTGTCACCCTATGCGATACTTAAGTCTTTCAGCATTGGCGACCTTAAATCACGATATCCTGCATTCACTGCCGAGGGTATGGATACCTTCGAGACAAGGACAATCACCGGCAAATCATTGCCGTTCTCCATTGACCAGGCTGCCGGTCTGGTCTACAATGCCGATTCGCTGCCCTTTGCCACAAAGGTGGATAAAGTTGTGGTGAATATGGGCCTGTCGGGCTATGCACAGATTATGAATGACAGTACCGGCCTTTTCGAGACATTCCTCTCGACCGATTCAATCGATTTTACAACTCCGCGCAGATTCCGTATAACCTCTCTCGATGCGCAGTATCACAAGGACTACACCATCTCGGTAAACGTACATCAGGTTGAGCCCGAATTGATGGTGTGGAACGAATATGCTCCTGTTGATGGCCTCCTGCCACAGCGTGCAATAGAGTACAACGGCGAGATGTGTCTGTTCGGTGAGAAAAACGGTGAGCAGGTGCTCGCTTCGTCGCCCTTGACAGATATGCCGTCATGGAGTATGGTTGCGTTGGAAGGTCTTCCAGCAACAGCCAATCTCTCCACTATCCAACTTTTTGACGGTGCGCTCTATCTTGTGGCTGCCGATGGCATCTACACTTCGGCGAATGCCATTGACTGGACATTGTGCTATGCTTGCAACGGCGCAGTGGCAATAGTCGGTGCTTCGGATGCCGATGGCAAGATGTGGGTGGCAACAACCTCTGAACTGTTGACAACCACTGATGGTATCAACTACGAGAGTGCGGGTGCACTTCCCGAGGGATTCCCGGTTTACGGTGTCTCTGCCTCATCCCATGTGTTGAAACACCACAGTGGCATTGTACGATATATGCTGGTGGGTTACACCGATGAGGCTATGAACGGTGATGCTGTTGTGTGGAGCAGGCTGTCGACCGAGAACGTATGGTCAAGATATGACAATGAGGGCAATCCTTATCCATGTCCGTCATTGAAAGGTCTTACTGTGCTTGAGTATGACAATTTCCTGTATGCTTTCGGTGGCGCGGGAATGGCCGAGGGTAAAGCAGTAAAAGCCTTTGCATCGTTCTACATTTCGCGTGATAATGGAATTACATGGAAAGTTCCTGCGGGTTTCTATCAGCGCATGCCTGCAGGCTTGCAGGGTAATGAAGCGCAGTTTGCCGCAACGGTAGATTCGGACAACAGAATCTGGATTGTATGTGCGGGTGACAAGGCTGCCGTGTGGAGAGGAATGATTAACCGTTTGGGCTTTAAGGGGAGATAATTATGGGAATGGCTGTGTCGCTGCGTAGGGTGTTGCTTGGTACAATGATGTTGTGCTTTGCTGCTGTTGTGCGTGCCGACGGGCTTGAATACCGATACGAAGTCGGTGTAATGGCGGGTGCCGGCAGCTATTACGGCGATGCCAACTACACCTCGCCGCTCAACAATTTTGGCATGATGGGCGGCGCACTATTCCGCTACAATATAAACCCCCGTATGGCGGTAAAGGCCGACTTTGCAGTTACGCGCATATCGGGTACCACGGTGGGTGGTGACAACACCTTTCCCGGCGGCGATGCCGGCTTTGCTCGCATGCTGTATGAGCTTGGAGCGCAATATGAGTGCCATTTCCTTGCCTATGGCGACGGCACGGGCTACAAACAGTCGCGCAGGGTGGCGCCCTATTTTCTTGTAGGCTTGGGGCTTACATATGCTCCTGCACCTGCAAGGCATCTGTTTACTCCCAACGTGCCGGTGGGAATAGGCCTGAAGTGGAAGGTGGCTCCGCGCCTCAACTTTGGTTGCGAGCTCTCCTATCGCTTTACATTCAGCGATAACCTGGATGTGGTGAACGGGGAGGGTGCGGTGCTGGATGACCCTTACGGCATAAACAGCGGACTTATGAAAAACAAGGATGGCTATTCGTTCCTGTCGGTTTTCCTGACATACGATTTGTCGCCAAAATATAGAAAATGTAATAACTGATATAGCTATGAACTATATTGAAATGATAGACAGGGAGAGAGTCCCACGGCATATTGCCATCATTATGGACGGCAACGGCCGTTGGGCTCAGTTGCGTGGCAAGGAGCGCCAGGAGGGGCACCAGGCGGGTGCTGTGGCGGTTCGCCAATTGGTGGAGGATGCGCTTAAGGTAGGTGTGAAGTATCTGACACTATATACATTCTCGACCGAGAACT
Organism: Bacteroidaceae bacterium; assembly: GCA_045654885.1. Classification (GTDB taxonomy): domain Bacteria; phylum Bacteroidota; class Bacteroidia; order Bacteroidales; family Bacteroidaceae; genus HGM04593. The sequence goes on from JAZOOF010000055.1 coordinate 21,867, forward strand.
GGAAACGTCCGGTGGCCGAGGTGGCTGCACTGATGGTGCTGCTCTTTGAGTCGGTAGAGGAGGAGCTTTTTGTAAAGCACAATGTGGCTTTCCGTGTGATTGGTGACATGAGCAAGTTGCCCGATAATGTGCGTGAGCGCCTTAACGGATGCATGGAACGCACTGCCAAGAACGATGCAATGACACTGGTGCTGGCATTGAGCTACTCGTCCAAATGGGAACTTACTGAGGCTGTGCGCAGCATAGCATCAAAGGTCAAGGATGGCAGCATGCAACCCGGCGAGATAACCGATGAGACTATTGATGCAGCCCTGGCAACATCATTCATGCCCGACCCCGATTTGCTCATACGCACCGGCAAGGAGCAGCGTCTGAGCAACTTCCTGCTGTGGCAGCTTGCATATGCCGAGTTCTACTTCACCGAGGTCCTTTGGCCCGATTTCAACAAGGAAGAACTTTATAAGGCTATATATGAATACCAGAGCCGTCAGCGCCGCTATGGCCTGACAGGCGAACAAGTGACAAATGATGAAAATACACTATAGGATGAGATTTTTTCCGTTTATTAAAACGACTCTTTTCGCTGTGCTGGCAATGCTGTGTGTTACATTGTCGGCGCAGGATGTTATTGTAAAGCCGACAATACTATATACCGGTGCAGCCCACAAATACACCATCGGTGGCATTAACCTTACGGGTACCGACAACCTTGAGCCATCGGTGGTTATAGGTATCTCGGGCCTCTCCATTGGCGATGTGATATCCGTTCCCGGTGATGAGGTTACCAATGCCATCAAGCGCTATTGGCGTCACGGCCTTTTCGAGGATGTGTGCATCACCGCCGACAGTATAAAGGGCAATTACATCTATTTGGGAATTGCACTGAGACAGCGTCCCCGCGTGTCGCAGCTGAACATCATGGGTATAAAGAAGGGTGAGCGTGAGGAGCTGGAGCCGAAACTTGGTATCCACCCGGGCGGTCACATAACCCCTGACATTATCTCACGTGCCGAGAAGGTCATCAGAAACTACTACGATGACAAGGGCTACAAGAATGCCGAGGTCAACTTTGTGCAGCGCCCCGATGTAACCGAGGATAACCGTGTGATTGTGGACGTGCATATTTCCAAGCACGAGAAGGTGAAGATTAACCGCATATATATAGAAGGTACAAATGCCCTCACCGACAAGAAGGTGAGATATGCGATGAAGAAGACACGTGAAAAGACCCGCTGGGACAACCTTATATATACAATCTTCAGGCCAAAGAAGTTCACCGAGGAACTCTATGCCGAGGACAAGGAGAAGATTCTTGAGCGTTACTACGAGAACGGCTACCGCGATGCACGTATTGTAAAGGACAGCGTTGTGCAGCACGATGACAAGAGCGTCGATATATATATAAGTGTAGAGGAGGGTAACCAGTACCACATACGCGACATAAAGTGGGTGGGTAACAGTGTCTATTCAACTGCTTACCTCGACCACGTGCTGCGCATGAAGGCCGGTGACATATATGACCAGAACGAGCTTGAGAACCGTCTTCTTGTGGATGAAGATGCCGTGAAGAATGTCTATTATAACGATGGTTATGTGTTCTTCAATGCCCTGCCCGTGGAGGCGAAGATTGAGAATGACTCTGTGGATATTGAGATACGTATGGTAGAGGGTGTGCAGGCTACCATTGACCGTGTTACCATCAGCGGTAACGACCGTGTGTACGAGGAGGTGGTGCGCCGCGAGCTATACACCTTGCCCGGCAGCCTATTCTCAATGAACGCACTAGAACGCTCATGGCGTAACATTGCCAACATGGGACACTTCGACCCCGAGAAGATTGACCCGGGAGCAGCGCCTAACCCCGAGAACGGTACTGTTGATATGCACTGGAAACTTGAACCCAAGAGCAGTGACCAGATTGAGCTCTCGGCCGGTTGGGGTCAGACCGGTATCATTGGTAAGCTGTCGTTGAAATTCACAAACTTCTCAATGCGCAATCTCTTCAATAGAGATGGTGTGCGCAGTGGTATCATCCCACAGGGCGATGGCCAGACATTTGCAATCAGCGCGCAGACCAACGGCCGTTACTACCAGTCGTACAGCATCAACTTCTTCGACCCATGGTTTGGACGCAAGCGCCCCAATTCACTCTCCTTCTCGGCATTCTTCTCTATGCAGACCGACGTTGCCGACAGCTACTACAACTCGGCATACTATAACAACTACTATAACTACCTCTACGGTTATGGTAACTATGACGGTTATGGATACAACAATGTGTCGTCATACTATGACCCCGACAAGTACATCAGGATGTATGGCGCTTCATTGGGTTGGGGACGCCGCCTGAACTGGCCCGACGACAACTTTACCCTTTCGGCCGAGCTCAACTATCAGGTGTATGACCTCAAGAACTGGCAGTACTTCCTCATAACCGACGGTGTATGCAACAACCTCAACGTGCAGCTGTCGCTTGGCCGCAGCACAGTCGACCACCCCTACTTCCCCCGCCAGGGTTCGGAGTTCTCTCTTGTGGCCTCGGCTACACCGCCATACTCGGCCTGGGATGGAAAGGACTATGCAAATCTTGCAAAGAATGTCAACTCGCCGCAGTACAAGGATGAATTGCGCGACAAGCACAAGTGGATTGAGTATTACAAGATAAAGTTCCGCAGCAAGACCTATACCTCGCTCACACCGGGCAAGTATAACCTTGTGCTTATGACACGTGCCGATTTCGGTATCCTCGGCAGTTATGACAAGAACAAGAAATCACCGTTCGAGACATTCTACGTGGGTGGTGACGGTATGAGTGGATATTCATATAACTATGCAACCGACATGGTGGCTCTGCGCGGTTACGAGAACGGTAGTTTCACACCTTACGGTTACGAGGGTTATGCCTATACACGTCTCGGTCTTGAGCTCCGCTTCCCGTTCATGTTGCAGAACTCTACAAGCATCTATGGTCTGGCATTCCTTGAGGCCGGCAATGCATGGACCGATGCAAGCAAGTTCAACCTCTTTGACCTGAAGCGCAGTGCCGGTGTGGGTGTACGCGTCTTCCTGCAGATGATTGGTCTCATAGGTATCGACTGGGCTTACGGTTTCGACAAGGTATTCGGCTCGTCACAATGGGGCGGCAGCCATTTCCACTTTATTTTGGGACAGGAATTCTAACGATAAAAACGGACAACTATGAAGAAACTATTCTTAACAGCGGTTGCATGCATGCTTGCCTTTGCCGGAGCGCAGGCGCAGAAGTACGTTACGGTGGATATGGAGTATATCCTCAAGAACATTCCGGCCTATGAGCGCGCCAGTGAACAGCTCAACCAGCAGTCAAAGCGTTGGCAGGGCGAGATAGAGGAGCTTGTTGCAGAGGCCGAGACCCTTTACAAGAAGTACCAGAGCGAGTCGGCTTTCCTCTCCGATGCACAGCGCACAGAGCGCGAGGAGGAGATACTTGCCAAGGAAAAAGAGGCAAGTGAACTCAAACGCCACTATTTCGGCCCTTCGGGCGAATTGTATAAAAAACGCGAGAGCCTCATGGCTCCGATACAGGAAGAGGTATACAATGCCATAAAGGATATTTGCGACCTCAAGAAGTACACAATGGTGTTCGACAAGTCATCGGCAACAAGCCTCATATATGCATCGCCGTCAATCGACATAAGCAGCGAAGTACTTGTAAAACTTGGATATTCAGAATAATTAACATTTGTGAATTTAACAAATTGACGTTTTGTCGGTCAAATAAGAAAGTGAAATTGTTTAATTTAAATATAAAGGAAATGAAAAAGTTTTTGATTTTGATTTTGATGTTGGCTCCAATGAGCCTTTTGGCGCAGAAGTTCGGTTATGTGAATTCTGCCGAGATTATTCAGGTTATGCCTGAGTATGCAAAGGCTTTGAAGGATGTACAGGCTCTTGAGAAGATGTACACTGACGAGTTCAACAGCATGCGTACCGAACTTGAGAAGAAGGGTACCGAGTTTGAGAAGATGCAACAGGATTCTGTTCCCGAGAATATCCTCAAACGCCGTTATGAGGAGCTGATGCAGATGCAGCAGCGTCTGCAGGAGTATGCACAGGAGATTCAGATGAACCTCCAGACTGCAGAGCAGGAGAAGATGGTAGATATTCAGAAGAAGTTGCAGGGCGCTCTTGAGGCTGTTGGCAAAGAGGGCTCATATGTATGTGTCTTTGATGTTGCCGGTGGCATACCTTTCATCAACACAACAATCTGCGAGGATGTGAATACAAAGGTAAGAGCAAAGCTCGGCATCCCTGCAAATGCAGTTCCTGCAACACCTGCAGCGCCTGCAAAGTAATAATTCCAACTCTTTATACACAGGACAACTCCCTTTTTCAGGGGGTTGTTCCCTGTAAATATGGTATAACGTTCACTAAAATAGATGACAGAAATGCGTAAAATCCTTTTCTTCCTGTTTTTCTTCTCTTTTGCAATGCTCGCAAAAGCGCAGTTCGGGTACTATAGTAACAGCAATGTGTTGAAAGCATTGCCAACCTATGAGCAGGCCACGGCCGAGTATGAGCGCCTTTGCAGCCGATGCGAGAAAGAGATAGAACATAACGAGCGTGAACTCACACGCAAGTATGTGGCATTCCTTGACGGTTATCGCGATTTTCCCGAGCCCATTCTGCGCAAGAGACAGAACGAGCTGCAGCGCCTTGTCGACAACAGCATAGCCTTCCGCAAGGAACTGAAGGCATGGCTGGTTCAGGCCAAGGACTCGCTATTTGCACCATCGCGTGAGATTCTGGCCGTTGCTCTTGAGAAGGTGTGCGTGGCATGCAACATCGACTATGCGATAGATGTGGACGTTGTTGCCTATGCATACATAAATCCCAACAAGGCAATCGATATAACCAGGATGCTGCTCGATGCGGCACTGAACCCGGAGAAACCTGTGACTGCGCTCGACGGTTATGACGAGTGTCTTAAATTCTTCAACAAGGATGCAGAGCCGGTGATAGGCAGTGATGCTGTAAAGAGTGTCGAAGAAACCATTCTTATTCCTGAAACTGAGGCTGCAATCACGGAAGATGTTGTTGACGGGGCCGTTGTGACCGATGAGGTAGGGAATGTGAAAGAAACTGGGAGTGTAGAGGTAGTTGAGGATGTCACTGTTGAAAACGGTGCCATGAATTGATAAAACAGTAATATTATGGATAAATTCGTGCAACTTTCAAAGGAGGCCGGCCCAATTGGAGTGTTCGACTCGGGCTATGGCGGTCTCACAATCTATGACGAAATAAAGAAACTGCTGCCACAGTATGACTATATCTACCTGGGCGACAATGCACGTACCCCCTATGGTACACGCTCGTTCGACGTGGTGTACGAATTTACCCGCCAGGCAGTGGAGTATCTCTTCCGTCAAGGTTGCCAATTGGTGATTCTTGCCTGCAACACTGCATCGGCCAAGGCCCTGCGCACAATCCAACAGATCGATATACCTTTGTGCGACCCCAACCGTCGCGTGTTGGGCATAATACGTCCCACAGTGGAGTGTGTGGGCGATATTACCAAGAGCCGCCATATTGGTGTGCTGGCAACAGAGGGTACGATAAAGTCACTGTCGTATCCGCTCGAAATACGTAAGCTCTTCCCCGAAATTGAGGTTACGGGCGAGGCCTGCCCAATGTGGGTGCCGCTTGTGGAGACCAATGAATTTGCGTGTGACGGCGCCGACTATTTTGTAAAGCGCCACATAGACAATCTCCTTTCGCGCGACCCGGAGATTGATACAATAATACTGGGTTGCACACACTATCCCATTCTTTTGGAGAAGATAAGAAAGTACACCCCCGAGGGCATTACACTCGTCACGCAGGGCGCTGCTGTGGCGGCTTCGCTGAAGGACTATCTGCGCCGTCACCCCGAGATGGATGCGCTCTGCACAAAGGGTGGTACAACGCTGTTTTGTACCACCGAGGCTGGCGGCAATTTCGGCGACAGGGCATCGCTGTTCCTCAACTATCCTGTCGAGGTAAAGAATGTGGTGCTTGTTTAAATAAGGTAAACACGAAAGTTCATCCCGCCGAAAAAATAAAGACAGTCTGCCATGAAATGTGAAGGGACCCAATCGATGTTCAAAAGAGATGCTTCGCTTCGCTCAGTATGACAAGGTGCGTGGGATAATAGTCTCTTAAATAACGTGAGTTCGATATAAGCTAAATCAAATCGCGAACCTGTCATCCCGACAGAGCGTAGCGACGAGGGATCTCAAAAAATCGTAAAATAAGAGATCTCTCACATACGTTCGAGATGACAAAATACGCTAATTTTAGTATAAATTCTTATATCGAACTCAGGTTAAATGGAAATTCAGATATACTTTTTTGTGAGTGCCTTTACCGGCAGCCATACGGTAAGGAATCCTACGGCAATTACAGTAAAGAATGTTATTGCAACATCGCCGGGGATAATGACAACCGGGTAGCTGTCCACAATCATAGCTCCGTCTCCCAATGAAATGAGCCCGAAGTGCTGCTGTGCAAGGCTCAGTGCAACTCCTGTCACAATACCTATAAGTGCACCGAATGCCGATATTATGGCTCCTTCAAAGACAAAAATGTTTGCAATGGTCTTGCTCTCGGCTCCCATGCTGCGCAGGGTCTTCATGTTCTCGCGCTTTTCAATGATGAGCATGGCCAGTGAACCGATGATGTTGAAGCAGGCCACCATCAATATGAAGGTGAGGAAAATGTAGGAAATCATCTTCTCAATCTGCATAACCTTGTACACGCTCTCCTGCTGCTCATAGCGGTCCTGCACAACGTATCCGCTGCCAAGGAGCTTCTCAATCTCCCTCTTTGTCTTTGCCACATTGGCATCGCTCTTCAGCTTCAGCTCCATCGATGTTGCTTCACCCTCCTTGCGGCCGAATATGTCGCGTGCAAACTTGTCCGATGTGATGATGTATGCATTGTCATATTCGGGCTGGTTCAGCACGAACACCAGTCCCGACGAAAAGAGTTCGCCCTTCTTGAAGTTTCTTGCCGGGATAGTGAGGTTCAGGTTTCCCTGTGTGTTCGGTGCGTAGATGCTGAGCGGTTCAGTGAACATCACACCGCAGTCCAGTATTCCTGTAAGGCCGCCGCCAAGCACGGCATAGTTGTTCACTCCGTCGTTCAGTATGAATTCCCCCGGGCCATACAGAGCCCTTCGTATGTCGGTTAGTGAAGCAAAGTTCTCATCCACTCCTTTAATGGTTACCATCGCCTGGCTGTTGCCAATGCCTGCCATGGCCTTTCCTTCAATGGAGAACGATTGTGCCTCAATCTGTGGCAGCTGTGCCAGGGAGGTTATCTCCTGTGCGTCGGTTGTTATCACCTTTCCGCTTGCAGCTGTTATCCTTATGTCGGCATCGAAGGCCGAGAATTGCTCTGCAACAATGCCTTGGAAACCGTTGAAGACCGACAATACACAAACCATTGCCGCTGTGGCAAGGGCTATGCCGGCAATGGCCACTCCCGAGATGATGTTTATCACCTGGTGGCTCTTCTTTGAAAAGAGATAACGGCCTGCAATGTATAGCGACAGGTTCATGGGGCTGTGAAATATCGGCATTGTTGTCTTGTCCCGCCACTGGGCGGGCGACTGGTGTGTGCTGTTAATCTCTCAACAGCCTGTCGATGTTCTCAATGTAATCGAGCGAGTCGTCGATGTAGAACTTAATCTCGGGGATGATGCGCAACTGGTGACGCACCTTGTTGCCAAGCTCGAAACGGATGGCCTTGATGTTTGTGTTGAGGTGCTCTACAACCTCGTTGCCCTTCTCCGATGGGAACACGCTCAAATAGGCCTTTGCAATGCCAAGGTCGGGGCTCACGCGTACTGCGCTAACCGACACCATAATACCGCGTGTCTCCTTCTGTAATCTGAGCAGTATCTCGCTCAACTCTTTTTGAATAAGGCGTGAAATCTTGTTCTGTCTTGTACTGTCCATATGATTTTCTGTTTAATTCTGTGTAATAAAGGAACAAGCATGTTGCAGTTGTCATCCTGATGAACAGGAAGGAGTGCGAAACAGATACTTCGCTTTGCTCAGTATGACAAGAAATGCTCTGTTCTATTTCTTTCTTATTATCGTAAGTCCGTCGCGCAATGGCAGAATAACCACCTCAACACGCTCGTCATTGCGTATCAGGTCGTTGAAAGCCCTCACACCGTTTGTCTGTGCATCCTGTCTCGTGGGGTCAATCACATGCCCGTCCCACAGGGTGTTGTCGGCCAGAATCCAACCGCCATCGTTCAGGTATTCTATGGCCATCTCGTAATACTTTATGTACTCGCGCTTGTTGCCGTCCATGAACACGAGGTCGAACGTCTCGCCCAGTGTAGGCACAATCTCAAGTGCATTGCCGATGATGAACTCAATCTTGTCGGCATAGGGTGAACCGTCAATCCAGCGGCGGGTGAAATCCTCCAGTTCGTCCTCAACCTCAAAGGTGTAGAGCTTGCCTCCCTCGTCAAGTCCCTCGGCCATGCATAGTCCCGAATAGCCGGTGAACGTGCCAATCTCCAGTATCCTATGCGGACGAATCATCTTTACAAGGAATTTGAGCAGGCGCCCCTGTATGTGGCCCGATGCCATCTGCGGTGCCAGAATCTCGACATGAGTGGCACGGAACAGCCTGTAGAGGTAGTCGCCTTCGGGGCTGCTGTGGTCGGCAATGTACTGGTCGAGTGGTGTAGTGAGGCTCATTTTGCGTTCAGTTCTTGTTTCAAACTGCGAAGATACAATAAAGATACGAATAAGTGAGTGAGAAATATGAAGTTTACTTCAATATTTTTCAAAACGAACGAAAGTATCTTGGAGGGCTACCTCAAAGATACAAACAAATGACGGAAATCCCTGTTGAATCGCGTTATCTTAACTTAAAACTTATTGGCAGGGCAAACAGCACATTCACTTTCTTGCCTTTGTCCATGCCGGGCTTCCATCTGGGCATCTTCTTTACCACACGCATTGCCTCTTTGTCCAACAGCTCGTTTCCGGTGCTGCGTGCAATTTCAAAATCCCCTATTTTGCCGTTTTTCTTTACGACAAAAATTATATAGGCCTTGCCTTCAATTCCCGCGTCGCGGCACTCTTTGGGGTAGCGTATTTCATCCTTCAGATACTCCGTCAAGGCTGACATCCCTCCGGGGAATTCGGGCATCTGTTCTGCAACAGGAAGCACATTGTTCTTCTCGAACTCCTCCATTCTCTCAGGGTTAATTACCTGTGCCCGGCACGGTGTGGCGAGCGATGACAGCACCATTGCTGCAATGGCAAATATTGCCGCGAATAGACTCTTTTTCATGACTGTTCTGTTTTTGGTGCCATAAAGGTAATTATTTCATTGTGCAAAGTCAATACCAATGCCCTTTTTTTGTACCTTCGCCTGTGGAAAACATTGCCGCCAATGAACAGGAGTACCCAATCGCCACTGATGCGTTACCGCATCTATCTGCAGCTTGAGAAGTCGCTGCAGCCCAACACCGTCGAGGCCTACATCGGCGATGTCAATAAGCTGCTGTCATTCTTTGGCAATGTAGACCGCCTGCTCGCCGTTACGCTCGACGATTTGCGCGAGTTCCTCTCTGCGATGGCCGATGTGGGTGTGAATGCACGCTCGCAGGCACGCATAATATCGTCGCTGCGCTCATTCTATGGTTTTCTTAAACTGGACGGCTATATCGGCAGTGACCCTACAGCGCAGCTGCGCTCGCCAAAAATAGGCATGCGCCTGCCCGATGTGCTTACCCTGCAGGAGATTGACGACATAATAAACGCAATAGACCTTGCCACGTGCGAGGGGCAAAGAAACAGGGCAATCATCGAGGTTCTCTACAGCTGTGGCCTCCGTGTGTCGGAGCTTTGCTCGCTTCGCATGTCCGACCTCTATCTCAAGGAGCAGTTCATACGTGTTACAGGCAAGGGTGGCAAGCAGCGCCTTGTGCCCATATCGCCGCGTGCCATTGCCGAACTTGAGGCCTATTTTGAGGACCGTAACAGGATTTCCATAAAACCGGGCTTCGAGGATTATGTCTTCATCAGCGAACGTTTGAAGAAACCGCTCTCGCGCATAACAGTTTTCCATCACATAAAGGAATTTGTGGAGCGGGTGGGCATAAACAAAACCGTGAGCCCGCATACCTTCCGTCACTCCTTTGCCACTCACTTGCTTGAGGGTGGTGCCAACCTGCGCGTCATACAGGTTATGCTTGGACACGAGAGCATCTCCACCACCGAAATCTATGCCCACATAGACAGCACACGCCTGCGCGAAGAGATAGTCCTTCACCATCCACGTAACCGCAAAACACAAAAAATGTAAAATAAGAGCTTTGTGTGCCACTCTTTTTTTGATAATTGGATTTGTCGCGTTAACTTTGCAGACATTATGGCCGCGCACGCGCGGAGTACGACAAAACGAAACAATAAATTATATTTTGATGTTGAAAAAATTTTCTTTGCTGCTTGTTATGGCAGCTGTTATGTTGAGCTCATGCAGCTCAAAGATGAAGAGTATGAAGTCGGAGTTCTTTACCGTAACTCCCGGTGTGCTGGAGGTTGTTGGCAGTGAAATCCCTGCTACCATCGATGGTCGCTTCCCCGCCAAGTTCTTTAATAAGAAGTCTGTATTGACAATTACTCCTGTGCTCAAGTACGAGGGCGGCGAGGCCATGTCGGAGCCTGTTACATTCCAGGGCGAGAAGGTACGCGGCAATGACCGTGCCATTTCATACGACAATGGCGGCAGTTTCAAGATGAAGGTTCAGTACGATTATATCCCTGCAATGGAGGATGCCGAGCTCTATCTGCGTTTTGTCATCAACAAGGGCAAGAAGACAAAGACCATCCCCGAGGTGAAGGTTGCCGATGGCTGCATTGCTACATCGCAGCTCTATCGCCAGACAGCGGCTACTGCAAACATTGCAGTGGGCGAGGATGCTTTCCAGCGTGTCATCAAGCAGGCCAAGGAGGCAAACATCATGTTCCTTATACAGCAGGCTAACCTCCGCGCTTCGGAGCTCAATAGCACCGAGATGGAGGAGTTCCGCGCTGCGCTCAAGGATGTTGCAACCGACTACGAGAACAAGGTGCTCGATGAAATCAAGGTGTCGGCATACGCATCGCCCGACGGTGGTGTTATGCTCAATGACGGTATTGCAGTTGTACGCGAGATGAACACAGCAAAGCAGATGAAGAAAGAGCTCAAGAAGGCAAAGCTCGACGGTTATGTCGACAGTGAGTACACTGCCGAGGACTGGGAAGGCTTCAAGGAACTTGTCTCAAAGTCCAACCTCCCCGATAAGGAGCTTATCCTCCGTCTGCTCTCTATGTACAACGACCCCGAGGAGCGTGAGCAGCAGATAAAGAACATCTCTTCGGTATATGCCGAGCTTGCCGATGAAATTCTGCCAAAGCTGCGCCGTGCACGTGTTACATTGAACTACCAGATTATAGGCCGTTCCGACGACCAGATTAAGGCTCAGTATGCAGCCGACCCTTCAGTTCTCTCACTCGAGGAGATTCTCTACTCGTCAATCCTTACCGAGAACGAGGCCGAGCAGACCGATATCTTCAACACAGCAATCAAGCTCTATCCCAACGATTACCGTGCATACAACAACCTTGGTGTAATGGCTTACAACAATGGCGACTATAGCACAGCGGCAAGCTATTTTGCAAAGGCCGAGAATGTTGCAAAGAGCGCTCCCGAGGTGATGGTTAACCTTGGTTATCTGGAGTTGCTCCAGGGTAATGTTGCCGAGGCTGAGGGTTATATGACAAAGGGCGCCGATGCAAAGGCCGGTGACGAGGCTCTCGGTAACCTCTACATCGCACAGGGCGAGTATGGCCGTGCAGCAGCACTGCTCAAGGGCAAGAACACAAACAGTGCATTGCTTGCTCAGGTACTCAACAAGAACTACGTTGCCGCACGTGAGACTCTTGAGGCTATGGAGACACCCGATGCAATGACCTACTATATCAAGGCTGTCCTTGGTGCACGCACATCAAACGTAGGCTTTGTGTATGATGGCCTTAAGAAGGCTGTTGAGCTCGACCCCGCATTGGCAAAGAAGGCTATGGGTGACCTTGAGTTCGCCAAATATGTGAAGGACGCTACCTTCTGCGATATCTTGAAATAACAGCTGTGGCTGCAAATATATTAAATGAACAGGTTGCGATGCTTGCACTCTCAAGGGTGCAGGTGCCGCAACTTGCTCTTATAAGGGAACTCATTGAAACCGTAGGCAGTGCAAAGGAACTGCTTGAGAATGGCGATAATATCGGCGATGTTGTGCCCGAGGCCTCGCCCCGTCTGCGTCAGTTGCTCTGCGACCGCTCGCTTGTGGAGCATGCCGAGAAGGAGATGGAGTTCATTGAGTCAAAAGGCATTAAACTCATCTGTTATGGCGACGGGGAGTATCCCTGCCGTCTTGCCGAGTGTGCCGATGCTCCTTTGGTGCTGCACTCGCTCGGTAATGCCGACCTCAATGCCCGCCGCATTGTTTCCATTGTGGGCACCCGCCATGCAAGCGAGTATGGCAAGGCATTGTGCGAGAATTTCGTTGCCGACCTGGCACGCTTTGCTCCCGGAACGCTCATTGTTAGTGGTCTTGCATACGGTATTGATGTCTGCGCCCATCGCGCGGCACTGAAAGCCGGCTTGCCGACCATTGGAGTGATGGCGCATGGTCTTGACCGCATATATCCCGGCGCCCACCGCGCCACGGCAAAGCAGATGCTTGATAACGGCGGCCTGCTCACCGAGTTCATGAGCGGAATGGAGCCGTTCCCATCAAATTTTTTGCAACGCAACAGAATCGTTGCCGGCATGGCCGATGCCACGGTTGTCGTGGAGTCGGCATCAAAGGGCGGCTCGCTTGTCACTGCTTCGTTGGCATTGGGTTACGACCGCGACTGTTTTGCCTTCCCCGGTCGTGTGAACGACCAGTATTCACAGGGCTGCAACGAACTCGTGAGTCGCAACAGGGCTGCGCTCATAACAAGCGCCTACGACTTCGTCGAGGCAATGAATTGGGAGACCACCACCGCAAAAAAGAGTGCCGAAGAGTTGCAGACCGAACTGTTCCCCAACCTCTCGCCCGAAGAAACAGCTGTAATGACCGCACTGCGCGAGAATAGCGACGGATTGCAGGTAAATCAGATGGTTATGCAGTTGAACATTCCAATTAACAAGCTGCTGCCCCTGCTTTTTGAAATGGAGATGAAAGGCCTTGTCAAGGCCGTTGCCGGCGGCTGCTACAGGGCTGTGATGATGTAAGGCTTTTTAGTGTGTCCATTTTTTTAAATTCCCCAATTTGTCATCCGGGGCTTTGGTTCCTTTCTTTAAGGGGAAAGTCCGATTAAGGTATCTTGTCTCAAATTTACCGTTAATGTACCATACCGGCCAGGGCTTCAAATCCTTCAATACAGCCTTGACGGCCATTATTAATGGAGAATCCTGAGACATTGATTCATACTCATCTGGTCTTAGGCATTGCACATTGCAATCCTGTAGTATGCCGTTCTCATCAATCCTGTAATCGCTGAACCACAAGAAGAAACGTGTCTCTTCATATTCGGGAAATTTTTCCCAAGGAAAATTCTCGGCCAATGCCTTGCAAAAATCAAATGGTGTTACCCCTTCTTTGTAGTAATTGTTGTACTGGGTTATCTCTTTGACAATTCCGTTGTCGACAACTATTAGGCATTCATTCTCATTGTGCCTTGCAAAGGCCATATGCTCATATAATATCTCTTCGCCTCTGCCTGCTCGCATGGTGTCGCAGAACCACGATGCGCATATACCCTCTGCTGTGTAATATGGTGCAAAAATATCCTTGAGTGTCTCTTCGTCCAAAGCGAAAAAACTCCATTCGCAAAAATCTTCCGTTTCCCGGAAATATTGTACCCCGACTTCACGCAGATATAATTTGTTCTCCTTGATTTCCCATTCTGCAATGTAGTTCCTCCATAAATCGCTGGTGTGTGATATTTCCCATTCAATGCTGTCCTCGGTTATCGTTTCGGGCAGTGACTCAATAGCTTTTGCTATTTTTTCACTCAGTTCCCGGTTAGTTTCTATCGGGCAGTAATAGAGTTGCCAGTATTTACCATTCATCAGCAGGCTTTCGGCCATCTGTCCGGTTGCCTTTGTCATGATAGGCATGGAAAGCAATAGTAGGGTGAACAGTATCTTTTTCATTCTTGTAATATTTATAATGCAATGATAACTATTTTTCTGCAAAATTGTATATCTCAATATAAAAATCTCACATAAATAACTGAAAACGCTGAACTTCAATAGGATTTGAGAGTAATAACCTTAAAACAGTCCTGTTTTTGGCATTAAATTATCATCGAAAAAATGTCGAAATGGGATAAATCATTTCCTAA
>JAZOOF010000056.1:0-59447 GCA_045654885.1 Bacteroidaceae bacterium
AATCTTGAAGTTTTCAATGAAACCTGATGGCAATATCAAACGGGCTAATTCCAGTAGTATTTTTTCGTCCTGCATAGTACTTATTTTAACTATGCGAAGATAATATTTTTATATCAGCCCCCCAACTTTTGCAGGTGAACCTAAATAGTAATTGTCATTATATATAAAAATATCCTCACGCGTCGCGTGAGGATATTTTTGTGTTGTCCTGTTCCGATGGCTTACTTTCTTTTGCCGCAATATTTCCCTTTCAATTTCTTGTCAACAAAGAAGTGTTTCATTATCATGGGAATGTCGGTGTTGTCAATGACTCCGTTGAACTCATCGGCCTCCTCGCCAATGGCAAACAGGGGAACGAATGTGCCCGAGTGGTTGCCGCTTGCCCATGAGATGAGCGCCTTGCGGTTAAGGTCGTAGACGGCGTCGTATGCAATTTTGGTTGCAAGCTTGCCGGTCATTGTCACGCTCTCGTCGGCATTGTGCTTGTCGCGTGGTTCAACACCTACGTTCTCCTTTACCATACGCGTAACCTCGCCCCATGTTGTCTCCTTTAGACCTTCGAGCATAGCAACAAGGTTGTCGACGCTCACCTTCTGCGACTCAAGCACTTTAAGGTTGAGCTTGTACTCGCCGGTGTAGCCAAGAACAATACCGCCTGTCTCGTGGTCGGCTGTAACAATGATGAGTGTCTCGTCCTTGTGCTTCTTGTAGAACTCGTAGGCTTCGGCAATGGCTGCGTTGAAGTCGAGCACCTCGTGAATCACTGTGGCCGCATCATCCCTGTGCGCTGCGTAGTCAATCTTTCCGCCCTCTACCATCATGAAGAAACCATCCTTCTTGCTCTTCTTGCTAAGGAAATCTATTCCGGCCTTTGTAATCTGTGCAAGTGTCAGGTCGTCGGTAGTGCGGTCAATGGCATAAGGAACCTCCTCGGCAACGTTCTTCTGGTAGAGCATCATCTTCTCTGCCTTCTCCGCCTTTGCCATGTAGTCGTCATATCCGCGTGCAATGGCATAGCCCTGCTTCTCGGCTCTGCCGTAGAGGTCACTGCGCTGTTCTGCGGTGCACTTTGCGTCACCGCCGGCATAGAAGTCATAGCCGGCCTCCAGCATCCACTGTGCAATCTCGTTATAGTTGTTGCGGTCTACGTTGTGGGCATAGAATGCCGATGGGGTAGCGTGGTTGATGCACACGGTGGTGGCAATGCCCACTGCCATGCCGCTGTTCTTGGCATGGAGTGCAACACTGTAGACATCGTTGCCCTCGGCGTCCTTTCCAATGCGGCCGTTGTTTGTCTTGTAACCGGTTGAGAGTGCTGTGCCCGAAGCTGCCGAGTCGGTCACTCCGTTGCTTGCCGAGAAGGTGGTGACAAAGGCACTCTCGGGGAACTGTGTGAAGACCAGTTTCTGCGGGCGGCCAATCACTCCCTGCAGTTCGCCCAGATAGAGCTCTGTGGCAAGTATGTGCGAAGGTCCCATACCGTCACCTATGAAGTAGAAAATGTACTTTGGCTTTGCAAAGCCTGTTGCCACAATGAGCAACAAAAGCAGTGTTCCTAAAATGCGTTTCATATTGTTATGTTTTTATTTTTCATTGGGATTACCCACCTTGCCGGCGAACAGCACGTTGTTATTGCTGTCTATTATCACATAGATGAAAGGACGGTCAAAGGTTATGATTTCAATCTTTGGCGGTCTCATTGAGAGTGCTCCGGCTCTTCCCATTGTAACGGCAGCCGCTTCTGTGCCCTTCTCATTTACATTTATATATGTCTTCTGTACGATGTCACTGATGCAGAGCGCCTCATCCGATATTCCACCGAATTGCGCATTGCTGCCAAAGGCTCTTTTAATGCCAAGGTCGGCGAGGATATGCTTGAGGCTGCCGCTGAAATCTGTCTTGAATTTGGGCAGTGACAGTGTGAGGTCGCATGTCTCTAATTTGCCAAGGTATGTGTCAAAATTACTTGCAAGGAGTTCTGCTGCAACGTCGCATCCCACACCTTCATTGGGAAGCACAAGCAACATTACATGTCCGTTGATGCTTTCGTATCTCTTGGCAACCATTGACAGGGTGTCGTCCTTGTAGCACTGTTCGTTGTAGCGCATCATCATCATAGGGACTTCCACCTCATCGCCCTTTTCAGTGGTAAATGTCCGGGTTGTTGTGTTTGCCTCTTTGAACTGTTTTAGCCATTGTGCCTTGAAATATAGTGCGTTAAGAAGTATCATTCTGTCGCTATTGTCGAATGAGTCAAGAATTGACGGTATTTTGCCGTTGGTATTCTCGCTGCACCATTCGTTTATGCGCTTTACGGTGTTGTCATTGAATTCTGCTTTCTCCACAAGCGCATCGAAACAGGTGTTGTTTTTGTCAATGAACTCCTGCTTGACATCGAACTTCTCTTTTATCCAAATGGAGTTAGCAGTCCTTACCTCACAGTTGATGTAGTCGTATTTCTCTTCAAGGCTTAGGTTGTCAATGAATTTCCTGCCATTTGCGTTGAAATCGTTGCCAAGTTGCATGACATCGAGAATCTCTGTCTTTGTCTTACCCTCGGCGCCATTGGCAACCATGGCCATTGCAAACTGTGCACTCAATGGGGAGATACAGATGTTCTCCTTGTCCATCTCCCTGCAGGCCTCGCTCAGCAGTCGTCCCCAAAATGCGCCATCTGCCTCCATCTTCTTCACCGTTGTAACAGTTGTTGCTCCATCGGTTGCAATGTCGGCAGTGCTTGTGCCCATCTTGTTCCTTGTGGTGCCGCACGATGCCATGGTTGCAGCCAATACAATGTATAATGCTTTTCTAATCATATCAGAATACGAATTTCATAAGGTCGTTGTATGTCGCCAGCACGAACAGACCAAGGAGCAGCAGCATGCCAATCATCTGCGCGCGCTCCATGAACTTGTCACTTGGCTGCTTGCCGGTGATGATTTCAAAGAGCAGGAACACCGCGTGTCCGCCGTCGAGTGCCGGAATTGGCAGGATGTTCATGAAAGCGAGTATGATTGAGAGGAACGCTGTCATCAACCAGAACTCATGCCAATCCCATGTTGCGGGGAAGAGGCTGCCAATGGATGCGAACATGCCCACCGACTTTGCTCCGTCGCTGGTGAATACATATTTGAAATCGCTTACATATCCGCGGAGAACATCGAAACCGAATGATATGCCGGCGGGGAATGATGCAAAGAAACCATAGTCGCTGTGCACGAGAGGGTAGTCGTTTAGGATTGGTATCAGGCCTACAATGAATGTGCTGTCTACATTCACGGGCAATGTGATGGCGCTGTCGCGCATAACCTCAATGTCAAAATTGTGCTTTTCCTGCTCCTTGAGGCCGGCAAGAGCCTTCTTGAAATCGGTCCATGAGTCAATGCTCTTTCCATCGACTGCGGTGATTCTGTCGCCCTTGGCAATGCCTGCGAGGGCACCGGCACTGTTTACATCGACGCTGTCGATGATTGGCAGGATTCTCTCCTGCAGGAACAGGCCACCCTTGTTGTTCATGTTCAGCAGTCCAAGGGTGTCGGGTATTGCAATGGCAATCTCCTTGCCCTCGCGCAACACGGTAATCTCATTGGCATTGCAGATGTCGCGGAAGATGTTTGCTGCACGCACCTTGTCGTGATGGAGCTTGTGCAGTTCCTCGCCATCGGCCTTTATTATGATATCGCCATTGCGGAAACCAATCTCCTGTGCTGTCTCGTTGAAGACAAGACCGTTCTTCATCGAGTGCAGATCGGTGTGCGATTCGCCCCAGGCGAACAGCACCATGGCATAGATGAATATTGCAAGTATAAGGTTGAACATTACACCGCCCACGATGATGAGCAGTCGCTGCCATGCCGGTTTCGAGCGGTACTCCCAATCCTCGGCGGGCTTGTTCATCTGCTCGGTATCCATTGACTCGTCAATCATGCCTGCAATCTTGCAGTAGCCTCCAAGGGGCACCCAGCCGATACCATACTCCGTGTCGCTGTTCTTCGGTTTCCATTTGAAGAGCGAGAACTTCCAGTCAAAGAAGAGATAGAACTTCTCGACCCTTACCTTGAAGAGTCTTGCAAAAAGAAAATGACCGAACTCGTGGACAAGCACCAGCAGGCTCAATGCCAGAATGAGCTGCAGTGCGCGTATAAAAAATATTTCCATAGTGTATAAGTAGTTTTTTATTTCTATTCCTAAAGTCAAATCCAACTTTTTACCAATGCTCTAATCTCCTTGTCAGTCTCAAGGTAGTCATCGAGCGTCGGTTTAAGTATGTATGTCGCCTTCTCCATTGCGCGTGCAATGAGCTTTGGCATGTCGGTGAACTTTATGCGCTCCTCAAGGAATGCCGCAACACAAATCTCGTTTGCCGCATTTACCACGCAAGGGATGTTGCCACCCTGGGCAATCGCTGTGTAGGCATGCTGCAGATTGGGGAAAAGTTCAAGGTCAGGTTTCTCGAATGTGAGCTCCTTCAAGGTGTTCCAGTCGATTCGCTCGAACGACGACGAGAGGCGTGTGGGGTAGGTGAGTGCATACATGATTGGCAGGCGCATGTCGGGGGTGCCCAACTGCGCCTTGATGGCACCGTCTCCAAACTGTACCATCGAGTGGATTACCGACTGCGGGTGAACCACCACCTCAATGTCCTCGGCTCCAACACCGAACAGCCACTTTGCCTCCATCACCTCGAAACCCTTGTTCATCATGGAAGCCGAGTCGATGGTTATTTTGGCACCCATGCTCCAGTTGGGGTGCTTGAGCGCCTGCTGTACAGTGACATGCTCCAGTTGCTCTTTTGTGAATGTGCGGAACGGGCCGCCCGATGCCGTGAGAATAAGTTTCTCCACCCTGTTGTTCATCTCGCCGGCAAGGCACTGGAAGATTGCCGAGTGCTCCGAGTCGACGGGCAGGATGGGTGTCCTGTGCTTCATTGCCAGCCCGTTTATCAGCTCGCCGGCAACAACCATTGTCTCCTTGTTGGCAAGTGCTATGGCCTTGCCTGCCTTTATGGCATTGATTGTGGGGCGCAGGCCCGAGAAACCGACCATTGCAGTAACCACAATGTCAATGGGCTTCGATTCCACAATCTGGCATATTGACTCATAGCCGCCATACACCTTTATGGGCAGGTCGGCAAGCGCCTCCTTCAGTTGTGTGTATTTGCTCTCGTCGGCAATGACCACAGCCTCGGGCATGAATTTGCGCGCCTGCTGTATGAGTTCGTCGACACGTGTGTTTGCTGTTATTGCATAGACTTCGAACTTGTCGGGGTGCTCCTCCACCACCTGCAGCGTCTGTGTTCCAATGGAACCTGTTGAGCCCAGTATGGCAATGCTCCTTTTCTTTGTCTCGTTCATCTTTATCTGTCGTTATAAACTTTTAAAAATCAGAATGCTATGTAGATGTTGGGGTCGAGCGGCTTGCTCCTGTGCCACAGCTCCAGGTGCAGGAAGTTTTTCTTTCCGTTCTCCACGCCCGAACCGTCGCTCAGCGTGCCAATCACCTCGCCGCCATAGACCTTGTCGCCCACCTGCTTTAGCAGGCGGTAGCAGTTGCGGTATATCGATATAAGGTTCTCGCGGTGCTGCAGCACTATACTGTAGCCGTCGTTTGCTGTGTAGTCGCTGAATACCACTATACCGTCGTGTATGGCCATTACGTTCTCTCCTGCAATCTCTGCAATGTCAACACCGTAGTGTCCGTTGCTTGGGTCGAACCTCCTCATTATCTCGCCTTTCGTGGGGCGGAAAAGGTTAAGCTCCTGCAGTGCGGCAACGCTGGCTGCCTGCGATGTCAGGTTGTATCTCTCGCGCTCCTCCCAGTTTTTTACAAATTCGGCTTCAAGCTCCGTTGTCTCTACTGAGAAATCGTTGCCCGATACAGGCTGTGGCGAGTTCTTTAGTGAGTCGAGTGTTATGTCGCCGTCCATTATCGCGCGTATGTTCGCAAGGTAGGCATCCTGCTTTTCAATCTCGTGCATAAGCGAGTCCACCCGCAGGCTGTTGGTGACAATCTTGTCCTTTTCGACCTTGTTCACGTAGCCTGGCAGCATGCTCCCTACAGGGGTGTATATTACCACAAGGTACAGCACACCGGCAACAAGCATGAACGCAATGAAGAGCGACAGTATAAGCAATATCGGCGATGTGTAGAACCCGCGTACGCTGTCCGGCTTGTTTACGTTATGTATTGTAAGGCGATACTTGCGTAGAAGCCTGCTTTTGAAACCTCTTTTTTCCATGTGGTGTCTGTGTTTGAAACTGTTTAAAGGGATACAAGACCCTCGGGCAGGTCGAATGTTATGGTCTGTCCGTCGTGGTCGATGTCGGCAATGAGCTCCTCCTGTGCAGGAATCAGTATCTCCTCGCCATCGTTCTCCACCACAAACAGGGTGTTCATTGTGCTGTCATCAATGTCTACTATCTCACCGATGTGTCCCAGTGTCCTGTCTGTTGCCGTGAAGCCTATGAAATAACCCAATGAAACCTCCTCGCTCTCCTCTACCCATTTGCGTGGAATGAATGCCTCGCGGTTGGTGAGATAGCGCACCTCCTCGGCATTCTCCATGCGTTCAACTTTGACGATGAGCGTGTCGTTGCTCTTTTGACGTACCGACTCAAAGAAGAACGGTACCAATATGCCGTCGATGTCGCAGGCTACGAAGTCGCAACCGTCGTCAAGCGTAAAGGTGTCGCCTTGCAGTCCAATCTCTCCTTTTGTGCCGTGTGGCTTCAGGAACTTGCCGAAGTACACGAAATCCTCTTTCTTGAGCATATGTCTGTGGTCTCTTATGAACGTGTTATCTTTGCTCCAATCTGGTTCAGTCTCTCCTCAAGGTTCTGGTATCCTCGGTCTATCTGCTCAATGTTGTCTATGCGGCTTACACCGTCGGCGCTCATTGCCGCAATGAGCAGGGCAATACCGGCCCTGATATCGGGCGAGCTCATTGCGCGCGGCTTCAGCGTGAAGCGTCGGTCGTGGCCTATGACCACTGCACGGTGCGGGTCGCAAAGGATAATCTGCGCACCCATGTCAATGAGCTTGTCTACAAAGAAGAGGCGGCTCTCGAACATCTTCTGGTGAATGAGCACGCTGCCCTTTGCCTGTATTGCAGTGACAAGCAACACGCTCAAAAGGTCCGGTGTCAGTCCCGGCCACGGCGCATCGCTTATGTTCATGATTGAGCCGTCGATGAACGAGTCAATCTCATAGTGCTCCTGTGAAGGGATGTAGATATCGTCGCCTCTCTGCTCGAACTTTATGCCCAGACGGCGGAAACTCTCGGGGATGATTCCCAAGTTCTCGAACGAGACGTTCTTTATCGTGAGCTCACTCTGTGTCATCGCAGCCATGCCTATGAAACTGCCCACCTCAATCATGTCGGGCAGTGCGCGGTGGGTGCATCCGCCAAGTGATTCCACACCTTCAATTGTCAACAGGTTGCTGGCGATACCGGAAATCCTTGCTCCCATCTTGTTGAGCATTTTGCACAGCTGCTGTATGTATGGTTCGCAGGCAGCATTGTAGATGGTTGTAGTGCCCTCGGCAAGCACGGCTGCCATAATTATGTTGGCAGTACCTGTCACCGAAGCCTCATCGAGCAGCATGTGGCAACCCTTGAGCTTTTCGGCCTGCATGCGGTACACTCTCTTCTCGGTGTCGAAAGAGAACTGCGCTCCAAGTTTCTGCAAACCTATGATATGTGTGTCCAATCGGCGACGGCCGATTTTGTCACCGCCGGGCTCGGACATGGTGGCCTTGCCATATCGTCCCAGGAGCGGGCCGATGAACATTACCGAACCACGCAGCCTTGAACAGCCGTTTATGTACTCCTCGCTCTCAATGTAGTCGAGGTTTATGTTGTCGGCCTGGAATGTGAAGCATCCTACACCGTTGCGTGTCACCGATACGCCCATGTTTATGAGCTGGTTTATGAGGTTGTTCACGTCGGCAATGTCGGGGATGTTCTCAATTGTCACCTTCTCGCTTGTGAGCAGGGTGGCGCATATCTCCTGCAGCACCTCGTTCTTTGCTCCCTGCGGTGTAATCTCGCCGTGCAGTCTGTGTCCGCCTTCTATAATGAATGAAGCCATATTCTCGTTGTCTTAGAATTTGCGTTTGAAGTTCTTCTTGTTGTTATTGTTGCTGCGCTTGTTGTTGTAGCTGCGCGCGCCGTTGTTCTGGTTGAGCCTTATCTCCCTGTCGGCGATGTCTATGGCGCCGCGGGTGTAGTATCTGAAGTCCTCTATAATCTTCCTGTCCTCCACACCGTCCTTGTTCCATGCGATGTAGTTCTTTTTCATCTGTATGAGTATGAGCTCTACGAAGCAGTTCCTCTCCTCTCCCTCCTCAAGTGTCATGGCATGGGCAATCATCTCCTCGACAATGCGGCCGTAGTGCCTGTTCCTTATCTCGCTGTTGCGGTAGGGGATGCGCTCGGGGGCGACGTGGAACTCCTCGGGCTTTATAACCTCGCATGGGTAGTCAATGTCGAGCTTGAACTCCGACATTATGGCCAGGTGGTCCCAGAGCTTTCGCTCCTGGTCGGGCAGGTCGGGGAACATGCTACGCATGATGCGCACGATGGTCTCGGCGCACTGCTGGCGCTCTTCCCTGTTCTCGATGGTGAGCGCGTGGTCCACCATCTTCTGTACCGAGCGTCCGTATTCGGGTAACGGAAGCCTTTTCTGTTTGGTATTGTATTCCATCATAGCGGTATATCGTTTAACTGTTCTTCAAAAGTTCCTTTGGCTTGGTTGCAATGAAGTTCTTCAGGTAGAATGGCTCGAAATAGGCAATATCCTCGAACTGTTCGTTGAACCAGGCTCTCTCGGCAAGCGGCATCATGTTCTTTGCCAATGCATCGCGGTGTGCGGTGAGGAAACGCGCGTTGGGGTGAGTTATGATTTTGCTGCACTTCTCGGCTCCGTTGCCAAAGAAGTAGACGGGCTGCTTGTCGAGCAGCTCCTTGTAGCTCTCCTCGGTCACCACCTCGGCATGTGTGGGCTTTACCACGCCCAGTGCGCGGTCATATATGGTGGCATAGACCTCGTTGCGGCGCGCATCAATCATAGGGCACAGCAATGCGTTCTCCTCAATCTCCTCGCGAAGCAGTACCGGCACGCTCATCACAGCCGTTGTGGGTATGGCAATGAGCGGTATGTTGCGCCCATAGCACACGCCTTTTGCAGTCGATGATGCTATGCGCAGGCTTGTGTAGGAACCAGGGCCGCTGCTCAGTGCCACGGCATTGATTTTTGCACCTTGCTCGTCGGCTGTCTGCAGTGCCTCTTCAACAAACGGTGCAAGCACCTTTGCGTGCGACATCTCCTCGCGGTTCACTCTCTCAAAGAATACGTGGCCGTCCTGGCTCAGGGCTACCGAACAGGTTCCTGCCGATGCCTCAATGTGTAGTATTATTGTAGTTCTCATGATTCCTTACATTTTTGCTGTTTGCCGCAAAGGCGGCAGGCTTGGGTAATTAGACGCAAAAATACAAATTAATTGTCATTATAGCTAATAAATAATATTTTTTAAATAAGTTTTGCGCATGAGGAGCAAAAAACGGTGTTTTAAGGATGTGTATTCCGTTTATTTGATTAATTTTGTCAAAATAGATGAATGTTTAATGGCGATAATTGTTAAAATATGATATACTCGATGACCGGTTACGGCAAGTCCGTCACCATTTTTAATGACAGGAAAATTTGTGTGGAGATACGTTCGCTCAATGGCAAGTCAATGGATTTGTCGACACGTATAGCACCGCAGTTTAAGGGGCGTGAGATGGAGATACGCACCATGTTGACAAACGTACTCGAGCGCGGAAAGGTTGACTTTGCCCTTTGGGTGGAGCAGGGCGAGAAGGCCGACACACCATCTATCAATGCGGCTGTGATGCAGGGCTATCTTGAGCAGATGACCGTCATTTCGGCAAACAGCGGCATTGCATTGCCGGCCAACATCTTTGAGGTACTGCTGAAGATGCCCGAGGTCATTGCCCGCAAGGAGGTCTATGAAGTAACCGACGAGGAGTGGGCCGTTGTGCTTGAGGGCGTGAAGGCAGCGCTTGCCGACCTTGTAGCTTTCCGCAAGCAGGAGGGCGAGGCTCTTGCACTCAAATTCCAAAGCAAGATCTCGAACATCTCGCAGCTGCTTGCATCGGTTGAACCTTTTGAGAAGGAGCGTGTGGAGAAAATACGTGCCCGCATCGAGGAGTCGCTCACAAAATTCGCGGGTGTCGACTATGACCGCAACCGCTTGGAGCAGGAGATGATTTTCTACATAGAGAAACTCGATGTGAACGAGGAAAAGCAGCGCCTTGCCAACCATCTGAACTATTTCGTGGAGACGATGAACGAGGGTCAGGGACAGGGTAAGAAACTGGGCTTCATTGCGCAGGAGATGGGACGTGAAATCAATACCCTTGGCAGCAAGAGCAATCATGCCGAGATGCAGAAGATTGTGGTGCGCATGAAGGACGAACTGGAACAAATTAAAGAGCAGGTGCTCAATGTAATGTAAAGAAATATGAAAAAAGGCAAAGTCGTTATTTTTTCGGCACCATCGGGCTCGGGCAAGTCTACCCTGGTGCATTTTTTGATGAAGCAGGACTCCTCTTTCGGCTTCTCGGTGTCGGCCACAAGCCGTCCGCCACGTGGCGAGGAGAAGCACGGTGTCGACTACTACTTCTTTACGGCCGACGAGTTCCGTGCACGCATTGCTGCCGATGAGTTCGTGGAGTACGAGGAGGTCTATCCGGGCCGTTTCTACGGCACACTGAAATCGCAGGTAGAGCAGCAGTTGGAGCGCCAGAACATTCTTTTCGATGTTGATGTGAAGGGTGGTTGCAGCCTCAAGCGCTACTATGGCGAGCGCGCTCTCTTCATCTTTGTGCAGGCACCCTCGGTGGATATTCTGCGCGAGCGCCTCATAAGCCGTGGCGATACCTCGATGGAGGAGATTGAAAAGCGTGTGGGCAAGGCCGAGTACGAGATGACATTCGCCAAGTTTGCCGACAGGGTCATTGTCAACGACGACCTTGACAAGGCAAAACGGGATTTGATGGAAATTGTTGAGAAATTTCTTAATGAATAAGCAGCGCGTTGCCGTTTTTGGCGGCAGTTTCGACCCCATACATAACGGACATCTTGCCCTTGCGGGCGAGGTGGTTTCGCGTGGGCTTGCCGATGAGGTGTGGCTCATGGTCACTCCACAGAATCCGCATAAACAGGATAAGATATTGAGTGACGAAAGGCTACGCTTTCAGATGGCGCAGTTGGCTGTCGAGGGTATGGATGGTGTGAAAGCCTGTGATTTTGAGTTTTCCTTGCCACGCCCCTCGTACACCCTCACAACCCTCACCGCGCTCGACGAGGCTTTTCCCGACAAGGAGTTCTGCCTGCTTATAGGTGCCGACAACTGGGAGAAATTCGACCGTTGGTACAAGGGTGATGAGATTCTGTCCCGCTATGGCATTATAGTATATCCACGTGGCAGTGAAGGCGAGCCTCCGTTGCCGAGCGGTGTCAGGTGGCTCCCTGCAAAACTGTATGACATTAGTTCCACAATGGTGCGTGCGGCTGTTGCGACAGGCAATGACATAACAGGCCTTGTTCCTGCAACTGTTCTCCGCTTCATAAACGACAATAAAATGTACAAAAAATGAGAAAGGCTCTTTTTGCTCTCATGCTTCTCCTTGTCATGCCCGTTGTGGCACAGGAGAGAGTGAAACTATATGACGATATGTGTGACCCCCTGCAGGCGGTCTTCTGCGACTATGTGCGTGAGTGTTCCCAGACAAGTTATATCTCCAATGCTGCCGGTGAGTACATTGGCACGCTTATTGATTATAAATTCTATGGATGGGGGCTTTTCCTTTCATCGGCCGGAATGCAGTCCTATGGTCAGTACCGCGATGGCAAGCTGCTCTTCGGCTTGCTCATAAACAGCGATGTAGTGAGGGTGGGCAGCGACGACCACTATGTCATTTATGACCTTTCCACCGGCGATATAATGCGCCTGCATACCAGAGATGGCGATATGCCGCTTGAGTTCCCGCTTGCAGCATCGGCAGACGGCGAGCCCTCGCCCTACTCATTCAAGAAAGAGACCTACAAGAACGGCGATGTCTATTTCGGTGAGTTCTACAACGGCCGCCGTCATGGCTACGGTGTCTACCAGTGGGCCGATGGCGATTTGTGGTATGGCTGTTACCGTGGTGGTTACCGCGACGGATATGGCATGCTTGTGAAACCCGACCGCCACGTCTACTACGGCAAGTGGGCGGGTGACACAAAAGTTGAGTGAAACAATAATTTTAAATGGATATTTAATTATGAGAAAAAGATTTCAATGGTTGCTTTTGGCTGCAGTTTTGCTGCCGGCTGTGTCTTCTGTTGCACAGGATGAGAGTGTGGTTACCTTGGCCGCTAATGCGTATGTAACTGCGACTGCCGAGGGCAGTGACTCCAAAAATGTCTTTATAGACGAACATAATTGTGCATTGCGCAATTGGGACAGCACTGACGATGTGGTCAGCTTCTATTTCAAAGCGGAAAAGAGTGGTAAGATGAATGTTGCGCTTCAGGCGAAAGGTCATTCACGGATTGAGGTGTCTCTTTTGGGCAAAAAGAAAAAAATCAAGCTCGACAGCGAAGATTTGTCACGCGTTGAGGTTGGAACATTCAAAGTGAAGACTCCCGGTTACATCAAGATGGAGGTCCGCGGTTTGAAAATAAACGACGGTGCAGATTTCGGTAATGTCTCGGCTGTTCTTGTCGGTGGCGATGTGGCTCCGGTCGTTTGCGTTGCTCCCGATTTCAGTACCCATTTCGGTCGCCGCGGTCCCTCGGTGCACATGGGCTATGCTCTCCCCAAAGAGAATATCGAGTGGTTCTACAACGAGGTCGTAGTGCCCGAGGAGGGTGATATCCCCAGCAGTTATTATATGGCTTGCGGTTTCGGTCAGGGCTATTTCGGAATGCAGAACAATTCTCCTTATCCAAGAAGAGTGCTCTTCTCGGTGTGGAGTCCTTTTGAAACAGACAACCCTGCAGAAATTCCCGATTCTATGCGAGTGCAACTCGTTAGAAAAGGAGAAAATGTGAAGATAAATGATTTTGGTAATGAGGGCTCCGGCGGTCAGAGTTATATGCACTATGACTGGAAACCGGGCGAGCGTTGTCGTTTCCTTATGGGTGTACACCCCGATAGTGACAACAGCACGGTCTATACAGCCTACTTCTACGATAACCATCAGGGCAAATGGGTGCTTGTGGCATCGTGGCGTCGTCCAAAAACCTCAACATGGTACACAAATGCACACTCTTTCCTTGAGAACTTCAACCCTGTGATGGGTTACATTAACCGCAAGGCATACTATTGCAACCAGTGGGCACGTACAGCCGATGGCCGTTGGATTCCGTTGACACGCGGACGTTTCACTTGTGACACCACAGGTCACCTCAGACACCGTCTCGACTATACCGGTGGTGTTGAGGGTGAGGGATTCTTCCTCTCAATGGGCGGTTTCTTTGATGACTTCATGACATCGGGCACTTGGTTTGAGCGTGAAGGCAATGTATCAGAGGCTCCGGATATTGATTTTTCAACACTTGAATAAGGCTTGTTTTTGCATGTTGGGGCTATGGGCAGCTTGCTGTTATCCAAAAAAAAGCCCCGAATAATTGTGAAATAATATTATTGTGACTATTTTTGTAGTCATGAATAGGCGGTGCAATCTTTTTGGGGTGTGTCCGCGGTGCTTAAGGATGATAAAACACAATCAATATTAATTAATTAACTGTAATTATGAATTTGAAGAAATTTTTTGGTGCAGCCCTTGTTGCTGTAATGGCATTTGCCGGCACAACATCACAGGCTCAGTCACTTTCTCCCTCTACAAAATGGCATTGGGACAAAGGTACTATCGTAGTTGAGACTCCGGAGCGTCCTGCAGGTCAGGAGCATGTTCTTAATCTTGCTGTTGCTCCAATCAAGACAGTTCGCGTAGCGTTCGTTGGTCTTGGTATGCGTGGTGACGGTGCAGTTATCCGTTTCTGCCGTATCCCCGGTGTTGAGATTGTTGCTCTTTGCGACTATGAGTATGAGCGCGCCGAGGAGTGCAACAAGTTCTTGCGCGAGCAGGGTTTGATGCCTGCCGACATCTACTACGGTGCCGATGGTTACAAGGCTCTTTGCGAGCGTCCCGACATTGACCTCGTTTATGTAGCTGCCGACTGGAACCACCACTATCCAATTGCAAAGTATGCTATGGAGAACGGCAAGCACACTGCTATCGAGGTGCCTTCTGCAATGAACCTTGAGCAGTGCTGGAGCCTTATCAACCTCTCTGAGCAGACACGTCTCCACTGCTTCATCCTTGAGAACTGCTGCTACGACGACTATGAGATGAACGCTCTTGCAATGGCTCAGGATGGCGTATTCGGTGAGATTATCCGCGCCGAGGGTGCCTACATCCACAGCCTCGAGTGGTTCTGGGATGCATACTGGAAGGATCCTGCCGA
Organism: Bacteroidaceae bacterium; assembly: GCA_045654885.1. Classification (GTDB taxonomy): domain Bacteria; phylum Bacteroidota; class Bacteroidia; order Bacteroidales; family Bacteroidaceae; genus HGM04593. Next base: position 14,526 of record JAZOOF010000056.1, read on the forward strand.
CAACGATGTTGACAACCTCCACTGGCGTCTGAAATACAACAAGGAGAACCGTGGCGACCTCTACGCTACTCACGGCCTTGGCCCCGTTGCACAGTGCATGGACATTCACCGCGGTGACCGTTTCACAACATTGGTGGCAATGGATACAGATCCTTTCTTCGGCAAGGAACTTGTAAAGGAGAAGACCGGCAAGGAGTGCAAGGAGTTCCGCAATGGCGACCACACAACAACTCTCATGCGTACAGCAAAGGGTAAGGTTGTTGAAATCCAGCACAACGTTATGACTCCACAGCCCTACAACCGTCTGTTCAAGCTCACCGGTACAAAGGGTTATGCTACAAAGTATCCCGAGCCAAAGCTCGCTCTCTCTGGCGAGGCTCTCAAGGGCACAGGTGCTCCTCAGGTTGACAACCTCAACGCTCACGGTTTCATGAGCGACGAGCAGAAGGATGCCATGATGGCAAAGTACTACCACCCAATCCTCAAGAAGTATGTTGAGAAGGGTCGCGACCTCGGTCACGGTGGTATGGACTTCGTAATGGACTCACGTCTTGTTTACTGCTTGCAGAATGGTTTGCCACTCGATATGGACGTATATGACATGGCAGAGTGGTGCTGCTTGGCAGAGCTCGGTACATTGTCAATGGACAACAACTGCGCTGCCGTTACATTCCCCGACTTTACACGTGGTCACTGGAATGAGGTAGAGGGTTACAAGCACGCATTTGCAACAGCAGAGGCTGAGGCTGCTACAGAGGCTGAGGCTGAGGCTTACACAGCTGCTCAGAAGAAGGTTACTGCACAGAAGAACCTTTGGGCTCTCTACGATGCAGTGAAGGCTGCCAAGGCTGCCGGCAATGCAAAGGCTGAAGCTGCTGCACAGAAGAAACTCGACGCTGCAAAGGCTTCTGCAGAGAAGGCTATTGCAAAGGAGTTGAAGAAAGCTCTCAAGAAGTAATATTATCGGGTATTCGATAACTTGCGAGGCATCCTTTACGGGGTGCCTCGTTTTTTTGTTCTTTCATTACAAAAACACACTGAAAAGGGTGGTTCTTATTAAAAAATGACAAAAAATAATTGTCTTTTGCTGCATTTTCGTTAAAAGCATAGGAAAATTGAAGTTTATTTGTATTTTTGCAATCCACATTATTATAAAATAAACTATAACAACTATGATAGCAGTACTTAAAAACGGAGTGACAAAGGCACAGCGAGATAATCTTATACACTGGCTCGAGTCGCAGAATGTAAGGGTGCACGTTTCCGAGGGCGAGATACAGACAGTGCTCGGCCTTATCGGCGATACCCGCAAGATTGATATTGACCTGCTTGCAGGGCTTGAGATAATTGACCGCGTCACACGCATTACCGAACCTTTCAAAAGTGCAAACCGCAGTTTCCACCCCGATGATACCGTGGTTGTTGCCGGCAGTGGCGATAACCTGGTGAAGATTGGTGGCGGTAACTTTGCCATCATGGCGGGTCCTTGCTCTGTCGAGAGCGAAGAACAGATTCTAACCGTGGCACGTGCGGTGAAGGCATCGGGTGCAAATATCCTGCGTGGCGGTGCTTTCAAGCCACGTACATCGCCCTATGATTTCCAGGGTCTGCGTGCCGAGGGTCTGCAGCTGCTGTTGAAGGCTCGCGAGGCAACAGGCCTCCCCATTGTAACAGAGATTATGAGCGCATCGCACCTCGACCTTTTTGCCGATGTCGACATCATTCAGGTGGGCGCCCGTAACATGCAGAACTTCGAGCTGTTGAAGGAACTTGGCCGCTGCAACAAGCCCATCCTTTTGAAACGTGGCATGTCGGCTACACTAAAGGAACTTCTCATGAGTGCCGAGTATATCATGTCCGAGGGCAATGAACAGGTGATTCTTTGTGAGCGCGGTATCCGCAGCTATGACCCTTACACCCGTAACGTTCTCGACCTTGCGGCAGTGCCTGTTCTCAAGGAACTCACCCATTTGCCTATTGTCGTTGACCCCAGCCACGCAACAGGCGTTTCGCGCCTTGTGCGTCCTATGGCATGCGCAGCCTGTGCTTCGGGTGCCGACGGTCTAATTATCGAGGTACATAATAATCCGGCATGTGCGTTGTGCGACGGTGCTCAATCACTGACTCCCGAACAGTTCGACGAGGTGGCTCAACGTGTGCGCGAGATACGCAGTATAATGCATATGTAAACAGGTATGATAGTAGGCGTAGTAGGTTTAGGACTTATTGGAGGCTCGGCAGCTAAGGCATTCAAGGCTGCCGGGCATACCATATATGCCTATGACATAAACGAGAGTGTCACCGGTTTTGCACGCCTGGAAGGTGTTGTCGATGAGGAATTGTCCACAGCCAATATTGCTGCATGCGCTCTGCTGTTGTTGACTGCAACACCAAATGCCTCTGCCGGTTACATCGAAAAGAGTGCCGAGCATATATCTCCCGATACCGTCGTTATCGACTTTTGCGGAACAAAAGAGATGATATGCTCTCTTGGATTTGCTCTTGCAAAGAAGTATGGCTTTACCTTCATTGGAGGGCATCCTATGGCAGGTCTTCAATTTTCGGGCTATAAATATTCAAAGCCAACACTTTTCAACGGAGCTTCGTTTATTCTTGTGCCACCTGTACACGATGATATAGTTTTGCTCGACCGCGTGAAACAGCTTCTTTTGCCATTGGGGTTTAAGAAATTCGTTGTTACTACTGCCTGTCACCACGACAAGATGATTGCATATACATCGCAAATGTGTCATGTGGTTTCAAATGCTTTCATCAAAAGCCCTACAGCAAAGCAGCATAAAGGATATAGTGCAGGCAGTTTCCGCGATTTTACAAGAGTTTCGCGCCTGAACGAGGCCATGTGGACAGAACTGTTCCTTGCGAACAAAGAACATCTCCTCTCGGAACTCGACCTGCTCATAACTTCTCTTGGCGAGTATCGTGATGCTATTGTAGCTGATGATGCCGATACTTTGCAGCGTTTGTTGCGCGATGGCAGAATTGCCAAAGAGGAAACAGAATAACAGATTATTATGCAATATAAGACTATAAATGTCAGCGCGTCGCGCTGTTACGATATACACATCGGACGAGGATTGCTTGCCAAACTCGGTGACTTTATCCGCCCGTTGCTCAGCGAGTGTCGTTTAGCTGTACTTACCGACAGTAATGTCGATGCTCTCTATGGCAATGTTATAGTTGAGCACCTTGCAAGTGCCGGGTATGATGTATGCAAATATGTGATACCTGCAGGTGAGGCATCGAAATGTGCAACGAATCTGCTCGCTTTCTTGAATTTTCTTGCGCAGGAGCAGATAACACGCAGTGATGCTGTAGTTGCATTCGGCGGTGGAGTGGTGGGAGACCTCGGTGGTCTGTCGGCATCGCTCTATCTGCGTGGTATAAAGTATGTACAGGTTCCTACAACTCTCCTGGCAGCTGTCGACAGCTCGGTGGGTGGGAAAACCGCCATTGATATTCCGGCAGGCAAGAACCTTGTCGGCAGTTTCTATCAGCCGGTGCTTGTATGTTGCGATACCGCGCTAATGGATACCCTGCCAACGGAAATTTACCGCGATGGATGTGCCGAGGTCATCAAGTACGGCATGATACTGGATGCGGCGCTCTACGAGACACTGCACACCCTGCCTTTCGACCGAGAGGCGGTTGTAGCGCGTTGCGTGGAGATAAAGCGCGATGTTGTGCAGCAGGATGAGTTCGACAACGGAGTGCGCGGGTTGCTTAACTTCGGTCACACATTCGGCCATGCCATTGAAAAGTTGAGCGACTTTGGTGTTTCGCATGGCGAGGCTGTGGCAAAGGGGATGGTAATTGCTGCAAGGATTGCGCCGTTGTGCGGTCTATGCAATGTGGCCGAGGAACTGGAGACCCTACTTGTGCAGTATGGTTTTGACACAGCCTGCCCTTATGCGGCAAACGAGATATATGATGCGCTGCTCACGGACAAGAAACGTCGTGGCGGCAAAATATCAGTGGTTCTGCCCCGCGCTGTAGGTGACTGCATGCTTTACGATATGGCGGTAGAGGATTTGAAGGAGCTGCTGCAGAGAGTGATATGAATAGAATACTTCCTATCATCATTGATATGTCATCCTGAACGTATGTGAAGGATCTTATAGTATCATTTATGAGATTTTTCGCTTTGCTCAAAATGACAAAAATGTGTTGGGGAATGAATATGAATTTAATATATGGAAATAAAAGTTCACGGAACATTACAGGGCTGCGTTACACCGCCGCCGTCGAAATCACAGGCGCACAGGTTACTCATATGTGCCGCGCTTGGCTGTGAGCCATGCCGCATTGTGTGTGGTGCCGTGAACGACGATATAATGGCAACAATGCGTTGCCTCAATGCATTGGGTGCAGAAATAGCCTATTCATCGGGTGTTTTTGATGTAGCACCCGTGAATGTGGTAAAGGGTGGAACACTCGACTGTGGCGAGAGTGGCTCCACTTTACGTTTTCTTGTATCGGTTGCTGCTGTGCTTGGTGCCGATGCAACCTTTGTGGGAGCAGGCAAACTGCCGCAGCGCCCTATGGCTGCGCTGCTCGATGCTCTTGCACCGCACGGTGTCACATTCACCCGTCACACTGCCGATGAACTGCCATTGACATGCAACGGCACTCTCCGTGGCGGCAGATACAGTTTGCCGGGCAACATATCGTCGCAATACCTCACGGGCCTGCTTTTTGCCTTGCCATTGGCGGCCGAGGATAGCGAGATTGAGGTTACCGACGGGCTTACAAGTGCCTCGTATGTTACAATGACACTCGATGCGCTGCGCATTGCAGGCATTGAGTTGGAGCAACGCGGCAACATATACAGGATAAAGGGCAACCAGCAATACCGCATGCCACAGCGCGTGGTTGTGGAGGGCGACTGGTCGTCGGCAGCCTTTTGGGTTGTGGCGGGTGTTACAGGCAAGCGCCCTGTCACCGTGTGCGGCATGAACAACGACTCATTGCAGGGCGACAGCTACATCGTTGACCATCTGCGTTCAATGGGTGCTTTCATCGAGTGCAACGATAGTGGAGTGGTGGCAATGCCGTCGCACCTGTTCGGTACTGAGCTCGACTGCACCGACACTCCCGACCTTGTTCCGGTGCTTGCCGTGGCGGCAGCTGTGGCGCAGGGAACAACAGTCTTTACAGGTGTTGGCCGTCTGCGCTACAAGGAGAGCGACCGCCTGGCGGCTGTCAAGGATTTGCTTGCAGCATTCGGGATAGCATCTCAAATAGGTGAGGATACATTCACCGTCTATGGCGGTGAGCCTGTGGCGACTGCGCCGGTTGACAGTTACAATGACCATCGCATAGCAATGTCGGCAGCCGTGATGGCATCCGTAGCAAACGGGGTAACCACAATAAAGGGGCACACCTGTGTGGCAAAGTCCTATCCGACCTTTTTCGATGACTTTGCAATGCTTGGAGGAGCGGTGGAGTAATGCTTATTTGTCATTCCGAACCGTAGGGAGGAATCTTCTACCGAATCGTTTTTGAGATCCCTCGTCGCTCCGCTCTGTCGGGATGACATTAACGCTATTTGTAATAAAGGAAATAAATATAAAAAACAACATAATATGGATTTGGAAAAACTACGTAAGGAAATAGATGAGATAGATTCTCAGATGTGTGACCTCTTCGCACGCCGTATGCAGGTTGTATCAGGCATAGGCAAATACAAAAAAGAGAATAATCTGCCTGTGTATCACCCGTCACGTGCACGTGCAGTGTTGCAGAATGTGTCAAAGCGTCTCGGTCCTGAATTCGAGGGTTACGGACGTACCTTGTACCGTACAATCTTCGACCTTAGCGAATCGTACGAGACACGTATGCTTTCCGAGGGTAGCGAGTTCTTCAACTACTTCAAGGATATTGCGTCAGTGCCTCCACAGCCATTCCCAAAACGCGCATCAGTTGGTTGTGCCGGTTGCGAAGGTTCATATGCACACCTCGCTTCGGAGCGTCTTTTCGACCTTCCTGAAATCATGTATATGAGCAACTTTGAGGGTGTCTTCAAGGCTGTCAACAGCGGACTGTGCGAATTCGGTGTTCTTCCAATAGAGAACTCTCTTGCAGGTTCGGTAAACGCCATATACGATTTGCTTTCAGAATATAATGTAAGCATCGTACGTTCAGTGCGCCTGAAAGTCGATCATGCAATACTTGCGCTTCCCGGAACAAAGCTCGAGGATATTCGTGAGATATACTCACACCAGCAGGCTATCAATCAATGCTCTGAATTCCTCTCTTCATTGAAGAATGTGCGTGTAATCGCATGCGAGAACACAGCTGAGGCTGCGCGCATGGTTGCTCAGAGCGGAGACCCTACAAAGGCATCGCTCTCTTCGCGCCTCTGTGCCGAACTTTATCAGCTTCAAGTTCTAAAATCTGCAATCCAGAACCGCGACAACAACTACACTCGTTTCATATGCATAGCAAAAGAGCCTAAAATATATTCGGGTGCCGACCGCACAAGTATAATGATAAATATCCCTAACCGACCCGGAACACTCTTCCGTATCATGTCGCGCTTCAATGCAACCGGTGTAAACCTTGTGAAGCTCGAGAGCCGTCAGATTCCAGAGCGCGAATTTGAGTACCGTTTCTATTTCGATATTGAGGCTTCTGTATATAGCGAAGAGTTCCTCTCTCTTATGTGCGAGCTTCATGAGTGTGGGGAGCAGTTTAGGTATTTTGGTACTTATGCCGAAATAATATAAAATTGTTGCCTAAAACGGCGATTATTGCGTTGTTATGTCTGTTGTATAATCCTCATTTACTTCAAGTAAACTCCGGTTCTCCAACAGACATACGCCTTATCCTCGCCGTTTTATGCTAACAATTTCGTATTGGAATATTGGCGATAACTGCGTTTTGCTTGATTTTGTATATGAAAAAGGTTATTTTTTTGTTCAGTTTTTTGCTTTTTGCGTTAAATGTACAGGCGCAAATTGCTACAGAAAAGAATAATGCTACTGACTGTGTAACAACAGATGAGGTTTTTGATTTTCAAAAGGTTGATAAAAAGCCGAAATTCCCTGGCGGAATGACCTCATTGCAGAGTTATATAAATAGGAGTCTTAAATATCCACAGGTATCTCGTGAAAAAAACTCGCAAGGTCGTGTAATAGTACGTTTTATTATAGATAGTAATGGAACTGTTATAAGCCCTCAGGTGATTAGAAGCTCAGGTGATTTCTATCTTGATATGGAGGCTATTCGTGTTATAGAATCTATGCCCAAATGGAAACCGGGCAAGCATAAAGGAAAACCTGTACGCGTATATTTTACAATGCCTATAGTGTTTAGCTTAAAGTAATTTATGAAAAAGATATTAGTTATAAACGGTCCTAACCTCAATCTTTTGGGATTGCGTGAGCCTGCGCTCTACGGCGCGCAGAATTTTGAGGCATTGCAGGCTTTCATACGTTCGTCTGCCAAGGCTCTCGGGCTTGATGTGGAGTTGTTCCAGTCGAACCACGAGGGTGTGATTGTAGATAAGATTCAGGCTGCATACGGTGTGTTCGACGGTATATTGATTAATCCTGCGGCATACACCCACACGAGTGTGGCTATTCTCGATGCTCTCAAGGCGGTGGCTCTGCCAACGGCAGAGGTGCATCTTACCGATATTTCCACACGCGAGGAGTTCCGCAAGTTCTCCTTTGTATCGCTCTATGCACAGAAGACCATCTGCGGCAAGGGCTTTGATGGTTACAGGGAGGGATTGGAGTATTTGGCAAGTTTGTAGAATGAATGCACGGTTTCATAAGTTTTTGCGTGACTGGTCGCTGCCTATTGCTATGGGTGGCGGTGTGCTCATGTATCTGCTCTACACCAATATCCCGCTGTTCGATGGTACCCATGATTTTGTGTCGTCGCTGCTTGCTGTCGTTCAGCCGGGGTTAATCTTTGCCATGCTCTTTGTCACCTTCTGCAAGGTAAGGATAAAGGAACTCAAACCCTCAAAATGGCACTTCCGGCTGCTTGCATTCCAGTTGTTGTCGTTCATTGCAATATCCCTTACCATTGCTTTTGTACCGCGCATGCCGGTGACTGTTCGAGTGTTGCTTGAGGCGGCGATGATGTGTCTGCTATGCCCCACGGCAACAGCGGCTGCTGTAATTACAGCCCGCCTGGGCGGCAATTCAGCTTCGCTAATTTCGTATACAATGCAGATAAACATTGCCGTGGCACTTGTTGCTCCATTGTTCCTTGCAATGTCGCACCCCGTGGAGGGAATGTCGCTTGCAACATCATTCATACTCATCATGGGCAAGGTGTTCCCGCTGTTGCTGCTGCCGCTGCTGTGTGCCGAACTGTTACGTAAAATATTGCCGGGAGTGCATAAACTGCTTGTTACCAAAGGACGCAATCTGCCATTCTATCTGTGGCTTGTGGCTCTGTCGCTTGCCATTGCAATGACAACACGTGCCATTGCTCACAGCAGTCTTTCCGTCTGGGTTATGGCGGGTATTGCGTTGGTGTCGCTTGTGTGCTGTATTTTGCAGTTTGCCTTTGGGCGATACGTAGGCCGCCGTAATGGCGAGGTTATTGCCGGCGGGCAGTCACTGGGGCAAAAGAACACGGTATTTGCCATTTGGTTTGCATGTACTTTCCTCACTCCTGTCACCGCTATCGCCGGCGGTTTCTATTCGTTGTGGCATAATCTGGTGAATACGTGGCAACTTTATAAACATAATCACAAGAAATAAATATGAAGACAAGAATACTCCTATTCTTATGTATTTTCAGTATTATAGCATTAAATGTGAAAGCTGAAGACGGAAAACTGAAAACTTGTGCTGATAGTACAAAAGTAAAAAGTGAAGCGCCCGTAACAATTGAGGTCACAAATAAACAGTATAACCTCAACTATGCCCATCACTCCTTCTGTGTGGCATTACCTGTGGCAGCCGTGGGTTTTGCTTTGATGCCTGCCGATAAGCACATTGCCGATGGTGTGCAGACGAAACTCCTTGGTTTTGAGGCAAAGTTCGATGACTATCTGCAATACGCTCCATGGGCTGCGCACTTTGCTATGGGCGCGTGTGGTGTGAAGGGTGTGAGCAAGAACCGTTGGCAGGTTTTGACAGCTGATGCCATGGCTGCTGTGATGATGGCTGCAACGGTAAAGGGCTTGAAAATATGCGTTAACCGCACCCGCCCGAACGGCGAGGAGGAGAGCTTCCCATCGGGGCACACGGCAAAGGCCTTTATGGGTGCCACGCTGCTTGCGCATGAATATGGCAGCCGCAGCATTTGGATTCCCATTGCCGGTTACACTGCGGCAACAGCCACGGGCGTTATGCGAGTGCTCAACAACCGTCACTATTTGAGCGACGTGGTCGTTGGTGCCGCAGTGGGTATTCTCACAGCCGAACTTGCCTACTGGGCTACCGATGCAATCTTTAAAGACAGGAAGGTCTTCAAGTCGCATTATAATGTGAATGCCGATTATATAATAAGGAACTATTGATAATTCCAAATGACTCCTGAACAGTTGGCAAAAAGATTGCACTTTGCCGGCAAAGCTGTGCCTTCGATGACACGTCGCCGCGAGGGTCATGATTATTTGGGACGGCGCATGTACCTAATAACAATGACAGTTGAGGGACGACGTCCTCTGCTCGGTGCAGTTGTTGGCAACCCGAATGTCGGGCATGGCTCCCCGGAAGCTCCGCGCATGGAACTTTCGCAACTTGGTAAGGCTGTGGAGAAATGTTGGATGGAGATAAGTGAGCACTACCCCCAAGTAGAGGTGCTGGCACTTCAATTGATGCCCGACCATTTGCACGGCATCATTTTTGTAAAGGAGAAGATGCCGCAACATCTTGGGCAGGTAATCAAAGGTTTTAAAATTGCAACAAACAGGGTCTATAGGCAGGTTTGCTCTGCTGCGATACTATCGCAGCCTACTGTACCAAACCGCAAGCAGGGAATGCTGTGGAGCATTGGTTACACCGATGGAATACTTGACCGCCGTGGACAGCTCGACAATTGGCTGAAATATTTGCGTGATAATCCCCGTCGTTTGCTCACGAAACGTCTTTGCCCGGAGTTCTTCCGGGTGCAGCGCAACATAAAAGTTGGGGAGTTTGAGTTCTCGGCCATTGGTAACCGTTTTTTGTTGTCGCACCCTTTTCGTTTGCAGGTCCAATGTTCGCGTAGTTTAAGTGAGGAGCAGATTGAGATGCGAAAGCGTTTCTTCCTGGAGAAGGCTCGTTGCGGGGCAGTCCTTGTGTCACCAAGTATTTCGCCAGGCGAAAAGGCTGTTATGCGTGCTGCCTTTGATGCCGGCTTCCCGCTAATTATTTTGCAAGAGAATGGCTTTACCGAAATGACAAAGCCTGCCGGTAGTCGCTTCGATGCATGTGCCGAGGGACGCCTGTTGATTCTCTCGCCATGGGAGCACCATAACCAACGCATGAATATAAGTCGTGGGCAATGCCTTTCGCTTAACGAGATGGCAAGGTGTGTTTGCCAACCTGCTGAATAGTTTGTTGTATATGCTAATATCCCCGTAACAGTGAACCGTTACGGGGATATTCTGTTATGAAATTAATTCAGTTTATCGTCTTATAAAGGTGAAGCTCTTGAAGTATACCTTCTGCTCCTCGCCGCTCTTGTTGGTGATGCGCAGCTTTGTTGCTGTCATGCCGCCGAGCTCGTTGCCTGTGTGGATTACAGGGTCATCCTCGCCGTAGTGCAACAGGGCAACCTCGCGCCAAGCGCCGTTGACGAACAACTCAAGAGTGAAGTGCTTTGCAACACCGTTTACGCCAAGGTTGAAGTCCATGCCCTGGAATGTGATTGGTGTCTCGCTCTCAATCATGAGCTCGCCGCCTGCCTGCCAGTTGATTACCTCAAGTGCCGATGCAATCTCCACTCTGTCGCCGTTGAGCTTCACAGGGAGCAATGCAAGCTGTTTTACGGTTGAAGTGAGCTTGTATGGGTTGTACTCGGCATTCTTGTCAAGGTCGGTGCCGTGTGTAGCGTTGTACTCCTCGGTTGCCTGTGCAAACACCTTGTTAAGTGTAGGCAACATAACCTTTGTACCAAGTTTTGTACCAATCTGGTATGGGTGGCGCATTGCCTTGTTGTTCTCAAGGTCGAACATCTGCTTCTGCAATGAACGTGCCTGTTTGTAGAGGTTCTCGAAGTTGATGAACTGGCTTGTTGATGAGCTGTTGTCCTTCATTGAGGCGAACATCTTCATTGTGCAGACTGCTCTACCGTATGCGGCAAGGTTCTTGCCCTGGATAATCCAAGGACGCAACTCATGCAACAGCTGTGGGTTGCTGTTGTCGTTGAGCAGGATGTCGCAGGCTGTCTCCAGCTCGCAGCATGCAACGTTGAGCATTGCTACGCCCATGAAGTCGCCCTTCTCAACTGCTGCAACAATCTCCTTGAGCTCATCGCCCTCTTCGCGGCGGAATCCGTGGCCGTTAGGACCAAGGTCCTTGTTGTAGAGCGCGAATGTGCGCAGTGCCTCGTGGTTGCTTGGGAGAATGTCCTTGAGGCTCTTTCCCCAGTTGCTCTGGTAGTCATACTCCTCCATGTTCCAGCAGTAGTCGGCAATGCCGTAGAGCGAAATCTTTGATGTCTCGGCATACTCCATGGGGTTGCTTACGAAACCTGAAACATCGGTTGCAATGTCAAGTCCGTTGCCATAGGCAGGGCCCATGAGGATGTGGTCGCGTACAAAGTCGTTAACGGGGAAATTCAGCCAGATGTAGCCCTTGCGCTCGATGCGCTCGTTAATCCACTCCATTGTTGGCTTGTCGATGCATGCAACGACCGAGTTTCCTGTCCACATAACCTCGATGCCCTTGTTCAGGTTGGCGCCGAGTGTGCGCAAATAGCCGCCCTGCTCGTTAGCCCAACCCTTGTTGTACTCTGTGGGGCACAGGATGAGTGGAGCAACGTCCTTCTTCACCTGTACAAAGTTGTCATCGATGTAGTTCAAAAGGGCTGCCTGCTTGTCGGCCTTTGCACCCTCGCCCCAGATGTCGTCAAAGAACACAGCAAATGAACGTACACCAAGGTTGTACATGATTTCGAGCTTTGCCATGAGGAAGTCGCGGTCCTCGTCGTTCCACTTGATGTCAACGCCCGGGTGGATTGCCCAGTAGAAGTTCACTCCGTTTGCCTTTGCCACGTTTACGAGCTCGGCAATGCGGTTGGCCTCTACCTCGGGATATGCCTCGCGCCACTTGTCGCGGTGCCAGGGGTCATCCTTCGGACCATAGATATATACGTTCATCTTGTTGCGGCCGTAGAATGCGAGCTGGCTCTTGCGTGCCTCGTGGCTCCATGGTGTACCATAGAATCCCTCCACAGTTCCGCGGAAAGGAACATCGGGCCAGTCGGTGATGGTGCAGGCTTCGAGCTTGCCCTCCTTCATCATGCCAAGCAGTGTCTGCACACCATAGTAGAGACCCTTCTCGTCGTTACCGGCAATTACAACCTCCTTGTCGGTTACCTTCATGAAGTAGCCCTCGCTTTTTGCGGGGATGTTCTTCTTGTACTTGTTTACAGCACTTTCGCCGCGCACGCCAAGTGTTACCTTGAAGTTCGCTTTCTTTGCAACCTCGGGCGATGCTGTCATCAGGGCATCGTAGATGTAACCGCTCTGATGCGCTTTTGCTGTGTTGATGCTCCACGCTGCTGGTGCATCGAAAATTGCATTCTCTGTAGCCGTAACCTCCTGTGGAACAGGGTTTACAAGGCTCACCTGGGCTGTTGCACCCAAGCCGGCCATAAGCATAAGGCCTAATGTCAATACTTTCTTGTTCATATTCTATTGGTTAAGTTGTTGCTTTCTTGTTTTTCGCGCTATTTGTCATTCTGAACGTAGTGAAGAATCTTAATATGTAGACAGCGATCCATTGTTGTGCTTCTTCAGAATGAACTCATGGTGTGGTTAGAAGTTGTACTTCAGCATTGCGCAGATGCGGTGGTTGGTGACGGGGCGTGGGTTGTACATTGTGTAGTTCTTGTTTTTCTCGCCATAACCTACAGTGGTGGGGTTGTACTCCACACCAATCTGCATTGCATTGTGGGTGTAGAGGATGCTTGGTGCAACGCGCCACATGTAGTCCATGTCCTTCTCGCCGCGCATGTAGATGTTGCCGACGATTTCGCTCTCGCAACCAAGGTTCTTTGTGTAGCCGGCAAAGCAGCAGAACTGCAGGTAGCCTTTCTTCAATGGCTGCTTGTATGTTGCGTCAATCCAACCGCCAAGGCTGTTGATTGTACCATACTCCCATTCGCCGTTATCCTTGATGGCTGTTACTCCGTATCCGCTAATCATGCTGAGGTGAGCTGCGTTCTGTGCATATGTCACGCGACCCTTGATGCCCCAGCGGTCGGCCTTGTACGAAGCAAAGAGTGTAGGAGTAAAACCGAGCACAGGTGCTTCGTTGCACTTGTATGTCTTTGTGTCAGTGGTACTTTTTTCAATGGGTACAAATGTTGCCGCACCGTTGCTGTCAAGAATCGGTGCTCCTGCTTCATCGTGTGCAGGCACATAGTAAGTTTCATTTGTGGTTTCTGTTACTGCATAGCTCTGGCGGGGCTTGATGGTGAGCATGTCGACACCTGCACCAATCTGGAAACCGCCGTTCTTGTACATTGCCTGCAGATAAAGCTCGGGAACAACAGCGTTACGTGCATAGTCGAAAGAACCGGTTGATGTATAGTCTCCCTTTGCCGCGTCTTTTGGTCCATAGGATGTGTACTGGAACTGATAGAGTGCGGTTGCTGTCAATGTGAAGCCTTTGTTCACGTAGTCATATCGCAACTGTGGTGTTCGGCTGAAGGGTGTGAACGGTGCACCTGTCTCAAGCGAGAAAACGTCGGGCATCATGTCGCCCATCATGGGGTGCCATGCCTGTCCCACAAGCAACTTGTTGTGTTCCCAGTCCATCTTTGCGTATGCCTGGCGTATGCGCAGCACGGTGTTGCTTGTTCCAAAGCCCGCGAAGTCCGACTCGATCTTTGCCGATGTCTTGGCGCCCAGGAACTCGGGGCCGGTGATGTTTACTCCCAAGCGGGTTGTGATGCTGAGCAGCATCATGTTGGGCTGTGCATAGATGTCGTTGCCGTCGGCATCGAGCTTCTCATTCTTTGGCATGTAGTAGAACTGCTCGCTGTTGGATGTGAGGCTCTCACGTGTGTCGTAGCATGCATAGTTGCGCACAAAGCCGTAGAGCTTGAAACTGAATTTCTCCTGTGCTGTCGCGCTGCCAATGAACATTGACATAAGCGCAGCGATGAATAGTGTCTTTTTCATGTCTTTTATGTGTGTTTTGGTTATCCGAAGTAGCCGGTCTTGCCCACTGTAATTATGAGCACGTAACCGATGACAAGTGAAATGGTGCCAATGAGCATTCCCGTGACAAACATCTGTTTTGTCTTTATGAGGCCGGTAGAGTAGGCAATTGCGTTAGGCGGGGTACTTATTGGCAATGACATTGCAAACGATGCAGCCATTGCCACTCCAATGAGCAATGTGCCCACGCCACCATAGTCGCCCAAGGCATCCTGCATGCCTGTGCCCACGGCTACCATAATAGGTACCATGAGTGCTGTAGCAGCAGAGTTCGAAATGAACTGTGATAGCAACCAGCAGATGAAGCCGCCACCGAGCAGTACCAGCAACACCGGCCAGTTGTCGAAAGGAATGGCTGCTACAAGCGCCTTGGCAAGCCCTGTCTTTGACATTCCGTCGCCAAGGGCAAAACCGCCGGCAACCATCCACAGGCAGGCCCAGTCGAGGTCCTTGAGGTCGCTCGACTTTATGATGCGTGTTATTGCAAATACACCTATGGGGATGAGTGCCACCACGTATGAGTTGATGCCTGTCACCTTCTCGAACATCCAAAGCAGGATGGTGACGGCCAATGTGGCATATATTACGTATGTTCTCCAACCCTTCTTTGCACCACCAATGATTGTAAGGTTAACCTTCTTTGCAGTGAAGGGGAACATCACACTAAGCAGTACCCACGAGATAAGTAGTATGACAAGCATGAGCGGTGTCATCACCAGCGTCCACTCTCCAAAGTCAACACCAAGGTTAAGGCCCTCCACGTCATTGATATACTGCAGTGCAATGCCGTTGGGTGGTGTTCCTATGGGGGTGGCAAGGCCGCCAATGTTCGCACCGATGGGTATTGCTAGTGCAAGGGCGGTGGTGCCCCTCTCCGTCGCAGGCAACTGTCTTATTATAGGCGCCATGAAGGTGAGCATCATTGCCGCCGTGGCGGTGTTGCTCACGAACATTGAGAAAATGGCCGTTACAAGGATGAAACCCAGCAACACTATGCGTGGCTTTGAACCGAATGGCTTGAGCATTGCACGTGCCATGCTAACGTCGATGCCGCTCTTTGATGCTACAAGGGCAAGGATGAAACCGCCCATAAAGAGCATTACCGTGGGGTTGGCAAAGCAACCCATAATGGATTTGTAGCTCATGAGTTCATTGGCTTCGTAACCGTTTGTCAGGAAGGAAATACCGCTGTCCGAAACCGTAAGCAGCATAATCACTATTATGAGCAGCGAAGTTGTCCATGCGGGCACAGCCTCTACAATCCACATAAGCGCAGCCCACACGAATATGGCAATCATGCGTTGCTGGATGTGGGTGAGCCCGTCAATGCCGAACCACTCTGTCGGCAACATCGCTATTGCAAGAGCCATGATTGCTATAACTGCAACCTTTATGTATCGGTTATATTTGCGCAGAAAGCGCAGGCACTTTTCGGTGGGTGTATATTGCTGCATAATAGTCATTTTAAATAATATTGTGCTAATTTAGTTTAAACTCTTCAAACAATCAATAAAGAACCCTCGCTTTTTGGCAACACTGACCTGTTTTTTTGTTTTTAGAGTGCAGAGGAGCAGTGCGTGTACTAAAAAATGTTATATAATGTTTCTTTTGACATTAAAGTGTTATATTCGCAGAAGAAAACAACTACTGACAACTAAAGAAAAATATTATGGCAACAATTCATTTGACAAATGAGCAGTTCATTGCTCGTGTGGGTGACTATAGGTCAAACCCCGGACATTTTGATTTTTTAGGCGACAAGCCTGCGTTGATAGATTTCTATGCCGACTGGTGCGGCCCTTGCAAGATGCTTGCACCAGTGCTTGAGGAGCTCTCCGACGAGTATGCCGGCAAGGTCGATATCTACAAGGTGAATGTAGACGAGGAGGAAGAACTCGCCATGCTTTTTGGCATACGCTCCATTCCCACGCTCATCTTCATAGAGCAGAACGGAACCATGCACCGTTCGCAAGGAGCAATGGGCAAACCGCAACTGAAAGAGGCAATAGATAAGATATTGCTTTGATTTTTAACACAAAATACTATGAAACGACACATCTTTTTATTGCTCTTTGCACTCATTGGAATGGGTGCCATGGCGCAGGGCTTTTCATCGGATGCCATTGGCAAAAAACCGATAGACATCTATGGTAGCAAGGTATATATCGATGACTATGAGCTCGACAAGTATAATGCTGCGGCATGTTTCTCATCGCTTGGGGGAGTGGATAGGAGCGCCGATTATCTCAAGTACAGAGCCGGTTACAAGACCGGTCTTGGACTCACAATAGGTGGTGCATCACTGGCTGTAGTCGGTTTTGGAACTGCTGTTACGGGCTATTTGGCAGCCTATTACAAGAGTAACGACGGAAAGGATTATTCAGTGGAAGATACCGTAGGTGCTATAGGTGTCGTTTCCGTTGTAGCCGGTGCGGCATGTATCCTTGCCGGAATACCCACAATATGTGTATACAAGGCAAGGCTGAACCGTCTGGAGGATGATTACAACACATCGTTGCGCATTGGCGCTTCACCAGGCGGGCTGTCGATGGCAATCAGTTTCTGAAGTCTTGTGCATTATTAACATGAGGGTATCCCTGAAAAAACGGGATACCCTCATGTCTTTTTATTAGATGGTACAGAAAAACGTGACCATGAACGGCACGCAGAAATCGACCACGAATCCGTGATATATCGAGATTATTGTGTATTGCTTGCCCGAGTGGTGTATCACCGATGGCAACACGGTGTCCATTGTGGTTGCGCCACCGGCCGAAATGAGTGAAAGCGGCCCGAACTGTTTTACAAGCAACGGCGCAGCGAGCAATGCCATCAGTTCGCGTGCAATGTTGCTTAGCAGGGCAAGCGTACCGAGTTCAACGCCCTTGTATTCGGTTATAAAGATGCTCGACAGGGAGTAGTAGCCGAATCCCGAACCCACTGCATAGCACTCCCCGGCAGTGCGGTATTCAAGCAACAGGTTAACAACGAGAAGTGCCGTCCATGTTCCAAGGATTGTTGTAACGGGCAACAGCATTAAGCGTTTGGGCAGTTGCCTGAAACTCTTTATTATGCCCGGGTCGTTGCCTATGCCCACACCCACACAGAACATGAGTGCACACAGGGCATAGAGGCTGATGTCGCCATCGAGTAGGTTGGCCGGGATAACCCCTGTAATGCCGCAGGTTATGCCGAGGATAAAGAATCCAATGATTATGAGACTACCCTTCATTGCTCTTTTCCTCGTTTTTCTTTACGCTTTTCCACAGCAGCATGGCGGCTATCACGCTGCCCATAGTGCTCATTACTGCAATGAAGAGAGCTTCAAACCCCAATGTGTGCAGTGACTTTATGATGTGCGGGTTGCTGCCAACCTCCACACCGAGCACAAACAGCAGAATCCAAATGAAGAACAGTGTCAGTCTGTTTATGTAGGTAAGGCGGTGATGGCGCATCAGGTACCCCAACGCCATTCCACCGAACATCATTGCTATTACTATGAACATACGCAGTGTCTCTCTTTAAGTCACTTCCCGGTTTCCCAGTCGTTCCAATCGTATCCGGCTTCTGCAATCCCCTCGATTTCATCGGGTAGCAGATGGAAGAAATCGATTCCTGTAATATCCTCTATTTCATCAATGCTTCTTGCATAGGTGCTGAGTTTCTTCTTGCCTGCGACATTCTCGCAATAGAAACCTATACCTGTGTAGCCGTTGTCATAGGCCAGCAGCACCTTGTAGAAACCGTTGGGAATTATTACTCTGTTATTGCCAATGTAGCCAAGTCCTTTCTTGCTTGTGAACACAGGACCGGTGACTACAAGTATTTCGCCGTAGCGTTGTGCGTTGTCGCGTGTTAGCTCCTCGATGCTCTTCCACACACCGCGGTTGAGGTTGCCGTTCTGTGGTGATATGTTCGATAGGTAGAAGCTCTCGTCCATGGCCTGTTCGCTCCATTTCATGTCGGCGGCCGGTGCAAGGTGTCCTCTGTCCCATCCGCTATTCCTGTAGTCATCATCAACAGCCTGACGGCTTCTTACTTCGGGGTCGGGGATGAACTTGCTGCCACGTGGCTCGGTGCCGTCTACCTCTGCGGCCGTGAGCTCGTATGCCACCCAGTTGGGGTTGCGGCGTTGCTCGTTGTAGGAGACGGTGTATCCCATGTGCTCAATGACCTGGTTCTTTGTCGATTTTGTGAACTGCGGTATCGCAAGCTCCAAGCCAAGCCTGTCGTTGCCGGTTGTCTCATTGTCACTACATCCCTCCCCTCTGTTGCCGGGGTACAGCAGTGCCAGGAGAACAATGGCAATGCATATCGCTATTTTCAGCAGCGTGTGCCTGTTTTTCCGTGCTCTCTTTTTGGCCACCATTATCCTTCAGTTATGCTTTTTTCAACTTGCCGTTCTTCAGGACAACCTTGTATGTACCGCCTTTCTTTGTGTTGAAAGAGAGGGTGCTGCCTGCATAGCGCAGGTTGCAGCGGCCACCGTTGCCTGATTCAATCACAACCTCGGTGAGCTTGCCATCCTTCCAGTTGATTTCAACCTCAAAGCCACCGCGTGCACGGATGCCGGCAATCTTGCCCTCCTCCCATGCATCGGGCAATGCAGGCAGCAGATGGATAAAGCCCATGTGGCTCTGCATGAGCATCTCGGTTATGCCGGCTGTGCCGCCAAAATTACCGTCAATCTGGAACGGTGCGTGTGTGTCCCAAAGGTTGTTGAGTGTACCGTTCTTCAACAGGTTGCCAAAGAGGGTGTATGCGTGGTTGCCGTCGTGCAGGCGCGCCCACTGGTTCAGTTTCCAACCCATGCTCCAGCCTGTTGCGCCGTCGCCGCGGTGAACAAGTACAACCTTTGAGGCCTCGGCAAGCTCGGGGGTTGTCACGGGTGAAATTGTGTGTCCCGGGTGCAGACCGAAGAGGTGGTTCACATGGCGGTGCTGGTCGTTGGGGTCATCGATGTCCTTGCTCCACTCCATGAGCTGACCGTAGCGGCCGATGGTGTAGGGTACAAGGTTGTCGAGAACTTTCTTCCACTCCTTGCGCAGGTCGCTGTCAACGCCAAGAACTTCGGCAGCGGCAATGGCATCGAGCAGAATCTCGCGCACAACGCCGTGTACGAATGTCGCTCCCTGGTCAATGGGGCCATGCTCGGGAGATGTGGATGGCGCTGCTGTGTATGTACCGTCCTCCTTCTTCCACAAATAGTCGACAGTGAATATCGCACTGCTCTTTATTATGTCGTAGCCAATTTCCTTGAGGAATTTCTTGTCACGTGTGTAGTCATAGTAGTCCCAAACGTGTGTAGCAAGCCATGGTCCGGCCATGGGGTTGAAGTTCCAAGACATATCCTGGCTGATGAGTGGTGCTGTGAAACCGAATATGTTGCTTGATATGCTTGCTGTCCAGCCGCGTGCTCCAAAGTATGACTTGGCTGTTACCTCGCCCGGCTTCTGCAGTGTGCGAATGAAGTCAATGAGCGGCAGTGTGCACTCCGACAGGTTGGTGGCGCAAGATGGCCAGTAGTTCATCTGCAGGTTGATGTTGTTATGGTAGTCAACACGCCAAGGGCCGTCGACATTGTTGTGCCATATTCCCTGCAGGTTGGCAGGCATGTTGCCCGGGCGTGAACTTGAGATAAGCAGGTATCGGCCGAACTGGAAATAGAGTTGTTCCAGTGCATAGTCGGGTTTGCCGGTGCGGTAGCTTGCAAGGCGTTTGTCGGTGGGCAGGTTTCTTACCGCAGGGAACTCCAATGTTGTGGGTGCGTTGGGGTTGAGGTTCAGCTCAACGCGGTTGAAGAGTGCAATGTAATCGTTGTAATGCTCTACAAAGAGGTTGTCGAATCCCTTTGCAACAGCATTTTTCATCCACGCTGCAGTTGTTTCATCCGGGTTGACACCTACGTATGCTTTAGGGTCGCTGAAGTCCGGGTCAAAGTTTATCTTGTAGTCGGTATCTGCCGTAACATAGAAACATACCTCGTCGGCCTTTTCAATCACAATCCTGCCGTTTTCAACGGATACTTTTCCGTTCTTGGCGACAGCTTGTATGCGTATGGTGTACTGCATTCCGTTATTGTCGAGTTTCGCTTTCCATACAAGGCCGCTATTGCCGTCGCTCTCCATTGTGCCCTCCGATACGGGGTTGGGCGCATAACTGAATGTGAGGTTCTGCATTCCGGGTTTGCTTGCGCTGTACTTCATTGCCAGCACATTGGCAGGGTGCGATACAAAGTATTTGCGCTCGAAGTCCACGCCGTCTCTGTTGTACTGCACCACGGCAACAGCCGAGTCAAGCGAGAGAATGCGCTTGTAGTCGCCTAACCCTATGAGGTTGTGGCCTGTCTCAATGTAGAACTCGCCCATTGTTGTGAAGTTTCCGAAACGGAATGGCTTCTCGCCATAATATTCGTATGACGCGGTACTGTTGAAATTCTCACGTGTGAGCTTTGCCGCCTTCTCCTCATCGCCATCGAGGAACGCCTGGCGTATGTCGTCGAGCAGGTGTGCCGACTGTTTGTTTACATTCCAATAGTATTCAGCACCTTTCTCAGTGTTAGGGCCACCGCGCCAAAGCGTCTTCTCGTTGAGGGTGATGCGCTCGGCCTCAAGCGAACCCATGATGTTTGCACCAATGCTACCGTTGCCGATGGGCAAAGAATAGGACTCCCACTCCTGGTCGGCATTGTAGGCTGCATCGCCGGCCCACTCGGGCTTCTCTTTCCCTTTCCACAGGTCGGGGCGGCCGCCATACCATATTGTGCGTCCGTTGAGTGTTGTAGGCTTGTCGAACCATATTGATTGACCGTTGATGTAGTCGTTCTGCGCATTTATTCCAACTGCGCACAACAAAAGTGCAAAGAGAGCAAACGTCTTTTTCATGATTATCTGTTTTTGTTGTTTTCCAGTCCGTTAATATGTTGTATGAGCTTTGCCACATATTGGCGGTAGCTCAGGTTGTAGTCGCGCTCAAAACCAATTTCCTCGGCTATGCGGCGTATTGTCCCCTGAATGTCGTCCACGCGCTTGAGTGCTCCGCTGCCATCGGGAGCAATGCGGAATATCTCAATATCCTTGCTGCCGAATTCGATGAAGAGGTCGCCTATAGTGGTTGTCCTTTTTACTGTTGCCATAACTTGTCAAATGAGGAACATTACCACCAACTGTATTATTACCACCCTGAGGAACATGCACACAGGGTAGACCGTTGCGTATGCTACCGACGGGTTGTCGCCCTCAATTGTCTCATTTACGTATGTCAGTGCCATTGGGTTTGCCATTGAACCGCACAGCAGTCCGGCAATGGAACCGAAGTCGAGCTTCATCACACGCAGGGCGAATAGTCCGATAAGCACCACCGGTATGAATGTAATCATCAGGCCAAGAACAAGCCACAGGATACCCTCGGGGCGCACGATTGTCTCAAAGAAGTGTGCTCCTGCATCAAGTCCCAGACAGGCAAGGTACAGGTTCAGGCCAATGGCGCGCAGCATCATGTTGGCGCTTTGGGTGGTGTAGGTAATCATGTGCAGTCGTGGGCCGAATGTGCCTATGAGAATACCCACAATGATGGGGCCTCCGGCAAGGCCAAGCTTAACGGGAACCGATATGCCCGGTATTGCAAGAGGAATGCAACCGACCATAAGGCCAAGAATCATGCCTATGAACACCGATACGAGGTTGGGCTCGTTGAGGCTCTTTACGGCGTTGCCAAGAATCTTCTCAACGCGTTTGATGTCGGCAGCCTCGCCCACCACGGTAAGGCGGTCGCCAAGCTGCAGCACGAGGTCGGGGGTTGCGAGAAGCTGTACACCTGAACGGTATACACGGCTTATGTTGATGCCGTAGTTGTTGCGCAGACGCAAGGACGAGAGTTTCTTTCCGTTTATTTCGGGGCGTGTTACAATTATGCGCTGCGATGTCAGTTCGCTGTCAATCTTGTTCCAGTCAATATCACTGTTGTTCCAATCCTTCTCCTCCTGCTTGCCGAATATCTGTCGCAGGCTCTCTGTCTCCTCGGGCTTTGTTATCACAAGCAGAATGTCATTCTCCTGCAGTACTCTGTCGGACATAGGGATAAGCACATGCCCGTTGTGCCACATGCGGGAGATTACAAAGTGGTTGTGCCTGTCATGTATCTCGGAAATGGTTTTGCCGAAGATATCGGGGTTCGTAACGCAGTAGCTTGCAATGAAGACACTCTTCTTGTGTTTGCTGTCGGGGAGCGGCATATCGCTTGGTTTCACGAACACCTTACGCAGGAATATCATTGCAAATATTACACCTACAACACCGAGCGGGTAGGTGAGGGCACAGCTCAACGCCGCGCCGCTGCTCTCAATGTCAAGCTGCTTTAGTGTCTGCTGCGCTGCGGCAAGCGCCGGTGTGTTGGTGGTGGCACCGCAAAGGATACCCGACATGTCCGGGATATCCACATTTGCCGCAAAACTAAGGCCGATGGCAAGCAGCGTGCCGGTGAGCAGTACACCAATGGCCGGCAACAGCAATTTTGTACCCTCACTGCGCATGGAACTGAAGAAACCCGGACCCACCTGCAGACCAAGCGCATATACAAAGAGCACAAGGCCGAACGTCTCGGCATAGAACAGCATCTGGCTATCAATCGTAAGCCCGAAATGTCCGGCAAGGATGCCGGTGAAGAATACGAATGTTATGCCAAGCGAAATGCCGAATATACGTATGCGTCCAAGCATGAGACCAATGGCCGATATCAGCGATATCACTACAATGGCTTGCAGTGCCGAGTGCTCAATGAAAAGTGAGTGGAGGTAGTCCATACAGCAGTGGCTTACTTTGCGTTATTTCAAATCCATCTCCTCGAAAAGGTAGCTTGCACCGCCCACACGGTCAATGACAAACAGCACGTAGCGTATGTCCACCGATATGTTGCGGCAGATGCTTGGGTCGAACTCAATGTCACTCATTGTAGAGCGCCAGGTGCGGTCGAAGTTGATACCGACAAGCTCGCCCTTGCCGTTGATGACGGGTGAACCTGAATTGCCGCCCGAGGTGTGGTTGTTTGCAAGGAAACATACAGGGATGGTCTTTTTGCCGCCATGTTCTATAGCCCAGCGGCCGTAGTCTTTTGCTGCGTGGATGTCGCGCAGCACCTGTGGTATGTTGTAGTCATAGATTTCGGGGTTGTCCTTTGCCATGATGCCGTCGAGGGTGGTGAGATGTGTGTGGTACTCGCCGTCGACATTCTCGTAGCCGCAGATTGTGCCGTATGCCACGCGCAGGGTGAAGTTTGCATCGGGGTAGAAGGCGCGCTCCTTGTCCCACTCGCGCAGTGCCTGCATATACTCCCTGTACCACTTCTCTACGGTCGGTACATTGCTGAGGTTGCGGTAGGCATAACCGCCGTTCTTCTTTGTAAGCGGAGCAAACCATGCTGCAAGCTGCACCATCGGGTCGGCAACTATCTCCTCGGTTGTGAGTGGGTGTTTGTCAATCAGTTGTGTGCCTGTATAAAGGCTCTCTACATACTGTTCCACACCGCCGTTGCTTTCTATTGCAGCTGTCAGCTCCTGTGGAATGTTCTCGGCCGGCATGCGCTCCATGAACTCGGCAATCATGCGCTTGGCGATAGCCTTGTCAATCTCCACTCTGTAGTCATTGAGGTAGTATTTGCGGCCTACAGCCTGCAAGTCGGCTGTCAATTCTGTACCCTTTGAGTGCTGTGCGTTGAGCCATGCGGCAAAGTTGTAGACCTCGATGCCTGCAACTGTCTCGTTGAAAAGTTCACGTGCAAAATATCCGGGAATAGCCTTTTCATATGCAGCGTGCATGGAGTCGAGCAGTGTGGCATACTGTGGCTTGCCTGCAGCCCATGCTGCGAACGATTTCTCATATTCCTCCTTTTTTCCGGCTGTTCCAAGGCGCTCGAGTCCAAGGCTCTCGCCCTGCCACTTCTTCCATGCATTGGCAATGCCGGCATGCTTTGCGGCGTATGCAATGCGTGTTGCAACGTCCTTGCTCTGTGCCTCGCTGATTATGTCGAGGCGAATTGTGCGCAGGGCAATCTTCATTGGGTTCGACACGTTGGCAACATATTCTACCGCGTCGGCGGTTACATACTCCTGTGTGTTGCCCGGGAAACCGTAAATCATTGTGAAATCGCCTTCTTCCACACCTTTTGTAGAGATTGGGAAGTGGCGTTTGGGACGGTATGGCACGTTGTCGGCCGAGTAGTCGGCTGGTTCGTTGTTGGCATCGGCATAGACGCGGAACATGGAGAAGTCGCCCGTGTGGCGAGGCCATATCCAGTTGTCGGTGTCACCGCCGAACTTTCCAATTGATGATGGCGGTGCACCAACGAGGCGTATGTCGCGGTAGACGCGGTATACAAAAAGATAGTGCCGGTTACCATAGTACATGGGTTCAATGCTTGCGCGGCAGCCTTTGCCCTGTGAAGCATGGGCAATAATGCTATCCTTGCTCTCGCCGGCAGCAATCCTGTCGGTCACATCCTCCATCTTCTCCAGGATGCTGATGGTAAGTCCCGGAACGTGTAGCTCCTCGGCACGCGATTTTGCCCAATAACCGTCAGTGAGGTAGTCGTGCTCCACCGATGAGAGCTTCTGTATTGATGCATATCCGCAGTGGTGGTTGGTGAGCAACAGACCCTCGGCCGATACGAACTCGCCTGTGCAACCGCCGCCGAACTGCATCACGGCATCCTTCAGTGATGGCTTTGTTGTTGAGTATACATCATCGGCTTTCAGTTTGAAGCCCTTCTTGCGCATATCCTTTACACGCTCCTTGATGAGGCTCGGGAGCCACATTCCCTCATCGGCTGTGGCTGTGGTGAATGTTATGCACGCAATCGCGCAAATAATGAGTTTCTTTATCATAGCAGTTTCGTTTGTTTCATTAATTGCACGAAGATAATGCTTTTCACCGAAATAATGCTACTCTGTAACCATCTTTCCCTTCAGCACAACCGTTTTTATTACAGGTGTCTGGTGGGCATATGGCAAGAATGCGAGTGACGGCAAGGGCTTGGTTATGTAAAAATTGGCCTTTTTACCGCGGGTTATTGAACCGAAGTCCTTGCTCTCGCCCATGGCACATGCACTGTTCAGTGTGGCTGCATTCAAGGCCTCGGCAGGGGTCATCTTCATCTTTATGCTTGCCAATGAGGCCACAAATCTCATGTTGCCCGACGGGGCTGTGCCGGGGTTGTAGTCCGATGCCAATGCTACGGCAAGTCCTGCGTCAATCATCTTGCGCGCAGGGGGGTATCCTATGCCAAGGAAGAAGGCGCAGCCCGGCAGCATTGTCGGCATTGTGTCGCTGCCGCGCAGTGCCTCTATCTGTTCGTCGCCCATCGATTCCAAGTGGTCTACCGACAGAGCTTTGTGCTCTACACCCACCTCGACACCGCCCGATATGGCAAGTTCGTTGGCGTGTATCTTGGCACGCATGCCATGGCGCGCACCTGTTTCGATTATTTTGGCGGTCTCCTCCACGGTAAAGAACCCCTTGTCGCAGAATACATCGACAAAATCGGCAAGTCCCTCCTTTGCTACGGCGGGAATCATATCGTTGCATACATGCTCCACGTATTCGCTCTGTCGGCCTTTGTAGGCACGGCCTACAGCGTGTGCTCCAAGGAATGTGGCACGCACATCAAGCGGCGCGGTCTCCTTTATGCGGCGTATGACGCGCAGAATCTTCAGCTCATCCTCAATGGTAAGTCCGTAGCCCGATTTTATCTCCACAAGTCCTGTTCCCATAGCCACAATCTCATCTATGCGTTCCATGGCCTGGCGGTAGAGCTCATCTTCGCTTGTGTCGTGCAGTCGGTCGGCCGAATTCAGTATTCCTCCGCCGCGCTTTGCAATCTCTTCGTATGTGAGGCCGTTTATCTTGTCGAGGAACTCCTGTTCGCGGCTGCCGGCATATACAATGTGCGTGTGCGAGTCGCAGAAGGATGGGAATAGCCATCCTCCTTTTGCATCGATAACTTCATGCCCCTCTTCGTGCGGCAGGGTATCCATCGTTCCATAGTTGCCTATGCGCTCGCCGTCGGTGAGCAACCAGGCATTTTCAAGCGTGCCTATGCCGGCCATCTCCTTGCCGGCCACTCTTGTACGTCCGCTCTCGTCAATGCCTACTATGCATCCTATGTTCTTAACAAGCAGGCTCATGTTCGTTCAGGAATTTAACCGATGTTGCTATGTGCGGATACATCACTGTGTCATTGTCGACAAACGGAACCACAGCGCGGTATGCTGTGAAAATCTCTTCTATTGCCTTTGACGAGCGTAGCGGACGGCGGAACTCCAATGCCTGTGCCGCGTTCATCAGCTCAATGGCAAGGACACGTTCGGTGTTCTGCACCACCTTCCACAGCTTTGTAGCCGCGTTTGAACCCATACTTACATGGTCCTCCTGTCCCTGTGACGATGGGATGGAGTCGCACGATGCGGGCCAGCAGAGCCCTTTTGACTGGCTCACGATGGATGCCGCCGTGTATTGCGGAATCATGAATCCGCTGTTAAGTCCCGGGTTTGCAACAAGGAAGTTGGGCAGGTTGCGCGCTCCCGAGATAATACGGTATATGCGTCGCTCCGAGATGTTGCCAAGCTCAGCTACCGCTATCGCAAGGAAATCCATAGGCAGTGCTATAGGCTCTCCGTGGAAGTTTCCTGCCGAGATTATCTCGTCGGTCTCGGGGAAGACTGTCGGGTTGTCAGTTGCTGAATTTATCTCGGTCTCAAGTACTTTTGTCACGTATGCAATGGTGTCCTTTGCCGCGCCGTGAACCTGTGGAATGCAACGGAACGAGTAGGGGTCCTGTACATGTTGCTTTGGCTGTTTTGTAATTTCGCTTCCGGCAAGAATCTCGCGTATGTTGCGTGCTGTCTCAATCTGTCCGTTGTGTGGGCGTATGGCATGTACATTGTGTTCAAACGGCTCCAGGCGGCCGTCGAATGCATCGAGCGACATGGCACCTATGGTGTCGGCCCAACGGCTCAGACGGAATGTGTTTATCAATGAATATACACCGTATGCCGACATGAACTGTGTACCGTTGAGCAATGCAAGACCCTCCTTTGAACACAGCTTGACAGGCTCCCAGCCCATCTTTTCCATAATCTCGGCACTCTCGTAGACTTTGCCGTCAACCTCTACATGTCCCAATCCTATCAGTGGCAGGCACATGTGTGCAAGAGGCGAAAGGTCGCCCGACGCTCCCAGTGAGCCC
This sequence comes from Bacteroidaceae bacterium, assembly GCA_045654885.1. GTDB lineage: Bacteria > Bacteroidota > Bacteroidia > Bacteroidales > Bacteroidaceae > HGM04593. The sequence goes on from JAZOOF010000056.1 coordinate 42,124, forward strand.
TGTTCATATACAACGGGGATAATATTGTTGTTGAACATGTCGAGAATGCGCTCCACAGTGATTAGCTGCACACCCGAATGTCCGTACGAAAGCGACTGCGCCTTGAGGAAAAGCATCAGCTTTACAATCTCCGACGGAACCCGTGCACCGGTACCGCATGCATGCGACATCATCAGGTTCTTCTGCAACTGCGAAAGGTTCTCCTTGTCGACCGAAATGTTGCAGAGCGAACCGAAACCGGTTGTGACACCATAGATGGGGCGTTCGGTATTCTCCATCTTTTCATCGAGATATTTACGGCAGTTTGCTATGCGTCGTTTTGCATTCTCACTTAGTTCAAGCTTGTAGCCATTTGTCAGGACTTCATTGACACGTGCAATGGTAAGCCACTCTGAATTTATATGGTGAATCATATCTGTAGTGTTTTATCTGTTTTCGTTGTAAATTCTCTCAATCATGCTCATGTCGGCAAGGTTCGGCAATGTAACCTTGAGCAATGGGGTGCGCTCCATCTGTCGCTTGATGGCGAACATTGCTCCCTCGTTGCGTGCCCAGCTGCGGCGTGCGATACCGTTGTTCACGTCCCAAAGGAGCATCTCCTCGATGTGGCGTGCCGAGTCGTCGCTTCCGTCAATTACCATGCCGAAACCGCCGTTCATTACTTCGCCCCAGCCTACGCCGCCGCCGTTGTGGATTGATACCCACGTTGCACCGCGGAACGAGTCGCCGATGACGTTATGCACTGCCATGTCGGCGCAGAACTGTGAACCGTCATAAATGTTCGATGTCTCGCGGTAGGGTGAGTCTGTTCCCGAAACGTCGTGGTGGTCGCGTCCAAGCACCACAGGTGCCGAAATCTCCCCGCGTGCGATAGCTTCGTTGAATGCAAGTGCAATGCGTGTGCGGCCCTCGCTGTCGGCATAGAGGATACGTGCCTGTGAACCTACCACAAGCCTGTTCTGCTTTGCTTCGCGTATCCAATGGAGGTTGTCCTCAAGTTGTCCGCGTATCTCCGCAGGAGCTTCGGCAAGCATCGCTTCAAGAACCTCTGCCGCAATGCGGTCGGTGGTCTCAAGGTCTTTTTCATTACCCGATGTACATACCCAGCGGAATGGACCGAAACCGTAGTCAAAGAACATAGGTCCCATAATGTCCTGGACGTATGAGGGGTAGCAGAATTTGCCGTCGGCAGTCATGATGTCAGCGCCGGCGCGTGACGATTCGAGCAGGAATGCATTGCCATAATCAAAGAAATACATGCCGTGTGCAGTGAGTCTGTTGATGGCTGCAACGTGGCGGCGCAATGACTCCTGTACACACTCGCGGAAACGCTCAGGCTCTTCGGCCATCATGCGGTTCGACTCCTCGTAGCTGTATCCCACAGGGTAGTAGCCACCTGCCCATGGATTGTGCAACGATGTCTGGTCACTGCCAAGGTCAACATTCATCTCCTCGTCGGCAAGACGCTCCCAAAGGTCAACCACGTTGCCCACGTATGCAAAAGATATTACCTCCTTGTTCTCCATTGCCTGTTTTACGCGTGGAATAAGCTCGTCGAGCGATGTATGCAGTTCATCCACCCAGCCCTGGTTATAGCGTTTCTCAGCGGCTGCAATGTTTATCTCGGCTGTGATGCTTACAACACCCGAAATGTTTCCGGCTTTTGGCTGTGCGCCCGACATGCCGCCAAGGCCGGCTGTCACGAAGAGCATGCCTTTAAGGTCTTTCTGCCCCTGCTTCATGCGCTTGCGTGCAGCATTCATCACAGTGATTGTTGTGCCGTGTACAATGCCCTGTGGGCCAATGTACATATAAGAACCGGCAGTCATCTGTCCGTACTGCGATACACCCATTGCGTTGAAACGCTCCCAGTCGTCCTGTGATGAGTGGTTGGGGATAACCATACCGTTTGTCACAATAACGCGTGGGGCATCCTTGTGCGATGGGAACAGACCAAGCGGGTGTCCCGAGTACATTACAAGAGTCTGTTCGTCGGTCATTTCGGCAAGATACTTCATTGCCAGGCGGTACTGTGCCCAGTTCTGGAACACCGCACCGTTGCCGCCGTATGTTATCAGTTCGTGCGGGTGCTGTGCCACAGCCTTGTCAAGGTTGTTCTGTATCATGAGCATTATTGCCGCAGCCTGGCGCGAACGCGCAGGGTACTCCTCGATGGGGCGTGCATACATCTCGTACCGGGGACGCAGGCGATACATGTAGATGCGTCCGTATCTCTTCAATTCATCGAGGAATTCCGGTGCGAGTTCGGCATGGTGTTTCTCGGGGAAATAGCGCAAAGCGTTTGCCAAAGCAAGCTTCTTCTCGCTGTCGGTAAGAATGTCCTTGCGCTTTGGCGCGTGGTTTGCAGTGGTGTCATATTCTCTTTTTGCCGGCAGAATATCAGGAATTCCTGCCAGAATATCTTTTTGAAAATCTGTCATGGCTTTTAAGGTTAAAGGTTAAAGGTGAAAACGGAAAACTGAAAACGGAAAAGTTAAAGCTTGTGCAAGCGAGTGAAAACCAAACTTTGTTTGGGTTTTGCAACGAGCGTAGCCAAGGTTCAAGCATACATAGTGTGGTTAAAGCTTGTGCAAGCGAGTGAAAACCAAACTTGTTTGGATTTTCTTTTTATCCGTTTATCTTGTTCTCTACAATAGCGAGGATCTCTCTCTCGGCCTGCTGTGCAAGAGCCTGTATCTCATTTGCTTCGTTTACAAGAGCTTCGGCTGTAGCACGGTCTTTAAGACCTGCAGCGTTTATTTTTACATTGAGGCAGGCTCCCATTACGGCCGAGCGTGCTGCAAGTGCGCCCACTCCTGCATCGGAAACTGAGTTGGGGTTACCCTCCTGGGCCATGGCGCGTACGACATCGAATGCTCTGTATGCAGCCTTCATGGTGCGCAACGGTACCTGTGTTGCATAAAGTGTCGCCGCTTCCATAGCAGCCGCGCGAGCCTCTTTCTCCTCGGCTGTGCCTTTGGGCATGCCGAACACATCCATAATCTTGTTGAATGCAGCCGTGTCCTCATCGACGAGTGCAAGCAGTTCGTTCATTACCGCCATGCCGTTCTCCGCCCAGTCCGAGAAATACTCCCAACGGTCGTCCCAACCAGCCTTGTGCGAAGAGAGATTGGCAACCATTGTGCCGAGAGCCGCCGCAAGAGCACCCATATATGCCGATATTGAGCCTCCGCCGGGGGCAGGTGATTCGCTCGCTGTCTCCTCGGCAAATCCTGCGCATGTCATGTCAACAAGCTTGTTGGTGTTTTTCTGCTCTTCTGCTTCAAGGATATACTCGACAATCTTCTCCTCGGGCTTGAACTCCTTCAGGTTTGAGAGTCCCATGCTCTCAATGGCTATGCGTACAAGTTCGCGCTCGGGCACACCGGTCGAGCGGTGCTGCTTGTGCAGGAAATATTTTCCGGCCTCGACAAGTGCCTTCTTGGGCACAAGGCCTACAATCTCGGTTCCTGTCACACGCACGCCACGTGCGTCGGCAGCACGGCACACCTCGTCAAAAGCCACGTGCAACGGCGTTACAGCAAGGTTTGTCATGTTCATAGAAACCTGCGCTATGCCATATTCCTCAATGAACCAGCCTATTGCTTTGCAGTCTTTCAGTGTACCGGGTATCATTACCGGCTCTCCGTTCTCGTCCTTTACAATCTTGCCCACAATGGGGTTGCCCTCGCGCATGGGGCGGCCTTTTTCACGCACATCGAATGCTATGGCATTGGCACGGCGTGTAGATGTGGTGTTGAGGTTGTAGTTCACCGCAAGCAGGAAATCACGTGCTCCAACGGCTGTTGCACCGGTACGTGCAATGCCCTCGTCATACGGGCGTGCGCCAAAGTCGGGGCGTTTCTCCTCTTTTGCCATCTTCTCGGGCAATCCCTCATATTCACCCTCGCGGCAAACGGCAAGGTTACGTCGCTCTGGCTTGAATGCTGCAGCCTCATAACAATATGTGGGCACATTCAGCTCCTCGGCTATGCGTTTTGCAAGTGCGCGTGCAAGTTCGGCGCACTCTTCCATTGTTATGCCGGCCACAGGGATGAGCGGGCACACATCACATGCACCCATTCGCGGGTGTGCTCCCTTGTGCTGGCGCATGTCTATCACCTCCGTAGCACGTTTTACTCCGGCAACCGCCGCCTCAATCACATCCTCGGGCTCTCCCACAAAAGTCACCACAGTGCGGTTTGTAGCCTCACCGGGGTCGACATCAAGCAACTTGACACCCTTTACCGCCTCAATTGCATCGGTAATCTGTTTCACAGCCTCCATGTTGCGTCCCTCCGAGAAGTTGGGTACGCACTCGATAATTCTTTTCTGCATAGTCGTATGTTGTATGTTTTTCTATCTTATGGTTTGTTTGTATCCTTCACGCAAAGATAAACACAAACGGATTAAAAGCAAATTGCAGAATGGATTTTATTGCAATTTGTGCCCTTTGGAATGTTTTACTTCAAGTTTTAACTTTTTTTACTTACTATGTATTTGCATATATATGCTTTTGTGATATTTTTGCGACAATTAATATAATATTAACACAAAAAACCATTAACTCTATAACTATGAAGAAAAGACTATTATTTGTACTTGTATCGGTTTTTGCTCTTTTGGCAACAGCGTCGGCACAGCAAAAGACAACTTTGAGTGCCAATATTGATGGCTACAAAAGAAGCAAGGTGTTCTTTGACTGTATGCAGACACCGATGATTTCGCAGGAGTTCCACACCAATCCCGGCGAGGAGCATGTCTATAGCTTCGACTGCGAAGGCCTTGTGTGGATGAATATCAACGGAAACACCGGTGTTATTCTGCAGCCCGGTGACAGCCTGCACGTGGATATTGTATATGAAGGCAAGAATGCCAAGGTTGAGTACAGCGGTACCGAACGCGCTGTGAACAACAACCGCCTCGTCAAGAGCATTGAGAACCTCAAGCGCAGTTTGCGCTACAAGGAGCAGCTCCTTGGCTGTGCCGCGCTCGACATAAAGCCCAAGAGCCGCATCGACGATTCACGAGTGCTGCTTGAGAAGGCAAAGGCACTTATTGAAAAGAGCCCTGCAAGCCCCGAGGCCAAGAACTATGTGATGGCAATGATTGAATATCACGTATACATGTCATTTGTGGAGTATCCCGTAATGTATGCAAGCGTAAGGGGTGTGCCTGTCCAGGAACAGGAAATCGGTGACTATTGGAGCATCATGGACGGCTATGTCGTAAGAGAGGATGCCGAGTCTATGAACTGTTCCGAGTATGCAAGCTTCCTCATGCGCTACTGCTTCTACATGAACGAGAAGGCTGCAAAGGAGAATGGCGAGGCATACACCATGCCAAAAGTTATGGAGGATATGTACAAGGAACTTGCTGCCTGCTACGAAGGTGCACCAAGGGATTTTGTACTCTACACCCTTTTGCGTAACTTCATATTGAACGGCCGTGAGATTGAGCGTGCCGATGTCCTCTACAAGGACTATGTTGAAAAATATAACAGCAACGCATTCTACAAGAGTATTCTTGATATGCTGATGCAATAATTGTGAAACCATAACAACCGTATTCTTATGGGGAAAACAAATCCAAACTTTAGGCTCTTTGGCAAGATAGCCCTTCTTTTTGTGCTATTTTGGTGCGGCACGACAGCTGTGAATGCACAGGATGCTGCCGGCTGGAAAGAGAAGCCTGTGACATTGAGAGTGAGCAACCAGCCTTTGGGCAAGGTGCTTGAGATGGTTGCCGAGGCTGCAAATGCAAAAATTACACTCCAGGAGGTCACGCTGTGGAATGTCAACAAGCCTATAAGCCTTGCTGTCAAGAATAAACCGCTTGACAAGGTGCTCGGTGAGCTCGTAGGTGACCAGGACGTCATAATACGCTATGAGGGGGATAATCAGATTATTCTGCAACCCGACAAGAAGAAAGAGGGTAATGGTGATAAAGGTGACGAGGTCTTTGTGTCGGGACAGGTATTCGACCGCGACACACAGGAGTCGCTCATCGGAGCAACAGTGCTCATAACCGACGGTACCGGCAAGGACAAGGGTGCAAGAGGTTGCGTTACCGATATCGATGGCAAGTTCAGCCTTCGATTGAACAGGAAAGAGTCCATCAGTATCTCTTTCGTGGGCTACGAGACCGTCTCGAAGCAGATTGTGAAGGACGAGAATAACCTTGTTATAGAGTTGAAACCATCCATAGAGATGACCGAGGTAGTTGTCACCGGTATAAGCCGCCGAAGCAAGGACAGTTTCACAGGTAACTACGTAGAGGTTAAGGGTGACGATTTGCGCAGAATGAGCCCGACGAACATTCTCAAGGGTATCCAGTTCTTCGACCCCAGTTTCAAGATTATCGAGAACAACCTCACAGGTTCCGACCCCAATGCCGAGCCCGATTTCCAGATACGTGGTGACCAGTCACTCGGTTCAAAGTCAATGAACAGCATGGACCTTATGCTCGACAACGTTTCGAGCCGTCCCAACACACCGCTCTTTGTGCTCGACGGCTTCATAGTTCCAATGAGCCGAATCCTCGACCTTGACCCCGAGCGTGTGGAGACCATCACCGTGCTCAAGGATGCTGCGGCGACATCGGTATACGGTTCGCGCGCTGCCAACGGTGTTGTGGTTGTAGAGACAAAGGTGGCTCCCGACGGTGCACTCTCCGTTTCATACAACGGAACAATGACCGTGCAGACCCCTGACCTCACCGACTACAACATGATGGATGCTGCCACAAAGCTTGAGACCGAGTGGAGAGCCGGTCTCTACAACCCCACAAATGCGGCGCAGATGAACCTATATAACAGCTACCGTCGCAATGTTCTTGGCGGTGTCGATACCTATTGGCTCTCAAAGCCTTTGCGTACTGCCATACAGAACCGCCACTCGTTGAGCGTTGCCGGTGGTACCGATGTGTTCCGTTACAGTCTCGACATCAATGCGGCAATGCAGCCCGGTGTGATGAAGGGTTCAAGCAACGGCACAAAGGGTGTCAACTTCAACATGACCTATCTGAAGGACAAGTTTACAATGCGTGCCAACGTGGGTCTTTCCGAGTCGAACAGCAGCAACTCACCCTATGGCTCATACTCGCAATATACAAGGCTCAATCCTTATTATATACCTACCGATGCAAACGGTCAGCAGATAAAGGTGCTCGACAACAACACCGTGAGCGGCCAGAGCAAGATGATTACCAATCCGCTTTACGATGCCACAGTGGGTATTAAGGACCGGACAAACAGCCTTAGCATGACAACAAACCTCAGTCTGGAGTATATGATATTGAAGAATCTGCGCATTACAGAGCAGCTGTCATATTCAAGAGGTATGGCGGGAACAGACAGGTTCCTCCCAGCCGACCACACCAGCTTTGAGACCGAGGACGACTTGACACGCAAGGGTAGCTACTACAAGAGCTCGGGCGAGATGTCATCATGGTCAAGTAACCTGGGTATCAACTATAACCTTGTGCTCAACAAGCACCTGTTCAGTGTATTTGGAAACTGGACCGTGAACGAGGACAAGAACAACTATGTTAACCTCTCGGCAACAGGTTACCCCGATTCGCACATGGATGACTTTATCTTCGGTAACAAGATGGAGACAAGCATGAGCAACATCGGTAGCGAGAACATTTCACGCTCAATCGGTCTTATCGGACAGTTCTCTTACAGCTATGACAACCGCTACTCTGCCGACTTCAATGTCAGCGGCGAGGCATCGTCACGCTATGCAAACCACGACCTTGTTCCATTCTGGTCTGTCGGCGGACGCTGGAATGCCCACAACGAGAAGTGGCTGCAGGGCTATCTCTCGAACCTGGTGCTCCGTGCAAGCTACGGTGTCACCGGTGAGCAGAACTTCAGCCCCGCAGATGCCATTGAGTACTATACATTCTCCGAGACTATGCGTCCCTACAACTCATTCCCAGTTTTGGGTGCCTTGTTGAGCGGTCTCAACAATACAGGGCTTGGTTGGGCGAAGACACACAATGCAAGCTACTCGGTTGACTTCGGATTCTGGAAGAACCGCGTGAACGTGACATTCAACTACTACAACAACATAACAAAGGAACTGCTCACCAACTATGACCTTGCACCGTCTACAGGTTTCTCTACAATGGTGATGAATGCCGGTGAACTGCAGAACCGTGGTTTCGATGTTACATTGAATGTTGTTGCCGTGCAGAACCTGCGTAATCAGTTCTTCTGGACAATCAATGCCAATGCCAACGCAAACCAGAACAAGATTCGCAAGCTCTCCGATTATCTTAAGAAAGTAAACGAGGAGCAGATGGCTTCGGCCGGTGCTCCATTGCCACAGTACCGCGAGGGCGAGTCTACGACTACTCTTTATGTAGTACGTTCATTGGGTGTTGACCCTGTAACTGGTAAAGAGGTCTACCTCAAACGCGACGGTACAAAGACATTCGTGTGGAACGCGAACGACAAGGTTGCCGTGGGTGACTTGAACCCGAAGGTCAGCGGTACTCTCTCTACAAGTGTAAACTGGAAGGATTTGTCCTGCACACTCGGCTTTACATATAAATATGGTGGAGTGGTGTATAACCAGACTCTTGTTGACAAAATTGAGAACCAGAATGTGGCATACAACCTTGATAACCGTGCAGGCCAGGGACGTTGGGAAAAACCCGGCGATGTCACTCCTTATGTGGGCTTCAGCCCCACAGGTGCCAACACACCTGCCAGCACACGATTCATTATGGATGACAATGAGGTGAGACTGGCAACACTGAATGTGGGTTACAGATTCACAGGCGAGGACTTCAAGTATCTGCGCCGTGCAAATATTGACGTGCTTGCATTGAACTTTACGACAAATGACCTTGCCCGCATTTCAACCATAAAGATGGAGCGCGGTCTCGACTATCCGTTTGCGCGTTCATATACCCTCTCACTCTCAATTATGTTCAGATGATTAAAGCCAGGAATAATATGAAAAGGATTATTTATATAATTATAGTATCTTTTGCATGCATGGTGTCACTGCCCTCGTGCTCGGAGTGGCTGGATGTGACTCCCAATACCGATTTGCCTGCAAAAGAGCTGTTTACAACCGAGAATGGTTTCAATAGTGCGCTTGCCGGTCTTTACATACTGATGACCGAAGAGGATACATATGGCAAGAACCTCAGCTTCGGGCTCATGGAGCAGCTTGCGCAGATGTATGACAAACTCCCCGATGGAACAACCGACCGCGCCAGTGTATATATATATGACAGGGAAACAAGCGGTGCATACAATACAAAGGGTGTGCTCTCAAACACATGGCGTGCCCAGTACAATGCCATTGCCAATGCCAACAACCTGCTCAAGTGGTGGGAGTTGAACGGCGAGGTGGTGCTGCTTGACTCCGTAGCACGCGATATGATACGTGGCGAGGCGCTTGCATTGCGTGCCTTCCTGCATTTTGACCTGTTGCGCGGATGGGGTCCTATGGATTATGCCGGCAACACAAATGTCCGTGATATCAAGTGTATGCCCTATCGCACAGTGGCCGACCACTCGAAGCAGCCGCTCTTGCCTGCCAAGGATATAGTTGCCTTGATTATAAGCGACCTGAAGACAGCAAGGGAGTGCATGAGCCACGAGAAGGAACTTGATTTGGGCGAAGACCTGGGCAAGAGAAACATGCGCTTGAACTATCATGCCATCAATGCCATGTTGGCGCGTGTATACAGCTATGCGGGCGAGAAGGATAGCGCGGCAATGTATGCCAATATGGTAATTGAAGAGTGTGGTCTCTCACTTCAGAGCGGCAACGACAACGACCCAATCCTCTCCAAGGAGGTTATCTTCGGTCTCAACATGTACGAACTTGAGGACAACCTCTCCGAGTATTTCGCCGTGGGCGACAAGATGAAGACCAAGTATTACCTGAATATCCCCACACTGAACCAGATATTCGAGTCAGTGGGCTCCGAGAGCGAGGATATGCGTGCCAAGGGTACTGCATTTTACCGCAACAATGAGCAGCAGTGTGCCATATCATTGAAATACATTGAGAACAAGACCGGAATTATTCCGCTCATACGCCTGCCCGAGATGTACTACATCGCCTGCGAGGCTGCCGAGAACGGTGATGAGGCTGCAATGTATGTAAACAGTGTGCGCAATAAGCGTGGTATCTCCAAGGCAAAGGATGTGTCGTGTGACACCGAGGAGTTGTGCATGGCAGCACTGAACAAGGAGTACCGTAAGGAGTTCTATGGCGAGGGACAGTACTTCTGGTTCCTCAAGACTCACGGTTTGACGGGTACATTGGGTCATTGCCCCGATGTGACTCTTTACGAGGAGAACTTCATATTCCCGTTGCCCGATGCCGAGGTTGAGTTTGGTTGGACACAGGAAAATGAGGCTGAGGAAGTAATTTAATACAACAAGATTAAGAAGCAGATATATGAAAAAGAGTATTCATTATATAGTTTGCCTGTTGGGCCTGATGTTCACGCTGACTGCTTGTGAGGATCGTGAACCCGACCTCTTCGACAAGGATTCGAACGGTGCTTATTTTGACTATAACTACGCAAATGAGTTTGAGCAGACGCTCAACTTCAGCGATTACATTGTAGGCAACCCCGATACAGTTACAATTACATTGAAGGTGAAGCTGCTTGGCTACCTGATGGACGAGGCACGCACTCTCTCTGTAAAGACAAAGACCATTGAGGGCTATGAGCCGGCCGATGTGACAATCGACGAGGTGGTTTTTGCCGATAAGGAGTATGAGAAGCAGATTGAGGTAAAGGTAAAGCGCCCCGAACTTGAGGACAGCACTTATGCAATATGTATTTATCTCGATGGCAGCGGTGACATTGGTACCGGTATAGAAGGCAAGAACGAGATAAATCTCTATGTAAAGGAGTCGTATGAAAAGCCTGCTGTGTGGTACAGCCATATGGACACCTATCTTGGTGCATGGAACAAGGAAAAACATATCTTCCTTGCCCGTCACACAGGTGACAATGCCTTCTATTCAAAGCTTTTCGACAATGATATGCAGATGCATGTCTTTGACTCAGTCTTTGCTCTAAACGTAAGCGCAGTCAATGCCTTGCTTGCGGCAGAATCCGATGAGGCTATTGTTGTCGACCTGCCTATTGCCAAGGAGAGTGACAAGCCTGCCTACAGTAAACCATATTTCTGGAGCGAATATGAGTCTGTGTTGGGTATGTTCAGGGCAAACAAGTTCTGCCGTTTTGTAAATATGCTCGGCGGTACAACAACAAGGGACATTGTTCAGCTGTTTGCAAGCGATGCCGCAAAGCAGAAGATGGAGGAAGAGAAAGACAATTTCCACAAGGATGATGTCCTTTACATGCTCAACGAGTATTACGGTTATGCTTTGATGGGGCTTCCTATCTCTGAATACAGAAACCTCTGCTGGGTGAAGCTGGATAATGCCGTTAATTACAAGGTGAGAATCCCATTCTGGTGGGAGGATCCTAACGCTCTTGGCACCGCTGAGGTTGTGAAAAAGTACTTTGGCGAATACAGTGACGACAAGTATCAGTTCATGCTCAAGACCGTGATGAAGGACGACGGTGCCGATAATTTCATCACCGAATCGGTTCTGCCGTTTGTGTATGACAAGGAGAACAATACCTATGCTTGGGACAGCTCACTCTTCGGCACAAAGCAGCTTGCGGGCGAGGAGCGTCTCAAGGAGTGCTATCGCCTCATAAAGGCTGCCAATGACAAGCGTCCGCCAACAAGGCGCTTTGACATTCCCGAAGTGGCTCTTGACTGATAATTATAGAATCAAAATACATTCAAAGAGTATAATTTATGAAAAAGATATTATCATTTCTGTTATTTGTGCCTCTGTTGTCAGCCTGCTATCAGGATTTGGGCAACTATGACTACAAGCTGGACACAATGAACGAGATAACTTCTGTAACCTTTACACCGTCGGTAACAAAATCGGCCGGAGGCGACATCATTGAGGTGCAGCAGGCTCTGGACGAGAACGACTGTCGCCGTCGCGTGGATGTTGTTGTGGAGCAGACTCTTGCCCAAGACCTTGAAGAGCTGGAGTTCTATTGGTTCAGGACATACGTTGATGAGAATGGCAAACTTACTCAGGATACCATCCGCACCAAAGGATATCTTGAGTTCGACCTCCCTGTGGGCAAGGCGATGGCATATAACATCTTCCTGCAGATATATGACAGGACTACCGACCTCTCACACTATTCGGGCTTCACATTAAAGACACGTCCTCTATTCAAGAACAGTCTTTTTGTCCTGCATGGCAGCGAGGGTAGCCGCAAGATAGGTAACATTGAGGTTATAGGTAACGATACAAAGATATACACCGATGTAAAGAGTGTCACCAAAGATAATAACCATTACGGGAATGCCATCGGTTTTGCCTATACCACGTATATCAACATCCCCGACGATTTGTCACAGATTGGTGAGACATCGGCCTTGACACTCTTCTGCGGCAATGGCGAGACAAGGGTGTATGACCCTCACGGCATGAATGTCAAGTTTACTGCGCAGCAGGTGTTCAAGCCCGAAAGTGAGAACTTCTTGTTCAAGAGGCTTGTGCAGACCGGCGACCCTTCGAACTATACACTCTACAAAGTGGTGCTTACCGAAAACGGTGAAGTGTATGTGGGTAACTTTGTGCATGCACTCTACAAACCGGGTCATGCGTGCGAGAACAGCGCCGACCTGCCACACCAGGCCGATTATGAAATCACTGCAGCAACCATCACCCATAACCGTTTCCTCATGTGGGATGCAAAGAACAACCGTTTTCTCTATGCTTCAAAGAGCGATGGAGGTTTTGCCATAGACGAAAGCAACTCCATAAAGCCAAACTATGTGTCAAACAATCCGGTTCTCGATGCACATGTAAGTTTTCAGGGTCTGCAACACTCACCGGTGGGCATGACAGCTGTTATGGGATATATCAACTACCGCGACAACTATGACCAGCAGAACCCCTGTTTCATCTTTAAGGACGAGGCAACAGGCGAATACTACCGCTATGAACTACTCAAACAGGATATAGGCGATGGCAGCAAGGCGCCTGCAACACGCGGTGTCGACGGTGCCGAGGAGGTGCTCTCGGCCTATACAATCATTGGCGAGAAGAAACTCACAGGGCTTACACCTACCGATATGTCGACAATCACATACAACTCGTGGTTCACATCAGGCAACCTCTTCTTTGCCGAGGGCAATACCGTCTACCGCTACAATGTGTCTAACGGTGACAAATACGTTGTCTACGAGGCTCCTGCGGGTTATGAAGTTACAAAAATCAAGTTCCGCACCGAGGACAGCTCTGTATTCAGCAGCGACCTTGGTCTGTACATGAATATAGTGATGTTCAATGGCACTAACGGTGCTGTGGCAGAAATCAAGTTCACAACATCAGCCGATGTGGACAACGACTACGCTCCGCTCCTCTACGACCGCGACAACGAGGGCAACCTGTGGGGCGAAATCAAGGACATTCAGTTTGTGAATGATTATGCTTACGAAATGGTTTATTGATAATGAATAAGATGAATATGAAAAAGTATATATTGTTGGCGCTGCTTATCATCTGTTGCGCCATGACATCAGTTGCACAGGGCAAAGCTCTTTCCATAAAGGGAAAGATTAACGGTATAAAGAGCGGAACGCTCTATCTGCTTGCACAGTCGTCCGAGGAGAGAACCGATACCCTGGGCAGTTGCAGAATAAAAAAGGGAAAATTCAAATTGGAGGCAACGATCGATGAACCTAAGTTCGCACAGCTTATGGTCGGCGGCTTCTCGGGTGGTTTTACACTGTTTGTGGAGCCGGGAGTGGTGTATGATGCCTATCTGACCGATGGTGCCGATTACTACATCAAGGGAGGCCGTCTCAACGACAGCTACGCGGCTCACATGAAGGCATCCGATTCGTTACGTGCTGTTGTCGGGGGCTTGCAGGAGCGCTATGAGGCTGCGCGTGCCGATAGAAAATTCCGCAGTGCCAGCCTGGTTAACGACACATTACAGCGCGAACAGGAGAACCTGCGTACAATGACACAGCAGTTCCTTGCTGCCAACGACAACGTGATTCTTGCCTACACCATATATTCAAACATCCTCATGCGCAATTCCGGTTTCAAGGAGACACGCGGGATGTACGATTCCATGGGTAAGGGTGCCAAGGAGACACAGTTCGGACGCATAATAAAGGAGCGTATCGACCGCTTGTCGAAGACCGACAATGGCGCAAAGGCTCCCGACTTCACGCTCTTTGACCTTGACGGCAACTCTGTAACAATGAGCGCAGTCAAAGGTAAGGTTAAAATCATTGACTTCTGGGCAAGCTGGTGCGGTCCATGTCGCTTGAACAACCCTGCACTCAAAGAGATATATGCCGATTTCCACGATAAGGGACTGGAGATTATCGGCGTCTCGCTCGATGAGGAGAAGGAGGACTGGGCATTGGCAGTGGAGAAGGATGGTCTTGCGTGGATAAATGTCTCTTCGCTCAAAGGTTGGGAATGTGAAGTTGCCCGCCTCTACAACGTGAAGGGTATTCCGGCGCTTTTTGTGCTCGATGAGAACAACAATATTATAGCAACAGGTCTACGCGATGAACAGTTGAGGGTGTTCTTGCAGGAGAACCTTAAATAAAAACATATGTCTATGAGAAAATTTTTTGTTTTTGCATTGCTGGCCATATCAACAGTGATGATGGCACAGGAAAAAAGGTTTGTCATAAAGGGTGAGATGAGCAGTTCCATGCTCTGTTACAGCAATGAGGCTGTGAAAGAGGTTAAACTTGAACAGTTGGTAGATGGTGTTACGGTAGTAACAGCAACCGCTGTGGTGGAGGACAACAAGTTCGTTTTCGAGGGTGTAGCCCCCGAGGAACTTGGCCTGTGCAACATTTCGGGCTTTGACAATGGCGCCATACAGCTGTTCCTCGAGGAGGGCGAGATTGCCGTGGGGCCTTTCGATGCTGCATATCCCGCCGGTGCAAAGATTGGCGGTACTCCAAGCAACGACATGTATCAGGCATATATCGACCTCAACAGCAAGTGTGTAGATGAGGCAAAGGTACGCATGAAGGCGGCACAGGCAAACATGCCGGCCGATGTAAAGGGCAACCTCGAGGCCGAGGCAAAGTATACCTCACCTGTGTTCTATGTGAACAATATGCACTTCAAGGTAGCAATTATGGATTTCATATACAAGAACATCGATTCACCTGTGGCTCTGTATATCATCAAATACTCTATGATGCCTGCATTCAGCACCGATGTAATCCAGACATTCCTCGATGCCGTTCCCGCTGAGCTGCACTCACAGGCAATGTACAAGGAGTTGGTTAACGATGTACGTTCGGCAAACCTCAAGGTTGGTGCCGTGGCTCCCGATATCACAGGCCGCACCCCCGATGGCAAGGAAGTCTCATTGTCCGATTTTAAGGGAAAATATGTCTTCCTCGACTTCTGGGCAAGCTGGTGTGCTCCCTGCCGCCGCGAGATTCCTTATCTCAAAGAGGCGCTCGCATACTCGGGCGAGAGTGACGACATCGTTGTCCTCAGCTACTCTATTGACGATGAGTATGAGGACTGGACCGGCTGCATTGCCGATAACGAACTTGTGCACCGCAACTGGGTACACATCTCTGTGCTCAAAGGCTGGAACAGCGAGGCACTGAAGTTCTTCGGTGTAAACGGCGTTCCTTATACCGCGCTCATCGACCCCGAGGGCAAGGTTGTGCAGTTTGAACTGCGTGGCGAGGAGATGGTAAAGAAATTGAAGAGAATTGTTGACGGTATAAATGAATAAAGGAGGTACAGATATGCTACACAGAATATTATCTACAATTGCAGTGTCTTTCATCTGCATTGCAGCGAGCGCACAGGGTCTTTGTGTCATCAAGGGAAATATTGCCGATGACCGCATGAGTGACGGGAACAAAATTAAGAAAGTCACCCTTACACGCACAGACGAACTTGGCCGTACCATAGATGTTGCAACAGCCAAGGTAAAGAAGGGTAACTACACCTTCAAATATCAACTCTCAAAGGACGAGCCGGTGTTGCAGTATGTAGTGGCCGGCTTTGGCGATGGCAAAGGCATTGAACTCTTTGTCGAGCCGGGTGAGGTTACCGTAAACACGCCCTCTGTTGCAGCAATAGAGGAGAGCGTGGTTGCCGGTACACCCACAAACGATATATATGCCGAGTACAAGGCTGTTCTTGTTGCCGGTGCCAATGAGACAGCAGCTCTTGTTGCAGCGCTCGAGGCACGCAATGGCAAGGAGTGGATGGAGAGCGCCGAGGGCAAGGCTGCCATCAAGCGTTTAGAGGCAAAAGAGGCCATCAGGACAGAGTCAAATGCCTTGCGATTCCTCATTGAGCACAACGCATCGCCAATGACCCCGCTTGTAATAGAAACCTCACTGCTGCCCAAACTCACAACCGCCTATGCCGACCAGATGGTAAACACCATACACATTGACCTGCAGAACCACCCATACTATCTCTCGCTCCGCAACAAGGTGCTTGCAAATGACATGAAGGTGGGTAACGAGGTTCCCGATATCACATTGCCTTTGAGCAGTGGCGAGGTAAAGAAACTCAGCGACTTCCGCGGCAAATACGTAGTGCTCAACTTCTGGGCAAACGGCTGTGCAAAGTCTGACGCGGTGATTGCAGAGATGAAGAACCTCTACAATGTAGTGAAGGATAACCAGGACCAGTTCGTAATCATCAGCGTTGCTCTTGAGAGCGATGCTGCCGCTTGGAAGGCTGCTTTGGAGAGCAATGGCATGGGCGGCGATGGTTGGCTCAATGCCTGCGACCTTGTAGGTGCCGCTTCGCCTGCAGCAAAGCTCTTTGGCGTGGAGAAGGCTCCACGAATCGTGCTCATTGAGCAGGAGGGACGTGCCGTGTCGCTCGACATGGATGTCGATGAGGTTGTGATGCGCGTAGAGCAGATTCTCTCGGGCGATCTCTACTACTTCGACCAGGCGGAATACAAGTAACATATGCTTTTAGTGTAAACAAATTCAAGCGGCTCATTTCAGACGTGAGCCGCTTGTGTTATATAAATAACGTGAGTTCGATATAAGCTAAATCAAATCGCGAACCTGTCATTTTTCGGGCAAGCCCTCAACAACACGTCCGACAGAGCGTAGCGACGAAACTTTAGTTCGACAATGCTTGCAGAAGCATTGTCAAAGTGACCCAAACAATACTTGCAGCAGTTGGTTACACGTAGCGCAGGCTAAGTTTGCGCCGTGTAGGTTGCGATAAGCAAGGATTGTCAAAGGATCTCTG
>JAZOOF010000057.1:0-22451 GCA_045654885.1 Bacteroidaceae bacterium
CCACAAATGCTTTTGCAGAAAGTTTTAATGCCAAAATCAAAGCATTCAGAGCACAACTCAGAGGTGTTACTGATTTGAAATTTTTCTTCTATAGATTGACTAAACTTTTTGCATAGCCCCCCCAACTTTTGCAGGTGAACCTTAATTCCCGTAGGCGCTACTTCGGTTAGGACTTTGAAAGGTTCTAATTATTTTATATGTATTTTGCTTATCTATTACTCCAGAACTCTATATACTGCTGCGCTACTTTCGCAGGGTCATGATGCTTTGCTACAAATTCTATGCTCTGCTGTTGCATGGTGGCAATCATCTGTTTGTTCTTCACCAACCATTCGAGTTTTTCATATACGTCGTGCTCGCTTGGTGTTACGTTGACCATTGGATGCAGGGTGTGTTCTCCAAGAATGTCATAACATTCGGGCTCGGCGCCGCCAACGACAATCTTGCCTTTTGACATTGCAAGCAGTGCATTCATGGCAGGCGAGTAGCCATATAGCTGGTCGAGCAGCACGTCGCAATCCTCAATCATTCTCGAATACTGCTCAAACGGTACGCTTTCGGCTTTCAACATTTCGCAATCGTTAGGATAATCTGCAGCAAGGCGTTCAAGGGCGCGTAGCATGATGTCTGTACCTTTGTATATGCTGCGCTCTTTCTGTATTCCAATGAAGAAACGTATCTTTCTCCCGGTGGTGTAGATGGGTTTTGCGTGGATGTCGCTTGGCACGGGGAAGGGGATGTATGTTAGCTTCTCCTTGTGTACCGGTTCGTATGCAGCATAGTATTCATAGAGTCCGGCGATGATGCCGTTGCAGTCGGCTGCAATGTGGTGGTTGAGACGGGCTTTGGGGGTGTGCTGCCAGTCGGCCTTCTGCTCGTCGACGTATGCGTTGCTGATTGGGTAGTCGCCTATGTTGAAGTCGGAGTAGCGGAAACGGAAAGGGTGTGCGGTGCAGGCCTCTACCCAATAGGCATCCATGCCGTATGCCCCCAGGAATACTTTTTTGTTGTGCTCCCTAAGATAACGGTATATGGGGGCAATGCGCTCGGCCTTCAGTTCGAGGAACATCGGGTTGATGAGTTGCACCACGTCGTATCCGCGCAGTTTGGGCAACAGCGTGTATAGTTTTAGCAGGTACTTGATGCCGCCTATGCGGGTGTATTCACGCGTGAGCGATATGTCGCGCCTGTAGTTCTTCCAAAAGTCGCCGTTGCTGACAACGCATACCTCATGCCCAAGAGCGCGCAGTCCCTCGGCCAGTGTCCAATGTACGTTGCTGTATTCTCCAATGAGCAGTATTTTCATTGCTTTGCTGGTTTTTTGGATGGGATGAACAGGCGAAGCATCCTAATTCCGCACTTGCTGTTTGCAAGAGTGCGGAAAATGCGGTATTTTATTGAGTATGATGCTTTGGGTAGCGGGTATATGCCAAGCGGCTCAAGACACTCGTTGCATTTGGCTATGATTTCCTTGGCTCTCATTCCGTTGTATAGCATGTTGAGTATTGCATCCACTGCAAGCATGGTGAACTTGTGCTGGAAACCTCTGCTCTGTATTGTGCTGCAGTCGGTTTGTGAGTTACGGAACCGGGCAAGATGCTCTATGACGCATAGCATGTCATTGATGCGCTTTGTCTCGAACTGCGTTGAACTGTTTGCGGTGGTTGAGCCTTGGCGTAGCCAATAGTTGTATAGCGTGGCATTGCTGTAAACCAATGACCGCGCATGGAAATGGAGTATGGTGTTGAACTCCTCGTCCTCGTGAAAAATATTCTCGGGGAAGCGTATATTCTTTTCCATGAGAAGTTCGCGACGTACAAAGTAGCGGCATGGGCTGCCGGAGAGGTTGAACTCCTTCATGTATGTGCCGCCGCTGATTGTGTTGCTGAAGGTGACTCTCCTCTTGCATTTGGTGCTTGGCTTGCAGCCTTGGGCTATGGTGCGGTAGTTGAATTGCAGTACCTGTGGCATTTCGCTATGCAGTTTTTCGATGCACTGCCTGTATTCGCTTCCCGGGATAAGTGTGTCGTCGCCGTCGACAAACTCAATGTATGTGCCCTTTGCTTCATCTATGCCGCGGTTGCGTGCTGCACCCGGGCCACCGTGCGCGGCAGTGATGAGCCTTACGTTCACCCCGGGAAACGCATCGTTTACCCATAGTGGCGGGGTGTCCGAGCCGTCGTCGACAACTATAATCTCGTAGTCGCCGGCATCGGCTGCCGCCGGTATTATGCTTGCAATGCATCGCTCAAGCAATTCGCGGGGCAGGTTATAGTGGGGGATTATGACTGACAGGAACATCTTCTTTCTTGTGTCAATTGAGCTTCTTTAGCAATAGGGCATAGAGACGGCAGTGGATGTTGGCTCCAAACAGCGCCAGTGTGGTAAGTTTGATTTTTCTCTTTATGGGCATGTCGAGTCTGTACAGTTCGGGCAGCGATATGCCTTTGCCGTTTAGCATTGCCACGGCTTCCTTGTATTGCTGTTTTTCGCCGTCGCGGCAACGCAACAGGTCGATAAGGTTGTCGGTACAGTGAAAAAGTATGTCGTATGCCTCCTCTTTTAGTTCGGGAAACTTCGATGTTTTTTCAAAAAGCTGTACGAAATTGCGGTATATGAAGTATTTTGATTTGAAAGTAAAAGTATTGGAAATACTTTCCGGGTGGTCATAATAGTAATAGAAACCATATCCGGAATAGTAGACGTTCTCACTTCCCTCAAATAACTGTGGGGTGACAAGGATGTCTTCAAATACTTCGCCCTCGGGGTAACGGATGAACATGAACATGTCGGCGCGGTAAATCTTGTTCCATGCAAAGCAATGGTTGTATCCTTTACGCTTAATCCAGTCCTTGAATACATTGCTGTTGCCTTTGACCTTCTCGGGAGTGAATGAGATTATCTCGCTTCTCGGCGATTCATAGTATTTGTTTACCGGATATTCAAGTATGTCAATGTCGGGGTTCGACTGCAGGATGTGCATATTGTAGTAATATGTACCCTCTGCCACAGCGTCGTCGCCGTCGACGAATGTGATATATTCGCCGCGTGCTGCAGCAATTCCTGCATTGCGTGCCGATGAAAGACCTCCGTTCTTCTTGTGTATTACCTTTACCTTGTCGCACTCTTGGGCATAACGCTCGCATATGGCGCCGCAGTTGTCGGGTGACCCGTCGTCCACGAGGATGAGCTCATAGTCGGTGTATGTCTGCTGCAGGATGCTCTCTATGCAACGCTGCAGGTGTCGTCTTACTTTGTATACCGGTACAATGATGCTCAGTTTCATTTTTTTGATGGACTTGTTTTTCAGTTATTCGCGAAGATAGCAAATAATTCACATTTTCCCCCGATTAAAGCGCGCTTTTTTTATTTTATATGAATATATTCTTTCACTTTGTTGAAATCTTTCGCCGTACCGATGGTTTTTCGCCCTTTTTTAGTTATCTTCGCATCTAATACGGCCGCTGTTTGCGGCTGTTGTCTGGAGAATGGATAATCAAATGGGTAATAAAAGCAGCAGTTCCGCCGGCAATTATGGGCGCGCAATCAAATATCTTGGCATATTCGGTGGTGCGCAAGGTTTGTCGGTGCTGCTTAGTATGCTGCGCAACAAGGTGGCATCGGTGCTGTTGGGCACGGTGGGCTTTGGAGTTATTGCGCTCTACAGCCGTACAGTGCAGCTCTTTTGTGATACCACCGGCCTAAGCCTGTCGCTCAGCGCTGTGCGTCGTATGTCCGATGTCTACAGCAACGAGGACCATGAGGCTGTAAGGCATTGCGTAAAGGTGGTGCGCAGCATCGCTTTGCTTACAGGGCTGGCGGGCATGCTGCTCATGATGTTATGCTCGCCATTGCTGTCACAGTGGATGTTTGACGGGGCAGTAGATTGCACATGGCGCTTGTTGTTCATATCACCGGTGGTGCTTTTTATGGCAGTCTCGGGTGGTGAACTTGCAGTCTTGCGTGGTGTGAAGCAGCCCGGCCGAATAGCTTTCTACACTTTGTGGACAGCTGTCAGTGCCACATTGGTAACTGTTCCGCTCTACTATCTTTTGGGCATGGCCGGTATAATACCTACGATATTCCTCGTGGCACTGTTGCAGATGGCGGGTGCGCTCTACTTCTCTACAACCCTCTATCCTTACCGTGCAAAGCCTTTCTCGCGTGCGCTGTTGCGTGAGGGCGTTGATATTGTGAAACTGGGAGCCGGCTATATATACACCACCGTGCTGGTATCGGTGTCATTGTGGTATGTGTATCAGGCTATAACACGTATAGGTGGCGAGGATGCTACGGGTCTCTTCTCGGCAGGGTATATTCTGGTTGGCATGCTGCCGTCGATACTTTTTGCAGCCTTTGACTCCGATTACTACCCGCGTCTTTCGGGAATCTTTGCGCGACATGAGGAGCGCAATGCAATGATAAATGAGCATATCGAGGTTCATCTGCTTGTTCAGGTGCCTATAATTCTGTGTGTGATAGTGCTTTTGCCTTGGCTCTTTCCGTTGCTGTTCAAATATGAGTTCATGCAGGCACTGCAGATGACGCAGATGGCACTCTTTGGTCTGCTGTTCCACATCATGACCTATCCAATCTCATTTATGCCTGTTTCCAAAGGTGATACCTTGACATTTGCAGCACAGGAGACTGTGTATAACGTGGCATTTGTGTCGCTCACTCTCTTTGGCTTCTGTCATTACGGCTGGTTGGGTGCAGGTGTGGGCATGGCATTGGCCAGGATTATAGACCTTACAGTGGTGTACTCCATTGCTCGCATGCGATATGGCTTCAGACTGTCACGCAAAGCTGTGAGGTTATTCTTCCTGGCGCTGCTTGCCGGTGTGGCGGTGATGCTGTCGGTCTCTGCATCCGAATCCTTTCCGTGGCTGCACTATTTTGGTGTAGCGGTAGCAGTGCTGTCAATCGTTGTTTCCTTGCGTGCCATTTCACGTCACGGGAACCTGTTGTCTTCAATCCTTAAACGTGTATTCAAGAAATGAAAAACTGTCTTAAAAAGATACTGCCAATACTGTTTTTGCTTGTAACTGTAGGGAGTGCCTCGGCGCAACCTTCGGCAACCGACACCCTGCACCGTCCGTTCGACTTCGACCTGCTGTTGAGCGCGAGTTATGGCGAGTTGCGTTCCAATCATTTCCATGCGGGGCTCGATTTCAAGACCGGCGGAGTGGTGGGCAAGCCAATAAAATGTGTGGCCGATGGTTATATTTACCGTGCGAAGGTCGAGGCTGCAGGCTATGGTATGGCACTTTATGTTATGCACGACGGTTATATGACGGTGTATGCCCATCTGGACCGTTTCCCCGCTGCTTTGGCAAAGCGTGTGCGCAAATATCAGTACGACAAGGAGTGCTTTGAGGTGGACCTCTATTTCTTGCCCGGGGATTACCCTGTGAAGCGTGGCGAGTTCCTTGCCTATGCAGGAAATACAGGCTACTCTTTCGGTCCGCATCTGCATTTTGAACTGCGCGATGCAACGGGCAACAAACTCTTTAATCCGTTGCCCCATTACAAGGAACTGGTAACCGATACGCGCCCTCCGCGTGCAACTGCCATGGCTGTATATCCGCGTCTTGGCAGTGGCGCCTTGTTTGGCGAACAGGTATCAAGGAGCTATGCGCTCAATAGAAACGTTTTGCCCGATACCATTGAGGCATGGGGTGATATAGCCTTTGGTATTGAGGCACTCGACTACATGGACAACACCACAAACAAATATGGTCTTTACAGCATTGAACTGTATGTGGACAGCGCATTGTGTTTCGAGTCCAAGATGGACAAATTCTCATTCAGCGAGAACAAACTTATATTGGCTTGTGTGGACCAGGGGCGCGAACGACGCGGCGAGGGAACCTTCCAGAAGATGTTCTCCATGCCCAACAACCCTTTTGGCGAGTACCGTGGCGGCGAGGCGCGTGGTTGGGTGACCATTGACGAGGAGCGTCTCTACAACGTCGAGTGCCGCATTGCCGACTACCACGGCAATGAGAGCCGCTACAGTGTTGTGGTACGCGGTGCTGCTTGCGAGATTCTGCAGCCCGAGAGGGTTTCCGTTCCATTGCCTTGGAACAGGGTAAATGTGCTTGAGACCGAGGGAGCGCGTCTGCGTATACCTCGCGGAACCATGTTCGACAATGCCTGCCTGCAAATAGTGTACGACGATAGCTGTACCCTGCAGGGAAACTGTTTTTCGACCGACGAGGATGTGGTCTTCTGGCATGGGGCAAAACTGTCACTCACACCCGGCGATGATGTTGCGGGTGTTGAAAAGGAGAAGCTCTACATCTGTCAAAAGACGGCCGATGGCGATTCGTGGGTGGGCGGCAAGTATGCCGACGGAATGGTGACGGCAACAATATCCTCACAAGGAGTGTATGACATAGCCGTGGATACCGTTCCGCCTGTGCTTGTACCGCTTAATGAGGCTGCATGGGCGCAGAACGCAAAGGTTGTGCTCCGCCTCGATGACGACGAGACAAAGCCCACCTCGTTCCGTGGCACGCTCAACGGTAATTTCGTGCTGTTCAAGTATAACCGCAAGGAGCGTCGCCTTACATTGGACCTGAAACAGGAGAATGTCAAGAGCGGAACGTACGACTTGAGGGTTGAGGCTGTCGATGCGTGCGGCAACAAGGCCGTTTTTGAAAAGAGAATAATATATTGATAATTTAAATACTATGAAAAAGATTTTGTTTGCTTTGGCAGTTGTGCTGCTTTTTGTAACAGACGGTATTGCCTGCACCAACTTCCTTGTTGGTAAAAAGGCTTCGGCCGATGGTTCGGTATTCATCTCATACAGTGCCGACAGTTATGGCATGAGTGGTTTTGTGGCTCATTTCCCTGCAGCGGTTTATCCCGAGGGTACAATGCGCGACATCTATAACTGGGATTCGGGCGAGTATCTTGGTCAGATTCGTGAGGCTCGCCAGACATATAATGTGCTTGGCAACATCAACGAACACCAGGTGGCAATTGCCGAGACCACTTTCGGAGGCCGCGAGGAGCTTGTGGATACAACCGGTCTCATAGACTATGGCAACCTCATCTATCTTGCCCTGCAGCGCTCACGCACTGCGCGCGAGGCGATTGATGTCATGACATCGCTTGTTGCCGAGTATGGTTACTACAGCAGTGGCGAGAGCTTCTCGATTGCCGACCCTGACGAGGCCTGGATTCTTGAGATGGTGGGCAAGGCCGGTAAGGAGAAAGGTGCTGTGTGGGTGGCAATACGCATTCCCGATGACTGCATCTCGGCTCATGCCAACCAGGCACGTATACGCAAGTTCGACATGAAGGACAAGGAGAACGTGCGCTACTCAAAGGATGTGATAAAGTTCGCACGCAAGATGGGTTACTTCGATGGCAAGGACGAGGATTTTGATTTTGCTGCAGCATACTGTCCGGCCGATTTCGGTGGCCTCCGTTACTGCGATGCACGTGTGTGGAGTTTCTTCAACATGTTCGGCGAGGAGGATATGAACAAGTATATTGCTTGGGCGGCCGGTGACCCCACTGCAGAGCCCATGCCGCTTTACATGAAGCCAAAGGCTCCTCTCTCGTTGCAGGACATGCAGCGCGGTATGCGCGACCATTACGAGGGGACACCATTCGCCATAACCGATGACCTTGGCGCAGGCCCCTACAATATGCCTTACCGTCCATCGCCACTGAGCTTTGAGGTCGATGGTAAGGAGTATTTCAACGAGCGTCCCATCTCTACATTCCAGACTGCATTTACCTTTGTTGCACAGTTGCGCTCATGGCTTCCCAATGCAGTTGGTGGTGTAATGTGGTTCGGTACCGATGACGCAAATATGGTTGTGTTCACCCCTGTTTACTGTTGTGCCACATCGGTGCCCGACTGTTATGCTGAACAATATGCCGACCCTGTTGTTTTCTCTTGGAAATCATCGTTCTGGGTGTTCAACTGGGTGGCCAACATGATTTATTCTAAATACTCTTTGGTGATTGATGACATGCGCCAGCTGCAGAGCGGACTTGAGAGTGCCATCTATGAGAAAAGCAAGGAGGTAGAGGCCGAGGCATTGGCAGTTATTGGTACATCGCCAAAGTATGCCGTGAAGATGTTGACCGATTTCACTGCAGCAAGCGGTGAGGAGACACTTGCTGCATGGAAAGCATTCGGCGAGAAGGTTATTGTAAAGTATAATGACTTTGTTGTGAAGAGTGAGAAGAACGGAAAAATCCAGCGTTCGAAGGCCGGCCTGGCAGGAAAAATCACCCGTCCGGGCTATTCTGCCGACTACTGGAAGAAGGTTGTAGAGGAAACAGGTGACCGTTATCTCATTCCCGCTACAAAATAATGTAAAATAACTTGTTGTTTCGCAGAATTCGCTATATTTGCAGTATGCATTGTATTGGTGCGCAATAATAAAGTAAACCAAAAATAACTACTATAATAAAACTATGGATCAGGAACTTATTAAAATGGTAACGGACAAGGCTACAGAGTGGCTTTCTCCTGCCTATGACGAAGAGACAAGAAAAGAGGTTCAGGCAATGCTCGACAACGAGGACAAAACTCCTCTCATCGACGCGTTCTACCGCGAGCTCGAGTTTGGTACCGGTGGTTTGCGTGGCATCATGGGTGCCGGCAGCAACCGCATGAACATCTACACTGTAGGTAAGGCAACGCAGGGACTTGCAAACTACCTGAACGAGTGCTTCAAGGATTTGGAGCAGATTTCAGTTGTCGTAGGTCACGACTGCCGTAACAACAGCCGTCTGTTTGCCGAGATTTCAGCAAACATCTTCTCGGCCAACGGTATCAAGGTCTATCTCTTCGAGGACCTTCGTCCAACACCCGAGATTTCATTCGCCATCCGTCATTTGGGCTGCCAGAGCGGTGTGAACATCACAGCCAGCCACAACCCCAAAGAGTACAACGGTTACAAGGCATATTGGGACGATGGCGCACAGATGCTTGCTCCACACGACGTGAACACAATAAAGCATGTCGAGAGCGTGAGAGTAGAGGATATCAAGTTTACCGGCAACCCAGCGCTTATTGAGGTTATCGGTGAAGAGGTTGACAATGTGTTCCTCGATGCAGTAAAGGGACTCATCATTGACCCTGCTGTCATTGAGCGCCACAAGGACCTCAAGATTGTTTATACTCCAATCCACGGTTGCGGTCGCGTGCTCATCCCCGCTTCATTGCGCCGTTGGGGCTTCGAGAATATCCACTGCGTAGAGGAGCAGATGGTTAAGGACGGTAACTTCCCGACAGTAGTTTCTCCAAACCCCGAGAACCCCGAGGCTATGACAATGGCCGTAAACCTTGCAAAGGAGATTGATGCCGACCTTGTTATGGCATCGGACCCCGATGCCGACCGTCTTGCAATCGCTTGCAAGGACAGCAAGGGCGAGTGGGTAATCATCAACGGTAACCAGACCTGTATGATTTTCCTCTACTACATCATCACCCAGTACCGTGCACTTGGCAAGATGACCGGCAATGAGTTCGTTGTGAAGACCATCGTTACAACTGAGGTCATCAAGGAGATTGCCGAGAAGAACAACCTTAAGATGTATGACTGCTACACAGGCTTCAAGTGGATTGCCAAGGTAATCCGCGACAACGAGGGCATTGCAAAGTACATCGGTGGTGGCGAGGAGAGCTTCGGTTTCTTGGCCGAGGACTTCTGCCGCGACAAGGACTCTGTTTCGGCATGTAGCCTCATTGCTGAGGTTGCCGCATGGGCAAAGGACAACGGCAAGACACTCTATGAGATGCTCATGGATATCTATGTAGAGTATGGCTTCTCAAAGGAGATTACAGTAAACGTTGTAAAGCCGGGCAAGAGCGGTGCCGACGAGATACGCCAGATGATGGAGAACTTCCGCGCCAATCCTCTCAAGGAGATGGCCGGTGAGAAGGTTGTATGCTACAAGGACTTCAAGGCTATGAAGCAGGTTGATGCTGACGGTAATGTAACCGATATCGACATGCCGGAGCCATCAAACGTACTCCAGTACTTCACCGAGAGCGGTCACAAGGTTTCTGTACGTCCTTCGGGAACAGAACCCAAAATCAAGTTCTACATGGAGGCTAAGGGTAAGATGGGTTGCCGCAACTGCTATGCCGACGCTGTTGCCAAGGCCGATGCTACCATCGAGGCCATGAAACAGGCAATGGGAATTTGATAAACTGAAAGCTGCGAGTAAGCGAGTGTGTGGAAGTTTACTTACACACAAAGCGAGCGAAGCAGGTTCAATAGCACGAAGTGCGGTTAAAGTTTTTGCAAAAGGGTAAAACCCATTTATATGATAAAAACCACGAGTTCAGCAACTCGTGGTTTTTTTATATTTATTGTTCTTTATTGACAAATTTGCACACTTGTGACAAACAAAAACAAGCTATATTGCTTTGCGTGATTGGTTTTTTGTTATCTTCGTAACTGTTAAACCGATGAGGCCAATGGCCTCCCATTCATAAAAAAACAGAACAGTTATGAAAAAAACATTGGTAGATCTTTTTGAGGAGTCGGTGAGATTGTATCCAA
Organism: Bacteroidaceae bacterium; assembly: GCA_045654885.1. Classification (GTDB taxonomy): domain Bacteria; phylum Bacteroidota; class Bacteroidia; order Bacteroidales; family Bacteroidaceae; genus HGM04593. The sequence continues at coordinate 10,545 of JAZOOF010000057.1, forward strand.
ACAACACCTTCCTCTTGGAGAAAACAGACAAGAAAGAGGGTTTCAAGCCAACGACATACGCGCAGGTTAAGGAGCAGGTGTACCGTTTGGGTGCGGGTTTTCAGGCGCTTGGTGTAAAGAAAGGCGATAATATGGCTCTTTTGAGCGAAGGCTGCAACATGTGGGTGATTGGTGAGCTTGCAATGTTCTATGCCGGTGCAGTGAACGTGCCTCTTTCAATAAAGCTTGAGGAGAGTAATGACCTGTTGTTCCGTCTTGTGCATGGCGATGTAAAGTTCATTCTTGTATCCAACTATCAGTTAAGGAAGGTACGTGCCATCAAGGACAAACTTCCCGAGGTGAAGAAAATCATTGTCTTTGGCAATGCCGGTGAACTCGAAGAGGGCGAGGTGCATGCTGACGAGGTATTCAAGATGGGCGACGAGTTTCTCAAAAAACACACTCTCGAGGAGTTCCTTGCTGTCGGTCAGTCGCTTGTCAATGACGATATTGCTACAATTACATATACCAGCGGTACCACAGCCGACCCCAAAGGTGTTGTACTCACACACCGCAACTACACGGCAAATGTAGAGCAGGCATCTACGCTGGTGCACATTGACGAGAATTGGCGCACACTCATAATACTGCCTCTCGACCACTGCTTCGCCCACGTTGTAGGTTTCTACATAATGATGTCAAAGGGTGCAACGGCTGCAACTGTTCAGGTTGGCCGCACAGGTCTCGAGACATTGAAGAATATTCCACTTAATATTAAAGAGGTACGTCCTCACTTCATCCTCTCCGTTCCTTCGTTGGCAAAGACCTTCAAGAAGAACATAGAGGGTACCATACGTTCAAAGGGCAAGTTTACCGAGACTCTCTTCAACTGGGGTATGGCAGTACGTCAGGCCTATTACGGCGAGAGTAATATCGATTCAAAGGGCATGCGTGCCATGCTTAAACCGCTCGTGGCACTGTTTGACAAACTCATCTTCTCAAAGGTGCGCGAGAACTTCGGTGGCGAACTCCGTTTCTTTGTAGGTGGCGGTGCGTTGCTCGACAAGGAGTTGCAGAACTTCTACCTTGGTGTGGGCATGCCTATGTATCAGGGCTATGGTCTTTCCGAAGCTACTCCCGTAATCTCGTCAAACGGCCCCGACCTCTACCGTTTCGGTTCAAGCGGTAAGCTTGTGAAGCCTATCGAGCTCAAGATTTGTGATGCCGACGGCAAGGAACTGCCTGTTGGCGAGCTTGGCGAGATTGTGGTGAAGGGCGAGAACGTGATGGCCGGCTATTGGAAGAACCCGACAGCTTCGGCCGAGACTGTGCGTGACGGTTATCTATACACCGGTGACCTCGGATATATGTCGAGCGAGGGACTGCTCTATGTGAAGGGTCGTTTCAAGAGCCTCCTTATTTCGAGCGATGGCGAGAAGTACAGCCCCGAGGGTATTGAGGAGGCTTTTGTGAGCCTTTGCCCCACAGTAGACCAGGTGATTCTCTACAACAACCAGTCGCCTTATACCATCGCTCTCATTGTGCCCAACAAGGACAATATCAAACGCATGCTTGCCGAGAAGGGTGTTGACCTTGCAACCGAGGAGGGACGCAAGGCTGCATGCGACCTCGTGAAGGCCGATGTCGATTCGTTCAAGAAGGGTGGGGCTAATGCCGGAATGTTCCCCGAGCGTTGGTTGCCAAGTTGCTTTGCAGTGTTGCCCGAGGCTTTCACAGAGCAGAACGGAATGATGAACAGTACAATGAAAGTGGTGCGCGGCAAGGTTGAGAAATTCTATAAGGAGCGCATAGACATCCTCTACTCGCCCGATGGCAAGAACCTTTATGAACAGCATAACATTGATGCGTTCAAATAATGGAGACAAAAAAATGTTCACTCTGCGGAGTGAACATTTTTTTGTCTTATTGTATCGGCTGATTATCTGAACATTCTTTTCTTGCCATTGACAATGTATATTCCTTTTTGTGGCTTCTTCTCCTGTCTGCGACCCAGGAGGTCATAGACGGAGTCGTTCTTTGCACTTATCGTCGTGCTTTTTATGCCCGATGATTTCTGTATTGCATTGTACAGCTCACTCAATCGCTTATATATGGCCTCGAGTTCACTCTCGTCCATGCTGTTGTCATACACGCTCTTTGCAATTACCACAAGGTCATACAAAGCCTCTACATCCTCGGCCTTTACGCTGTTGTATTCGCTGTTTACTGTGGCCTTTGAACTCATGGCATAGAGCTCGAACTCACCCATGTGCCAATATGTACGTTCTGCAGTGACTTTGAAACGCATATATCTGCACTCCTTGTTGCCGAACTCTCCCGAATGGAAATCGCTGCTTGGCTTTTGTGGCAACCCCTCAGAAACTGTATAACTATTCCGGTAATCCTGCTTGTTGTTGCTGAGCATTACAGTGATGGCATCGGGGTAGTCCGAACCGCTTGTGGTGTTTCGTGTGTTATAGTAGAACCTGAAAGTCGAGTATGCGTTCTCATTGCCAAGGTCTACCTCTATATAATGGTAACCCTCGCTCGTTCCCACACTGTGCCAGTTGGTGTGGAAAAAACGGCTTGCATCGTTCTTTACACCATCCACCAGATAACTGATTTTTCCCTCTTGCGGGTCGGGAGCGTTTGACCACAGATAGTATGCTTTGTTGCTGTCACTTGTCTGCAGCGCAAGCTTTGTGGTCTTGCCTTGTGGCTCAACCGTCGCAATGCACTTTATAAGGTACTCGGCATTTGCAATTAGTGCGCCAAGCTCCTTTCTGCCCTCTCCTTTGTTGAATATGGCAGTGTATGTCGCGTCCTCACGTGCATACATCGTAATCTCGGGCTCTGTTGAGAGGACGCGTCCATAGCTGTCTTTCCAACAAAGGAATTCTGTTCCTTCCTTTGGTTCAGCCTTTATGCTGAACTCCACGCCCTTTGTTACATCCCACTCCTCTCTTGTCGAGCCGTCGGGTGTCTCATCGGTCCAAACCGCGACATTGCCCCATTCGCTGTTGTTTGCCTTTACGGTAATGTGTGAAGCTGTTTGTGAGAACTCTGTTACGTTTATGACAATCTCGTACACCGGGCGTATTGAGGCTTCCTTTGCACCCTTCATCGATGGCTTGCCGTTGTTGTCCCATGCACCGTCGAAACGCAGACGCATGTGTGTCATTCCAAGAGGCATGTCATAAGGCAACAGCACATTAATCTTTCCGGAGCATACGGCGGTGTTCTGTGCTCCCTCACTTCCTGTGCTTTTCAGCAGTTCGCCGTTGTCGTCGAAATCTCCGTCACCGTTCAGGTCAATGAATGCTCTCATGTAGCAATATTTCAATCCGTCATTTCCACCGTTGTCATATTCGATGTCGAAACTTGCACCTTGCGGAATATTGATGATTTTCTGAACTGTTGTGAACAACTGTTCGGGAGCAGCCGTTGTTTCGTAGATTGACTCTGAAGGGCGGTTGTAGTAAGCGAACCTTATGTTGTGCACAAACTGCTTGTAGCCTGTAATGTCGGGGTATGTGGCGGTTGCACCTTCTATAACACCCCATTTGTTCTCTATGAAATTGGCCGTGAATGTTGCATCCTCCTTGCCATAATAGATGAAGGGGTTGCTGTTGCTCACAACGTTACCCTTTGCATCGCTCCAGTTGCTGAAGTTGTATCCTGTATTTGGTGTGGCCGTAATCTTTACCGCCTCCTTGTTTGTGATACTGAGCTTGTCTGTTCCTTCGATAGCAACAGCGCCATTTGCTCCGGCAACGGCCGTTACAGTGCGCTCCTCGGTTATCTTCTCCACAATGGCAATGCTGAATGTTATGCTTGTGCCGTCGCTGTATGTCACGGTTGCTTTTGTCTTGCCAATCTCTGCATCGGCCGGTATGGCAACTGTGTTGCTTGTGAACTTTTCGCTTTCCGATGCAGCACCGTCGGCATTGATGTCAATCCATGCAGATGTGATGTCAACATCCTTGCCTATTTCGAGCGGAAGCTCTGCCACCTGTCCGCGGTATACCTCTGCAATAACATCGCTCTTTGTCGCATCGCGTTCCACGCCCATCGGGAACAGGTAGTTCTTGTCTGTACCCTTTACACGGCCGAAGTATTTACCGAATGTCCTTACGGCTTTTTCGGTTGCACTCATGTCGCTTGGGATAATAACCTTTGAATAGTCATAGTCGGTGTAATTTACTGTCCATGGATATTCGAAACCGTTGTACCAATCGTTCGAAGGTGCATTGCCGTTGTTCTCGAAGAAGTGTTTCCAACGCTTGTAGTGGAAATCCTTGATTAGGCCTGCCCAGCAACGGTTTGAGTAGTCGTGCAGGTCGGTGTTGCCCTTTGACCACACTGTCACCTGTGTGCGTGCGTTCCACTCCAGCCAGTTGCGGTCATTGGTTGTTGTGCCCTCCACCTCGTCGGCTATGTTGCGTGCAAGGCTTGTCCAGCGCTCAAGCTTGAAGTTTTCGTCATATGAGAGCATTTCGTCAAGGTCGAGCATCAGCTGCAGGTAGAGTTTGTAGAGCCGCTCGTATTCGGCATTCTCCTTTGCGTCGCGTGCAGCCGTTATCATAGGCAACAGTTCCGCGGCATAGTCAACCATCGCCTGACGTATGATATCGATGACATCGTAGTTGTAGTTTGCAACGCCGTCCTTGGTGTTAACAAGGTTGCTTATTGAAATAAGTTCATCTGCTGCCAGAAGGACATCCTGTGTGTCCCAATAGATAGCCGAAGTACTCCAGCTCGAAACGCTCTTTACGTTCCATGACGGGCGTGCAAGGATTACCGCCTCCGATGTTCCCTGCTGGTCGGTAGGGCATGCCCAAACCGAGTTTTTCAGAATCTGCATTGCCGAGTTGGCTTTGTCGTTCTTTATTCCATATCGTGAGTGGGTGTACTCCTGGAGCCATTCATCAACAGTTGGGCGATTGCTCGGGTTCATCCATGGGAGCTCGAACAGCATGTCATACAACACCGGGTTGGTCTCAGTTCCCTCGGGGGTTGCGCCTATTCCCTGCATGTTGTTCCCCTTTGCAAGTGCACGGAAATAGTCGTTCATGGTGCTCTCCAGACGTCCGTGCATTCCGCTGCGTCCGCCAAAGTTATGCAACATGCAGAAAATATATGGGCGGCTTGCGAAGTAGTCGGTGTTCCATTTTGCTTTACCTGGTGCGTCCGAGAAAAGGTCGAGTCCAATGAAACGGTCGCCATAGCTGCTCATTGCTTTGAAAGCACCGCTCTGTGGTACTCCCTGCCAATACTGGATAATCCATTTAGGCTGTTCGGGCGCATTGTATTTTGCTTTTTCCTCGGCGGGCACGTTGTTGTAGTAGCTGTCGAGGTATGCCATTATGTTTGGGTAACAGTTCTCGTTCGTAACACCGCTTGGCAATGCCCCCTCGTGGAAAGGGTCTATGCTGTAGAACTCCGATACACCCATCACCTTTTCAAGGTGCTTGTAATATACGGCCGCGAATGTGCGGTAGCTCTGGCTTGCTGGCTTCAGTATGTCGGGGCGTGTGTAGCCACCTGCCCATGTACCGTTGTTTATGACATCGTTTCTGTTGAATCCGTCTATGGTGTAGTTTACTATGCAGTTGGGTACCTGTCCGCTGAAGCCGGGGATTACAGGCTGCATGCCAAGCTCACGCATGCGCCGGAGCATGTCGCGGCAGAGTTGCTCCTGGCGGGTGTACCACCAGTCGGGGTTGCCGTTCATCTTTACATCGGGGGCATTTATTGTTCCACCCCAACCCTCAAGGTTGTTCATGGCAAACCAAGCTATGAATCCGGGACCTGCAATATACTTGTTTATGTCATCCTCGCTCACACCCAGTTCGCGCAGGAAGTTGCGTGTCACGACATCAAGACCAACAAGGTTCAATGGGGCATTTATGCCGTGCAGGGCCATCCAGTCAATCTCCTTCTGCCAGCGCTCCCATGTCCAGAAAGCCATGGAATATGAGAATGTACAGGTGTTGAAATCGTAACAGTATTTAGTGTTGCACTCATGCCTCTCTTCACCGGTGGGGACGGGGAGTTCTGCATCCGCAAGGTCGGTAGTGAGGTTGTTCCATGTAAGGTTAATGTGTGCATAGTGGTTCAGATACCAGTTTATACCTGTGGCAACTGATAATTGGTTATTACCCTTGATGCAAGGCTTCCCGTTCTGTGATGTTATTATGAACACATCCTTGCCATCTTTGGCAAGGGCGGCATCAATCACAATCTCGAACTTGTCGGCTGCTCCGTTACCGCCAATGCGGTTTATCAGTGCGGTAATCGCCTGCTGCGGTGTTGCCTCCGGGGCTTGTGCTTTTGCCGTGTTTGCTGTCAAAAGTGTTACAAGAAGTAACAGAACGGTTAAAATACGATTTCTCATTATTTTTGTATTAATTTATTGGCACACTATTGCTGTGTTGTTATTCTGTCTGCAAAATTAATATAAATTATGCATAATCAATTGGAACACTGCAGTTTTATCTTCTCATTTGCCTGCCTCCCCTGCAGAATGGCAATCTTGCTCTTTAATAAACTCTGCAATGAGTGATACGAGATGTGGAATGATTGGAAGGTCGGCATCCCTGTAGGTTGCAAGTTGTGCCATCTGCTGCATGGTGTTGCAATGCTTGAGGACATGGTTCATATCCTTTATGATATATAAGGACGATGCGGGATGTGCGGTATGCAGTTTGTCGGCCTCCTCGGTGCCTACCTGAATGTCCTTGTCGCCCTGCAGAATGAGTACGGGGATGTTGAGCTTGGAAATCTCCTCTGCTGGGTTATAGGCAAACCATGAGATTAGGTAGGGTTGCACGCTGGGGCGGTAGAGAGCAGCGAGGTAGAAGGGTACTTGTTCCACGGTGCGTCCTTCAATCAGTTCCTTGCTGATGGCTGCCGACTCCTGCTGTATCTGCATGGGCTGGCCTTGTAGCTGTTTCTCCAGTATCTCGTATGCGGGACTTCCGCATCCTGCTATTGAGATGTAGCCTTTTACAGCATTGCTCTTTTGGGCGGCAACCATGCCAATGAGTGAGCCCTCGCTGTGCCCTGCAATAACGACTTTGTTGAAGCGGCTGTCTCCGCCGAGTTTGTCGGCCCAGGCTGCGGCATCGTCAATGTAGTGATGGAAACGCAAATCCTCTTCTTTGCTTCCGGCCGCAGCGCTTTTGCCAATGCCGCGCTTGTCGTAGCGCACAGAGGCGATGCCGTTTTGCGCAAGTTCTCGGGCGAGGTAGAGGAGTGAGTTGTTGGTCATTCCGCTGCCTATGCTGTTGCCGTCCATGTCGGTGGGGCCGCTGCCGGCAATAATTATTACCACCGGGCATGGTGTGCCGCTATCGGGGAGTATGAGCTTGCCGTGTATGTCGCCGGTCGGGGTATTGAGGGTAATCTCCTCTTCGCCGGCATAGAGCGTTGTTGCTGTAAGTAGCAGGGTTGCAAAGAGCGTGTACAGGTGTTTCATGGTTGTGGGGTGGTTGATGGTTTCTGTTTCCGTTCGTGGTTTATATAGTAGATTGCCTTGCTGTTTGGGGCATCATGGCCATTATCAGAACTCCATGAGCACTCTTGCATTGATGAGACGGCCTGTCAGGTAGTTGGGTACTGCATAATTGTTGTTGTTTATGTCCTTTACCCAATAGTATGAGTTCACGTTGTTGATGCCAAGGATGTTGAATGCATCTACTCCCAGCCACACGTTCTTGAACCAGCTGCGCATGCCTGTGCGGTAGTGGCGCTCCTCGTTGTCGAGCAGGCGGTAGGACATACCTATGTCCACACGGCGGTAGGCCGGTGCGTTGAATACGTGGCGCTCGCGGCCACTGTGTGGCGGGCCAAAGGGCAGGCCGTCGGCATATGTTCCCTGCAGGCTCATCTTCCAACGGTCTGTGCCGGGGAAAAAATCGGTGAAATAGAGCGAGGCGCAGAAGCGGCTGTTGGTGGGGCGGGGAATCCAGTCACCGCCGTTTATGCGCTCCTTGGTGTCCATTACCGAGAAGGTGAGCCATGAGTCGGTGCCGGGCACAAACTCGCCGAACAGTTTCATGTCCAGTCCGGTGGCGTAGCCCTTGGCGCAGTTCTCGCCATAGTAGACAATGCGCACATTGTCTATGTTATAAGGTATAAGATTGTCGAGCTTCTTGTAATAGGCCTCGGCGGTGAACTTGAAAGGTCGGTTGTAAATCTTGAAGTGGTAGTCGCAACCAAGCACCACGTGGATAGAGCGCTGTGACTTTATATTCTTGTTCAGTGTAACGGTTGTTATGCCGTTCACGGTAGTGGTGTCGCGCATCTCCTTATAAAACGGTGTCTGGTAGTAGACTCCTGTGGCAAAACGGAGAGTGAGGTCGTCGCAGAACTTGGGGATGAGCCCCACGCTTGCGCGTGGCGAAACAATGACCTCGTTGTTCCACTCCCACCACGAGAGGCGCACACCGGCATTCACAGAGATAAGTCCTATGTTGCTGTTGAACTTGTAGGTGTCCTGCACGTATGCGCTTATGTGGTTGCTTGTGTATGCAGTCTGCGATTTTAGGCTGTATACGGGGCGCAGGCCGCCGTCACCGGTGACGGGCACATTGTAGCCCAGGGAGTCGCGCAGTTCCCACTCGCGCTGGTTGTCGTTGAACGATTCGCGTTTCCACTCCACACCCCAGCGCAGGTCATTGCTGCCAAGGTAGTGCTTGCCTGTGAATGACACTGTCTGTACATCGGCTTTCAGATAGTTGCGGGCATGCTCCATGTAGCGTCCCACACCCATTGTCTGGTCGGTGTTGATTTCGTCGAGCCAGTATTCGCCCATTATGTCATATGTCTCGTCCTCGTTGGTGCGGAAGGCCGATGCCTGCAGGGTGAACTGGTGGTACTCGTTGGGGGTATAGTTCGCGGATGCTGCTCCAAAGAAGGTGCGGAATATGTCGCTCTCCCATCCGCCGAAGTAGACCTTGAACTGTTTTACGTCCTCAAGTGTACCGAACGAGGTGGTGCGGTCGCTTGGGGTGAAGTTGTATTTGTTCTGCGATATGTTGCCAATGACGCTCACGTTCAGTTTGTCGGTTATGCGCCAGTCGATGAATGCCTGGTAGTCGATGAAACTTGGCTTGTACTCGCCCTTTGTGTCGAACGTGCCAAAGAGGTAGCTGTTGCTCTTGTAACGCACTGAATTTGTTATGCTCACCTTGTCGTTTCCCCAACCCACGTATGCGCTTGCGCCAAGCAGGCTGGCCGAGACGGTGCTCTCGAACTCGCGTGGCTTGCGGTAGGTGACATCGAGTACCGATGACATCTTGTCGCCATACTTGGCCTCGAAACCTCCGGTGGAGAAAGAGACGGCGCTAACCATGTCGGGATTGAGGAAGCTGAGTCCCTCCTGCTGTCCGGCACGTATGAGCAGTGGTCTGTATACCTCTATGCCGTTTACATACACGCTGTTCTCGTCGAAATTGCCGCCGCGCACGTTGTATTGCGAACTGAGCTCGTTGTGCGAACTCACTCCTGCCTGCGATTTTATCAAATCCTCGATGGCACTGCCGCTTGCCGATGGCTGCAGGCGCAGTTTGCCGGGCAGTTCAATCTTTTGTGTACTGCCCATCTGCTTCTCGCGGTCTACAACATCCACCTGTTGCAGCGAGATGTTGAGCGACGGCAGCATTACGTTGACCGTGATTGTGTCGGTGGGACTCTTGAAGGTGCGTTTGCGTGTCTGGTAACCCACCATCGAGTATATGAGTGTCAGGCTGTCCCTGCTCTCGCATGTGAGGGTGTAGTAGCCGTTGAGGTCGGCGACTGTGCCTTTGGCCTCGCCCTGCACACCAATGCTTGCCACCTCCACCGGGTTGTGGTTCTCGTCGGTGATGCGTCCTTTGAAGGTGACCTTCTGTGCTGCAGCTCCGGCAATGATGGTGAAAAGCATCAACAGTGTCGTGTATATCCTCAATCTCATTCGCTGGTTCTTTTATATATTCTTTCTAATAACGCGTTTTTCCCGATAAACGTATGCGAGAGTGCTTTTTTATTTTAGGCTTGTGCACGGTGTGCTCATTGTCTTGGTAAAGGTAGTGAAATAATGGAAATAAATTACTACCTTTGTCGTACTTTGCAGCAAAGCATGTTGAATATGGAAAAGAAAGATGTTTATATATTGGCCATTGAGTCGTCATGCGATGACACTTCGGCTGCGGTGATGAGAAACGATGTCGTGCTGTCTAATGTTACGGCAAGCCAGGCTGTGCACGAACAGTACGGCGGTGTTGTGCCCGAACTTGCTTCGCGTGCTCATGAGCAGAATATTGTTCCTGTTGTCGATGCCGCGCTCAAAAGGGCGGGAATTGAAAAAGAGCAGCTTAGCGCAATTGCTTTCACTCGTGGTCCAGGGCTCATGGGCTCATTGCTCGTTGGTGTGTCGTTCGCAAAGGGATTGGCGGCTTCGTTGCGCATTCCCATGATTGAAGTGAACCACTTGCAGGGGCATATCCTGGCACACTTCATCAAGGAGGATGGGGTAGAGCACCGCGCCCCCGAGTATCCGTTCCTATGTCTCATGGTGTCGGGCGGTAACTCGCAGATTGTGAAGGTGAACAGCTACAAGGAGATGGAAATCATTGGCCAGACTATTGACGATGCTGCCGGCGAGGCCATGGACAAGTGCGCCAAGGTTATGGGCTTGGGCTATCCCGGTGGTCCTATAATTGATCGTCTTGCACGTCAGGGCAATCCCGAGGCATATAAGTTCAGCAAGCCTCATATTCCCGGTTTCGATTACAGCTTCAGTGGTCTGAAGACTTCGTTCCTCTATACCCTGCGCAAGCTTGTTGCCGAGAACGAGAACTATGTCGAGGAACACAAGGAGGATTTGGCTGCATCGTTCGAGGCAACTGTTGTGGCGGTGCTCATGGATAAGCTCTACAAGGCATCAAAGGCTTTGGGTATCAAGCGCATTGCGCTGTCGGGCGGCGTGTCGGCAAATACGGCGCTTCGTCAGGCTTATGCCGACTATGCCAAGCGTTACAAATGGGATATCTTCATTCCGAAGTTCGGTTTCACAACCGACAATGCTGCAATGATTGGAATTGTGGGCTACTACAAGTACCTTGAGGGAGATTTCTGCGCAATGGATTTGCCTGCATTCTCACGTACCACAATATAATATATAATGTATATGTCTTGCCCCAATGATGTCCATGCCTTGGCAGAAAGGCTTATTGCTCTGCTCAATGAGCACTCGCTGACTATTGCAACAGCCGAGAGTTGTACCGGTGGTTCAGTGTCTCAGGCTCTGACATCGGTTGCCGGTTGTTCGTCGGTTATGCGCGGTGCTGTAGTGGCCTATCATAACGATGTGAAGAGTGCGGTACTTGGAGTGTTGCCCGGTACGTTGGCGACAGTGGGCGCGGTGAGCGAAGATGTTGTGTGTCAGATGGTTTGCGGCGTGGCGCGCCTGATGGCGACCGACTGTGCCATTGCTACATCCGGTATTGCCGGGCCGGGTGGCGGGACGGCCGAAAAACCTGTCGGTACTGTATGGTTGGCGGTGAAAGCGGGTGACGTAGTGAAGGCGAAAAAACTGCAGTTGTGCGATGCCGGCCGTTTGCAGAACGTGGCCAATGCGACGTATGAAGCTCTGCGTTTTATGTATGAAACGCTGCTTGAGGTAAAATGATGACATTGTGGTCGTCTATTTTGCTAAAAAAGAAAAATAATTATGTTTTTGTTTGCAAGGTTGTGTAAAATCGTATATCTTTGCACTCTGTTTTGAGTAGGTATCAAAAGAATAACAAAAAAATATATAGAGATGTCTAAGATTTGTCAAATCACCGGTAAGAAAGCTATGGTGGGTAACAATGTTTCACACTCAAACAGAAAGACAAAGCGTCTTTTCAATGTGAACTTGTTCAAGAAGAAATTCTTCTATGT
>JAZOOF010000058.1:0-127828 GCA_045654885.1 Bacteroidaceae bacterium
ATAACAGTTTTTGTCATTTCGAACCTTGTGTGAGAAATCTCATTATCCAAAACTTAAGAGATCCCTCGTCACTCCGTTCTGTCGGGATGACAAAAGCAATAGAATAATACATTCTCATAAAAATAACAGCCATGAAAAAAATAATACTTTCACTGCTTTGTGCATCGTCAATCTTCTGTGCCGGCGCGCAGGAGCATGTGGCAAACGACCAATTCTTTACCCCTTATAAACTGAACTATCTGCCGGCCGGTTCGCCTGCCTGGATGGCACAGCTTGCCAATCCGCAGGGGCTCGACTACAATGCTATGGTCGACAGTTTCGAGGTATACCTCAATAACACCCCCGGTGCGCGACACAAGTCGCGCGACACAAAACAGGTGGTTAATCACTTCCGCCGTTTCCAGAAGGCCTATCTGCCCTTTGTGCAGGCCGACGGCATAATACGTTTGCCATTGGCAGCCGATTACCATAAGGACATGCAGCGTGTGGATGAGTCGGTAAAGCATGCACGCCGGATGCGCAGCAATGCCGCGAACCGCGATGCCGCAGCACCTGTTGAATGGAAGGTAATCTCGCCCATTATAACATACGACTATCTGCACAAGAAAATCTCCCCCGCACAGTCCAACATACAGCGCATGAGGGCATCGCGCTCCAATCCCAACGTACTCTATTGCGGCTCGGAGACAGGCCTTGTGTTCCGCTCAAGCGACAAGGGCGAGTCGTGGCAGCCATGCAACGACGGCGAGTGGATGGCCGGCGAGATAACGTCAATTGACATAAGCAACACTAATCCCGACCGTGTGCTTGTGGGTGCCGGCGGTGTGTTCTGGATAAGCAACGATGGCGGTGCATCGTGGGACAATATCACACCGGCAAAGGCTACATACGCACGTACTAACGTTGCAGTGTTCCACCCATTGGATGACAATATCATCCTTGCAGGTGACCGCGCGCAGCTGTGGCGTTCGACTGATGGCGGCAAATCATGGCAGTGGATGCTTGGCGGAATGGTGTTCGACATAAAGCATTCGGTGCAGAACCCGGATGTGTGCTATGTCGCAATAGAGCAAGAGAGTACCGTAAAGATGTACAAGAGTACCGACGGCGGTGTGTCATGGAACATTCTTGCTCTTGGCGATGAGCCGCTCATCAGTGCGCGTATCGGTCTTAGCGAAGCACCCGGTGGCGAGGATTATGTATATCTGTGGGCTTGTCGCAGGAATCATCTTTCCAACTTTAACCAAATATTCCTTAGTGGCCCGGCACTGCTTTACAAGAGTACCGATGGTGGTGCATCGTTCACTGTTACCGACCCTACACCGCAGATGGAGGCTGTAGACAAGAACGGCGGTCAGGGATATTACGACCTTGTGTGCACGGCATCGGCTACTGACCCCGAGGTTTTGCTTGTGGGTATAATACAGCTCTATCGCTCCACCGACGGAGGCAAGACATTGGAGAATGTCGGCGGCTACTATGGCCGTTTCGACCTCCATTGCGACATGCAGTCCATCCAGACCAACGGCGCAGGCGACACATGGCTCTCTACCGATGGCGGTGTAATCTACAGCAACGACTTTTTCCTTGCCGATGCACAGCCAAAAATCAAAGGCCTCTATGCTTCGGAAATGTGGGGCTTCGACCAAGGCTGGAACGAAGATGTTATGGTAGGCGGCCGCAACCACAACGGCAACATGTCGCAGATTGACCGCTACAATGGGGTTACGCTTTCAATGCGCGGCTCGGAGCGCCCCACGGGATATGTGTTCCTCTCCAATCCGCGCAAGATAGCGTTCAGTGACTCCGAGAATGTCATTATGCCCGATGACTGGCGCAATGAGTTCGTGCCGTTCCTCGACTATTGGACCTACCCGAAGGAGTCCTCACAGCACGGCTTCTATTTCGAGTTCGACCCGCGCTATGCGCAGTGCTTCTACATTGTGCAGGAGAGTGACCGCGTGGATGCCAATACGCTTTGGCGCACACGCGATGACGGCGCTTCGTTCTCCTCGGTATATACGTTTGACGACCCCATAAATGCAATAGCGGTGTCGCGCTCGAACCCCGACAAGATTGTGGCCTCTACATGGGGACGCATATACTGGTCATCCGATGCCGGTGCCACATTCACCGAGTACAATATCCCCGATGAGATGACCCATAGCATAAACTACAAACTTGCCGTTCACCCCACCAACGAGGACGAGATTTGGGTGAGCGACGGCAATGCAGGCGGTTTCTGGCGAACAGTGAACAATGGCGAGACATGGGAAAAATTGGATGACGGTCTCACAATCACCAATTGGGAAGGTAATATGGAGGCTCACAGTGTAGGGCGTTTCTTCCTCACCGGTAACGAGAAGAACGCTGTCTATGCCATTGCTTCTACTATGGGGTATCTCAATGAAAGCTATTCAACAACACGTGGCAGGGTACTCTATCGTGATGATACCACCGACGGATGGGTGAACATCAGCGACGGCCTGCCAAAGGTGGTTAACCTTAACCGCATGTTGCCGTTCTACAAGGAGGGTGTGATACGTCTTGCAACGAACAACGGCATTTGGGAGCGTGAACTTGTCGATGCGCAGTTCAAGCCAATTGCGCAGCCAATGATACTCAATGCCGGTTCGGGCGACAATACGCAGGGTGGCTATCCACGCGAAATAAAGCTCGACAGTTACAGTATCGTAAACCAGAACGGTGCCGAGTGGCTTTGGGATGTGTATCCCGCACCGCTTTCAATGAGTGCCGACAATGTGCGTAATCCTGTGATTACAATCGAACCGGACCAGACATACGACATTACCTTGACGGTCACAACCCCTGCCGGCAGCGATACAAAGAAAATCGAGGGCATGATAAAGGGAAGCAAGCCTGTGCCCGATGCAACATCAGTTGATGCTGCGATAGGCGGCAAGGAACTGCTGCTAGCGAGCGGCAATGTGGTTGCTGTGGGCGAGAACTTCCGTTTTGTCGCGCGCGACCTTGTAGGTGACGTGTCGCTTGTTGTCTATGATGCAAAGGGTAGTGTGCTGCACAGCACTGTCGCAAACGGTGAGATTGAAGTACCTACCGCCGGCTATACCCCCGGAGTATATTTCTACATGGCAACAGATGCCGCAGGCTTCAAAAAGACCGGTAAACTGCTTGTAAAGGAGTAAAGTGCTATGAAAAGGGTGTTGTTGTCGTTCTTGCTCTTGCCGTTTGCCATTTGTGGCTTGGCACAGGATAGCCTGCTCTACAATCTCGATGAGATTGTGGTGTCGGCAAGCCGCTGGTGCCAACAGAGCCAGGCGCAGCCGGTAAAGGTTACGCGCCTCTCTTTCGATGAGGCCAACACCTTCAATCCGCAAACAGCGGCCGATGTCCTGGGACTCACGGGTGAAGTGTTCATACAAAAGAGCCAGTATGGCGGCGGCAGCCCCATGATACGAGGCTTTGCCACCAACAGGCTGCTTTACAGCATTGACGGTGTGCGCATGAATACAGCCATATTCCGCTCGGGAAACATACAGAATGTAATCTCGCTCGACCCCTTTGCCATTGCCGATAGCGAGGTGCTCTTCGGCCCAGGCGCGGTGGGCTATGGCAGCGATGCCATTGGCGGAGCAATGGTTTTTTCAACGCTTGAGCCACGTTTGGCTAATGGAAAATCTCCACTTGTGCATGGTGCTGCAACTGTGCGCACGGCAACGGCATCCAATGAACTCACGGCACACGTCCATGCCGGGGTTGGGTGGAAACGGTGGGCACTGCTCACAAACCTCACATATTCATCCTATGGCGACCTGCAGCAGGGAACATATGGCCCCGATGATTATGTGATGCCCTACGTTGTTGTTCCCGGTTTTGCTGCCGATGGAACTGTCGAGGATTTGGTAATTGACAATGTCGACAAACGCAGGCAGACACCGAGCGGATATTCACAACTCAACTTCATGCAGAAGGTGCGCTATGCGCCGGGCAGGGGTTGGAACCTTGAATATGCTTTCCATTTGAGCGAGACATCGGAGTATGCGCGTTATGACCGCCATCAGCGCATGCGAGGCGGCTTGCCCCGTTATGCCGAGTGGAACTATGGCCCACAATTCTGGATGATGAATCACTTGCGTGCCGAACACACTGGTGGCGGCATAATGTACGACTCAATGAAAGTGAACCTTGCCTTGCAACGCTTCGAGGAGAGCCGCGTAAGCCGCGACCTCAACAAACCGAGGCGCGAGACACAGAGCGAGGCTGTCGATGCCTGGAGCGCGAATGTCGATTTCATAAAGTCGGTAGGCGATGGTCTGTCTGTTTCGTATGGCGCAGAGTATGTGCAGAACAATGTGCGTTCAAAGGGTGTGGCAACCGACATTGTAACCGATGCCACGGAACCGATGGCTGCACGCTATCCCAATGCCGAGTGGTACAGCGCGGGTCTCTTCGCACAAGCCGAGTGGCATGTGAACAACCGTCTTAACCTTGCTGCAGGAGTGCGTTATAACCATTATCTTATAGACAACGATTTCTCCACAGTAGGCTACGATATTCCTTTTGCACCTCGCCAGGTCTCTTCGGCCGGCAGTGTGAGCGGAAATATCGGTCTCAATTGGCGACCGGCATCGGGTTGGCTGTTCCGTGTGAACTATGCACGCGGTTTCCGTGCTCCCAATGTCGATGACATGGGGAAGCTCTTTGACAGTGCCGACGGTTGCGTGACAGTGCCAAACCCTGCACTCAAGCCAGAGTATGCCGACAATGTCGAGCTTGGTTTTGCAAAGCACATAGGCTCTTTCTTGAAATTCGATGTGACGGCCTATTATACCCACCTCACCGATGCAATTGTGCGCCGCGATTTTCTTTTCAACGGCAATCCCACAATGGAGTATCAGGGCAGCGAGTGCCGTGTGCAGGCGTTGCAGAATGCCGCAACGGCAAATGTGTGGGGTGTTCAGGCGGCAGTGGATGCCAACTTTGCAAAATGGTTCTATGGGGAAGCGCGCGTCAGTTGGCAACGCGGTTTCGAGGAAATGGACAATGGCGATGTTTCGCCATCGCGCCATGCCGCTCCGCTCTTTGGGCGCGTGGCTCTGGGCTTCAGGAACGAACGGCTGAACGTTGAGGCCTATACGGCTTTCCAGGCGCAGTGCGCAGCTGCCGATATGCCGGTAGAGGAGAGGGAAAAGACAGAAATATATGCCCTTGATGCCGATGGCAATGCCTATTCACCCGCGTGGTTCACTCTCAACCTGTGCGCGTCGCTGCAGCTCGCGCGCGGCTTCTCGCTCAATGCAACGCTTGAGAACATCGCCGACAAACGCTACCGCCCCTACAGCTGCGGCATCAGCGCCCCCGGCAGGAATGTAACGATGAGCCTTAGTTATAAGTTTTGAGGGGCAAGCGTAAAAGTGAAAACGGAAAGGTGAAAACTTGTGCAAATGCAGATATGATGCATTGTAGGATAATAGAAGTACCCAAGAAAATTTGCGAAGTATCCAATAAATGAAATCTAAATGAATTCATATATCCATTTACAGACAGGTGTTACTTCTTTTGCTCGAAAATTGGCCGGTTTTGCCGGTTGAATTTAAAGTAATTTAATGGATTCTTCTTTTTGTCGTTGTATCTTATTACCTTTGCTTATGTATGTGTAAGCAATATTATGGGTATACGTGAAATGTATGTATGCTGAATAAGATTGTTTTATGCATGGTTGAATTTTAATTACACTGTTTGAAAAGAAATCCATTCCTATAAATTTATGTCTTTTTGGGATAAAATTAAAGAATCTATAAACATTGGTGACAGACATTCTTTTTTGCAAAGGGGGGAACCTCGTAATTCCTCCCTATACGCTTTTGTGGATGTGGAAATAGGATTTAAAGATAGAAAGATTCATGATATAGGAGCATTGAGGTGGGATAAAGCCGTTTTCCATTCAAATAATAGGCAAAGACTATTTGATTTTTTGAATGGTGTGGATTTTATTTGTGGACACAATATAATTCACCACGATGCAAAGTATCTTTTTGGGCAAGCTCCTTGTAAATGGGGATTAGTAGATACGCTGTATGTTTCTCCATTGTTATTTCCTGAAAAACCTTATCATCGTTTAGTAAAGGATGATAAACTTGTAAGTGAACAGATAAACAATCCTGTAAACGATTGTGAAAAGGCTTTTGATCTATTAATGGATGAAGTGGCACGATGGGATGCTTTAGCCGAAGAAAAGAAGAGGATTTATGCGACACTTTTATACGGATTTCCAGAATTTGAAGGTTTCCTTGATTTTGTAAAGGCGAAAGCAGAAAAGAAAAGTGTTCTCGCCGATTTAGTACGTACTGTATATAGTGACCGAATTTGTGCACATGCTGATATTGAACGTATAATAAATGAGCATCCTTGCGAATTGGCATATGCTCTATCATTGATAGACACTACAGACCATCGCTCCATTACGCCTGCATGGGTACTGCGTAACTATCCAAACGTGGAATACGTTATTAGGCTTTTAAGGCAAACAATATGTAAAGGTGGTTGTGGATATTGTCACAAAGCATTTGATGCCAATTATAACTTGAAACAGTTTTTTGGATATGACCAATTCCGTACATACGATGGGGAGTCACTGCAAGAAAATGCTGTATATGCAGCAGTAGAGGGAAAATCCTTGCTCGCAATTTTCCCGACAGGTGGTGGCAAGTCTCTGACTTTTCAGTTGCCGGCGTTGATGGAAGGGCGTTCTGTACATGGATTGACTGTTGTGATATCTCCATTGCAATCATTGATGAAGGATCAGGTTGACAACCTTGCCGAGAAAGGTATTACAGATGCTGTGACCATTAATGGGTTGCTTGATCCAATCAGTCGTTCTCTTGCTATTCAACGTGTAATGGATGGTAATGCCTCGTTGTTGTATATAGCCCCAGAGATGCTACGCTCAAAGACCATTGAGAAAATACTGTTGGCACGTCATGTTGTACGTTTTGTGATTGATGAGGCTCATTGCTTCTCTTCGTGGGGGCAGGATTTTCGTGTAGATTATCTCTATATCGGCAAGTTTATCAGAGAATATCAAAAAAAGAAGGGATACAATTCTTCAATACCTGTTTCGTGTTTTACTGCAACTGCAAAACAAAAAGTAGTACAGGATATTTGTGATTATTTTAAGCAGACGCTTGGTCTTGACCTTCATTTATTTGCTTCAACAGCTTCTCGAACAAATCTTCGTTATTCTGTCATACACGCAGATACAGATGAGGATAAGTATATGAAGTTGCGTTCGTTGATAGCAGAATCATCATGTCCGACAATTGTATATGTGTCCAGAACAAAGCGAACCAGAGAATTGGCGGAGAAACTCACCCGTGACGGATATAAAGCCTTGCCGTTCAATGGACAGATGGATGCTGATGATAAAATAGCCAATCAGGATGCTTTCATGACTGATCAAGTACGTATCATTGTTGCCACTTCTGCTTTTGGAATGGGAGTCGATAAGAGTGATGTAGGTTTGGTCATACATTATGATATATCAGATTCATTGGAGAACTATGTGCAAGAGGCCGGACGCGCAGGTCGTAATCCGCATCTTGATGCACGTTGTTATGTGCTTTATAGCGATTCGGATCTTGACAAGCATTTCATATTGCTTAATCAGACCAAACTTAGTATCAGTGAAATTCAACAGGTTTGGAAGGCGGTAAAAGAGATGACAAAATATAGGATGCGTACTTGTTGTTCTGCATTGGAGATTGCAAGAAAAGCAGGTTGGGACGATTCTGTGTCGGACATTGAGACACGTGTGCGAACAGCTCTTGCAGCTCTTGAACAAGCCGGCTATCTGGAACGTGGTAATAATGTCCCCCATGTTTATGCAACTGGTATTACTGTAAAGAACGTAGATGAAGCGCGTAAGCGCATTACAGAATCCATGTTGTTTGAAAATGATGATATAGAGAAAGCTGTACGTATTATAAAATCCTTGATTTCGCAAAAGTATATAGCAAAAGCACAGGATGATATGGCTGAGTCACGTGTAGACTACTTGGCTGATATCCTTGGTATGAGCAAGAGTGAAGTGGTTTCTGCTGTTGAACGTATGAGGCAAGAAGGTATTTTGGCAGATTCTAAAGATATTTCGGCATATCTGAATGATGTCGGGGAATCTGAAAACAGGTCGCGCCGCCTGTTGGAAAGGTTTGCCAAACTGGAACGGTATATAATTGGCCGGATTCGAGAAAATGTCTTGAAGATTTCGTGTAAACAGTTGAATGATAATGCACAGAACGAAGGCATTGCAACTGCAACAGAAAAGGATATACGTACGCTGCTATATTTTCTTGCAGTTAAGGGATATGCCAGGAAGAGGGAAGATGCAGCTCATAACTTGGAAGTTGCCCTTATGGCAGACATGGAAACTACCATAAAACGCTTTGAAAGGCGCCAGGAGATATGCTATTTTGCTTTAGATTGGCTATTCAAACAATCTACTCCTGCAACAGGAGAGGTAAATAAGAATGGAATTCAGTTTTCCGTTGTCGAACTGCTTAACGAGATGAATTCCTCCAGGGATAATCTGTTCGGGACATTGAAGGATGTGCGGTTGGACGAGGTTGAAGAGGCATTGCTGTATCTTTCTAAAATAGGTGCTCTGAAACTTGAGGGTGGTTTCCTGGTGCTTTATAATGCGATGGACATACGTCGTGTCAAGGATAATAAATTGCGTTATAAGCAGGAAGATTATCGTATGCTTAACGAGTTTTACAGGCAGAAGATTCAACAGGTGCACATAGTAGGTGAATATGCCAATTTGATGGTGCGGGATTATAATGCAGCCTTACAGTATGTTCAGGACTATTTTCAAATGGATTACAAACGTTTCGTGGCTAAATATTTCAAAGGCGAGCGTTTGCGGGATATTGAACGCAATATAACACCTGAAAAGTACGAACAACTTTTTGGAGCACTCTCTGATAGACAAATGGAAATCATTTCCGACAAGGAATCACGTTGTATTGTGGTTGCAGCCGGTCCAGGTAGTGGAAAAACCAGAGTGCTTGTTCATAAACTGGCTTCTTTGCTTTTGCTTGAAGATGTTAAACATGAACAGTTGTTGATGCTTACTTTTTCGCGTGTCGCTGCTACTGAATTCAAGCAACGCCTGATGGGGCTTATTGGGAATGCCGCGCACTTTGTTGAGATAAAGACATTTCATTCCTATTGTTTTGACTTACTTGGTAAAATTGGAAATCTTGATGATGCAAAAGATGTTGTGTCGCGTGCGGCGCAAATGATAAATGAAGGTGAGGTTGAGCCTAATAGAATTGCAAAAACTGTTCTTGTGATTGATGAAGCGCAGGATATGAGTTCAAAAGAATATGCATTGGTGCATGCTCTTATGAAAGCGAATGAAGAAATGCGTGTGATAGCTGTCGGTGACGACGATCAGAATATATATGAGTTCCGAGGTTCTGATTCTGTTTATATGGCTCAACTGCTAAAGAATTTTGATGGCCGATTTATAGAAATGACAGATAACTATCGTAGCTCGCAGAATATAGTGGCATTTGCCAATACCTTTGTGGACAGGGTAAAGGGCAGGATGAAGAGTACTCCAATAAAATCTGTAAATAAAAGCGAGGGCTTAGTTAGCGTGACATTCCATACGTCCGATTTTATGTATCAACCGTTGGTGAATGAACTTATCGGTCATTGTGGAACGGGCACTAAATGTGTGTTGACTCACACTAATGAGGAGGCTGCAATTATGGTGGCGCTTTTGAGAAAACATGGCTTGAACAGCAAATTGGTTCAAAGCATGGATGGTTTCCGTTTTTGGAACATGGCAGAAGTTCGTCTGTTCTTGAAATATGTTGAGGCCGGTACACATACGCCACTTATCACAAATGAAGTGTGGGAAGAATCTAAACGAAAAACATACGCCGTATATGCAAACTCATCAAGTTTATGCTATTTACAACGATGTCTCCAATTGTTCGAAGAAACGAACAAGGCAAAATACATGACTGATTTTAAAGAATATATTTTTGAGTCATCTGTAGAGGATTTCTGTGATTTGCAAAATGCGGACGTGGTTGTTTCAACAATTCATAAATCAAAAGGAATGGAGTATGATGATGTATATATGCTCATCTCTGGACCTCAATATGTTACAGACGATGTTCTACGTCGTTATTATGTCGGTATTACTCGTGCGAAACAGCGACTTTTTATACATACCAAGAGTGTTGTTTTTGATTTGTCTAAAACAGATCGAAAGGTTGTTGACCAAAATCAATACGGGATGCCGGATGAGATTGTACTGCAACTATCTCATAAAGATGTGAATCTTGGTTATTTCAAATCACTCAAGAAAGAAATTCTCTCATTAAGGCCTGGACAGGAATTGTATTTTAAAGATAACTTTTTATATGATATTGTAACGAATAGGCCGGTCTGTCAACTTTCTCACAAAATACAAGGAGAGCTGATCCAATGGGAAGAGAAAGGGTATGCTGTCTCTTCTGCATCTATACGTTTTATTGTTGCATGGAAACCTAAAGATGCACCCAAAGAAGAAAAGGAACATGCTGTTTTGTTGGTAGATTTGACATTGAATAAACAATATTAATTTAAGAAAAGTACTTATTAGATTTACACATCGGAAAAAACTTCTTATTACCGGTGCAAGCGGCTTTGTGGGATTACAGTCGCTAATTATAAACAAGATAAGACCGGGTGTAATAACTATATAACCAAGATAATTATTTAAGAAATTATTCGCCGAATAAAAAAATAAAATTATGATAGATGTTTCTAAATTAAGAACTGCTCAAGAATGGATTGAGAAACTTGCTAATGGTATTAATCCATTAACATCAGAGCCCCTAAAAGAGGATGATATTGTTAACAATGTCCATATTTCAAGATGTCTGTTTTTCGTTAGCGAAATTTTGGGGAAATTCGAGTTG
Organism: Bacteroidaceae bacterium; assembly: GCA_045654885.1. Lineage (GTDB taxonomy): Bacteria > Bacteroidota > Bacteroidia > Bacteroidales > Bacteroidaceae > HGM04593. The sequence continues at coordinate 10,962 of JAZOOF010000058.1, forward strand.
CCTAAGTCTGCATCTAAAAAAATGAGACCTTTCTGGATGTCTGCAAGAGAAGCAGAAAGGCTTGTTGCTGTCGCTCCATGTGGAATCGCGCAATTTACAAAGATTGTTAACGAGCATATTCCTGCAGATATGAAACCATTGTCTGCCGCTATGGTAATCAAATGGTTGCGTAATAATGGATATTTATATGAAGTTAATATAGATGATAAACATAAAACCAATCTTCCTACCGAGAAAGGTGTTCAGTTGGGTATTACCATAAAGGTTCAGCAGAATTCAGAAGGTCAAGATTATCAAAGAGTGTTATATGATCTCTCTGCTCAAAGAGTTATGTTAAGTAATATCGAATCTATAGCATTGCCTAAATAAATGATATTCGATTGACTATGCAAAGAATATTGGTTACCGGTGCAAGCGGTTTTGTGGGCAGCCGTGTTGTTGCGCGGTGGCGAAATGAGTATAAAATTCTCGCTCCCACTCATGCCGAACTTGATATTACCGACCGTGCGTCGGTCGACAGTTATTTCCTGCAACACACCCCCGATGTGGTGGTGCATCTTGCAGCGTTGTCCAATACCGGCTACTGTGAGCAGAACCCCGATGAGAGTTACCGTGTGAATGTCGAGGGCGCAGCGAACATTGCGCGTGGAGCGGCTCTGTGCCGTGCAAAGTTGGTGTTCTTCTCAAGTGACCAGGTGTATAACGGCAATGTTGAGATTGGATTGCTTAATGAGGATGTGACTGTTGCCCCCGAGAATGTATATGGTCGTCACAAACTTGAGGCCGAGGAGCGTGTGCTCTATTTTAACCCTAACAGCGTGGTTTTGCGCGCGACATGGATGTATGACCGTGAGCGCGAGGGCATGCCGTCGCATGCGAACTTTGTGCTTAATATTGCAAAGGCTATTAAGGAGCGCACGCCAATAGTGTTCCCGGTACGTGAGTATCGCGGTATAACATGGGTGCGCGAGGTGGTTGAATTCCTGCCACAGACATTTAACTTGCCATCGGGCGTATATAACTACGGTGCCGAGAATGACGTGAATACATACGAGGTGGTTTGCTGCTATTGCGAAATGCTTGCCGGCTTGCAGTCGGGTGCTCTGTTGCAGCCCGATTATGAACGCTATCCGGTACACGAGCGTAATCTCTCAATCTCAACCGACAAGATTTTCCGTGCATCGGGCGGTGCAATCTGTTTCAGTAATACTATATCGGGGTTGAGGCTGTTTGAAGAGATTGGTAATGAGTACTGATAGAGCCCTTTTGTACAAGTATGGAATGTGACGTGTATTGCATGCGTCACATTTTTTATGAATAATATAGATGTTACCTCAAATTGCTAAACTTCATCGTTTATGTCATATCGACCGAACCAGCGGTCGACGTCCGAAGGGGCTAAAGTCAAAGGGAGATATCTCTATATTTTTTTAGAGATCCTTTGACAATCCTTGCTTATCGCAACCTACACGGCGCAAACTTCGCCTGCGCTACGTGTAACCAACTGCTGCAAGCATTGTTTGGGTCACTTTGACAATGCTTCTACAAGCATTGTCGAACTAAACTTTCGTCACTGCGTTCTGTCGGGATGACATTACAGAGGTATCCTGGGTCAACTGCTATATCATTGCTTTTATTTTAGAATGCAACACCCAACCTGAATCCAAAGTTGTTCAATCCGTCCTGCGTGTAGCTCATGATGTTGCATTGGTTGGTTGCATAGCTGTAATATATTGCCATGTGCAAGCCAAGTCCGTTGGGCCACGGGTACCAGTTGAAACCCACTTCGGGCGACATATAAAAACCCCAACGGTTCTGCTCCTTCATGAATATATAGTAGTAGTTATTGAACTCGGAGTAGCATGCACCCAGTTTCAAAGCCGCATAGGGCTGGAAGTCGGCCTCTATGAAACGATATTTCACAAGTGCTCCAAACGGCAGGGTGAACATCTGGTGCTGCTGGTCGCTGTTCATTGACAAGGTGGGGGAGAGGTTTATTGTGCGGCGCGAGAAATATTCGTTATTAGTGTGGAAGTTGATGAAACCGCCCACAGCGATATCAGGGGTTACATAGTAACCGCCCTCAAAGTTCATTCCCCAACCACTTACATCATTGGCAAACTTGTTGCCAAGCGGAATATTGAATTGCCAATCGACATTGAAATAGCTGTCGAGCGACAACTGCGCCTTTCCTTTTGACGGGATGCATGCAAATGCAAAGAAAAGCGCAACATAACATATTCTTACAAGAGTTTTCATAAGTTTAAAGTTTAGTAGAGTTTCTTTATTCTTCGGTATTTCCACGCTTCAGGTAGGGCGATTGCTCGAATGCCTGGTCGATGGCCTCCATTGTGCGCGAGAGACTAAGGTTATTGCCATTGAGCAGACCACATATGTAGGTATTCCACACCACGGTTAGTTTGTCATTGAGCGGGGTGGGAGCATTGGTATCCACCAGTTCGCCAATTATTGAACCTGTGCTGTAGCTGTAGGAGAAGGAGTAGGGGTAGTACCATCCCCAGCCGCCCCAGTTCCAATAGCCCGGATAGCTGTTCCACCATGGACCGGGATTGTAGATATTGAAGTAGTAGGTGGTATTGACGTAGCTCAACTGTAGCACAATGTCGGCCTCGGTTTCATCGCCGACCTCCTCATAGCCGGCCAATGCCAGCTTTGAAGTGAAAGCATCGACAATCTTTGCCGAGTTGGCATTGTTCCAGTAAGTCGCCTTCTCACTGTTGTCTATTATCAGGATGCTGTCAATTACATAGAAGCTGTTGAAGGACTTGAAATCGGTACCACTGTCATAGTTGGTGTACACAAGGTAGCTGTTGTCCAGTTTATCGACATCGGGGTCCTTTTGGCACGAAGCTATGGACAAGGCGCAGACAGCAAAAAGTGCCGGTATTGAAAACTTTTTCATACGGTTATTTTTCAGGGGTTAATCACTTTACTAAACTCAGTTTGTGGTTTGGATGCGTAGCAGCCGGTTTGCCACTCTTGTCAACCTTTACAAGCGAGCTGTCCTCCATCATCATAAAGGAGATGGTTGGGGTGCCATAGTTGTTCGATACAAGTTCAATGATTGTTGCTGTGCTGTCGTTGACACCAAGCAGTATCATGGCGTTACCGTCATCGGTCTGCGTTGCAACACCCTCATCCACATAGTCGGTGGTAATGGTGTATGTGCCGTCGCTGTTGAGGTTGACGGTCTGCACTGCAAGTATAACATCGGCAATGGCATTGCCATCCATGGGAGAGGTACCTTCGAAGACGAAGGTCTGAACATCGGCTATCGTGGAGTCATTTACAAAGTAAATGCTATCCTCCTCAAAAGCTATTCCATCCTGCATTGGCTTGCCTTTTGACTTTGAATTGCAAGCCGAGAGTAAAAGTGCGGTTGCAGCCACCGTAAACAATAGATACTTTTTCATTACATTACTGTTTTTTTAAGTTATTCAAGAGAATAACACAGCAATGCCGTTGCTGGTTGCATATTATTTGTTTACAAAACAGAAAAAAGGTTATAAAAAGAGCAATCCCCACCAAACGGCAGGGATTGTAATAGGCATGCTCGCATTTGAGTTCTCCGTTTTTGACCTTTCAGTTCGCAGCGTCGGGCAAGGCGTTGTTGATGGAGTAGTACAGCAGATTATAGAGCATATACTCCTGCTCGCTGCCCAACGGGTAGACGTGTTCCACATGCTGCAGCTCATCAACAGCAAAGTTGGGAGTCACGGGCTGCAGCAACGCTCCATCGGCAAGTGTTACATAATGCGTTGCTGGGTTTATTGCAAAACCGTATGGCGACTGTATGCTGTTTGTAACAATGTTCACTCCCGCACTCTTTGCTCCAAAAGTGATTACATCGTACATTGGGCGCGAGTTGTCTACCGCTGCGGCAAACAGTTCGGCAACACCAGTTGTCCTTGCACCGGTAATTATGTAGGTCTTCTTATCGCAAACGGTTGTCAGCTGTTGAGTGTAACAATATGTTGTGTCGGGATCGCCTGCAGCGTCTACAAGGTTGCCGAACGGAGTGCCATAGAGTTCCGGCCCCACAAACGAGCTTGCCAATGAAGCGGCATTTGCCATTGAACCGCCTGTTGAGTAGCGCAGATCCACAATCACTGTCTCCACATCATTTGCCACAAAACGCAACAGCGCATCCTGTGTCTGCTGCACAAAATCCTCGCCACTAAAATTGTTGAGCACAAGATAACCTACTTGCTTCTCACGCACATTGTATATGGTATCGAGGTAGAGGGCATTGGCGGTGCAATCAACAGATGCCCCAACCTGCAGCGTATCGCTTGCCACCCAGTAATACTTCTGTGCCTCGTCGTCATACTCTATGTACTCGGTAGCAAATCCTCCACCGGCACCCGATTGCAAGACGGTATATTTGCTTGTTGTAAACGTTGCACCGTCGACCGACGATATCCATGTTCCGCGCTCAATGCCCGCGACATCGGCCGGCGAACCCGGCTCAACCATCAAGGCAAGCGCATAGGTCTTGTTAGGGCGCTCACCAATGGGGTCGCGCATAACGGCAAGTGTCATGCCATAGGTGCCAAGCGTTACAGTATCAGTGAAGAACGACGTCTTGTCACCACTGTATATTATGGATGAGAAGAATTTCGACGGTTTTGAAAAGAATGTGTTGCGCGACGGCTCTTTAATCTTGTCGCGCCACAAGTACACCTCCTGCATCCTGGAGTATATCCACTGGTTCTCCTTTGTAAGGTCATAATATTCATGTGTCCTGTCCTCGCCACAACTTGAAAACAGTGCTACAATAAGCATGGCGACAAGTGACAGATATGTTGCTTTTTTCATTGTTTCTTTCATTTATAACGCGAAAATACTCCAAAAAGCGCTATTGGGCAAAACATTGGGTGTGAAAACTATAAAATGAACCGACAAACAACCGAGATTACCGTTGTGCCGCAGTAGGGGCAGACCGATGTGTCTGCCCAAGAGCATACCCTCCTTTATCTATAAAACAAATCCCGCCAACCTGATGGTCGACGGGATTATCGTGAGCATTACTGCAAAGAGTGTCTCGCAATTATTATGCCTCAGCAGCCTCCTCTGCAGGAGCCTCTGTAGCCTCAGCGTTAGCTGCAGCCTCTGCCTCAGCCTTTGCAAGAGCCTCAGCTGCCTTCTTCTCAGCAACCTTCTTTGCAATAGCTGCGTTAACCTCTTTCTCTGCCTCCAAACGTGCCTTCTTGTCGTCACGCTTAGCCTGCTCCTCAGCGCTCTTTACACCGTTGAGTGCGCTTACCTTAGCTGTCTTCCAAGCCTCGAACTTAGCCTGAGCAGCAGCCTCGTCAAATGCGCCCTTCTTAACACCGCCCTGGAGGTGCTTCATCATATACACGCCCTCGCGTGAAAGGATGTTGCGTACAGTGTCGGTTGGAGTAGCACCGTTGTTAACCCACCACAATGCGCGCTCGAAGTTCAACTCTACAGTCGCAGGGTTTGTGTTAGGGTTGTAAGTACCGAGCTTCTCGGTGAACTTTCCATCACGTGGAGATCTCGAATCTGCAATCACGATAGAGTAGAATGCGTAGTGCTTACGGCCTCTTCTCTGAAGTCTGATTTTTGTTGCCATTTTTTAAAACAATTTTTAATGGTTAATGATTTGAGTTAGCCAATATCTCGTATTAGCGCCGCAAAGGTAACACTTTTTTATGTAATAGCCTTGTTTTTCGGCCATTATTTTTGACCACAGGAAACATTTTGTTAATTTTACGACCGTCAAGTTTACTGGTTCTAATTATGAAAAGATACTTTTTAAATATACTGTTCCCTATTTTCCTGCTTTGCGCCACAATGGCAAAAGCGCAGGAGGGTGATTTTGTAAGTTACGTAAACCCGCTAATCGGTACGCAGTCGTCGTTTGAGTTGTCGGCGGGTAACACCTATCCTGCAACGGCTATGCCGTGGGGTATGAACTTCTGGACACCGCGTACCGGCAAGATGGGCGACGGTTGGCAATATACCTACACGGCAAACAAAATCTATGGTTTCGAGCAGACTCACCAACCAAGCCCGTGGATAAATGACTATGGCGAATTCACCATTATGCCAATGAGTGGCAAGCCCGTGGTTGATGAAGCAGAGCGCGCAAGTTGGTTCTCGCACAAGGGCGAGGTGTCGATGCCGCATTATTATAAGGTCTATCTTGCCGATTATGACATTGTAACGGAGCTGACCCCAACCGAGAGGGCGGCAATGTTCCGTTTTACATTCCCTGCGGGCGAGTCATTTGTGGCTATCGATGCCCATAACAACGGCTCACACATAGAGATAATTCCACAGGAGAACAAGATTATCGGTTACTCCACACGCAACAGCGGTGGAGTGCCGGCGAACTTCCGCAACTATTTTGTGGTTGTGTTTGATAAACCGTTTGAATACACCGCCACATTCTCGCACGATGGCTCTACAATGCCCATGCAACCCAACGTAGAGGCAATGCAGCAGACTGCCGACCACACTGGTGCAATCATAGGTTTCAAGACAAAGCTGGGCGAGGTGGTGCACGCGCGTGTGGCATCGTCGTTCATAAGCCCCGAGCAGGCCGAGGTCAATTTGCGAGAACTTGGCAACGGCTCATTCGACACACTGGTTGCCGCAGGCCGCGCAAAGTGGAACGATGTACTTGGCCGCATTGAGGTTGAGGATAACAACATTGACCACAAACGCATGTTCTACAGTTGCCTTTACCGTTCGTTGCTATTCCCACGCAAGTTCTACGAGGTGGCAGAGAATGGTGACATCGTTCATTATAGTCCATACAATGGCGAGGTATTGCCGGGATACATGTACACCGACACGGGCTTCTGGGACACCTTCCGTTGCCTGTTCCCGCTGCTGAACCTTGTCTATCCATCTGTTAACGAGGAGATACAGGCCGGTCTGCTCAACACCTATCGCGAGAGCGGTTTCTTCCCCGAGTGGGCAAGCCCCGGACACCGTGGCTGCATGGTGGGCAACAACTCGGCATCGGTGTTGGCCGATGCTCTTGTGAAAGGCATTGCTGTAGACGATACAGCGCTGCTATACGAAGGTTTGCAGCACGGCACGCGCAACGTACACCCGACCGTATCGTCTACAGGCCGTCTTGGGTACGAACTGTACAACCGCTTGGGCTATGTTCCATGCGATGCGGGTATACATGAGAATGCAGCACGTACACTGGAATATGCCTACAACGATTGGTGCATACTGCAAGTGGCAAAAAGGCTGAACCGCCCGCAGAGCGAGATTGCCGAGCTTGAGAAACGTGCAATGAACTACCGCAACATTTTCAACAAGGAGTACAGGCTGATGTGCGGCCGCAAAAGCGACGGCAGTTTCGAGGAAAACTTCTCGCCACTCAAGTGGGGCGGCAACTTCACCGAGGGCAACAGCTGGCACTACACCTGGTCGGTGTTCCACGATGTGCAGGGGCTCATTGACCTGATGGGCGGCAAAAGGGCATTCGTGCAGATGCTTGACTCGGTGTTCACCACACCGCCGCACTACGATGACAGCTACTACGGTTTCCCAATACATGAGATACGCGAAATGACGGTGATGAACATGGGCAACTATGCCCATGGCAACCAGCCCGCACAGCACATGATTTACCTTTACAACTATGCCGGGGAGCCATGGAAAGCGCAGAGTAGGGTACGCGAGGTGATGGAAAAGATGTACACCCCGACACCAGACGGCTATTGCGGCGACGAGGACAACGGGCAGACATCGGCCTGGTATGTCTTCTCGGCATTGGGTTTTTACCCAGTGTGCCCCGCAAGCAATGAGTATGTGCTTGGTTCGCCGCTCTTTGAGCGCGCAACCGTGCACCTTGAGAACGACAAGCACATAGTCATTGATGCAAAGGACAACAGCGCCGGGAATGTATATATATCAAGGATGAAACTGAGCGGCAAGGAGCACACACGCAACTACCTTACCCACGATGCACTCACAAAAGGCGCAACGATAAAGCTGCAAATGAGCAACACCCCCAACCGTTCACGCGGCACAATGGCCGATGATGCACCTTATTCGTTCTCAAAGAAGAGCGAGTAAGCAATATTTTAACCCAATTATTTTGCTATTGGATAAAATGTATTAAATTTGCGGAAATGAAATTAACGGTTCAGTGTTGTCTTTTTGACGGCCGACGAGGGGAAATATCCATTTAAGCGGATGTTTAAGATACTTCACTCCGTTCAGTATGACACAGAAGAAGAGTATTTACTGATTTCTAAATAATTATAACGAAAATGAAAATCCTATTGACCGGTGGTGCAGGTTTCATTGGAAGCCACACCTTGATTGAACTTACAGAGGCAGGCCACGAGGCTGTAGTAGTTGACAACCTTGACAACTCGTCTCCCATTTCTTTGAAGCGCGTTGCCAAAATCATTGGCAAGGAGGTTCCTTTCTACAAGGTAGACATCCGTGACCGCGAAGGTTTGCAGAAGGTGTTCGACGAGCACAAGTTTGATGCATGTATCCACTTTGCAGGTTTGAAGGCTGTGGGCGAGAGCTGCGCAAAGCCACTTGAGTACTACGAGAACAACATGAACGGTACATTCGTGCTTGTTGATGTTATGCGCAAGAACGGTTGCAAGAATATGATTTTCTCTTGAAGTGCAACAGTTTATGGCGACCCTGCTATAATCCCCATCACCGAGGAGTGTCCAAAGGGCCACTGCACTAACCCTTACGGCCAGACAAAGTCTATGCTTGAGGAGGTTTTGATGGATATCCAGAAGGCCGACAACGAGTGGAACATCGTTCTGTTGCGTTACTTCAACCCAATTGGTGCCCACAAGAGCGGTACAATCGGTGAGAACCCCAACGGTATCCCCAACAACCTTATGCCTTACATCACACAGACTGCTGTTGGCAAGCGTGCCGAGCTTGGAGTGTTCGGTGACGACTATGACACACACGACGGTACAGGTGTACGCGACTACATCCACGTAGTTGACCTTGCACGTGCTCACGTTGCTGCTTTGAAGGCCATCGTTGCTAACAAGGGTATCGCAATCTACAACATCGGTACAGGTCACGGTTATTCAGTGCTCGACGTTGTTAAGGCATTTGAGAAGGCTAACGGTGTTCCCGTTCCTTACGCTATCAAGCCACGCCGTCCGGGTGACATCGCTACTTGCTACTGTAACCCTGCTAAGGCTGAGGCAGAGCTTGGTTGGAAGGCTGAGTTCGGCATTGAGGAGATGTGCCGCGACAGCTGGAACTGGCAGAAGAACAATCCTAACGGATTCGAGGAGTAATCAACCCCTCATATACAATAAATCAGCACCGCGTCTGCGGTGCTGATTTATTGTATAGAGTGTCATCTCGACAGAGCGTAGCGACGATAGATCTCTTACATATATACGTTAAGTTAACATTTTAGATTTCTCACATACGTTCGAAATAACAAGTATGGCGAGAAATATTCGCGAAATTGTCATCACGGCAGAGCGCAGCTTCCTCGCAAGCACAAAAAAATTGTCCCTCTTTGAAAAGAGGGACGAGCAACGAAGTTGCGGAGGGAGTTCGAAACCGCCGCGAGGAATCTTTAACTAATCCACTAAATTGATTTTTCAGATTCCTCACATGCGTTCGGAATGCCACAAGTAGATGATTTCTGTTACTCTGCCAACATTCCATTTATCTTCTCTACCAATGCAGCAAACTCATCCTCTTTGAACAGGCGGGTGAGCATTACAATCCTGCCGTCGCGGTCAATGAGCACGTTACGTGTGATGCCCGACTCGCGCAAGGCATACTGCGCAAAGACATCGGCATTGGTATCCATTGCAATGGGGTAGGTGGTGCCAACCTCCTGTATGAATGGGATTATATCCTCAAGTGCCTCCTCACGGTCAATGCCCACAAGCACAAAATCCTTGTTATCCTTATTAGGCTGCCAAATATCGCTCTCAATGTGCGGCATCTCCTTGCGGCACACACCGCACCAACCGGCAGTGAACTGCAGCATCACAACCTTTCCGCATTGCTCGGACAGGGTAAATGTAGAGCCATCAGTCATCGGCAGTGTGAAATCGGGGGCAACATCGCCAACCTTTACAATGTATTCATTCTCATAAACAACCTGCTCGGCAACCGCGTTTTCAACAACAGGCTGTTCAGCAACTTGCCCGCTCGCTTTCTTGTCACCACCGCAAGATGCAATTACAGCAGCAGCGGCAATTATAGCAATTAAGTTTCTTCTCATAGTAATATTGTTTTACGGTTTTACATATTTTGCAAATATAGAATGTACAGCACAAAATAGAGCATAAAAAACAAGAAAAAACGCGTGTTTTGTTCATTTTTATCACTTGTTTTAATACATTTGCACTATGAAAAAGAAGAAATTCAAGATAACGGAGAAATCGGGACTAATTCTTGAGGGTGGTGGAATGCGCGGCATATTTACCATTGGAGTGCTCGACAACTTTATGGACCGTGGCATACGATTCCCTTATGTAATAGGTGTGAGCGCCGGTGCCTGTAATGGCCTTTCATATATGTCGCACCAGCGCGGTCGCGCAAAGTATGCCGACATTGACCTGCTAAAGGAGTATGACTACATTGGACTAAAGCACTTGCTCACCAAAGGTAACATAATGGACTTTGACTTGCTGTTCCACAAGTTCCCCGAGGAGATAAGCCCATACGACTATGACAGGCTGGCCGGCAGCCCCGAACGTTACGAGATGGTAACCACAAGCTGCCTCACCGGTAAACCATGTTACTTTGAGGAGAAGAGAAATCCCAAGCGCGTGATTGAAATTGTAAAGGCATCGAGCAGCCTGCCTTTCGTGTGCCCCATTGCATACGTTGACGGCGAGCCCATGCTCGATGGCGGCATTTCCGATTCCATCCCTCTTGAACGCGCTATGTCACAGGGATATGACAACAACCTTGTAGTGCTCACACGCAACTATGGCTACCGCAAGCCACAAAAGGCTACAAAGGTGCCGTTCTTCTTCTACCGCAAATACCCCAAGGTAAAGGACGCCATACGTGGCCGCAATGCAATGTATAACCGCCAGATGGAGCTTGTTGAAACCATGGAGAGCGAAGGCAGGGTAGAGGTTCTGCGCCCCGTGAAGCCGGTTGAGGTAGCCCGCATTGAACGTGACATTGAGAAACTGCTTGCGCTGTACCAGGAGGGGTATGACCTCGCCGCACAGATTGAGTTTGAGATGGAGTAACTACAAACAACGCCATCCACTTATAGACAAATAGCGTTCCAAACCTTATGGCTTGGAACGCTATTTTCAATTATATATAGTTCTTAGTTGGTTACAGGACGTATAGGCAACAATGTGTTGCGATACGAGATATAAAATCCTACGGTATTCTTATCTAAGTCATAACCAAAGCAAATTGCAGCATCATTGGGTTCATCTCTTTGATAAGAGGTGCTGCTCCAACAATAGTATATTGGCAAGAATATGTAATTGCCGTTGGGGCCATAGACCTTAAACACACTCTCTCCATTGTATGTATCTGTGTACCATTCACATTCACTAACCAATTCGTTAAATTCAATATATGTAGGCATACGCCAACTACCGCCCAATTGAGCACGTGCAGCATCATATTTTGCATTGCCCGAAATATCATCGCCAACGTTCACGTATTTCGTGTTGTTGACCATTGATGTTGTTGTCTCACCCCAATAGTAAAGGTCACCCAACTCCTCAGGGGTTGCTGCACCAAGGTTGCAGGTTGCCCATTTTACACCACTTGACAATCCCAAATCGACATAATTGCCTTTTGCAGGCTCGTTCTGGGTTATCTTGTCGGCATAATATGCAACATAGCCATAGCTGCTTGAACCTTTAGTGAAACGCAACTTTGATTTATTGATAACTGTCTTCAGGTTATTACATCCATAGAAAGCATCAGTACCGATAGTTGTGACACTGCTACCGATAGTAACACTCTTGAGAGCTATACAATTCTTGAAAGCTCTCCCATCTATAGTTGTAACTTTATCGGGAATCACAATGCTGCCCAATGCATCGCAACTGCAGAAAGCCTCTGAACCTATAGTAACAAGAGTTTTTGGAAGCGTTACACTCGCAAGCCTGTCACAATCTTCGAACGCGCGACTTTCTATTTCTGTTACGCCTTCGGGAATTGCGATACTTTTAATATTATCACAATCAGAGAAAGCATACTCTCCAATTGTTGTTACGCTATTGCCGATGGTTACACTTGCCAATGTTTTTATATTATAGAACGGAGAAAAACCAGAAGAATAATCTGTATTATAAGATAAATTACGACCTAAATACAAAGTTTCCAAAGGGCAATCATAGAACAGGCCTTCACCGTATGTATTATACCCTAAAGACAATGTACCTTTTCCATCCTCAATGCGTAATACCTTTAACGATGTACAGCCATTGAACGCATAATTTCCAATGCTTGTTACGCTGTTAGGGATTACAACTTTTGTAAGCCCGTAGCAACCACTGAACGCTGAACCTCCAATGCTTGTTACCCCCTTGGGAATTGTCACGTTTGTCACATTATCACAGTATTCAAAATAAGGGTAGAAATGCGTAATCTTACCCTTGACAACCACCTTGCCAACACCATCGGTATATGTATTGCTGATTACGTGCATGCCAGAGTAGCCTGTACTGATGTCGGCAACCTCGTTGTCATTGGTTGTATAGTTGATAACTGTGTATGTGCCACCCTCTACAAGGTCAATCTCTTCGTAACAGCCGGTTAAGATACCCAAAGCCACAATGGCTGCAAATATGTTCAAAAATTTTTTCATAACAGCTCATTTAAAAAGTACAACCTAATTTAATGGCAAAATCACACGTGGTTTTCTGGTATATCTGCGCGTGGGTGGAATCGGAGAACCTCAATCGTGGTACCCCGTAAATGGTTGCACCAAGCTGCAGGTTAATGCTTGCGCGCGATGTAAGGCGCACATCAAGACCAAATGCCGGTTCAAAGAGATATGTGACAAACTCGATGGTCTCGGAATACAAAGTGTAATCATCACTATCGTTCAACATTATTGTCATTGCAGGTAATCCAAATTTCGCACCGGCCGAAAAGGCAAAGAATGGCAGACAACGTTTCTTGCCCAGATATGCTCGGGCATGGGCATAAAGCGGTATGGAATACATATTGCGCAGTTCATAATCGTTAAAGTCCGTTGTACGTACTTTATAATCATCCCAATCACCGTCATCGTCATAGTTCAATCCAATACCGGCTCCGGCAAAAAAGCGGTTATTGAAACGATAACCGTAAATATAGTCAATTTCACCCCGGAAGTAATCGAAATCTGTACCGCCCATTAAAGTGACCGAGTGCTGAAAACCGGGTTTCACCGGTTCTATCTTCTTTTTAGGCTTCTTCTCCTTTTTGTGGTAGGTAAGTTTCCTCACCACCATACCTCCCTGCACCTTGTTCTGTGCAAATATATCGCTACCAGGCAGCAACACAGCAAAGAAGAGTGCCAAAATCAAAATCCGTTTCATAAGATAGGGAATTTATGGATTGGGAATTATTCCACTTTTGTGGTTGTGACATTAAGTTTCTTTTCGGGCGAAGCAATTATTTCGTCTACAGCATTGCCTTTGCCAGCACGTACCAAATTGAGTTTTTCCATTACCTTTATGTCTTGCTCGCTTACGTTACGGAATTTCACATAACGTGCAGGGTAGCCGGTTACGGTGATTTCAAGTCGGTCGTCCTTTGTCACCACGTCTATTGTAGTACCAACAAGAATATCGGCATTGTGTGCCTGTGCTGCACGTGAGAGAGCGATTTTCTTAAGCTCGGGCATCTCGTCAATACGTTTGTTGTTAACTTCAAGGTTCGCAAACATCTCCTTCTCGGTATAGGTTATCTTTTTATCCGATACCTCAACGTCTGCAATCAGTGGGGTAGACAACAGTGTATGTTCAGCCTCAAGGACACGTGCCGAAGACTCCATGTAGTCAATGAGTTCAGTAACGTAAAACTGGCTGGTTGAGCAACTTGCCAAAGTCATGGCGAGAACTACAAATGAAAAACATAGCTTTTTCATAGTAAATAGTGTTTTGTGTGCCCGCAGACTCCATGTGCGAACTATTGGTATAAAGAAAAGTGTGGAGCCTTTTTCGTTCATTAAGTAGGAGGTTGTGGAAAGACCTTAACAGAAATAAACGATGCAATACCCCACACTTGAATAGTATGATATACGCCAAAGAGGGCGTAGACGCATAGCTACACAAGAAGAGAGTGCTGTCCGTCGCCTTTCTGTTGTTGAAAACTTCCACATTTCCTACTTAAGGCTTAATCGAAAAACACTTTCGTAAAATATGTCTGCCGGGGAGTAAAAACGCCCGACAAGGCAAATTTAGAAAATATTTTTAAAACGGACAACACCCCCATTGGGATATTGCATAAAAAAAGAAAAGGCTCACTGTTGTGAAAGAGGGAGAACTCAATAGTTTACCAGTCCTTCGTTGACAGCATTCATGTATTTTTCTATTGTTGTAGCTTTGAGTATTGCTTTCTTGTCGCGCTTGAGCATGGCTGGGAGCAAGTATTCCCAATAGGGTTTCATCTTGCCAAGGAACTGGGTGTTGCCTTGCAGGCGCGGGGTTAGCTGGCGGAACATTTCGTCGTGCATGCGGCGCACAAGGTTACTTTGCTCGGCATTTGTGAGTTCGCACCCCTCGCGATATTCAATGCCAAGTGCAGGGTTGGCAAGCAGTCCACGGCCAAGCATAATGCCCTTCAATGCGGGAAACTGCTGCTCAATGCGTTGGATGTCGGCCAAAGTGCAAAGGTCGCCATTATATATCACCGGATGTTTGCACGCTGCATAGAACTCGACAAACGCATCAACATCCACAGGCTTTTTGTACTGCTCGACACCCAGGCGCGGGTGCATTGTAACATGGCGTAATGGTGTATCGTTGATAATTGGCAGCAGCTCTTTCCACTCATCCTTGCTGTTGCAGCCAAGTCGCATCTTCACAGAGAAGGAAAACTCGGGATGCAGTGCAACCTCTTTCATCAAATCGGCAACAAGGTCGGGGTAGGGCAACAGGCCTGCTCCATGACGCTTGCGCATTTGCAACGGGAACGAACAACCCATGTTTATATCTACGCGATTGTAGCCTTCACCGGCTATAAGGTCAAGCAAAGGACGCATCTCGTCGGGGGTAGCAGCAATTATCTGCGGTACAAGATTGTTGATACTGTTGTTCTTGCGCTCAATGTCGCGGATATCCTTGTTGCGTATCTCGCCATGCTCATAGCGCAGGAATGGGGTATAGTAACCATCAATGCCACCAAACACCACACTGTGTACATTGCGCCACACAGCCTCGGTAAATCCTTGAAGTGGTGCAGAGTAAATTTTCATAAAACATACCGGTTTATGGTAGCGAATATACTGTTTTTATATAACAATCATATACGTAATTCAAATTAATTCAATAACTTTGAAAAAAAATCACATATCTATGAAAACGGTAAAGTATTTTCTCATTGATTTGGCGATCTGTTTACTTATTTCCCAGCCTTGTTTTTTCCTTTGTGACTACCTGAACCAAAAAGGAGCTATCGACTGGCTTGATATTCAGATTGCATTGAGCAGTTTTGCAATTATAGCATTGATTGCATATATATTGATTGGACGACGAAAGAAAGATACAAAGATTGCCGGCATTTTGAATAATGTGGCTATTTTGGCTCTTGCATCCACGGTTATATATGGTGTCTTTATGATTCTTGAATGGCTGTTCCCCGATAATGCAGACAGCTGCTTTACCGGCAATTGGGTGCAGTGGTTCCCTGTGAGCATTTCAATTGCTACATTCTTGCATCTGCAGGAGAGACGCAGGGCCGAAAAATACAGAAATGAGAATGACCTTGTTGTTGCTGCCGAATGCCGTGACAGGGGAGAGGCCGAAGCGCTGCGTGCCATGCTTGAAGGAAAAGGCATAAAGGCTATGGCAGTGGAAAAGGGTAGCCCAATGTATATTGACAGTGCAAAGGGATTGCCTGTGCAGGTGCAGGTTATGGGCAAGGATTTGCAGAGTGCCCAAAGGATTATTAAGTAATTGCGTGTCTCCTATACCTTATTATATATAATACTGTGATGAAGAAGATTTTGCTGTTGATTGCAATATTACTGGCACAAACATTGTCGGCACAGGTATTCCGTGGCGATAGCAGGCTCTTTGGGGTTGAAGGTTATGTGGCGCGCCCTGAAGAGTCGAAGAGAGATATTCTGGGCAGTATAAGATACTACATTGGCGAGAAAGGCGAGAGCACATACTTTATGATATCAATAACGCACTCAAAGGAGAAAACAGATATCAGCAGAAACAACAATGTCTACATTGAGTATGCCAACGAAAAATATACAAGGACACAGGTACACTCAACAGAGACCATCAAGCTCTCAAAGCCATATGCAAGGGAAAAACTGTACGAAACAGTGCTGGAGTTCCCGGTAGACGAGAGTGAATTATGCAAAAGAAGAATAAAGAGCATAAGTATTGAAACTGACAACAAAGAAGAGTTCATTATAAAAATTGGTTGGTTCTGGGGTACATATCTCAGCAAGTCGTTCCCCGATTATTTTGCCGAGGCAAAAGAGGATGCTGAAAGCAGAAAGCAGCGCAGAGAATTCCTCACCGACACGTTCGGCGAAAATATCCCCGACAGCATAAAGAGCTATCTCGAAGAGAAATATCCCGAACAGTCGTACAACCTCGTGCGCCTGGATACCGTCTACATGCCCTTCAGTTCAATTGCATTGCTTGAGTATGAGATAAGGGAGAAGATAGCCGACTTTGTATATGAAAAAGAGGAAGCAGAAGCAAAGGGCTACGGATATGCCGGCCTTGTTGAAAGTAGCGACACCATTGTAACCGGGTTCAAAGAAAAATTGTTGCAGTATGAGGATGAGTTTAAAATCCAATATGCAGCCGAAGGTGGCGAAGATGACTACCAACTTGTTGTCATTGATGTAATTAGCCACGACGGCAAGGAGAGAATTACGCTTTATACAAGGGTGGGAGAGGAGCGCCCTACAGATTTTGATTTCAAGAAGACAGCCAATGAGTGCCGAGCGCGCATCAAAGAGTTTGAAGAGCACATCAACAGGCTACGTAAAAAAGGGAGCGAAAGTGCAGGAATGGTTGAAGAGTAGCACCTGTGTGATATTAAACATAGATGCTTCACTTTGTTCAGCATGACAAGTAAGCCATAAAAAGGGAAACCGATGTGCTTGCTAATATGTCATCATGATGGTAAGAAGAATCTGTTAGGTAATAATACAGTAGTTTACCACATTCTAAAAAACGTAAAGATGTCATGTCGACCGTAGTGGAGACATCTTATTTGCTGTAGTACAGATTCTTTGACTGCGCACAGGCATGCAGTTGAAAGTTTGCTCGAAAAATAACATTTTGGGTCAACATTAAGTTTAATGATTATAATTTAATCAAAAGCCATCAAATTCCCTAAAATCCGCCAAACAATACAGATAGTGCGTAAATTCCTAAACCGCATTAAACATAAGACAAGAACCATGTTTTTGATGACGGATTCAAAAATTACCCAATTTCCACCGACAGTTAAGATAGTGCGCAAAATCTCAAACCGTATTAAACATAATATTCATTATCATGCAAATGGGCTTTTGAAAAGGATAGGGCGAAAAGTCATGTAATTCAGTGAAATCAAAAACATAATCTTATGAAAGATTTTGAATATAATTTCGCTAACATAAAGCAACGGCAATAAAAAAGTATTATTTTTGCAGTCCAAATATTTGAACTGAAATTTTAATACAAAAACCAATATGCCTGAATTATCGGAAAGAGCCGTTCTAATGCCTTCGTCGCCAATTCGCAAACTGGCGCCTTTTGCAAATGATGCCAAGGCACGCGGCCTAAAGGTTTACCATTTGAATATAGGTCAGCCGGACCTGAATTCTCCCGACGTTGCTCTTGAAGCAATAAAAAAATTCGACCAGAAGATTCTTGAATATAGCCCAAGTGACGGCTTTCTCTCATTGCGCGAGAAGCTTGTGGAATATTACGACCAGTACCAGATTAAGCTGAAGCCCGACGATATCATTGTTACATCGGGCGGTTCGGAGGCTGTGCTCTTCGCATTCCTGACATGCCTTAACCCCGGAGATGAGATTATTGTTCCGGAACCGGCATATGCAAACTACATGGCATTTGCCATTTCGGCCGGCGCTGTAATCCGCCCAATACGCTCAAGCATCGACGAGTCGTTTGCCCTGCCTCCTATGGAGCGTTTCGAGGAACTAATCAACGAGCGTACCCGCGGTATTCTCATTTGCAACCCCAACAACCCGACAGGTTATCTGTACACCCGCAAGGAGATGAACCGAATACGCGACCTTGTAAAAAAGCACAACCTGTTCCTTTTCAGTGACGAGGTTTACCGCGAATTTATCTACACAGGCTCGCCATACATATCGGCCTGCCACCTCGAAGGCATTGAGGACAACGTGGTACTAATTGACTCTGTTTCAAAACGATACTCGGAATGTGGCATCAGAATCGGTGCACTTATCACCAAGAATACTGCTGTGCGTCAGGCAGTTATGAAGTTCTGCCAGGCACGCTTGAGCCCCCCGTTGCTTGGCCAGGTTATTGCCGAGGCTTCAATTGATGCTCCACGTTCATATACCATCAACACTTATGAGCAGTACATCGAGCGCAGGAACTGCCTTGTGGACGAACTGAACAAATTACCGGGAGTGTACTCCCCTATCCCCATGGGCGCATTCTACACTGTTGCCCGCCTCCCCATTGATGACAGTGACAGGTTCTGCGAATGGTGCCTGACAGATTTCAACTACGAGGGCGAGACCATTATGATGGCTCCCGCATCGGGTTTCTACAGCGAAGAGGGATATGGAAAGAACGAGGTGCGCATTGCCTATGCCATTGACAAGGCCGACCTCAAACGCGCAATATTTCTCCTTGGCAAAGCGCTCGAACAATACCCCGGCCGCGTTGAACCATAAAATAGGAAACTGCATTTGAGTAATCTCACAGCATTTTCAATACCGGATAATACAAAAAATCAAGGTCACCTTTTCGGGTGACCTTGATTTTTTGTATATGAATCGATGAAATTGGAATTCTGTTTATACTCCCTCATCCATCAATGACTCCTGCAACTTCTCGAGCTCCTTAACCTTCGCATCCATGTTGAGGTTATAGTAGCAGTTGATGAGGTTTGTCAACCAAAGTTCTGTCTTGTCGGGGCAATTTGTGCGAAGCTTCTCCAACAAAGGAAGAGCCTGGTTGTAGTAACCGTTGAGAACTTCCTTGTCCTTTGCAATCTTCTTCTTGTCGCTCAGTTTTGTTGATGAGTTCTCAACGCTGTAGAGATATGCCTTCTGCAAGTAGCAACGTGCAAGGTTAGAGAGTGCGTTCTCATAGTTAGGGTCAACCTCCAATGTCTTGTTGTACCACTCGATAGCAGTATCCAAATCCTCCTTCTGGTGAGGGATGTATGCCTTCAAGTATACGAACAATGGGTTGTTGGGGTCATTGGCAATAAGGTCATCGGCCAATGCAGCAAGCTTGTCGCTCTCGCCACGGCTGTCGTAGTACTGGATGAGCGACTGGCTGAAGTATGCATCATCGGGGAAGCGGGTTGTACCCTCCTTGCAGAGCTCGAGCCAAGCTGTTGAATCACCAAGCTCAAGAACAGCAACTGTCTTGTAACGGAAAGCCGATGGAGCCATCTGCTCGTTTGCAAGTGCCATGTCAACGTGTGTAAGTACCTTGGCATAGTCCTCCATCTGCATACCGCAGAGTGCCATGTTGTATGCTGCAACAGGAACGTTTATTGTATCCTTTGGCATAACCTCGAGCTTGTAGAGCTTGTCGGCTGTGTCGATGAACATCTTGAAGAGGTCATAAGCCTTGTTGTACTCCTCGTTGCCATAGTAGTATGCACCGGCATTGTAGAACTGGCCAAACTGCTGCATGTATGACATCTTGAGGAACTCGGCATAACGTGGCTTAACGCGACCCTTTGCATCGGGCAACATATCGCACTCCTCGCACTTCACAAGGTC
The DNA here is from genome assembly GCA_045654885.1 of Bacteroidaceae bacterium. Taxonomy (GTDB): domain Bacteria; phylum Bacteroidota; class Bacteroidia; order Bacteroidales; family Bacteroidaceae; genus HGM04593. The sequence continues at coordinate 31,102 of JAZOOF010000058.1, forward strand.
GTTACCAAGCTCATAGGTGTATGAGTAAAGCAACTCCTCGTTATATGCTGCACCCTCGGCACGCTTGTTGTTCTCGTTGTCAATAACGTTTTTCTTCGCGCTTGCGCTTACGTACCAAACATAGGCATCCTTGTTAACCAATGAGTTTTTCAACACCGGCTTCAATGAGTTTGCCGCACCTACAGGGTCGGACTGCATGTTCATCTCGGCATCATTCACAATACCCATAAGAGCCTTGATTTGTCTCTTCTGCTCCTTGAGTTCTTCCTTTGAAAGTTCCTGTCCAAACGCAAATGTTGCGCCAAGAACCATTGCTAAAGATAATACTAATTTCTTCATATCAATCTCGTTTAATAATTATGTATTAGTTATTGATTCTCTGTGTTTTCTGTTTCAGCACTATTGTTGCCATCTACAGTTTCGGGGTCCTGCACCGACTCCTCGACCTCGGCCTCGTGTGTCACCTTGCATACAGAACCTATACAGTCGTTCTTCTTGCCAAGGTTGATGATGCGCACACCCTGCGTTGCACGTCCCTGAACAGGAATCTGGTCAACCGATGTGCGGATGGTGATACCCGACTTGTTGATAATCATGAGGTCATTCTCGTCGTTCACATCCATGATGGCAACAAGCTGACCGGTCTTCTCGGTTACCTGCAGTGTCTTCACACCCTTGCAGCCACGGCTGACGGTAGGATAATCATCGGTTGCCGAGCGCTTACCATAGCCCTGCTCCGAGAGGACAAGCAGGCTGTGCTCTGCATCGTCGTTCTTTGGCAGTACTACCATGCCTACAACCTCGTCGTCATCGGCAATGTCCATACCCTTGACACCGGTTGCCGTACGTCCCATTGCGCGGACAGTGTTCTCATTGAAACGGACAGCCTTACCGCCACGGTTTGCAAGGATGATGTCACTGTCGCCATCTGTGAGTGCCACCGAGATAACCTTGTCGTCCTCGCGGATGGTGATGGCAATGATACCGTTTGTACGTGGACGTGAATACTGCTCAAGACTTGTCTTCTTGATGATACCGTTCTTGGTACAGAATACAATGTTATGGCTCTCGATGAAATTCTTGTCGGCAAGTGTCGTCACGCGAACGAATGCATTCACTGCATCATCGGCATCAATGTTGAGCATGTTCTGTATTGCACGGCCCTTTGAGTTCTTGTTGCCTTCGGGGATTTCATATACCTTGAGCCAGTAACACTTTCCGCGCTGTGTAAAGAACAGCATTGTGTTGTGCATGGTGGCTGTGTATATGTACTCGATGAAGTCACTGTCGCGCGTGTCGCTACCCTTTGAACCCACACCGCCACGGTTCTGTGCACGGTACTCGGTGAGAGGTGTACGCTTTATGTATCCAAGGTGCGAGATTGTGATTACCATCTCATCATCGGCATAGAAATCCTCGGGGTTGAAGTCGCTCGATGCGCTATAGTCGATTTTGCAACGGCGCTCGTCGCCATACTTCTCCTTAATCTCGTACAGCTCGTCCTTGATGACCTGCTTGCACAGGTTGTCATCGGTGAGGATGGCATTGTAGTATTCAATCTTGCGCATGAGTTCCTCATACTCGGCATGGAGCTTGTCCTGCTGTATGCCGGTGAGCTGGCCAAGACGCATCTCGACAATAGCTGCAGCCTGCACCTCGCTGAGGCCGAAACGGTCCATAAGGGCCTGGCGGGCATCGGCGGGAGACTTGGCAGCCTTGATGAGACGTACGACCTCGTCGATGTTGTCCGATGCGATAATCAATCCCTCCACAATGTGTGCACGCTCCTCGGCCTTGCGAAGCTCGAACTTTGTACGGCGGATGACAACATCGTGACGGTGCTCGACAAAATTGCTTATGCAGTCCTTGAGTGTGAGCAGCTGTGGACGTCCCTTTACAAGAGCGATACAGTTCACGCTGAACGATGTCTGCAATGAGCTCATCTTGTATAGCTTGTTGAGGATGACGTTGGCATTGGCATCGCGCTTCACGTCGATAACGATGCGCATACCCGACTGGTCGGACTCGTCATTGATATTCGAGATACCGTCAATCTTCTTCTCGTTGACCATTGAGGCAATATCCTTGATAAGCTCCTCCTTGTTCACGTTGTAAGGGATTGCTGTAACAACAATCTTGTCGTGTGTGCCCGACTCAATCTCGGCAACCGCACGCATGATGACACGGCCACGGCCGGTCTCATAGGCATCGCGCACACCGTTAAGACCGAAGATGTCGCAACCGGTAGGGAAATCTGGAGCCTTTACATACTGCATCAGGCCATCGGTATCAATATCGGGATTATCGATGTATGCCACACAGGCATCGAGCACCTCGCTGAGGTTGTGTGTGGGGATATTTGTTGCCATACCCACGGCAATACCCGATGAACCGTTAACCAAAAGGTTTGGTATGCGGGTAGGCATAACAGTTGGCTCCTGGAACTCGCCGTTGTAGTTCTCCTGCATATCCACGGTCTCCTTGTACAAATCCTGCGCAAGTTCTTCACCAATCTTCTGCAAGCGTGCCTCGGTATAACGCATGGCCGCAGGCGAGTCGCCGTCAATTGAACCGAAGTTACCCTGGCCGTCGATGAGCGGATAACGCATAACCCAGTCCTGAGCCATGCGCACAAGCGCACCATAAACCGAAGAGTCGCCGTGCGGGTGGTACTTACCAAGTACGTCACCGACTGTACGCGCCGACTTCTTGAACGGTTTGTCCGAGGTGTTACCAAGCTCCATCATACCGTAGAGAATACGGCGATGCACAGGCTTCAAGCCATCGCGCACATCGGGCAAGGCGCGTGCCACAATCACCGACATTGAGTAGTCGATGTAGGACGACTTCATCTCCTCTTCGACATTTACTTTAATAATTCTGTCGTTCTCAATCATTTAAATAGTGTTATTAATATTATTATTCTGTTTTTATACCTTATTATATATAAACACATCGCTAAATTACTTAAATTTGCCGAAAGAAACAAGAATTTTAAGTTTTATTAAGCTCTAAAACCGCCATAATACCGTTTTTAAGAGCAAAAGCGCTTAAAACGGCCAAAAACGGGCAATAAAGAGGTATGCGAGATTCTGTTTTTTGAAACGAAGCTTACACAATGGGCGGAATTTTAAAATCTCAAGTAAACTCGGATGGAGGCACATAGACAAACAGCGCCGATACCTCATTGCATGGTTACACAACTTACCAAATTTCAAAAGTAACGGGAATACAGAATTTGCACTTGAGAAATAATCGCCACAATGGCAAAGCGATTAGAATAAATTTCACTATCTTCGCAGATGAAAATTACAAAGCATCCACAGCAGAAAAAACAATTTACAAAACTATATTCTATATGCGAGTTGACATTATTACAACATTCCCTGAGATGATGGAAAGCTTCTTCAACTCATCAATCATGGGACGTGCACAGCGCAACGGTTATGCCGAAATTTGTTTACATAATTTACGTGATTATACAACCGACAAGCACCGCAAGACCGACGACTACCCATTTGGCGGTTGCGCAGGCCTTGTAATGAAAATTGAGCCCATTGACAATTGTATAAAGCACCTGAAGAGCCAGAGAAACTATGACGAGGTCATTTATACCACCCCCGACGGACAGGTTTTTGACCAGCCAATGGCAAATTCGCTCTCAATGAAGGAAAATCTCATATTTTTGTGCGGCCATTACAAGGGAATTGACCACCGCATACGTGAGCACTTGATTACAAAGGAGATAAGTATTGGAGACTATGTTCTGACGGGTGGCGAATTGGCTGTAGAAGTAATATGCGATTCGGTCATTCGCCTAATTCCGGGTGTAATTTCGGACGAAACATCGGCCTTGAGCGACTCTTTCCAGGACAATTTGCTTGCTCCGCCTGTATACACACGCCCTGCAGAGTACAACGGATGGAAAGTACCCGATGTTCTCCTCTCGGGACACGAGGCAAAGATACGTCAATGGGAGTTCGAGCAGTCAATGGAGCGCACAAAGCTTCTGCGTCCCGACCTGTTGAAGTAACAAGAAAAATATTTACACAATTACATTTGTATATACAAAATTAAATAGTAAAACATTTGTAACTAAAACCAAGAAATTAAACCAAAAAAAATGACTCTTGCCTATAGACAAGAGTCATTTTCGCATATTGGAATATTCTCTGCTTTATACCTCCAGAGCACCGATAAGCTCCTGAACAGAACTCATTTTGTGACGTACAAGATAATCCTGGATATAGTCTACTATTTCGCCTGTAACAGCAGGATTCATGAAATTTGCTGTACCCACCTCTATTGCAGTCGCACCTGCAAGCAGGAATTCAATGGCATCGGCACCGGTTGTGATACCGCCAATACCCACCACAGGGATTTTGACAGCCTTTGCAACCTGCCAAACCATGCGCAGGGCGATTGGCTTGACAGCAGGACCGCTCATACCGCCTGTGATTGTAGAGAGCACGGGACGGCGCTTTTCGGAGTCGATTGCCATACCGAGCAAGGTATTGATGAGCGACACACTGTCGGCACCGGCACCTTCAACGGCGCGTGCAATTTCAGTGATATCTGTAACATTTGGAGAGAGCTTTACAATAAGAGTCTTCGGGTAGACCTTACGCACCGCAGCAACAACCTCGGCTGCCGACTGAGGCAGCACACCAAAGGCCATACCGCCCTGTTTTACGTTTGGACAAGAGATATTGAGCTCAATACCGGGAATCTTGTCGAGCGCAGCAACCTTCTCGGCACAAGCAACATAATCCTCGATACAAGCTCCCGATACGTTCACAAGTACATTGGTATCGAGGTCCTTGAGCTGCGGATAGATATTGGCAGCAAAGTAATCGACACCCTTGTTCTGCAAACCCACAGCATTGAGCATTCCCATTGGAGTCTCTGCGCTGCGCGGATAGGCGTTTCCTTCGCGGTGGTTAAGGGTTGTACCTTTTACAATAAAGCCACCCAACTTGTTCAAATCGACAAAATCGGCAAATTCAAGGCCGTAGCCGAAAGTTCCCGATGCGGTAAGAACCGGATTCTTCAGTTCAAGACCGCCTATTTTAACATCTGTCTTTACCATTTCAAATCATCTATTGAGAATACCGGACCATCTGTACAAACACACTTGTGTCCCTCCTTTGTATCTTCGACACAGCAGAGACACGCACCCAAGCCACACGCCATCTTGTTCTCGAGCGAAACCTCGCAGGCAATGCCGTTCTCGCGCGCATAACGCGCCACAGCCATCATCATTGGCTTTGGACCACAGGTACATATACAATCATACTTTTCGGCAAGCAGCGAGTGATTGGTAACATATCCCTTCTCGCCAAGCGAACCATCCTCGGTTGTGTACTCGACGCGGCCAAGCGCCTCGTACGCCTCGCGCAGATAGAGGTCTTTCGCCGAGCGCGCACCGATGAGGATTGTAAAATCATTGCCGTTTTTCTTGAGCTGCTCAGCAAGGTAATAGAGCGGAGCCGAACCCACACCGCCACCAATGAGCAACACGCGCGCATTGCTGTCCGCAGGCATTGTAAAGCCGTTGCCAAGCGGCAGAAGGGTGTTTACCTTGTCGCCGGCCTTTAGGGTGCCGAGCCACTTTGTTCCATCACCTACAATCTGCACCAGGAAACCTATCTCGTTCTTCTCGGCACTGAAACTGTGCACCGAAATCGGGCGGCGCAACATCACTGTAGGAGTCTCGTCTATGCGAAGTTCGGCGAACTGTCCGGGACGAACCTCGGGGAAAGGAGTCTCGCTTGTCATAACCAACAGAACACAGTTGGCATTGACCTGCTTGACCTCCTTGACAACTAAGTCAACAAGAACTTTTTTCATATTGAAAATGTTGAATATTACTTATAGTGTTTAATTATATTAATGCGAAGATAGCTCATTTTTTCATTCAACAGACAAGCAAATAAAAAAAATGTTGGAAGACTCCAACATTTTCTTTCTGCTACTACTGTTTTTCGGGTATCAGCGTCTCGTAGGTACCATCACTGTAGTAAATACGTATCTCTTTTATCTTCTTGTCGGGTTGCATTGCAGCCATTTGCGCCAATCGTGTACCCTGCTGGCGCCTTGGGCGAGCCTCAGGCACAGTTCTCTCGCGCACCGGCTGCTGCACAGCCGTACGGCGGGGTTTGGGCTCTTCAGGTATAGCCGTAGACAATACCGGCTCTGCAGGAGCAGCAAAGAGAGAACTCTCCACATGCGGAACAGCAGCCTGCTCGGCAAAAAGAGACTCCTGAGATGCAGTGGTTGCCGGTTCATTAGCCTGACGTGTGGGCGCGTCACCAATTCCCGTCATCAGCCATTTCATATCCAGACCCGGGAAAGCCTCGTATATCTTTAGCATTACCTCAAGACTTGGCTTGTTGCGGCCACTTATTATGTGCGACACCGATGCACGTTGTATTCCCGTCCTGTCGGCAAACTGCGATGGCGACAAGTCATAGCATTTCATTAATAATTCAATCCTCTCCCGCTCATTCATAACTGTATGCAGTATTTACGTTTTACAAATGTTTCAAGCATTACTACTGCAAAGATATTACAAAAATACAAAACAAACAAATCGTCCCCAACAACAAAACCCAAACATCAAGCTTACAATAATAAAACATTTGTAAACTAAACAAATTGTCACACGCGTTTTACAGATTGACAACAACACCATGCCATCCTGCCAAGCAGCCGAACAACTATAAAATAACCACAAGCTACAAAGAACATCAATATTTTACGATAACACACTGATATTTCAAAAGATATAACAACAAAACAGCCGTAAATATACAATAATCGTAGCAATATGGAGAAAACCCCGACTTTAACTCAAACCAAAACTATAAACAATCCTATATAACATATTGATTTTAACTATATTATAAAGCATAAAAGCAAACTGCATAAATTATGCATACTACTATTAACACTATTCACAAGCAGGTGTTGATAACATGCGAGCAAACAATTGAATTATGACAACCAAGCGAAACATCCGTATATAAACATTGTAAATACCCACCACTCCACCAAATCAAACAAGTATGCATTTATAAATGTATTTACTTTTGTTGCATGCAAAATAATCGTTATTTACATTTGTGACACTTGAATTTTTCAAATAATTATGCAATTTATGATTGTTCTATGTGAGAAAACAGCCTGCAAACACACTACTGACAAAATAATTGCAGAAAATGCGATAAAAGTATGGGAGCAAAAGAAATATTCAATTCTCAGCGATTAAAAACAAGCATAATAAGCTATAAAACAATGAATTACGCACATAATTCGCAACAACAAGAAATCGCAAAGCAGAAAAATCAGCGAGAACGGTAAAATTTTGGCCTGCTCTTTGCCATCCATTCGCCATGCAAAAGAAGTAAAACCACAAATGCAGGATAGAGCTTCATTTTATTGCGATGAGCTCCTTGTTACCCACCATACATTTTAGTCTAACGAGGAGTCATTTGCTATCCGAAGCAACCATCAAGGAACTCACAGAACCACAGACTATTTACGCTTCTTTTTTTGCGCATATAAATTTGTTTGATTTCCGACTTTACGTTAGCCTATAACTCCATACAACATAAAAATAGCCTGTTCCTTTGTGGAGCAGGCTAATATCTGAAACCGATTCAGAACGCAGCAGAATACTGCAAAAATGGAATTTACTCAATTACAATCTTGCGTGTACCGGATGGCGTTACAACAACATACACACCCTTTGAAAGCAACGGCATACCTACCTTGTCGCCACTGTATAGCTTGACACCCGAAATAGCGTAAACCTCGCACCAATCGCCATCGGCAACAATCACGTCAATACCTGTTGGCTGAAGCGCAACCTCCACGTAATCGGAGAAAGGCGATTCAATCTTGCCATTGGCCGCCTTGACTCTGTAAAGATAAGTGACACCCTCCTCAAGAGCATTGAATGCATAGCTTGTAGCCGCTGTCGTAACTGTTGAGACAAGCTTTCTATTGACAGCCGTAGCCTCAGCGACGCTTAAATTGTCAATCTTCACACGTTTGTTGCCTGTTGACATCTCTGTATGCAATGTAACGTAGAAGTAGCCATCTACATCTGCTGCAAATGTAATCCTCTCATTTGTTCCTGTAATATCAAAATCCTCGAAAGCAACAAGTTCTGCATTCTCATCACGATACTCGACAGAAAGAACGACACCGGTATCTTTTGTATTATACAACACTGCATCAAGTGTTGTAACAACATTGCCGGATGCCTCAATCCAAGGAGTATACAAGTAGCCCGGGTTCTTTGACGTACCTATACGCAAAGCGCCTGTCTCGCTATACACATTTTCGCAACCCCAATCACTTGATGACATATAGCCGTCAATCTTCTCGTTCTTCAACTCCGTGTTACCAACCGTGCAATTCATAAAATCTTCACTCAGCAACACCTCTTTGTCACCGGAACCGTCCGATGCAGCTGACAGGCTGTAGAGTTCAACAGTATACTCAGTCGCATCCTCAACTGCAGCCCAGTTTGCGACAAATGAGTTGCTTGTGACATCAATTGCCGGCAATGCCATTGGCGCATCCAATGAAGTTGCATGCATGAAGTTGAACGAAATGATATCATTCTGGTATTTGATATCGGTAATAGGCTTGTTCATGTAACCGCCTGCATAGACCTTTGCCGCAGGGATTGAGGTGTTTGTAAGTTCCGTGTTTCCGCTTGTACCCGGCCAGACATCACCCTTAAGGCTTGCCACGAACTCGGCATTTGAAACCTCGCCGTATGCAGCAAGTTCATTGTCGGCCGGTATGATAGTGTAACGCGGATGATTCTTAGTTGTGTTGATAGTATTGTTTTCCCATGCCGATTTCAGATAATCGACATGAATGACAAGCACACCACTACCGAACAGATAGGTATCCCACTCCTCCTGCTTGCGGTTTTCAAGGATATAATACTCGTTTTTGTTGGCATCGTTCACAATTTTGTAACCAACACCTCCCTGAGTAAGCGGTTGCATTGAATATTCACCTTTAGCGTTTATCTCTACGAGCTCTCTCCAACCGCAGAAATCTCTCTGATATGCACTGTAACCAACAGGCACATAACCCTCGGCTGCATAGTTGCCCTGGTCCATCACATCCCAGTAATCCATACACCAGTTACCGCTCTCGTATGTTGTATCATAGATATCGTGCAAGCCAAGACAGTGCGAAAACTCGTGACAGATGAGACCGATACCCGCCATTGTCTTGCCAATGCGGTCCTCATAATCTTCACTATATACAAGTTCACCACTGCAGGCATAAGTATCACACTTCACACCATCAATCGTGACAGAACCGACCTCGGCGCTGAGCTGCCATTGGTGAGGCCAAACTGTATTTTCATCGGCACCGTAAGACTCGGAATATCCTGCATATATACAGTAGATAAATTCAACCTCGCCATCGCCGTTGTTGTCACATTTTGAAAAGTCAAAGCCTGCCACATCGGCCTTCTGGATACCCTCTCTTACCATATAAGTAGCTTTCTTGTCATCGCCCGAAGTATCATTGCCACCATAGTATGCCATGTTGTTGTCAAGTGTAACAATGTCGGTCACAATGAAGTTTGGACGGAACTTGCCGTCGGACTGTGCAAGGAAATAATCGCGTGCACTTCCAACACTCTCGGCAAAAGGATTTTCCAATTTATATCCCTTAGTATTCAGGAGATTGTTGAAGTCCTCTTTTGTATAAGTAAATTTAGCATCCTTGAACTGTACCAACAGCACTGCAATGTTCACATCTCCCTCGGGGACAATCTGCGAGCCGGCTTTTTGCGCAGCAACCTTGTATGTTACCGAACGCGCACTGCTAGCCTTTGCAATACCGGCCTCCATGGCAGTGAAGTCCAACGACGAGAGCATCGCCTTCTCGGCCGGGCTGCGAACTGCACCATTGTGTGCCAGGCATTTTGTCGATACAAAAAGACCATTATCAAAAGTTGCATAGCTGTAATCGCCATTGGCCTCCTTCACAAGCGGCAAACCATCCTCTGTTACAAAATAGTGCAATGCCTCGTCACCGGTAAGCATTACAATCAGTTCCGTACCATCGGACTGCTTTACAGTGAACGGCTTGCGGTATGCCGGAGCAGCAAAAGCCGAAATGGCAACGAATATTGTCAAAAGAACCAAAAGGATTTTCTTCATATTTTTCATTTATTAGATTCACAAAACAATGGGACACCTGCCCAATCTTTGCAAAAATAATAAATATTTTCTATATATTTATATATAGAAGCCGCTTTTGAAGCCTATCCTTTGACCTTTCCTTTCTTTTTGTCTGTCACACCCACAAAATATATGCTAACACCAATGAGCAGCAAAGACAGCAGAATCACCGGCTCAAACTTGTCTACCCCCGTGATAAAAGAGACCAGCGATGCCACAATGAGCGTGACATAACCATATATGGCCACAACAGTGCTGCTCAAATACTTGAGCCCCACGGGGATGAGAAAGTAGGTTATCACAGTTGGAAATATGAGAACAAATGCCAACACCGACAGTGGCAGGAGCCTGGGGCTGCCCTCGAACAACGGAGCCGAAAAACCGAAGAACCAGGAGAACAGCAGGGCGACAACGGCTGCCGACGAGAATGTGTAGCGCAGTATTGTGATGCTCGACAAGTGCCCTACCATCCTTGCCGAGAAGACCAGATATATTGCATAGATGATTGAAGCGGCAATAGACAACATATTACCCAACAATGGATTATCGGCAACGTCACGGTTTGGTTCGGCCATAATGCACAGCATTGCTCCCGCAAAGCCAACTGCAATGCCAAGCAACTTGCGCCCATCAATGCTGTCACGAAAAATGACAGCCGACGCAATTACCACCCACAGCGGCTGCATGGCATTGAATATGGCAAAACTCACAGGCGTCGTGTGGCTGAGACTCACGGCATAGAGCGACATATAACCGAATATTCCACCGCCACCAAGCAATACGAGCTTGAGTTTGTCTTTCATCGCCACCGACTCGGGCTTTGCAAAAATCCCGATTATCCAGAACATCACCGCACCAAAGACCAGACGCACCGTCACACAGCTCAACGGGGCTATCCACAGCGGCAGCAGATAGCTCATGGCATTGACATTCAAGCCACTCAACACCCTTGCGCTCAACAGCGAGAGCGAACCCTTTGCATAGTTATTCATAATTCTGCTTTCTTCGTTTGTCATACACTTTCAACAGCAACATAAAGAGCAGAGCAGCAAAAGCAATCACTGCATTGAGCATAAAGGGGAAACGTTCGCCCTTTATCCCCAGAATATGTTGCACCCAATCCACAATGAACGGAGCAATTACAATTGCCACATAGTTCATTGACATAAGCAAAGCAAGGGCATATGTTGTCTTTTGAGGTGAAGCCGTTGAGGATGCATTGTCATATATATATGGCTGTGCCATGCCATAACCGAAACCCGCAGCCACACAGCCTGTTATCACAAACGCGAGTGAACGGTTGTAGTAGACATCTATCAGGCCAAGAGCAATGAGCAGCATTGCCCAAAGCAGAATATTGCTCCCAAATGCACTCACCAGGCGGTTTATGAAAAGGCCCGGCAACATCATTGCAAGGAAAAAGATGGAGGTAACCATGCCCACATCACCGCTGTCATAGCCATACTGACCAAGCAGAAACGGCAGGTTAATACTCACAGCCATGACAAGATAGGTTATCAACAGATAGTAGAGCATATACTTAGCAAGAGTGTTGTATCTTATCCACCCGCCACTCTGCATAACGGTATTGCCCTGCCCGCCCTGCTGCCCAAGGCTTTTCCCGGCATGCTTTATTGCCGGCACAAGAAGAATTGAAGCAATAGGCAACAGATAGACCAGGAACGGCAGGCGCCACTGCACATCGGCAAGCCAACCGGCAATGGCTGTAGCAACAACAAGAGTGATGTTTGTTATCGCCGACACATAGCCATACTGCCTTGTACGCTCCTTTCCGCTGAAGAACATTGACACCAGCGAGGTAGAGAAAGGAATTATTATTCCCGCTCCAACTCCAAGCATGGCACTCACGGCAATGAGCTGCCCAATCGTACCCGCAACAAAATATAGAGCACCACTTAAAAGGAATAACCATAAACCAATGTACAGCAACCTTATATACCCTATCCTATTGCTTATGTAACCCGCGAAAAGGATAAAAGGTATTATAAGCAGTGAAGGCAAGGTTGTGAGCAACTGCAAATCAAGGTCGGTTGCCTTGGGAAATATTGTCGCCAGTTTATCAAGTATGGGCGAAACGGCCAGCCCCGGCAACGATGTAAGCGCCGCTACCGACCATATTCCAAGCAACGCCCAAATTGTCATGACACCTTTTCCTGTACTAATCTGTTTCATATCAAATAGCATTTATACAGATTGCAAACAAATCATATGGGCAAAAAGTTGAACAGTACCGGATTTTGACAAAAACATATAGGCCGCACTCATTTCAAGTGCGGCCTATATGTTTTATTTGCGCAAGAGAATAGATTGCACAAATGCTGTTTTCAGTCAAACTTTATTCAGTGACAGGATAATTGTTATCAGGGTCGTTGAATGCAGGCTCAATAACCACTTTCACCTCGACATCGCTTGTAAGGATGCTACCGTAAATATTGGTACGGTAGTTACGCTGAACTGGTACAAATGTGTAGTCAAACACATAGTTGCCACCATTGTTGTATGAGAACTCAATATCAACAGTAGCCTTGTCTGCAGCAACAAGCAAATAGTTCATAGAGATGTAATCATAGCCGGCAACAGGGAAAGTCTCACCCTGAGGAATGGCATTGTACGCATAAGTACAATCAACTTCTTCGGACACATTACCTGTCACAAGATCCATTTTGCTGTATGTCTTGACCTTAATCTGTGAGTTAACAAGTTCAAGACCTGCATCCTTTGCAAGTTCAACATCATTTGTACCCACATTCACCTGTGCAAAAGGACGATAGAGCTTGATTGTCTTTGACATATTGCCCTCAACCTTGAAAGGAGCCTCATAAGCATAGAATGCATCATAAGCCTCAAGGTTAGCCTTTACAGGATTGAAACTCATCACCTTATTTACAAAATCCACGTCACATACGTCATCGGCATTGTCGGCCCACAGAATCATACTGTAAGTATTGCCTGTAACAAGATTAAGGTTCAGAGTCTTCGAAATGTTTATCTCCTCCTTGCTGGTATCGTCAATCTTTGATATTGCACTTACGAGATTACCCTGTGCATCATAGACACCATAATAGAGATCGGTAGCACTTGTTCCATCACCATAAGCACGAGATACAATTTCGGGAGTTTCAACATAGATTGTCACTTCAGAAAGATGCTTAGGGTCGTTTACATCAAAATCCGATTCGTTGCACGAAACAACGAACATTGCAGAAAGAGCTGCAACTACTAATAATAACTTTTTCATAATTTATTTTATTAAAATGTTAGTTAATAATTCAATACACCGGGAAATTATATTCTCCGTCAAAATCAGGAACAATAGAAACTCCACCGCTAGCCTTGGAAGTAAGGAAATCAGCCTTGACAACAGTAAGTTTGCTTCGTACAAGAGGAACCTTGACCGGTTTAAAGCTTGACAATAAGGTGCCATCAGCATCAAAGATTTCAAGATATATGCTCACTGCCGACTCTGTACCATTTACAAAAACGTAATCAAATCCCAAATCGGCCTCTTTTTCATTCAGTGCTTTGATATCAGACTCAAATCTCACACCTGAAACAGCCGATGCCGGTTTGTTCGTGAACATATTGAATGACGACGGCATAAAACCATAGTAATGGAAGACAACCTTAAAATCAGAGAGCTCAACGGCTCGGGTATCACAACCGTCATCTTTACCGGAACGCAACCTCACCATATTTGACATAAAATCCTCCAAATCATCACTTATAAAGCTAAACTTAGCCATTGGCCTGCCCATTTCCACTGTCGCCTCCAACGATGTTTCGGAAACATTTGCCTCAACGGTACCATTGAACGCATCACGCAAATCGTTACATCCATAATGTTCATCGCCCAGTAGCTGTATTTCCTCAAAATTCTGCGTATTATAGAACAAATCCACCCCATCGTGCGAACTTACATAGTCGGTCCATACTACAAATTTGTATTCCCCTTCCCTGAGCATGATTGTCACGTCATTCTCGAGCGTTTCCAGTTCATCCTTGAAAAACTCACAATGCAAAAGTTCCTCTCTTGAATCTCCGGCCGGATAAACCTTGACAATGTAACGTATATCGTAGTTGTTCTCCAAAGAACGTGTATCATCATGATATTCCACAATCTTATATAAAGGCATGTTCGTATCGTAGTCCAGATGCAGAACGAATGGATACTCCTTCTCTACCGGATTGGGGAATTCATGAACATCGCATGAAACAGAGAGCATGCAGCAAAGCACACCGGCAATCATTGATATGTAGCGTAAACCCGTCATTACTGCAATTCTTCCCTTGTTAATCCATAGCGTCCATTATGACACTTAAACTCTTTGCACGACTTTCGATTGTTGGAATACGGTATGATATACCTACACATATGTTATCAAGCCCCACATATGTTTTCTTTCTTGTATCATACAATTCACCTTCCAGAACATTCTTTACGTTGTGGAACACATCATAGTGCAAAGGATAGACACCGGCACCCAAAGCAAACTCCATATTCCAACTGCCATCTGCACTGATTGGCATACGGTAACCTATGGATAGACCCCCACCAAGTGTCGGGGTTTGTCCCTCATGATCCTGATATCTCCAATCACCATCAAATGCAAAGTTGTAGTAAGCAAACCCCATATGCGCACCAACGAACAATCCCTTTTGATTTCTCTTTGGCCAATAACGCAATTCGGGCTGAAGAGAGAAATTCCTGAACTTGATTGTTGACTTGAAGTAATCAAGAGCCGAATAAGATACGGGAACACTCAATGAGAGATATTTGCCGAGGTCAAACTCAACGCCGACATTTGCATTCAGCATCGCCAGCCCAACGATGTTTGTCTTGACATACATATAGTGTGGTGTAGTGCACTCCAACAACGTTTTTATCGGTGAAAGCAATGCTTTTGGTTCATCTACCGGTTTATAATCCAAAGCCAAATCCTTTTCAAACAAGTTCTCACGCATAATGGCAAGGTCACTCTTTTTGGCTGTAATGACCATGTACGCGTTACGCATCTCACGGAAGAAAGTATTGAGCAGTATGCGCCAGGTCTTGCCATTGTCAAGTTTCTTCAGTTCTCCAATACGGCTGTCAAGCTGCTCACCCGTAGAACGGTTCTCACTCCTTACAATGTGTAGAATATCCTCTTTGTCAGGCATATCGGAATTGGCAACCATCGAGTCAAGTTCATTCCATGCAATGTAATGGTCACTTCTTATAATTTTCTTCTCCGGAATATCTATACGTTCGCGCACATATTTCTCAAGCGCAGTCAAACGGGCATTACTCAACCATCGGTTAAAGCGCACACTACCCTCGGGAGATACGGCTCCACAGAACTCGACACTCACAATTTCCACCATCTCATCGTTGGAAACCTTGTCTATCCACCTTACAATACTGTCAAGGACATAAGCATTATTCATGTAATTACGCTCAATCCTGTTCTTTGCAACAACAAAACGGATATGCATCTCCTCACGTGTATACCCCTCGCCAGATATCGGATATTTGTTATCGGCAACATCAACGGCTTCAAAAGCCATAAGTTCTGTATTGGCAAACAACAAAGATAGCAGCAACATAAAAATGCCACGCAACAAAGGGTGTGAGGTAACAACAAACTTACCCAACCCCTTGCAAACCGCTATGTCTATTCTGCCATTTACCACCATAATACAATCTTATAACCCCATTGCACTCCTCAATTCTTCATAAGTATATTCCACACCTTCGCAAGTGATGGTACCTACCGATGCGCCCTCCTCTATTATCAGGAACTCCACATCAGTTGAAACAAGCTGCAATGAACCAACCTTTGCACCACTTTCAATCGTCATTGTAGTAGAGTATTCTTTACCACCATAAGGACAACGTGGTTCACAACATATAACTTTGTCAATTACAGTGCCTTTACCGATTGTCATCCATGAATGTTTGGTAGAATCACATGTTCCACAATACAGAGTATCGATAACCGCACCATAGATATTTACCACAGCATGTGTCCAGGCAAAAAAAGTGCCAAAGACACCACCATTGACAACTGCATCCGATTCATTTCGTACTCCAATGTCAACCGGTATCAATTTGTGTTTAAGACCATGCTTTTTGTCAACAACAGAGTCATTGAGCGATGTTGCTCCGGTCATCACACAATTGTTGAGCACAGTATTGCCATATGCAATGCATGCCGGTGAGAAGAACCACTCATGACACTCTATTGATGAAGAAGCACACAAATCCTTATATACCACATTGTTCAACTCGTTGTTATAATTGACATATGATGAACCGCGATACTCGCCCAGCTCAATAGTCCATATATCCCCTGTGATAAACACATTGTTCAATGTCATCTTCTGGCCATTTTCACTTGCGAAATTCAATGCGTCATGCCCCGACATATTGTATATCCTGTTCTCAATTACTGTATCAGCCGAGATATTGTGATATACACTGTTGGCTGCCGAATATTGACGCAAATTCAACTCTCCATTGTTTGAAATGACCTGCCCGACAACATCCGTACGGTTATTTCTTTTGATTTCAACGACACTATTTGCCTCATTCTCGTACATCACAGCCCTATCATCAGAATCTACAAAAAAGAAATCGGCCCTGTGGCTTGTAGGTTCATTACCTGCAAGGACATACGACATTGACAAATAAACATATTCCTCGTCAACACCATTACCGTCCAAATCGGTATAATATCTTTCCGTCGGGATTTCTGACGATGCAAACGAAGCATCAACAGAACCCGAAACTTCACCGGTAAACATGTCCATTGTATTCGGCACGTCACGTATTATAGCACATGACTTCTCAACATCGAACCCATGGAACTCCTTCACATATTCCCAATCAAAAGGATATGCCACAGCATTTACCTGAGCGAATGGTCGCTTTAGAACAACACTCTTCACACTGCCATCCACAACAAAACTCTCGGTCAATCCGTAAAAAGCATCACGCTTGTCATCATTTCCGGCTCCGCTGTAGTCCACAATCAGCTTCATATCCTCGGTCAGTGTGTAGGCATCACATTCGCTGTTATATGCCCAGAAGAACGCCTTATAGCTTTGCCCTTCGACCAACGACACATTCATTTTAAGAATACCACCGTTCAACAATGCTGCAACATTTCTTTTGACAGCATTCTTCACCACAATGGTACCGTCATTGGCAAAAATGGTATACACCAATTCATCAACACTGTTTCCATCGCTTATTGCACGCGTTGCTCCATTGCCGTCGGTCTCGAGCATAAAGACCAACTCAACATCACGTACTGCAGAGGAGGGCACGATATCCCTCTCGGCACATGATACCGAGAAGATTGCAATGACAACAAACAGCAAAATATAGAAAACAGTCCTTTTCATCAGAATATATACAATATTAATCAACCGCTATTTTTTTGATTTCAGACAGCTTCATTGATAATAGAATCAATTATAGCTCCGTCTTCAATTACCACATCCAGATTGCCGTTTACATCATACCTGCCACGACCATTCATATCAAGGGTACCAATCTTGGCTCCAGACTTAATAATGAGTGATGGAGCCCAAGGAGTAGCTTTCCAATGCTTTCTGCCATCATCACCAGTGTATGATTTTGCAGTACTTGAACTTGATACAAAGATAGTTTCCACTTCAGAGCCGGCATTTATGGTTACATGCGCATTGGAGTCGGACTGATTGTGAGTGCTGCAACGCAAATACTCGACTTTGGTATTGTTGAGTGTAATCTGTGAGTGGCTCCATGCGTACATTGTACCAATGGTACAGTCATTGAACACAGCCTTGCTGTCATTGGGGACGCCACAATCATAAGGCAGCACCTCGTAATAGTCATAACCCTTATCTGCAGTCTGTTGTGCATAGGTTTCTACCAAACATGTAGTACCCGTAAATTCACAATCATACAATGTAGATTCACCGCGGAGGAAAATCAGCGGAGCCATGTAATCTACAGATGCCACATTTGTAATACCTTTCGAGTGAGTCACCACCATATCCTTTGCAACGACATTTGTAAGAATATTGGTAAATGGTACTACAACCTGGCCCTTCTCATTTTTAACATAATCGCCAAAAGCTATATATTGTACCTTGCCAGAGAACTCGATATTCTTGAATGTCAACAGATTATTGTTCTCCGATGTAAATGTAGCCCACTCTTGTGTATTGAAAGCAAACACTTTATCCACAATTTCAGTATCCTCGCTGAAATTGTAGTAAAGACCTGCAGAATTGATTGTCTCGCCCTCGTATGAAGGATCAATCTTTATATTGAACGAAACATTACCGGTGAGTATCTGACCTACAATATTTGTACGCCAATTACGCTTTACCGGCACAGTCTCAAGTCCACCATTGAATTCAATACGCTTTGTCTCATCCTCATTTGTAAAGCCGAACGACATCTCATGCACTGAGCCCTCGGGTGTTGCAAGCAGATATGACATTGACAGATACTCATATACCTCGCTAGTGCCATTCTCATCTACATCGACAAGAAGATTCTCAGCAGGTCTTGCAGCAAGAGTATAAGTAACATCAACCTCACCGGCAGTTTTTCCGTCGAGAAGGTTGATAGAGTTAGGAACACTCTTGATGATTGCACTTGACTTTGCGATGTCAACACCTGCTTCACGTGCATGTTCCATATCATATGAATAAGCACCTACGTTAACCTGAGCGAATGGACGTCTGAGCACAACGGACACAGATGTATTGTAATCGACCTTGAACTGTTCTGTGCACGCAAAGAAAGCATCGCGTGACTCATCATTGTTGATGCCTGTGTAATCAATGGTAACATTCATGTCGTCAGCCACATCATATGCCTGACAGTCGGGATTCTGTGCCCAAAAAACTACACGGTATACGTTACCCTTTGGCAAGGAGATAGACATTTCGTAACCTTTAGCAGTCAACAATGAAGAAATATTTCCCTTGACAGCCTTAGGTATAACAAGTTGGGCATTCTCATCAAACACAGCATACATCAACTGTGTAGCACCTGTTCCATCACTGATTGCGCGAGACGAATGCACGGCTTCTACATCAAGTACAAATGAAACCTCCACTGCACCATCATTCGGCAACTCTCCATTAAAATCGTCATTGTTGCATGAAACACTCAGTAAACTCAATGACAAAAGCATTGAAATGGTTAAGAAAAACTTTGACATAATATTACTATTATTTAACAGTATTTGCAACGGCACATACTTGTGTTAAAAATATTTATATACAAAATTAATCAACATATATAAGAAAACAAAACACATATTAAAAAAAATGTTAATTTGATATTATCATTTCCAATTATATTCCTTTTCACCGAATATAATTTTAGCAATAAAATTAAAGTCCAAATCAATTAAGAGCGATACAACAAAGCAATTTAAAGAAACGGGCAATAAACCATTTTGGCAAAATCTACAATTACAATCCAATATCGTATGGTAAAAAAACTATAATATCCATCCATATTAACCAAGTTCGGAATAAAATACGAAAGAGTCTTAAAATGGCATAAAATAAAAACCATTTAAATACAGGTTTTGTTTGAAGAGTACAACAGTTCCAAAAAACAACATTTTATTAACCATTTAAAAAGAGAGAAAATGATGAAAGAGGAAAATTGCAAGACAACGATGTGTGCACCGGTGTTCGGTTCACAGGAGATGCTCAAGAGCGCACCTTGTGACAAGATACCACAGCATTCCACCACCCCCGAAATCGCCTATCGCATGGTGAAGGACGAGACTATAGCACAAACCCAGCCACGCTTGAACATGGCAACATTTGTGACAACATATATGGACCCTTACGCCACCAAGCTGATGAACGATGCCATTGACATCAACTACATCGACGAGACCGAGTACCCGCGCGTTGCAGTGATGTGTGCCAAGTGCATCAACATCATCGCCAACCTGTGGAACACCCCCGAGCAGGCCAAGTGGAAAGCCGGAGCGCTGGGCATAGGTTCGAGCGAAGCCTGCATGCTTGGTGGCGTGGCGGCATGGCAGCGATGGAAAAAGCGCCGCACAGCCCAGGGCAAGCCATGCGACAAACCAAACTTTGTCATCTCGGCAGCCTACCAGGTGGTGTGGGAGAAGTTCGCGCAGCTGTGGCAGATTGAGATGCGCACCGTGCCTCTCAGCAGCCAGAAACTCACCCTCGACCCCAAAGATGCCATTGCCATGTGCGACGAGAACACCATCTGCGTTGTCCCCATCATGGGCGTGACATGGACCGGACTCAACGACGATGTCAAAGCGCTCAACGACGCGCTCGACGAGTACAACAAGAAGACCGGCTACGACATCCCCATCCATGTCGATGCTGCATCGGGCGGTTTCATCATGCCGTTCCTGAAGCCCGAGCTCGAGTGGGACTTCCGCCTCAAGTGGGTACTCTCCATCAGCACCAGCGGCCACAAGTACGGCCTTGTATACCCCGGTCTCGGTTGGATTGTGTGGAAAGACAAGAAATTCCTCCCCGACAGCATGTCGTTCAGCGTCAACTACCTGGGCGCCGACGTAACACAGGTGGGATTGAACTTCTCGCGCCCTGCAGCACAGATTCTTGGCCAGTACTACCAGTTCATCCGCTTGGGCTTCGATGGCTACAAGGAGATACAGCACAACTCAATGGAGGTGGCAAAGTACCTGCATAGCGAGATTGGCAAGATGAAACCGTTCCAGAACTACAGCACCGAGGTGTGCAACCCGCTGTTCATCTGGGAGATGAAGAAGGAGCATGCAAAGCAGGCAAAGTGGACACTCTATGACTTGCAGGACAAGCTGCGCCAGAACGGTTGGATGGTACCCGCCTACACCTTGCCAAAGACGCTGGAGACAACCATCGTCATGCGCATCGTGGTGCGCCAGGGCTTCAGCCGCGACATGGCCGACCAGTTGCTTGCTGACATTCAGGCCGCTGTAGCCGAACTTGAGAAGCTGCAGTACCCCACACCGTCGCGCCTCAGCATCGAGAGCAACATCAAGGTAAAGGGCACAGTGTACACCCACACGGGAAAGTAACAAATAATCCCTCATGCAGTGTCATCCTGAACGTATGTGAAGGATCTATGTGTCTCAAAAAAGATACTTCGCTACGCTCAGTATGACAATTCGCACAACAGGCAATTACAACAAAAAACCTATAACAAGAAAAATTTATGGACAGGGATAGAAGGATAACACGCGAGGAACTGAAGGCAGCCCTCTATGAGGCATACAGGAAGTTCAAGAACGAGAACAGCGGCAAGAATGCCGACTACATACCTTATCTTGCCAACGTTGACAAAGACCTTTTCGGCATATCAATTTGCCTTAAGGACGGCGAGGTGCTCACAGTGGGTGACTGTAACTATCGGTTCGGCATTGAGTCAATATCCAAGGTGGCAACAGCACTGCTGGTGCTCAAGGAGTACGGACCCGAAACAATCATCGACATGATTGGTGCAGACGCAACCGGAATGCCGTTCAATTCCATACTCGCCATACTGCTCGAGAACGAGCACCCTTCTACCCCTTTGGTAAATGCAGGGGCTATATCTGCCGTCAGCATGGTCAGCCCGGTTGGAAACAGCCGCGGGAAGTGGGAGAGAATTGTGCAGAACATTACCGAGCTATGCGGCAGCGAGCCGCAGCTTATAAACGAGCTCTACAGGTCCGAGAGCGTGAGCAACCACAACAACCGCGCCATAGCGTGGCTGCTTAAAGGTTACGACCGCATATATGACGACCCCGAATTGTCACTCGACCTGTACACACGCCAATGCTCGCTTGGTGTTACAGCTACACAGCTCTCTACCATGGCAGCGACCATAGCCTTCGGCGGATATAACCCTGTGACAAAAAGGAGAGTCTTCCCCTCTGCGCTCAGCGAGAAGATAACATCCATGATTGCAAGTGTCGGAATGTATGAATACACCGGCGACTGGATGTTCAGGACAGGCATACCGGCCAAATCGGGCGTGGGCGGCGGTATCATTGGTGTACTTCCCGGCATCTTTGGCATAGCCGCATTCGCGCCACCAATAGACAAAGCCGGCAACTCAGTGAAGGCACAGCTTGCCATCCGCTACATTATGGAGGAGCTGCGGCTCCACATCTTCAACGGCGAACGCGCAGTGATGGTAGAACACCAACCGGCTCCTGTATAAATGATAAGAGGATAGACTTCATTGGTCTATCCTCTTATCATTTATATTAATATCTGCGGATATGTCATTTCTCGGGCAAGTGCCCTCAACAACACGTCTAAGCGTAGTGGAGAATCCCCTAAAAATGCGATAATAAAGATGCTTCGCTACTCTCAGCATGACAATACACGCTATATAAACATCTATATTAACGTTAGTTCGAAATAACAATTCATACTGATATTTTATTGTATTCTGTCATTTCGACCATACCTTGGTAAAATATTAAAAGATGTTTTCGATGAGCGATAGCGAACTAACGAACGTGAGAAATCTTTTATTTCGCGATATTTTTTGAGATCCCTCGTCGCTACGCTCTGTCGGGATGACAGGTTCGCGATTTGATTTAGATTATATCGAACTCAAGTTATATTATTATTTTCAATCAATATACTTTACCTTTCCAAAATCCCTTGGCTTCGCCTCGGGCATATCACCCTCGGGGTAACCCATTGAAATACACAAAGAGAGTTCATATCCCTCGCTGAAACCGAGCTTTGACAAAACCTGCTCGTTACCCTCTGCCATAAGTATATAACGCACCGGGCTACCCAGGCAAACAGTGCCTACACCAAGAGCATTTGCCGAGAGCATCATATTCTCGGCCAACAAGCCACAGTCGTATGCCGAAAAATCGTAACCCTTGTCACGGGCAATGAACACCCACACAGGAGCATTGTAGAAACAACCCGCAGCACGCTCGCCACCAACGGTTGCCATCAGAGCCTTAATCTCGTTCTGCAACTCGGGATTCTCCACCACGCGCACCTCCCACGACTGCTTGTTCTGTCCGTTAGGAGCATTGATACCACACTCCATAATCCGGTTCAACACCTCGCGAGGCACAGCCTGCTGCTTGTAGTTCCTTATACTGCGGCGCGACATCATATTATCAATCACCGCCGTGCTTTTGCATTCACTCTTTTCCATACACTCCTTTTTTGTACACTCTGTGGCACACTCGCCGCCACCATTACACTCTTTCTTGCATGCAGCATCACCGCCACCACATGCAACGGCAGCCACCAATGACACACCGCAAGCCAAAGTCTTGAACAATTTCATACGCATTACGTTTAATACACCTTGCGAAGATAACAACCTTTCACATTTTCAAAGAAAAATGTTGCTTATTTTTTGTTAAATGATAGGAAACGTCATCCTTAGCAAAGAAATAGCGCTGTTAACAATCATTCAACGATAAGGTACAATTTGTGCAAAACACTATTCCTCGTATATATGAACGTACCTTTTCTCGTCTAAAATAAATTTCTGTTCAAAAGGAAAAATATATTTATTTTCCGGTATTCCCGGTGGTGTAATTCTCACCTTGCTCACCTCTACAATGGAGTATGCTTTTACAGTATTGTTACTTATAAAAAGAATTGTCGATAAAGAATCGAACATCGTCTTTTTGTCACATACACGTCTTAATATTTTCGACATTTTAAGATTGACAAAATCTTCTCTTTCTACATTGAAATAAGGATAAATCAAACATATACTGTCATACTCTCCTTCGCAGTAGTCTGCAAAAGAGAATGGTCTCCCAATTTGTTGTTTTACAAGTTGTAATTCAAGTCTAGGTTCTCTTGGACTGCAACCAATCAATAAAAACATGCTAATTGCAAGCACTGCAATCTTATTCAAGAATTTTAAGCCTTCCATTATCTGCTGCATCTATTACTTGATTTAAAAGTTCTTCTTCGCTCCAGTATACCCTCTCTTATTTTTCATAGTCATCAAAAAATGTATTATAATTTTTATTGATAAATTCACGCTTATACATTTCTTCTCTATGCGGAAGCAGAGTCGGATAATTTATTCCATCGTAGAAGTTTTCAAAAGCAATACTTGATGCTTCCATTATTTACGGATATTTTTCTTTGTTGCGATTATACAATTCTTCAAACTGGGCGGCTCGTGAACATTCTGTTACCGTAGACCAACAAAATTGCCAAAATTCCATCAGATGCCCTTTTCTTAGTTTTGAAAGAAGATCAAAAACTAATTTTTCGTGATTTAAGATATACCCAATCAAATAGTCCTGAAAAACGCCGGTGCATTCTCCTGAATCTTTCATGCCAATACTAAGATTTATAATCTTTTGGCAAAGAACGGTATCATTTATATGCGATAGGCCGAAAAGTGTTGATATATGCTCACTGCACATATCACACATTATATTTTGGTTTGTATCATCATACAAATAACTGTATGTCATATAAAACTCAAACCAAGTTGTAGGGTAGGCTTCCAGAAACTCCTTTTCTGTTTCTGATGTACGATTCCCTTTTGTCAGTGTGTTGTACGCCTTGTTTATCCTTGCAGTGTCTACAGAAATGTATTGCGCAATTGCTGTTGTAAGCAACATATTGAAAAGCAGCACAGTTAAAAAGAAACGTTTCATATTTTAATTATCATTCTATCAATTCAGAGACCTCTGGACCAACATTAATTTTGGTAATGATATAGATATTGACCCGGCGATGTCATCCCGACAGAGCGTAGCGACGAGGGATCTCTAAAAATGATATACGAGATATCTCACATATGTTCGATATGACACCTACGCGGTGTTTTCTAAAAATGGGTCAACTGCTATATCATTGCTTTAATTTTTATACCATATTGTCCGTAAGTATTGAAGAATTTGAAAAGCTGTTGCAATCTCAAAAATACTTGGTCTTTTCATATGAATATAATTTAAGGTTAATGTTACCGCAAAATTACTGTATGATTCCCGCGACAAGGTTGCTGAATTGCCACTTTCTTATATCACAAATATACAACCTCAAACAGCCGTTGTCAATAGCTTGTCAAGACGAGTGTGTTATATTTAGTTTACTTTAACACCGAAGTACAAAAAAACAGGACGACCAATCAACTTATATTGACCAGTTGTCCTGTTAATTTGTTTTGAATGTAAGTTTAGTGATTAATATTACTCCTCATCGAAAAAGTAGTACTCCTCATTTGTACCGGTGTCTGCATAGAACTGCTTCATGTTTGCAGCGTAGAATCCACCACGTTCGGTTGCCATCTTCTTTGGGTCGGGGATTATACCTACACGCATAAGGTCCAGCCTGTCGGCGTCGAAACAGGCATCAATCGTGGGGTTGCCTGTTCTGTGGCACACTGTGTGCAGTTCACAAGCCTTGCAAAGCAAGGCAAACTCCTCCTCTGTCAGCCATACAAGCAATGCAGCGCGCAATGCAGGCAGGTTCTCGGCTGCACGCTTGCCATGCTCAAGATCCTCCCAGTTGTCAACGCGCCACTTGTCGTGCAAGTACGCAAACAAGCGCACAACGGTGGTGTTCACCTCATCGGTAGCCAACAGCAAGCCATTGCGCTCCACCCGCTCCCAGTGCGAAATACCATGACACACGCCAAGCGACCAGCCCTTGGCCGAGAATTGCTTTACCTTATTTATTTGTAAGTCAATATTTGTTTTCATCAACCTATTCTGTTGATTGCGAGTCTTACTTCTTCAAGAAACAGGTCTTAAGCACAATGCTGCTGCCATCAATCTTGCAGTCGACCTCCTCGGGATTCTCGGTGAGGCGAATGCTCTTTACCTTTGTTCCACGCTTGATTACCATTGAGGAGCCCTTAACCTTAAGGTCCTTTATCACAGTCACAGCATCGCCATCGAACAACTCTGCACCGTTGCTATCCTTTGCAACATCAGCGGTCTCTTCGGCTGTGTCATCTGCACTGAACTCATGGGCACAATCGGGGCACACGTAGAGCATACCGTCGAAATAGGTGTATTCACTGTTACATTTGGGGCATTTTGGAATGTCTGTCATTTTTATGTTTTGTTTTAAAGGTTTATGCGAAGATAGTAAAAATATCGGTATTACTCAACACTTCACACTCGGCCCATCAGCCACTTTTTATTGTTAAACAATATTAAACACATCGTTTTTCTTTAAATATTTATTGTTTTACGATAAAACAGTATTATATTTGCAGCATCATTTACAAGCTAAAAACCAACTATTATGAAAACCAAGAGCAACAAAGGACTGAAGGGAGCTACAATTTTTGTCTCCTTGCTGTGTATTGTAAACATTGTATGGATTCTATGCCAGAGCTATTTCATTAGCACAGGCAGCGGCGAAGGGTGTATTGCGTGGCACGAGGACCTCTACCCTGTTCAATTGGCAATATTTGCCGGACGTCTCCTTTTCAAGACTGCATTCTATGCACTCATCATTCTGTTTATGGTAAAGCAATGCAAGGCTATAAGAAACGGAACAATTTTTCCGCGCGCAAATATTGCAGTAATCTACACTATGGCTGCCTGCTACTTTATTGGAGAGTTCTGCAACAGCAATATGGAGTCGGCCGTAATGTTCTGCGGTTCGAACGGAGCTATCGAGATAAACATTGACATCATAATATACACCATACTGCTTGTTGTGTTCGGCATATTATATAAGGTAGCCGTGGATGTGAGCGAGGAGAACAACCTCACCATTTGACGATATTGAAAAAGGGCGCGCAGCCCCCGCACCTACAAAAAACATTATACAACCACCAAATCCAAAGAGACCATGAACGAGAAGAAACCATCAACAAAGAAGATTATCGGAATTATCAATGCTTTTGCAATCATCTGGTCAGTAGTTCTTTTTGCAATAGTCATTTGCTTACGTATAAAGACCGATTGGCCTGCAGTACTGTTATATCTGTCTATGGGATTCGCCTACACAGGAGGCCTTATTCTGTTCCAAAAGATTATTGAAAGAAGCCGATATAGCAAGGAATTTGAAGAGGCCAACCGCGAGTTGGAGAAAGAGGAAGAGATGAAAAGTGCAAAGGACGAAAGACCCGGGTTCCGCAGTCTGGCAATAGTAGCTTTCATCGCTATGATATGTGCCGTGGCGAAAGCTGTGGAAACGGTAAAGCTTATGATATCCGATTACAACAACGGGCTACCTATCAATGCCCACTTGCCACAGTGCATAAACATATTGACCCTGTTGGTATGCGGGATATTCATTGCCGTCATACTTTACAATGTATCAAAGCGTAGGGTATTCGACAGCAGGAACTCATTCTGCATATATGGCGTTGGAGCAACCATCATCATAAGTACCTTGTTGCAGAGCGAACTCTGGGAAGCCACCCCAATGATTCCCAACGACACTGTTATGATGTACTATATGATTTTCGGTATATTCATCGTATTCTTCGGCAACCTCTTTGACATTGCCGTAAAGCTGAAGAACGAGCAAGACCTCACCATCTAAAACCCGTACAGCCATGTCTATTATAGTAAATGTTGATGTTATGCTTGCCAAGCGCAAGATGACATCGGGCGAACTGGCCGAAAAGATTGGAATAACCCAGGCCAACCTCTCAATCCTGAAGACAGGAAAGGCTAAGGCTGTGCGTTTCAGCACACTCGAAGCCATTTGCAAGGCACTCGACTGCCAACCGGGAGATATACTGGAGTATAAGGAATAAAAAAAAACAGCCCCATGAAAAGATTACTGTTTGCCCTATCATTATTTGTAGCAACCTCCGCCGCCGCACAGGATTTCACAATCAAAGGCAGAATTGTAAGCGAAGAAGGCACAGCTGTGGAGTATGCCACCATCGGTATCCCGGGAACAAAGAGCGGCACACTCTCGGGCATTGACGGTGAGTTTGAACTTACACTGGCGCAGGAGTGCAACGACACAATTGTGGCGACCCACGTATCGTATGGTGACGTGAAAATCCCTACAGCACTCTACAGGAACAGTAGAGAATCCCTTATTGTCACAATGCAGCCAAAGCAATTGCAAGAGCTGACGGTATATGACGGTAAAAGAAAGAAGGCAAGACTCTCAAACAAAGGGATGAAGGTTGCCGGTGGAGTGACACAGTGGACTACAGAGAAACTCGGTTACGAAATAGGCTCAATAATAAATGTGAAACGCGTTTTCGAGGTGGAAGAGCTACTCTTCAGCACAGTACTGAACAGCATAGAGAATGCCAGGTTGAGCATTAACATATACCTGATGGATGAAACAGAAAGCAACTTCAGCAATGTGATGCACCACCCCATTTATGTAGATATTCCGGTGAGCGAAAAGAAGAACGAGCACGTGATAGCTGTCAAAGAAAACATACTCCTTGAGCCGGGCCGGTATTACGTAGCCGTGAAGTTCGTCGATGGCAAAAAGCAAACCGATAAAAGAGATATTATGCTGTTCCCCCTGTACCTTAAAGAGAGCTACATAAGGAACAGCCCTGTCGACATCCCGGAAAAGATACCGGTGAATTTGGGTTTGGAAATTAAGGGGTACGAGTATAGATAAGTAATGCGCTAATGTACTGCCGGAGCATTGCGAAATGTTGCCTTCTCGTCGCTACACCCACTTGAGAATGACATAGCCAACGTAAATTTTCCAAAACTCCATACAAAGAAAAGGGAGAACATCCCCCTCCGGCGTTCCGCCTCGTCCCCCTAAAACAGGAGGACAATATCGAACACACCGGCCAACAAATAGAAACCTTGCTTGCTCAGTATAATATGGCAGCTCTACAAGATATGATATGAAAAATCGCACGCTACAGATATCGGGTAGCTTGAGTTTTACGGCTCAAGATAACAATAAGACCTCAGTACCGATAGGTGCTGAGGTCTTATTATATAATTCTCTTCAATTACTTGAACTCGTCCCAGCTCTTCACCGGCATTGAGTTGACGTCAATCTTGCAGAATGCACGTATGAAGGCGCTTGCAAGGCGGGCGTTGGTAATGAGCGGAATGTTGTGGTCAATTGCCGCACGACGTATGCGGTAACCGTTTGTAAGCTCGCGCTTTGTGTGGTTCTTTGGAATGTTGATGATGAGGTCGAAACGGTGGTCGGCAATCATCTGCATTACGTTGTTCTCGGCAGCAGGGTCTTCATCGGGCCAGATAACAGGTGTTGTCTGTATACCGTGCTCGTTGAGGAACTTGGCTGTGCCTGATGTTGCAAAGAGGTTGTAACCCTTCTGTGCAAGGAGTGCTGCAGGCTCAAGCAAGTCAACCTTTGACTTGGCTGCACCCGAAGATACCATCACGTTCTTCTCGGGCACGCTGTAACCAACAGCTATCATTGCGTTGAGAAGTGCCTCCTCAAAGTCGTCGCCAATGCAACCTACCTCACCGGTTGATGACATGTCGACACCCAAAACAGGGTCGGCCTGATGCAAGCGGCTGAATGAGAACTGTGAAGCCTTGACACCAATGTGGTCGATGTCGAATGCCGACTTGTCGGGCTTGCTGTATGGTGCACCGAGCATGATGCGTGTAGCAGTCTCGATGAAGTTGCGGCGCAATACCTTTGACACGAATGGGAACGAGCGTGATGCACGCAAGTTACACTCGATAACCTTGACCTCGTTGTTCTTTGCAAGGAACTGGATGTTGAAAGGACCTGAAATGTTCAACTCCTTGGCAATGCGGCGGCAAATCTTCTTGATGCGGCGTGCTGTCTCAAAATAAATCTTCTGTGCAGGGAACACAAGTGTTGCGTCGCCCGAGTGTACACCGGCAAACTCAACGTGCTCGGAGATAGCATACTCCACTACCTCACCGTTCTGTGCCACAGCATCGAACTCAATCTCCTTTGTATCGGTCATGAACTGTGATACCACAACAGGGAACTCCTTTGACACATCGGCTGCCATCTTAAGGAACTCGTGCAACTCCTCCTCGTTGTAGCATACGTTCATGGCTGCACCTGAGAGTACGTACGATGGACGTACAAGCACAGGATAGCCAACCTTGTCTACAAACTCCTTCATATCCTCGATGCTTGTAAGCTCCTTCCATGCGGGCTGGTCGATGCCAAGCTGGTCGAGCATGGCAGAGAACTTGTGACGGTTCTCGGCACGGTCAATTGAGAGCGGCGATGTACCAAGGATGGGCACTGCCTGACGGTGGAGCTTCATGGCAAGGTTGTTAGGAATCTGGCCACCAACGGAAACAATTACACCACCCGGCTGCTCGAGGTCGATAACATCGAGTACGCGCTCGAATGACAACTCGTCGAAGTAGAGACGGTCGCACATATCGTAGTCGGTAGATACGGTCTCGGGATTGTAGTTAATCATGATTGACTTGTAGCCGAGCTTGCGTGCTGTCTGCACTGCGTTCACAGAACACCAGTCGAACTCAACCGATGAACCGATGCGGTAAGCGCCCGAGCCAAGGACAACGACAGACTTGTCGGTCTTGTAGTAGTTGACATCGTAGCCTGTTGTGCCATATGTCATGTAGAGGTAGTTTGTCAACTCGGGGTGCTCCGATGCCACGGTGTTGATGCGCTTAACGGCGGGAACGATGCCGAGCTCCTTACGACGTGCACGGACCTCAAGGTTACCGCTCTCCATGTTCTTCTGGTCCTTGAGGACGAAGCGTGAAATCTGGAAGTCGGAGAAACCGAGTTCCTTGGCCTTGCGGAGTACATCGGCCGGGAGTTCATCGAGTGCGTTGTAGCCTTCGAGCACATGCTTGTAGTCTACAATATTCTTTAGTTTGCCCAGGAACCATGGGTCAATCTTTGTAAGCTCGCTGATGTGCTCTACTGTGTAGCCCTCCTCAAGAGCCGATGCAATAGAGAAGACGCGCATATCTGTTGGGTTGGCAAGCTCCTCGTCGAGGTTGTCGAAGTGTGTGTGCTCGTTGCCCACGAAACCGTGCATGCCCTGGCCAATCATGCGCAAGCCCTTCTGGATAACCTCCTCGAAGCTGCGGCCAATTGACATGATTTCGCCCACTGACTTCATGCTTGAACCAATCTGACGTGACACGCCGGCGAACTTTGTCAAGTCCCAACGTGGAATCTTACAGATGAGGTAGTCAAGGTCGGGAGCCTTGTAGGCGCTGTTCGGTGTACCCATCTCGCCAATCTCGTCGAGTGTGTAGCCAAGAGCAATCTTTGCTGCCACGAAAGCGAGAGGATAACCTGTTGCCTTTGAAGCAAGAGCCGATGAACGGCTGAGACGTGCGTTAACCTCGATTACGCGGTAGTCGTTTGTCTCGGCGTTGAATGCGTACTGTATGTTACACTCACCAACGATACCCAGGTGACGAATAGCCTTTACTGAGATTTCCTGCATGAACTTGACCTGCTCGGGTGTGAGTGAGCATGTTGGAGCAACAACGATTGACTCACCGGTGTGGATGCCGAGCGGGTCGAAGTTCTCCATGCTTGCTACTGTGAAGCAGTGGTCATTGGCATCGCGGATTACCTCGAACTCAATCTCCTTCCAACCCTTGAGCGACTCCTCAACGAGAATCTGGTTAGAGAAAGTGAATGCGCTCTCGGCAAGTTCCTTGAAGCTTGCCTCGTCCTTGCAGATACCGCTACCCAAACCACCGAGTGCATAAGCCGAACGAACCATTACAGGGAAACCGATGCGGTGTGCCGCTGCAAGTGCATCCTCCATAGTCTCGACAGCCTGGCTAACGGGAGTCTTCATTGGAATCTCGTCGAGTTTCTTGACGAAGAGGTCACGGTCCTCGGTGTACATGATGGCCTCGACCGATGTACCCAGCACCTTTACACCATACTTGTCAAGGATACCCTTCTGATAGAGTTCAGTACCGCAGTTGAGAGCAGTCTGTCCACCGAAAGCAAGCAGAATACCATCGGGGCGCTCCTTCTTGATAATCTCCTCGACATTGTGGATGTCGACAGGAAGGAAGTATACCTTGTCGGCAATACCCTCCGATGTCTGGATTGTTGCGACGTTGGGGTTAATCAACACAGACTGTATGCCCTCCTCGCGGAGTGCCTTCAATGCTTGCGAACCCGAGTAGTCGAACTCTCCGGCCTGGCCAATGCGCAGCGCGCCCGAACCAAGCAACAACACCTTTTTCAATTTCTCTTTCATAGCTATATTATATTTTACCTATTATTTATATAAATACTTCTCGTAGTGATAGATGAACGCTTCGTTCACAAGACGGTTGCCGCCGGGTGTTGGATAGATGCCGCTGAAGTACCAGTCGCCCAAATGGTTGGGGCAGGCATCGTGCAGGCCCTCGAGGCTCTGGAACACAAGCTCCAGCTCGGCATTCAGGTCTACGGGTTTAAGCAAATCGGCAATCTTGCGCGAGAGTTCATCGGCAGTAAACTGCTTGTAGATTGCGCGTGTGCAGTTGACCTGCTCGGCATCGGGCTTCTTCAACTCCTCGATACAAGCCCTGTATGTCTCGTCAATGAGTGAACCCTTACCGCTCTCATAGAGCAGCTCAAGGGCAGCCTTGAAAGCTACAAAGTGGTCAAACTTCTCCATGTCGATACCATAGTAGTCCGGGTAACGGATTTGTGGGCTCGAAGAGACAACCACAATCTTCTTTGGCTCCAGACGGTCAAGGATATTCAGGATATTCTGCTTCAATGTAGTTCCGCGCACAATACTGTCGTCAATTACAACCAGGTTGTCGACCTTTGGCCTTACACTGCCGTAGGTGATGTCATATACATAGGATGCAAGGTCGTTACGCTTGTCGGTTGTAGAGATGAACGTACGCATCTTGATATCCTTGTTCACGGCCTTCTCCTGGCGCACCTTTTTGGTAACGATGGCATTGAGTTCCTCGGGTGTGAATGTCTTGCCCGAGTTGATTTCCCTTACCTTCCACTCGTCAAGATACTCCTGCATGCCCTCAACCATGCCGAAGAATGCCATCTCGGCGGTATTGGGAATGAATGAGAAGACAGTGTTGTCGAGGTCGTAGTTGATTGCCTTGAGAATCTGCTCCTTGAGGTTCGAACCAAGCTTCTTGCGCTCGGTGTAGATATCGCCGTCGTTGCCGCGGCTGAAGTATATGCGCTCAAAAGAACATGGCAGGAATGCCTTCTGTGGTATAATCTGCTCGGTGCGGATTTCGCCACGCTTGTTTATGACAAGCGCCTCACCGGGTTTAAGTTCTATCACCTCCTCGGCCTTCAGGTTCATTGCGGTCTGCAATGCGGCACGCTCACTTGCCATGGTGAAGATTTCGTCGTTTGCATACCAATAGGCTGTACGCACACCCCAAGGGTCGCGCATTGCAAACATCTCGCCACTACCTGTAACGCCGCAGAACACATAGCCACCGTCGAGCATTGGGGTTGATGTGCGCAACACGTTTGCCACGTCCATGCGCTCCTCAATAGTATTTGTGATATCCATGCCCTCGAGGCCCTCTTCCTGGCACTCCCTGTAGATGCGCTCCACCTCGCGGTCGAGACGGTGTCCCATAAGTTCAAGCATGATATATGTGTCGGCATACACGCGTGGGTGCTGGCCGTGGGATACGAGTTCACGGAACACATCCTCGACATTTGTTATGTGGAAGTTTCCGCAGAGAGCAAGGTTCTTGGCTCTCCAGTTGTTGCGGCGCAGGAACGGGTGCACATACTGCATACCGGTCTTTCCTGTAGCCGAGTAGCGCAAGTGTCCCATATAAAGTTCGCCTGCAAAGCCAAAATGGCGATATGCATAGTCGGCATTGTTCTTCATCTCCTTTGGATGCGAGAGAAGGCTCTTGTTTGCCAAGTCAAAGACCTCAGAGATTGCACCCGAGCCCTCGGCTCTTTCACGGAACATATAATCCTCACCCGGAGAAGCCTTGAGTTTTACACAAGCTATACCGGCACCCTGCTGGCCACGGTTATACTGTTTGTTCATCAACAGGAACAATTTATTCATACCATAGGCCCATGTACCATATTTCTCCTGATAGTAGTTCAAGGGTTTGCGCAAGCGAATCATCGCAACACCGCATTCGTGCAATAGAGGTTCCATAAATCTTTTAAATAATTTTCGCTAAAATACAAAAAAAGTCGTTTCAAACGACACGACTATAATAAAATTTACATAAAATTGATATCAATACCCAAACAAACAGGGGCAAAAACGGTAACGGGACTCTTTTTACATCCCGCAACAACAATATTTTTGATTGCACCGTGTTTCATAGCCTGCTGTTTTTACAGCGCGAAGATACAAAAAAATTATCAACACACGTACAAGAGAAAGGGAAAAACAAACAATAAATATCAAAAAAATATACCGACTACATTTTATTTATCCACTAACATCATATTCAAATACTCACGAAATGCATCTTTATATATATCACCAATAGGAAAACTCGCGCCGGATTTTGTAATTATTCGATTTCGTTCTACCTCACGTATCATCCTGCTATTGACTATATATGAACGATGAATGCGGATAAAATAGTTTGGTAAACACTCTTCTATCTTTTTAATAGACAAAAGAGTGATAATAGGCTTTGTTTCTCCATTTATCCACACCTTAAGATATTCACTCATTCCTTCAATATATTGTATTTGAGAAATATCAACTCTGATAACACGACGGTCGGACTTTAAAAAAATCATATCCTGGAACTGGTCGTGTTGCGGAAATGAAGCGTACATTCTGTCCTTTAATTTTATTGCAGCTTTTTGAAATTCATGCAGACCAAATGGTTTTAACAAATAATCGACAGCATTGACACGGAAGCCTTCAATGGCATATTCGGAGTAAGCCGTAGTAAAAACGACAAAAGGAGGATTTACAAACGATTTCACAAAATCCACCCCATTAAGGTCGGGCATATTTATATCACAAAAAACAGCATCTACGGTTTTATCATCCATTAACTCCAAAGCCTCCACAGCGCTGCTACACGCAGCAATAAGTTCCAAGAATGGAACTCTGTTTACATAATCAACAAGTTGTCTAAGAGCCAATGGCTCATCATCAATTACAACACAACGTATTTTCATCATCATTTTAGCGGAACAATAAGTTTAACACTATAAATATCTGCATTATCAGTAACGAAGAGATTGTACTTACTACCATACAGCAAGTCCAAGCGTTTACGAACATTCACAAGCCCTATACCGGTTTTCTCTTCATTCAATGTATCAACTTTTGAATTACTACAAATGAATTGCAATCTCCTTTCGCATATAATAATTTTTACACAGATAAATGAGTTATGCCGATAGCTTACACCATGTTTAAAAGCATTTTCAATGAATGTAATCAAAATCATCGGAGGTATCCGATAATTCGGAACATTTTCAGGAATTTCAGCATCTACACGAACAGCATCCGTGTAACGTAACTGCATAAGCGTTATATAATGCCTGATAAATTCCAATTCGTGAGAAAGAGGAACATCTTGTTTATTCTCTTCATATAGCACGAAGCGCATCATCTTTGCAAGTTCACGAATTGCTTTTTGGGCCTGTTCGGGGGCAACATCAACAAGAGAATGAATATTATTTAAAGTATTCATGAAAAAATGTGGATTTATTTGACATCGCAAATACTCCAACTGATGTTCAAGATTCTGTTTCTCCAATTCAGACAATCTTGCACGAATATTACGCCCACGAAAATACCCTTTGATACCGAAATTCGCACCAAACATAAAAACAAGCATAATTACAGACATCAGATTGCGAGTATCCACAAGATGCGGTGGTGGAAACGGTGGGTGCCTTTGGGGTATCTCGGGCGGAGCACCTGAAGACGACAATGCACGTCGTTCCATTGACGGCCTTTTTCCAGCCCCTTTTGGTTTATGATTATATTGACAAACTGCAAAGGCTGTTGTAAGAATAATTACAGCCGAAAAGTATAATACTATTCTGCGTTTATGATACACCAATGGCACCAACAGGAAATTATGCAAGACAAACAGCAGAAAATACACTGCAAGCAGCCGCCAAACAATAAAAACCTCTCCCCAATCAAAACTAAGACATGAATTGTATGTCGCTCGCACATGTGCAGTAAGAATTGGAACCAGAAACAACATACCCCACACCGTCAAGTATATCAAATACTCATGCCGACACGATTTCATGTAAAAAAAAGACTTCATCTACCGTAAAAATACAAGAAACAACAAATTCATCAATGCCACCCGGGTCTGCCTCCGCCTCCACCGGTTCCACCGCTGTATGACGAAAGTGTAACAGAAGAACCACCGCTGATAACAGCCTCCACAAATCCATTCCCATTAAATATTTCTGTTCCGCCATTTACCGTAATGCCAGACTTGAGCGTGGGTTGCGAAGTTCCCGAAACGACAAGTGTGCTGCCACCACTTGCCGGTGTACAGAAAGCAATTGTCTCGTTACCAACCGTCATGGCGTACCATGTATTCCTGCTCCAGGAAGAGGTTTGATAGCAGGTTTGGGTGAGACTGGAGCCACTCTCTAAACCGCCTATGGCAATAATGGTACCACCTGTTACATATAGTTTTTTCTGTTCTTCACTGTTGGCATCAATAGCCACCTCGGGCTGTGAAGAGCCGATAGCATACACCACACCACCCTTTATGTAACAATTGCCATTGGAGTCGATTCCGTCGTTGCCGGTAGAACGCGCATACACTATTCCACCACTGATACTTATGTATCCGGTTCCCCCGGTTGAGGTTTCATAAGAAGCATTTATGGCATCATCAGTTGCATCGACCGTAAGTTGTCCGCCGGTAATTTCGATTGAATGTTTACTTTCAACACCCTCACCGCCGGCACCGGCAGTAGCAACGCTCACCACAGCGCTGTCACTTATGAGAATTGCACCATCAACTTTGATGCCTTTTGGAGAAGACTTATAATCACTGTCGTAACGGTCGAGTTGTTGCGAGGACGTAATCGTTGACACCACTCCGCTTGAAGATGCAACCACAGCATTACCCGATGTGCTCACCATAACCACCCCACTTACAGCCGTAAAGATACCGTTTCCGCTAACACCCTTGCCGCCGGCACCACTGCTTGCCAAGTTTAGTGCACCGCCACTGATATACATATCGCCATCTGCATCCATGCAAGACGCAGCCTTTGTCTTCATATCCTCACTATCCCACACACCGCCACCTGATGTGGTAACAGCAATATCCCCACCATAGACTTTTATTGTACCTTCACTT
Source organism: Bacteroidaceae bacterium (assembly GCA_045654885.1). Taxonomy (GTDB): domain Bacteria; phylum Bacteroidota; class Bacteroidia; order Bacteroidales; family Bacteroidaceae; genus HGM04593. Next base: position 68,534 of record JAZOOF010000058.1, read on the forward strand.
TTGATACCTTTTGCAGCATCGGCTGTAACAGAGATGTCAATGGCACCACCTTGCAAATAAATATTGCCGCTGTCTTCATCTTCGTGGTCAGTCGTTTCACCGGTAGAAGAATCACCGTCAAGGTCGCATTGGATACCATCATCACCCACACCGCTTATTTTAAGGGAGCCACTTTCCATGAGAAAGTACTCGTTACACGAGATACCGTCACCAACCGCTTTGGTTATGTTTAACGTAAGGTTTTTCACGGAGATATAGTCACCGCTCTTTATTGCATGTTTGGTATTACCCGCCACATTAAGGACACCATTTCCCTGAATCTGCAGTTGTCCTTTACTATATACGCAACCTTTCTGTGAGCCACCTGAACCATCAGTCAATGAGTTGACAGTACCCTTCTTGACACTCAACTGAATGCGTTTACCGTTTGCGATTTCAAGTGCTGCACCAACGGGATTGGTCAACTCAAGACCTGCAAGTTTCACTGTACTTTTATATGCCCCCGAAAGGAAAAAACCGCCATCGGTAGTTGTTCCGCTCAGTGTATATGTAATTTCATCTCCGTCAACAGCATCTGTGTTGGATTGGGTTATGTTTACATGTGCGCCGTTCACCGCAACATCAACAAACCGGGCCACGTTGCCGGGCACTTCAACCATAGCAGCTCCGTCATTATAACTTATGACAACATTGTTATCTTGAACAGAGACCTCATTAACGTTCATTGCATCTACATCGGCCAAAGCAATACTCTTACCCATAATCACAAGTGTGTTGCCGCCTACAAATTCCATATCACCTGTGCGCGAAGCCGGAAATCGGTAAACGACATTGCCAACTTGTACATTAAACGTTTGGCCAACTGCTGTAACAGCTAACAAAAAGGCCATAAAACAAATACAAATCTTTTTCATCTTACAACTATTTTATTAAGCCCGTCCTTCGTTTTCACAATATACACCCCTCTGGCGAGTTTCTTTTTACAAACTTTTATCCCTTTTAAATTATAGATTTCCACAGCGTCGTCAAACACAGCATCCGCTACAGCATCAACATTGGTCGTTGTCGTTTCGTCAACTGCGGAAAAATACATTTTAGTCAGATTGGAAACAACAAATTCGTATTCTCCTACCGTCAGGACATTTCCTTTGACAGTTAGAGAAAGCGATGATACCTGCACAGAAAATTTTGCACCATCCGTCGTTTCAAAAGTTAGATACGAATAGGTGTTTTCGGCATATGCAGTAAACAGTCCTACAAAAAACAAACACAAAAAAGTAAATTTTCTCATGACATTTCTTTGTTTATTTACACGCAAATAAAAAGTAAAAGAAGAAAATAGCCAAATAAAATCAACAAACCGACACAATAATTCTATTAAAACAATGAAGCGGAATGTCTGTTTGTCCATTCCGCTTCATATATCTTTACTTTGTACCGAAGATTCTGTCACCGGCATCGCCCAAACCCGGCAGAATGTAGTTCTTGTCGTTAAGACCTTCATCGACGGCCGCCACGTAAATATCCACATCGGGGTATTTCTCCTCAACAGCCTTTACACCTTGAGGTGATGCTACCAGACACATGAGTCTGATGCGGTCAAAGCCATCGGCTTTCAAACGGGCAATGGCATCACAGGCACTGCCACCGGTTGCAAGCATAGGGTCGGTCAATATCACCGCACGGTCCTTGTTTGCAGGCATCTTATAGTAATAGAAGACTGGCTGACAGGTCTCTTCGTCACGATAAAGACCTATGTGACCGACACGTGCCGACGGTATGAGTTTCATAAGTCCATCGACCATGCCAAGACCGGCGCGGAGAATGGGAACAATAACAACTTTCTTGCCCGCAATCTTGGGTGCATCCATTTTCATCAAAGGAGTCTCAATCTCCTCGTATGTCAACGGCATGTCGCGGGTAACCTCATAACCCATAAACATGGAAATCTCTTGGAGCAACTCCCTGAACTTCATTGTAGAAGTCTCTTTATTTCGCATGATGCTCAACTTGTGCTGCACCAGCGGATGGTCTATTACGTGTAAAGCTATAGTAATTGTTTTAATTTATATTACGCCTTTGTTTAATCATTTGGAGTAGTTCTTGTGGAACTCAACCACCGCCTCAATACCCTTGCGGAAGATATCGAGACTAAAATTCTCGTTTGGCGAGTGGATTGCATCGCTCTCAAGGCCAAAGCCCATGAGAATTGTCTTCACGCCAAGAATCTTCTCGAAGTCGCTGATAATGGGGATGCTACCGCCACGGCGCACTGCAAGCGGTTTCTTGCCGAACGCCTTCTCAAAACCGGCCTCGGCAGCCTGGTATGCGGGCAAAGTAATTGGGCAAAGGTAGCCCTGGCCGCCATGCATAGGAGTAACCTTTACCTTAACGCACGCCGGGGCAATTGATGTGAAATAGTCGACAAACTGTTGCGAAATCTTCTCGTGGTCCTGGTTGGCTACAAGACGGCAAGAGAGCTTTGCGTATGCCTTTGAAGGAAGCACGGTCTTGCTGCCCTCGCCGGTGTAACCGCCCCAGATACCGCACACATCGAATGACGGACGGCAACTGTTACGCTCAAGGGTAGAATAACCCTTCTCGCCACGCAGCTCATTGACGTCAATTGCAGCCTTGTACTTCTCCTCATCGAAAGGAATGGATGCAATCATGTCACGCTCGGCCTTCGACATCTCCTCTACATCATCATAGAAACCGGGGATTGTTATGCGCCCGTCTGCATCGGTCATCTTTGCAATCATCTCGCAAAGCACATTGATTGGGTTGGCAACCGCACCGCCAAAGTGACCGGAGTGCAAATCGCGGTTAGGACCGGTAACCTCCACCTCCCAATATGCGAGTCCACGCAGACCGGTTGTCAGCGACGGTAACTCTGCGCCAAGCATACTTGTATCGCTCACAAGAATTATATCCGCCTTCAGAAGTTCCTTATTCTCCTTGAGGAATGCATTGAGGCTTGGCGAGCCAATCTCCTCCTCACCCTCGAAAATGAATTTTACATTATGCTTTAGCAAGCCATTCTTCACAACATATTCAAAAGCCTTGGCCTGAATCATAGCCTGGCCTTTATCGTCATCGGCACCACGTGCCCAAATGCGGCCGTCCTTCACCACCATTTTGAACGGGTCACTGTTCCACAGTTCCAATGGTTCGGCAGGCATGACATCGTAATGCGAATAGACAAGTACGGTAGATGCCGTCGGGTCGATAATCTTCTCGGCATAGACAAGCGGATTACCCTTTGAAGGCATAATCTCGGCCCTGTCGACACCTGCCTCAAGAAGCAGTTGCTTCCATCTCTCGGCACATGCCGCAATATCGGCCTTATGCTCGGCCTTTGCACTTATACTTGGAATCTCAATGAGCGACTCCAACTCCTTAAGAAAACGCTCCTCGTTCTCCTGAATATACTTTTTTACTTCCATAATTCAACAATTGTTTAATTTGACCAACTGCGAATATACAAAAAGTGGACAAAGTCCGCAACACTCTGCGCCACATTTTCGGCAAAAAATATTTTGTTCGTCACAATTTATATATATCTTTGCGCTTGAAAATCGTGAAAGGTAAGCCGACACGACAAAACAATGCCGAATTAGCTCAGGCGCGTAGAGCAACTCATTCGTCCAATGATTAAAAAGGAGGTCTAGGAGAATGTGAAAGGTGAAAGCTGCGGGTAAGTGAGAGCAGAGGAAAAGTTCACTTTTACTCTGCCGAGCGGGAGCAGGTTCAAGTGCACGGAGTGCGGTTAAAGGTGAAAGGTTTACTTGCCTCGCGTGAATGCAAATGCAGACGCAAAAATAACATGCCGAATTAGCTCAGTTGGTAGAGCAACTCATTCGTAATGAGTAGGTCCGGGGTTCGAGTCCCCGACTCGGCTCACATGAGTGTGCAAGGCACACTCATTTTTCTTTATAAACAGCCACACTATGTCGAACAGCTACTTCAAATTCAAACAATTTACCATTGAGCAAAGCGACTGCGCAATGAAAGTGGGCACCGACGGTTGCCTGCTTGGTGGCTGGTTCAACTGCGGCGAGAGCAAAAGAGTCCTCGACATTGGTTGCGGCACAGGTCTTATAGCAATTATGGCAGCACAGCGCTGCAATGCACTGATTACAGGCATTGAGATAGACTGCAAGGCTGCCATGCAGGCACGCATTAACGCCGACAACTCACCATGGGGAGAACGCATTGAGATAATAAACGGCGATTTGCTCGAATATGACAGCGACATGCAGTTCGACCGTATTGTGAGCAACCCTCCCTACTTTGTGAACAGCCTTAAATGCGACGACACATCACGTACTCTTGCACGGCATAGCGATTCGCTCGACTGCAATGCCTTTTTCAAAAAATGCGCCGGACTGTTGAGCGACAATGGCTGTGTGTCGATAGTAATTCCTTGCGACATAATGCACGAATGGGAAGCCGCTGCTGCCGAACATAACCTCTACCCCACGCGCATAACATTCATAAAGACCACACCAAGGAAAGCGCCCAAAAGAGTTTTGGTTGAATTCCGTTTCAACAAAACAGAAAGCACCGAAGAGAACACATTGATTCTGGAAAGCGCACCGGGAGAATATAGCAACGGTGCAAAAGAGATTCTTGGAGATTTCTATCTAAAATTATAGAAAGGCCATCCGCCATAAACCTTGTTTCCGAGCACACAAAAGTAAATATTTTTCAACAAACAATCATTTACTTTCTCTTTATTTCAAAATCGGCAATATCGGGCAACGAGCCTGCAAAGAGTTCATACATCTGACGGTAGAGAGGCACCGGCGCGCAGGTTCCGTCCCAGCCGGGAGCAGCAAGCACCTTTATTCCACCGGCCACCATTTCAATGAGCAAATCCTGCTCCATTTCACATGGTTCACCATCGAAATGTACAGGCCCGGCATTCTCGCGCTTTATACGAATCCAGGGGGCCGCAAGCGTGGTTACATGCGTGCTCTCATCAAACGTGTGGGTAAACAGATGAGTAGCCATCATAGGCATCTCGAACGCATTGAAAGGAGAGAGAATGGAGGCAGTAATCAAACCGTCACGCATAGATGCAAACGGTGTTATATAGGCATTATTGCCATACTGCGAAGCATTGCCACAGGCTATTACAAAAGCCTCGAAAGACTCCTTCACATCCCCGGTCTCGACAACATAGGTCTCGGGCTTGTACCTTACCCAGTCGAGAAGCGAGTGCCTTATATAATTTAGCATTCCACGGTTTTTGCCTTTTGCAAAATCATTGCTCACCACAGCATCGAACCCCATTCCGCAGGAGCAGAAGAACGGATGTCCGTTTATTTTACCATAGTCGATATCGACAGGCTCTGCAGCATTGATAAATTCTATAGCCTTCTTCACCCCTATAGGTATTCCAAGATGGCGCGCAAAGCCATTGCCCGAACCGCATGGCACAACACCCATTGCCGTGCCGGTGTGAACAAGAGCACGGCCGACTTCGTTGACAGTGCCGTCACCGCCCACAGCCACAACCACGTCAACACCGCGCTCAACCGCGTCCTTTGCCAGTTCATAGGCATGACCGACATACCGGGTATAACAAACAGTGACATCGTACCTGCTGCGGTCGATATACTGCTCAACCATCTGAGGTACGCGTCGCTTGCTGCTTACTCCCGATTTGGGGTTCACAAGAAACAATATGGTCTGTCTTTCACCCTTTTTGTCCATAGCTCCGATGCCGTACATTTTTGCAACGCGAAATTACATCAATTAAACAAAATGGAGAAATATTTTGATTTCATTTTCACCCGAAGATGAGAAAACAGCAAACAGATGCTGCAAAACAGGACGCCCAGCCCCGACATCACACATTATATATATAAAAAATTTCTTTTCTTCGACAAATTTCACTATCTTCGCGCGGCATATTATAAAGCGAGAAAAAGAGTACAGTTTAACTGCAAATATCAATAGATACAATGACAAGAAAAAAGAGCAAAGGGATGCTACCCGATTTTGAGGAGTTGATTCCCGAGGAGAACATTGAAAACAGTTCCTTTTCTTTCATAACAGAGTTCAAAGGGAACTATGAGGAGGAGATACGCGAAGCAAACATCCCCGACGAATTGCCTATATTGCCATTGAGAAACATGGTTCTATTCCCCACCACGGTGCTACCTATTTCGGTTGGACGCGAATCGTCGCTGAAACTGATAAAGGAACTTGAGAAAAGTGGTGGCTACATGGGAGTGATGTGCCAGAAAGAGGCTACGGTAGAGACACCGTCCATAGAAGACCTCTACCCCTATGGTACGGTTGCCAAGATTGTAAAGGTGTTTGAGATGCCCGACAACTCCACAACAGTCATCCTGCAAGGATACCAGAAAATAAAGTTGCTTGAGTTGACACGCACATACCCATATCACCAGGGACGTGTGATGCCGGTTTTTGACATGCCGACACTGCATGACGACGAGTTCAACCTGCTTATACAGAACTGCCGCAAGACTGCAACAAAGATATTCAAGGCCAACGGTACAAACCCCGAGGCGGCATTTGCAATGAAGAACATGGGTAACGATAGCATACTCATAAACTTCCTTTGCGCCAACATAAAGGCACCGTTGACCGAGAAGATTGCGTTACTTGAGGAGATGTCGCTAAAGGAGCGCGCATACCACCTGCTCACTATCCTGAACCACGAGAAGATGCTGGTGGATATACAGAACCGCATACAGGCAAGGACACAGAAGGACATTGACCAGCAGCAGAAGGAGTACTATCTGCAGCAGCAGCTCAAGAACATACAAGAGGAGCTTGGCGGCAACCCGCAGGACCAGGATGTGAACGAACTGCGCAAGAAGGGCAGCAAGAAGAAATGGAGCAAGGAGGTAGCCGAGATTTTCAACAAAGAGGTCTCAAAACTCGAGCGCATAAACCCGCAAACACCCGATTACCATGTACAGCTCAACTATCTGCAGTTGTTCGTCAACCTCCCCTGGGGCGAGTATTCAAAGGACTATCTCGACATAAACAATGCACAGAAGGTGCTCGACCACGACCACTATGGCCTTGAAAAGGTAAAGGAGAGAATCCTTGAACACCTGGCCGTCATAAAGATGCGTGGCGACCTCAAGGCACCTATCATATGCCTCTATGGCCCTCCGGGAGTGGGAAAGACATCGCTTGGTAAGTCAATCGCCGAGGCACTTAAGCGCAAATATGTGCGCATGTCCCTTGGTGGCATACACGATGAGTCGGAAATCCGCGGACACCGCAAGACCTATGTAGGTGCTATGCCGGGCCGCATCCTGAAGAACCTGGTAAAGGCTGGCACAGACAACCCCGTGTTCATACTTGACGAGATTGACAAGGTGGGCGGCGCATCGAACCACGGCGACCCCTCATCGGCGCTGCTTGAGGTGCTCGACCCCGAGCAGAACAGTGCTTTCCACGACAACTTCCTGGACATTGACTACGACCTGTCGAACGTCATGTTCATTGCAACTGCCAACAACCTCTCCAACATACCTGCGCCACTGCTCGACCGCATGGAGCTCATTGAGGTGAGCGGTTACCTCACCGAGGAGAAGATTGAGATTGCAAAGCGTCACCTGATTCCAAAGGAGAAGGAGGCAAACGGCATTGCCGATGAGAAGATAACATTCAGCAAACAGGCCATAGAGCACATCATCGAGGACTACACACGCGAGTCGGGTGTGAGAACGCTCGAAAAGAAGATTGGCAAGATTTGCCGCCGCCTGGCATGCCAGATGGCAACAACAGGCGAGATAAAGAACAGAAGCATAAAGCCTGCCGACCTTCAGGAGTTGCTTGGCGTGAAGGAATTCTCACGCGACAAGTACCAGGGCAACGACTATGCAGGTGTGGTCACAGGCCTTGCATGGACCGCCGTGGGTGGTGAAATCCTGTTCATCGAGACAAGCCTCAGCAAGGGAAAGGGCGAGAAGATGACACTCACCGGTAATCTTGGCGATGTAATGAAGGAGTCGGCAATGCTTGCGCTTGAGTACATAAAGTCACACGCCGACGAACTTGGTATTCCATACGAGATTTTCGAGAAATGGAACATTCACCTTCACGTGCCCGAGGGAGCAATACCCAAGGACGGCCCGTCGGCCGGCATAACAATGGCCACTGCACTGGCATCGGCACTTACACAGCGCCGTGTGAGACCGCACATTGCAATGACAGGTGAGATTACCCTGCGCGGCAAGGTATTGCCCGTAGGCGGCATCAAAGAGAAGATTCTGGCAGCAAAGCGTGCCGGAATCACCGACATCGTAATTTGCGAGGAGAACAGACGCAACATCGATGCCATCCCCGAGGTATACCTCAACGGTCTCACATTCCACTATGTGAAGGACATAAAGGAGGTGCTTGAGATTGCGCTGCTCAATGAGAAAGTAAAGAACCCTGTTAACCTAATGGCATAACGACGTGAAATTCCAACTATTACATACCGACAGCGGCAGCAAGGCAAGAGCCGGAGTCCTCTCGACCGACCATGGCGATATAATGACCCCAATCTTTATGCCTGTGGGAACTGTAGGCTCCGTAAAGGGTGTGCAGATACCGCATCTTAAAGATGACATCAAGGCACAGATAATACTGGGAAACACCTATCACCTTTATCTGCGCCCGGGACTCGACATTCTTGAAAAGGCCGGAGGCCTGCACAAGTTCAACATGTGGGACCGCCCTATCCTGACCGACAGTGGCGGTTTCCAGGTATTCTCGCTCAAGGACATACGCAAGATGAACGAAGAGGGTGTGGAGTTCCGCTCGCACATCGACGGCTCAAAGCATTTCTTCTCGCCCGAGAGAGTCATGGACATTGAGCGCAGCATTGGTGCCGACATAATTATGGCATTCGATGAGTGCACACCGGGCACAGCCGATTATGACTATGCCAAGAAGTCAATGGAGAGGACACACCGCTGGCTCGACCGTTGCATAGGCCGCCTGAACGAGACCGAGCCCATGTATGGCTATGAGCAGCAGCTCTTCCCCATTGTGCAAGGATGTGTATACCCCGACCTTCGCCGTCGCTCGGCCGAGTTCATTGCATCCAAGGAGGCTGCCGGAAATGCCATCGGCGGCCTGGCCGTGGGCGAGCCTGCCGAGACAATGTACGAGATGATTGAGGTTGTAAACGAGATACTCCCCACCGACAAGCCACGCTACCTGATGGGCGTGGGTACACCGGCCAACATCCTGGAGGCCATTGAACGCGGAGTGGACATGTTCGACTGCGTAATGCCTACACGCAACGGCCGCAACGCCATGCTCTTTACCAAACACGGCATAATGAACATGCGCAACGAGAAGTGGAAGTATGACTTCTCACCTATTGAGGAGGACGGAGCATCGTTCGTGGACACACTCTACAGCAAGGCATATCTGCGACACCTGTTTGCTGCCCAGGAGCTGCTGGCACTGGAGATTGCATCCATACACAACCTTGCGTTCTATGTATGGCTTACACAGGAGGCACGCAAGCACATCCTGATGGACGACTATGCAAGTTGGAAGAGAAGCATGCTTGAGGAGGTTACACGACGCTTGTAAAGAAGAGAATAAGAGAAGAAGTAAACGGGAGAAGACACAGAAGCAAGGCAACCGACATGAAATGGCTTGAGAAACTAAGACTTAAAAAGCTGGACTGGTACATAATAAAGAAGTTTTTGGGAACATACTTCTTTTCCCTGTTATTGATTATCATTGTCATCATCATATTCGACTACAACGAGAAGATTGACAAGTTCGCGAGTTCGAATGCACCGACAAATGAAATCATATTCGACTATTATGCAAACCTTGCACCCTACTATGCCAACACGTTCAGTGCACTGTTCGTGTTCATCTCGGTAATATACTTCACATCGAAGCTTGCAGGCAATTCCGAGATAATCGCAATGCTGGCAGCGGGTGTAAGCTTCAAGCGTCTCATAAGACCATACATGATTGCCGCCGGAATAATCTCGGTGTTCACATATGTAATGAGCGCCTTCATCATCCCCAACGGAACGGCCACCATGCTTGAATTCGAGCAGAAGTACAACAAGAAGAAGAAAGTTGAATCGGCCAATGACGTGCAGATGAAGATAGATGACAACACCATTGCCTTCATTGAACGTTACGAGAGCCGCAACAACACCGGATGGCGTTTCATGCTCGACAAGTTCGAGGACAAGAAACTCGTCTCGCACATGGAGGCAAGGACAATAACATATAACCCGGACAGACCCGGTGTGTGGACTGCGCGCCATTGGAGGATACGCGAGCTCTACGACGACAGGGAGATAATAAGGGAGAGCAGGAAAGAGCCTCTCGACACCCTTTTGCGCATTGAGCCCGGTGACTTCCTTGTATCGGAAGGTGAGCAGGAAACAATGACAACACCCGAACTTGGGGAGTACATTGAACAGCAGAAGAAAAAGGGATTTGCCAACACCAAGAGCTTTGAGATTGAGTACCACAAACGAATGGCAATGTCATTCGCGGCATTCATACTCACAGTAATCGGTGTCTCACTCTCCTCGCGGAAAGCGAAGGGCGGCATGGGATTATCATTGGGTATTGGCCTTGCGCTTAGTTTTTCGTATATCCTTTTCCAAGGAATATCATCGGCCTTTGCCGAACAGATGCCAATTGCATTGGCAGCCTGGCTACCGAATATAATTTATACAATAATTGCAATAGTCCTTTATATTAGGGCACCTAAATAAGAGATGTATTTTACAGATTTTGATTTTGAAGACGAAGTGCTTGATGCGCTCGATGCCATGCGCTTCGAAAAGTGTACCCCCATTCAGGAGCAGACACTCGAGCCCCTGATGGAGGGACGAGACTTGATTGGTGTGGCACAGACCGGCACGGGAAAGACCGCGGCCTATCTGTTGCCTGTGCTCAACAAACTATGCCGAGGCGGCTACCCCGAGGATGCCATCAACTGCATTGTCATGGCTCCTACACGCGAGCTGGCACAGCAGATTGACCGCCAACTCGAGGGTTTCACCTATTTCATGAACGTGTCGAGCGTGGCAGTATATGGTGGAAACGACGGACAGCGCTATGAACAGGAACTGCGTGGAATGGCAAAGGGAGCCGACATAATTGTTGCTACCCCCGGCCGACTCATCAGCCACATCAACCTGGGAAACATTGACCTGTCAAAGGTATCGTTCTTCATCCTTGACGAGGCCGACCGCATGCTCGACATGGGTTTCTACAGCGACATCATGACCATTGCCAAGCAGTTGCCCAAGGAGCGCCAAACGATGCTCTTCTCGGCAACCATGCCCCAGGAGATACGCAAACTGGCAAGCGACATCCTCACCGACCCGTTGCAGATTACTCTTGCACTGGCAAAGCCGGCCGATGGTATAACACAGCAGGCCTTCATATGCCACGAGGGGCAGAAGCTGGGCATCATCAACAGCATCTTCGACAACGAGAGCAGCGAAAGAGTCATCCTCTTTGCATCGCGCAAGACAAAGGTAAAGGAGATTTCGCACACGCTAAAGAAACACGGTTTCAATGTCGGGGAGATGCACAGCGACCTCTCGCAGAGCGAACGCGACGAGATAATGTTCCAGTACAAGAGCCGCAAGATTGACATGATTGTTGCAACCGACATTCTTGCACGCGGCATTGACATCGACGACATACGCATTGTCATCAACTACGACGTGCCACGCGACTGCGACGACTACATACACCGCATAGGCCGCACAGCACGTGCGGGTACCAAGGGACGTGCAATAACACTTGTGAACGTTGAGGACCAGGAGTACTTCAAGCGCATCGAGGATTTCATTGAGCAGGATGTGCCAAAGATGGAGCTGCCGGCATCGCTTGGCGAGGCACCTGCCTACGAGCCGAAGAGCAAGCTAAAAGGCAAGTCGCGACGCGGCGGAGGCGGCAACAAGGAGAAACGCAACGGTAATGACCGCAAGAGGAATAACCGCAAGCGTGGCGGCAAAGCGGCTGGTGGCGAGAAGCAGCAGGAAAAACCACAAGCAGTAAAACCGGCCAATAGCGAGAAACCCAAGGAGACCACACCAGTTGCAGCGCCACAGGAAGGTGCGCCAAAGCAGCAAGGCGAAAAGCCCAAGCGCCGCCGCCCGCACCACCGCCGCAGAAAACCAGGCAATGCCAAAGGTGGCGAAGGCACTGCATCCGTAACAGATAACAAATAATACACTATGGCAATAATTAAAGAAATACGCGGATTCAAGCCCACTATTGGCAATGACTGCTTCATAGCCGAGACGGCAGCCATAATTGGCGACGTTACAATGGGCGACAACTGCTCCATCTGGTATGGCACAGTGCTGCGTGGCGATGTAAACAGCATCACCATCGGCAACAACGTGAACATACAGGACGGTGCAGTGGTGCACACCCTCTATCAGCGCTCAAAGACCATAATCGGCGACAATGTATCAATAGGTCACAATGCCACCATTCATGGTGCCACCATTGAGAGCAACAGTCTCATTGGCATGGGTGCAACAGTGCTTGACAATGCTGTCGTCGAGAGCGGTGCCATTGTAGCAGCCAACGCACTGGTAACATCGGGCATGCGCGTGGAGAGCGGCTGGATATACGCAGGCGTGCCCGCAAAGAAGATTAAGGAAGTAAGCCCCGAGCAGCAAAAAGAGATTGTTGAGCGCATAGCCAATGATTATATAATGTATGCGTCGTGGTACAAAACGAACTGAAAGCTGCGGTTAAGCGAGCAAAAGCCAAGCTTGCTTGAGCTTTTACAGCGAGCGAGAGCAGGTTCAAGCGCACGAAGTGCGGTTAAAGCGGAAAGCTGCGGGTAAGCGAGAGCAGAGGAAAAGTTTACTTTTACTATGCCGAGCAAGAGCAGGTTCAAGCGCACGAAGTGCGGTTAAAACTTAAAAGCAAGAGGTGAAAACTTGTGTATCAGTTGTATATGATACAGTATAACCAACTTTTCCGATTTCATATTTCAGATTTCACCTTTTATAATGACAATTATAAATTTAAATAAACCATTATGAAAAACCTATTTTCACTACTCACACTGTTTGTGATGTCACTCTCGGCCTTTGCCGGCGACAAGGTGACACTGAACGATGTAATGTATGGCGGTTACTGGCCGCAGACATACGCAGCCATCAAGCCAATGGCCGATGGCGTTCACTTTGCACGCATGAGCGACGACCGCAGTATGATTCTCAAAGGCTCGTTCAAGAACGGTGCAATCGTCGATACACTTTTCAATGCAGCGACAGCACGCGGTTTCGAGCAGAAGCATATCGACGGCTACCAGTTCTCGCCCGACGAGCAGCTCATCCTTCTGCAGACAAAGACTAAGGGCATCTACCGTAACTCGTTCACTGCCGAGCACTACATCTACAGCCGCAAGAACAACAAGGTTGAGCCACTGTCGCAGAACGGCGCACAGCAGGTTCCGAAGTTCTCGCCCGACGGCACAATGATTGCCTTTGTGCGCGACAACAACCTCTTCATCGTCAAGCTCATGTTCAACAATGCCGAGGCACAGATTACCACCGACGGCGAGTTCCGCAAGATTATCAACGGAATCCCCGATTGGGTAAACGAGGAGGAGTTCATGAACAACTGCTCATACGACTTCAGCGCCGACAGCAAGATGATTGCATACATCAAGTACGACGAGAGCGAGGTGATGATGTACGACATGCCAATGTACATCCCCACAGGTGCTCCAAACACCGAGTACGACGATTTCTGCGCACCCTACAGCTTCAAATACCCTGTTGCAGGTGCGGCTAACTCAAAACTCTCGGTTCACTCATACGACATCAAGAGCCGCGTTACACGCAAACTGAACGTCAATATCCCCGAGGAGGGCTACATCCCACGCATCAAGTTCACCAAGAACCCCGATGTGCTTGCAGTGCTCACCCTCAACCGCCACCAGAGCATCCTGGAGATTCAGGCAGTGAACCCACGCTCGGGCAACAGCAAGACTATCCTGCGCGAGGAGAGCGACACCTACCTCAACGAGCAGGTATACACAGGCATCGAGTTCTATGACAAGCACTTCGTGTTCCAGAGCGAGCGTAGCGGCTACAACCAGCTCTACCTCTACACCATCGACGGTATGCTCGTGCGCCCAATCACAAAGGGTAATTTCGAGGTTAAGCACTTCTATGGTTGGGACAGCAACAAGAACGAGTTCTACTACTCAAGCAACGAGGGCAGCCCATTGCGCGAATATATATATAAGGTAAATGCAAAGGGCAAGAAGACCAAGCTCACCGCCAAGGAGGGAACAAACAGTGCTGTATTCAGTGCGGGAATGAAGTACTTCATTAACACCCATTCAAGCATAAACACACCACACACCGTTACCACAAACGATAACAACGGAAAAGTGATAAAGACTCTTATTGACAACGCAAACCTCAAGGAGCGCCTTGCAAAGTTCGACATGCCATCAAAGGAGTTCTTCACCTTCAAGACCACCGACGGCGTTGAGCTCAACGGCTGGATGATAAAGCCTGCCGATTTTGATGCAAGCAAGAAGTACCCGGTGGTAATGTTCCAGTACAGCGGCCCCTACTCACAGCAAGTACACGACAGCTGGAACCTGGGTAACTATGGCAATGCAATGTTCGAGAGCTACATGGCCGGCGAGGGATTCATCATGGTATGCGTTGACGGTCGCGGTACAGGCGGTCGCGGTACAGAGTTCGGTAAGTGCACCTACCTGAACATAGGTCAGTACGAGCCGGGCGACCAGGTAGAGGCAGCAAAATACCTGGGCTCACTACCCTACGTAGACAAGGAGAACATCGGTATCTGGGGCTGGAGCTTCGGCGGTTACAACACCCTTATGTCAATGAGCCAGGACGATGCAGTGTTCAAGGCCGGTGTTGCTGTTGCGGCGCCCACAGACTGGCGTTTCTATGACACAGTATATACCGAGCGTTACATGCGTACTCCAAAGGAGAACAAGGAGGGTTACGATGCCGGCTCGGCTATCGTGAACGTGAACAAGCTGAGCGGTAACCTGTTGCTCATCCATGGCACAGCCGACGACAACGTACACCTGCGCAACATGATTCGCTACACACACGCACTGACACAGGCGAACAAGAAGTTCGAGATGGCAATCTACCCCGACAGCAACCATAGCATCTACTATGGCCGCAACACACGCTATCACCTGTTCGAGAAAATAGCCGAGTTCTTCAAGGCTAACTTGAAGTAACAGCAAGATTATACAAAAAACATCAGGCCGGGTCAAATTGACCCGGCCTGATGTTTTTCAAAGATATATAATCCGATTACATGTGAACGTCGCGAAGCAGGTCGTTCACAGTCTTTACAGGATTGAAGGTGATGAGAGGAACCTCAACAAAGATTGTGTTCCAGTCGCTCATTGCACCGTTCCAAAGACCAGGCAACTCCATAGCCTTGAGTTCACGGCCGTTCTTTGACTTGTGAGAAATGAAACCTGTGTCGGGGTCAACGAACTTTGGAAGGTCGAACTTCTCACCCTTGTAGTTCTTCACGGCGCAAACAAGGTCAACTGGGTTGAAGTGTGTGCCGTTCTCGAACATCGCCTTTGCCTCGGCATTCTCCATGTCAATCTGTGAGCTCTCAAGAATCTGCAACGATACTGTGCCGTCGGGGTTGTATGCGAGGAATGGGCCACCACCGGGCTCGCCAATGTTACGTACCATACCGCACACACGCATCGGGCGGTTGAGTTTCTTGCGCAGGTATAGCACAAGTTCACAATCCTCCATATGCTTGATTTCCTGGTTGCGGCACTGCAAATCGTGCTGCAGGAAGTGTATCATCTCCTCAACCTGCTCGTGTGTGTATTTGCCGCTGTCAATGAGCTGCAGATAGTCGTATGCCTTCTTCTGCATCTTCACGAGGATACCGGCAAGCACCTTCTTGTATGTAACGGTTTCAGGTTTCAGGCGGTCGGGGACAACGTTGTCAATGTTCTTGATGAAGATTACATCGGCATCAATGTCGTTGAGGTTCTCAATGAGAGCGCCATGGCCTCCGGGACGGAACACCAGTGTACCGTTCTCGCGGAATGGTGTGTTGTCGGCATTGGCTGCAATGGTGTCGGTGCTCTGCTTCTGCTCCGAGAATGTGATGTCATATGTAACATTGAAGAGCTGCTCATAGTGTGCCTTTCGTTCGGCAACAAGCTCCTCAAAGAGTGCCTTGTGGTTTGGCGACACCGTGAAGTGCAGCTTTACCACGCCGTTTGTTGCAGCATAGAGTGCGCCCTCTACAAAATGCTCCTCGGCCGAGGTACGTGCAGCCTCTTCATAGGTGTGGAACTTTAGCAGACCCTTTGGCAGTGAGCCATAGTTGAGCCCTGTGAAATCGAGCAGGTTGAATACAACGCTCTTGTAGTCGCCCTTCTCCAAAAGCTCCTTTATGGTGAGCTTGTTGTTCTTCACACACATCTCGTTGAGGTCGCCGTAGAAAGCGAACTTCCCGATATTCTCAAAGAATTTCTTCTCGAAGTCTGTTGTCGGAACATCATAGTCGGCGCTCAGGAATGAAAAAAGGTCCTTGAACATGCGGCTTGCTGCGCCCGATGCGGGAACGAACTTAAGGATTGCGTTGCCGGCGGCACAGTAGCTGTCCCAAATCTTCAGATACTCCGCAATCTCCTCCTGGGATGGTGCAAGCACTCCACACTCGGTAGTTGCTGCTCCCTCAAGCTTCAGAAACGGGAAACCTGTCTTGAATCTCTTCAACTGTTCGGCTACGACTTCGGCCGAAATTCCTTTCTTGCTCAAATGCAAATGGTCTGCCTTGCTAATCATAATATGTTTGTTAAAAAGTTTTTCTAAAGGCGAAAGTAGAAATAATTTTCATAAATGGCAAAATAAATGCTGATATTTAAAATAGAAAAACTAAATTCGCAGTTCAAAAGGAGAGAAAATGATTATGAGCGAGCTTTTGATGCACACAGAAGAGGAGAAAAAGATTATTCTTGAACTGGCCGATGTTCTTGTGGAGAACATTGAAGGCGGTGTAGAGTCCGAAGCATACGAATTTATAAAGGAGAGGATTACTGCAGCAGTTGCCGAAGGCAAGATAACAAGGGATGCAATAGGCCTGAGCCCGGTGCTTAGCGATATGCAGACCGCTGTTCTTGTGGGGCATGAGATTGGTTTTCACCACGAGATAATAACAAGCATACTCCTGAACCGTTGTGTCAATGCCGGCACAGCATCCATTGAGGAGATTGACGGGATTTTTGGCGAGAGCGTTACAAAAATTCTCACCAACCTGATGCAGATAAATGCCCTGTATGCCAAGAGCCCCACAATTGAGTCGGAGAACTTCAGGAACCTGTTGCTGTCGTTCACCAATGACATGCGCGTCATTCTGATAATGATTGCCAGCCGCCTTGTTATGCTGCGCTGGCTCTTTGACTCGGAGAATGACGAGGCACGCCGTCTTGTGGCAAACGAGGCCTCAAAGCTGTATATACCCCTTGCACACAAGCTCGGTTTCTACAAACTGAAGTCGGAGATGGAGGACCTCGCGCTGCGTTATACCGAGACCGAGGTGTATGCCGAATTGAGCCGCAAGCTCGAGGAGACGGCAGCATCGCGCGAGGATTACATCGCATCGTTCATAAAGCCAATAGAGAAGCAGTTGAAGATGCAGCCGCACATAAAGTTCCGCATCAAAGGGCGTACAAAGTCCATCAACTCCATTTGGCAGAAGATGAAGAAGCAGCAATGCTCGTTCGAACAGATATATGACCTCTTCGCAATAAGAATAATAATTGACAGCGAGCCAAAGAACGAGAAGAGCGAATGCTGGCAGGTCTACTCCATCGTGGCCGACATGTATACCCCCAACCCCCACCGTCTGCGCGACTGGCTTTCAGTACCCAAGAGCAACGGTTATGAGTCCTTGCACACTACAGTGATGGGTCCCGAGGGTCGCTGGGTGGAGATACAGATACGTACCGAGCGAATGGATGAAGTTGCCGAGCACGGACTTGCGGCACACTGGCGATATAAGGGAGTGAGGAGCGAAAAAGGCCTTGACAACCTGCTTGCCTCAATACGCGATACCCTTGAGAGTATCGGCGAGGAGAGTGCTGCCGAGAACAAGTTCAAGATGGAGCTCTACAAGGACGAGATTTTCATCTTTACCCCAAAGGGCGACCTTTACCGCCTTGCCAAGGGAGCAACAATACTGGATTTTGCATTTTCAATACACACAGGCCTTGGATGCCGCTGTACCGGCGCATTGGTTAACGGACGCAATGTGCCGTTGCGCCACACACTTAACAATGGCGACCAGGTGGAAATCATAACCTCGAACAACCAGACACCAAAACTGGCGTGGCTGAATATTGTACAGACAGGCCGTGCGCGCGCCAAGATACGCCAGGCGCTTAAAGAGATACGCGCCAAGCAGGCCGACATGGGACGTGAGACAATTGTCCGCAAACTCAAGAACCACAAGATTGAGTTCGACGAGTCGGTAATGGACCACCTGATACGCAAGATGGGCTTCAAGCGCCTTACCGATTTCTACCAGAACGTATCGGACGGTGTTATAGACATTGCCGATGTCATCAAGCGATACCAGGCACTGTTGAACCCCGAGAGCGAGAACAACGAACCACAACGCAGCGCGGGCGACTTTACATTCAGTGGCAAGGAGCAGGGAGGCACCGGCGACGTGCTGATTATTGAGCGCAACCTGAAAGGTGTAGACTACAAGCTGGCAAAATGCTGCTCGCCAATATTCGGTGACGACGTGTTCGGCTTTGTGACAATAAACGGCGGTATCTCCATCCACCGCAAGGATTGCGCCAATGCACGCCAGTTGCAGGAGCGTTTCCCCTACCGTGTCATTGAGGCACGCTGGAGCGAGTTCGAGAACAGCAATGCCCTTTTCCCCGTCACCCTGCGCGTTGTGGGCAATGACAGCATTGGTGTGGTAACCAACATCACGTCGGTGATTTCGCAGGAGAAGGATGTGATAATGCGCGGAATAAACATCGAGTCGCACGACACCCTCTTCTCGGGAACCCTGTCACTGCTTATTGGCGGCAACACCAAACTTAACAAGCTCATTGCCAAAATTGAAGGTGTAAAGGGCGTAAAACAGGTGAAGCGTGGTTAAAAAAAGCAAAAAACCCATATAACACAGCAAATTACACTACATTTGCATAAACAAAACAGAGACGACAAGATGAAAAAGATACTATTGATAACGCTTTGCGCACTGCTCTCTTTTGCGGCAAATGCCCAGGAGACCAAGCGTGCCGATATAAAGTTTGAAAAGACAACGATTGACTTGGGCAAATTCGGCCGTGAGAACCCTATACGCAAATGCGCCTTTGTATTCACAAACACCGGAGATGCCGACCTTTACATACATCAGATATTCACCAGTTGCCGTTGCACAGGCAAGGAGTACCCGACACATGCAATAAAGCCCGGTGCGCAGGACTCAATCATTGTAATATTCAATGGCGAGAAGAGTGCTCCGCGCAAGTTCAGGACAAGCATTACAATACACAGCAATGCAAAGACCGAAATGACAAAAGTGTACATAAAGGGCGAAATGCTCCCGGCAAAGATTCAGGAGAACGAGATAATTGAGATTGAGGAGTAAGGAATATCCTATTATATGTGAAGAGAGGTTGCCCCGCAAGGCAGCCTCTCTTCATATTGCTGTATTCTGTGATTTTTTTTCTAATCTTTTGTTTTTTTAAATGCAATGGCTACTTTTGTAATATTACAAAGACCCTACTTTACAAATAACTAAATGACAAATCTATGGCTGAGCAAGTTGTATCAATGATTGAAGAGATGAGAGAAAACGGTGAGAGCATGCGTCTTTGGAAAAACGTGGAGCTCTCTGTCAAATGCATTGAGAGACTCAATGCCATCGACGATGCAAGTGAACTTGACAAGGCGCTTGCATGCAGCACAATACTGGACCTTATTCCCAAATATGACGTACCCCGTTATGCGCTATCCATTCTTCACAGACAGAAAGAGTGGTTGGAAAATGCCGGCGAAGAGGCGGAGTACCTGACCCTGGAGAGCATTGGCGAGGAGATTGATGAACTCGAGGATTATATCGACTATGGACGCATGAGCAACGAGGAGTTTATGGGCAAGTATTCAAAGTTCCTGAAATTTGACCCCATAAGCCGCACGGAAATGTGGGAGGAGAATTACTGCCGTTGGGAACAGGAGTGTGACCGGAGACTTGGCGACACACCACGTGGTATGGGCTTCTGTTTTGAATATTGGAGCACATTCGCAGCCGTGCTTGCCGAGGAGGGTGTGGAGTGGAAATCACCTTCACGGATGAATCCGAGAGTAATGTTTGATTGACCCTAAAAAACGGCTGCTATGATACAGGAGTTCGAAATAACACACGACAATGCGTTCCTTGAACGTTTTATAGATAAGCGGGAATTTCTGAAGATACCCGCCGAGGTAGCTGGCAAACTGTTCGACAGCAACGACCCTTATGGGCTCTATGGCTATGGACGATGGCTGTATGCAAGACGTAAAGACAGGGAAGCGTTGCTCGTTGCACGTAAATGTTTTTCCATAGCTGCTGAGAACGGTATTGCCGATGCCTACCATATGCTTTCGAGAATGTGCAAGAAAGGTCACAATGTGAGCGAGGAGAATGATTTGTTGGTGCTCGACAACGAGTTGGGTGACTATTTTGCCGAGAAGGCCAGAACTGGAGGCAGCCTGTTGGCAAGACTGGAGATGAATGCCGACGGATATTTCCTGGGGACCGACCGTGAGAAGAAGAAAGCAATCAAGGATGCCGAGGAGGAGAGCAAAAAAAAGTCGGCATCGATATTATGGACCGAGCAACTGGGTTGGTTTTATGATGCAGAAAAAAGGAATGATGATGCTATAAGATGTTATGAGCGATGTATTGAGGCGGGTTGGTACTACCCCATTTACGACCTCGCACAAGTATATTACAGACGCGGGAACATCGCATACCATGACTCTTTGATGGAGGAAGGTATTGAAAAGGGTGTGCCCAGGTGCATGCTTTATGGCAGCGAGGACTTTAGCATCTGGGAGGAGCTTTCGGCAAAGCAGCAAGAGGAGATACACAAACGTCTTGACGTGAACCTTAAGCGAGGTGTGGAGATGGGTTGTGGCGACTGTGCATACATAATGAGTTATTGTCTTTGCGAAGGAGCATTGGGGTTTGAACGCAATTTGCCGGATGCTGTCGCTTATGCACGTAAAGGCATGGATTTAGGTTCTTATCTCTGTTGTGGCGCTCTCCTTTCGGTAATGGAGAAGGAGGATGCCGAGGAACTTCTTCCCAATGAGATGATTATGACAGACGATGAGAAGAAAATGACGATGCTCATAGCTCTGAGGTATGGCGACAACGAGATTGTTGATGATGTTGTTGCCTGCAGAAAGGATTATGAAAGAATGGGATATGGCGAAGAGATTGAAAAGGTGTGGATGCCCGTATGGGCAAGACCGTCATGGTGGGGCAAAGACGATGAAGAAAAGACGGCCGAACCAGTCAAGCCGGCCAAGCCTGAACCACGTACGGCAATTCCTCCTCAGGTGATTATAGTGAATCCATCGGGTATAGCCTCTTTTGTCGAAGCCGATGTATATTCAATGTCATACAGCCAAATGGCAGAACTCATTGGCGCCGAAAGGGTCGATGCGATACACTGCTCTGCTCCCCTTAATGAAATAACCAAGGCCTGTGGTCTTGGGAAACAACTGGCCATGTACGTTGACAGGGAGGGCATTCATAAGGGACTCGATGACAATGCAATAGGCACCATGCTCTATGGAAACGGGTATGAGATTAGAGGTTCCCTGATTATTGCCATGGAAGACATAAGGTATGACACTTACTCTTTCGATATCCTTGAGGATATTGAGGCTGTGTACAACGGGATAAAAGCATTGAGCGGCAACTTGCTCAGGCGGGAATCTTAATCATATATACAAGGATGGAGGCTCATTGAGCCTCCATCCTTGTATATATGATTACTCGAACAGGTTCATAAGCCTGCGTTTTACGGCATCTGTTTCCAACAGAATCTTTATAAACTCCTTTGCAGCGGTCTTTTGGTAGGCATCCTTCAACCTTAGAAGAGAGGCTTCCATTATGTTGCCGGGTTCACTGAGTGGTATTGCCTTGAAGCGTGGCTTTCCAAACACAGCCGAGGTTGAGAGTATTGTGGCATAATGCCCTGTCGCAACCATCTGCAGCAGTATATTCGTTTCATTAAGTTCAAGGCTCGAATGGAGTTCCACCCCCTCTTTATCCATGAGACGGTCGAGCATGGTACGCGCCTGGAGTCCTTTTGACGGGAGCAGGAGCGTTTTTCCCTCAAGTTCCCTGAGTTTTATGCAATTGCGCACGGCAAGCGGATGTTCCTTTGCAACCACAAGAGCCAGCGTGTTCTCGAAAAGGAGCATGGAGTCGATGTCGGGTGCTTCGCATAATGGTTTATAGGACAATATAAAATCCACCTTCCGTTCGCGCAACAGTTCAAGAAGTTCGTCTACTGTCTTGTATATGATTTCGAGCTTTATCCCTGGGAACTCCTTCAAAAAGCTCATTACACCCTCGGTAAGCACTGTGCTAAGGCTGTATGTGACACCAATCCTCAATGTACCGGTTTTCACGTGCTGCAGGTCATAGAGACGTTGCACACCGTCCTCGGCATCCTGTATTGTCTTGCGCGCAAAGGGCAGGAACTCCTCGCCGGCCTCGGTGAGCGAGATATGGCGACTGTTACGCAAGAACAGTTCAAAGCCAAGCTCATATTCAAGCTGCTTTATCTGTTGCGACAATGTACTCTGTGTGATATACAGATGCTTTGCCGCTACTGAAAAGTTCAAGTACTCGGCGCTCTTTACAAAATATTTCAGTTGTCGCAACTCCATTGCAGTCTCTTGGTTTATTGTTTCGGGTGCGAATATAAGAAATCTGCTCCACATAACGAATTATGCGGAGCAGAAAATATTTAAAACTCTGTGTTCAGCTGAATCAGAAGCCGATGAAAATCAACATTGCATAACCGAGTACAAGACCCATGATACCAATGATGATACCAACCTTCATCATATCCTTCTGCTCAATGAAGCCTGTTGAGTGGGCAATAGCGTTAGGAGGTGTAGAGATTGGCAGAATCATTGAAACAGAAGATGCAATTGCAATACCTACCAACATTGACTGTGGACCACCGTAGTTGTCGAGCGATGCGCCAAGACCACCTGCAACCACACCAAGCACAGGAACAAGCAGTGATGTAGCAGCCGAGTGAGAGATGAAGTTTGAGAAACCGAAACAGATGATACCTGCAAGAATCATAACCACCAGCGGTGAGAAGTTGTCGAATGGCACTGTATTTACGATAAGGCTGCTCAAGCTTACAGAGCTTGCATCCTTGTAGTTCAATGCCACACCAAGAGCAAAACCACCGGCAACCATCCACAGTACGCTCCAGTTGATTTCTTCGAGGTCACGACGTGTAAGGATACCTGTAGCACAGAAAATTGCAATAGGAATCATTGCCACAACGTTTGTATCGACACCCCAAAGGTCGGTACCGAACATCCACATGAAGATTGTGATAACGAACGCAGCAACAACCGACCATGTGTGACGGTTCCACTTTATGTCACCCTCAATCTCAATCTTGATATGCTTCTGCTTGAATGGGAAAAGGAAGCGCAGGAGCAACCATGAGAGAAGAAGAAGCACGATTACAAATGGAGCCATCTTTATTGTCCAATCCACGAAGCTGATGCCCATACCCTGTGAAGAGAGGTAGTCAAGGGCAATCATGTTAGGAGGTGTACCGATTGGGGTAATCATACCACCGAGGTTGGCACCTACAGGAATAGCCAACGCAAGTGCGATGCGGCCTTTACCGTCAGCAGGCAACGATTTCAATACAGGAGTAAGGAACGCAAGCATCATGGCTGCTGTAGCAGTGTTGCTCACGAATGCCGAGAAGATGGCTGTCACAAGGATGAAACCGAGCAACACAATCTCTGAACGTGTACCGAAAGGCTTCAGAAGAACGCGTGCCAAAGCAACGTCGAGCTTAACCTTTGTCAAACCGATAGCAAGCACAAAACCACCGATGAAGAGCATGATTGTAGGGTTTGCAAAACAAGCCATAATGCTCTTGAATGGTACCAGGCCTGCACCATCCTCGGGACGGAGGAAATTGAATGCACTTGTTGATACTGTGAGCAACATGACTGTTACCACAACCATTGATGTTACCCATGAAGGCATTGCCTCGGTAAGCCACATGAGTGCGGCGAATACAAACAACGAGATAATTCGCTGGTGAACAACTGTCAGGCCCTCAATACCAAATGACTCTGTTGGCAAAAGTGCAATAACAGATGTTATCGCAACAATGAAAATGAGCTTGATTGCATTGATTGGCAACTTTCTCTCTCTTGTGTGGGATTTTTTCTTCTGAATCTTCTCAAGAAGACTGTATCCCGGGAAATTTTTAAACATAGTTGATTATTATTTAATGAATATTGTTTGTGTCTATTCTCAACTTTCCCAAAAATTTGCACAAAATTACAATCTATAATTTATTTTCACACTATTTTTTTATCATTTTTTGCGATAACATCTATCGTTAATAACGAAGACATGCAATAATGCTAAAAAAAGTTCTACAATGGAGACAATGTAATTCTTTTTCACTATCTTCGCATAATAACCGTAGCAACCTATAACAACCAAATATCATGAAGACAATAAACGTGCCCAAGATTATTCCAGCGGGCGATTTGGAGAGTGTGTTCAACCTATTGCCACAGCACAGCATCGATTGCTGCAACTGGCCTGCCGAGTATCCTTATACACCTGCAGCGGCCTTCAAACTGTTCCATGACGGAGAGCGACTCTACATCAAATTCATTGTTACCGAGAATGACATCAAAGCCGCTGTAACTGAAGACCAGGGACGCACATGGACCGACCCATGCGTGGAGTTCTTTGTATCGCCCGAAGGCAACCTCGACTATTATAACTTTGAGTGCACCTGTACCGGCAAACTGCTGCTTGCATGGCACCCGGCCGATGCTCCAAAGGAGGCTGCCGGCAAGGAGGTGCTCGACAGTGTCGAGCGCACACCCTCACTTGGAACCGAGCCTTTTGAACTGCGCACGGGCGAGCACTCCTGGAGTGTAGTTGAGGTAATACCCGTGACAGCCCTGTTCCGTAGCGGCGTGGAGTCGTTCGACGGCAAGGAGATGACAGCCAATTTCTACAAGTGTGGCGACGAACTCCCCACCCCGCACTTCCTCTCATGGAACCCCATTGAGTGGGAGGGTCCCAGCTTCCACCGCCCCGAGCAGTTCGGAAAACTGATATTTGAATAAATCAGGCCGTGCCGTTGACAGTAGCGGCCAAAAGGTAAATTGGGCGATATATAAACAAATGACGCGCCTCGTTCGTTTTGGGAACAATGGTACCTGTAAAAAGTTCTTTCTCTGTATGAAAAGGATTATAACATACTTCTTTATTCTTGCCATAATGCCTTCGGTGCTCTTTGCACAGAAGGTAGGGCTTGTCATGAGCGGCGGCGGTGCCCGCGGCCTGGCACACATTGGTGTGATAAAGATGCTCGAGGAGAACAACATTCCCATTGATTACGTGGCCGGCACGTCCATGGGTGCAATAGTTGCAGCACTCTACTCAATGGGCTATACCCCGGACGAGATGATAGAGCTTATGAAGACCGAGGACTTCCAGCGCTGGTACACCGGTACAATGAACCAGGACTACATGTTCTACTTCAAGAAGAACAAGGATGTCCCCGACCTTGTAAGCCTTCACTTCGACCTCAAGGATTCGCTCTACATTGTCAAGCCATCGGCCCATCTGGTAAAGTCGGCACCCATGAATCTTGGTTTCATGGAGACATTCGCCGGTTACACGGCAGCCTGCAGCAATGATTTTGACAAGCTGATGATCCCTTTCAGGTGCGTTGCGGCCGATGCCTACAACAAGCAGCAGGTCATCTTTTCAAAAGGCGACCTGGGCGATGCTGTGCGCGCGTCAATGAGCTATCCGTTCTTTTTCAAGCCAATAAAGGTTGACAGCGTATTGCTTTACGACGGCGGGCTCTACAACAATTTCCCGCGCGATGTCATGGAGCAGGAGTTCAATCCAGATATTATAATAGGTAGTGTGGTAAGCAGCACTCCCATTATGCCCGATGCCCGCGATGTGATGAGCCAAGCCGAGAATCTGATAATGGGACGCAGCGACTACACTGTACCCGAGGAGAAGGGCATTCTCATCGACATGCAGATTAAAGGTGTCAACCTGCTCGATTTTCAAAAGATAAACTCGGTAACGCAGACCGGCTACGAATATGCCATAGAGTATGCCGACTCCATTAAAAAACGCGTGAAGCGCCGTGAGAATGCCGAGATTCTTGCAGCCAAACGAAGCAACTTCAAAGCACGTGTTCCGGAATTGGTTTTCAACAACGTGGTTGTCAACGGTGTCGACAAAGACCAGGAGAAAGCCATTGTGAGCGAGTTCTACAAGCGCGGACAGAGATTTACGCTCGATGGGTGCCGTCGCGGTTTCTACAGCCTGCTTTCGGGCGAAATGATTGAGGATATAATTCCACATGCCGTATATAACGAGCAGGACAGTGCATACACCTTGCATCTCGATGTAACGCTGAACCCGCATTTCACATTGAAAATGGGAGCCGCCGTCTCAACGAGCATATCGAACCAGATTTACTTCGGCCTGCACTACCGAACGCTCAAGAACCACTCGAAAGAGTTTGTGCTCGACGGTCATTTTGGAAAGGTATATAATAATGTACAGCTGTCGGGACGTGTGGACTTTCACACCTCGCTCCCTATTTCGCTGAAGTTTGTCGGTGCATTATCTACCATCGACTATTATAATATGGACTACCTCTTCTCCAATGAAAAGCTTGTAGCCCTAAATCACCAGCGCGAGTATTTTGCCAAGATGAAGGTCATGTTCCCGTTCCTGAATGACAGAAAGGCAGAGATTGGAATAGGTATAGGCAATATAAAAGACGAATATATACAGTCGAATATCATTAACCTCAATAACCCGCTCTTTGACAGCAATGAGTCGACACTTTTCAACGGCGCAATAAGATTCGAAGGGAACACCCTTAATAAAAAGGTATTCCCCACCGACGGCATGCACGAGACACTTATTGCGCAGTTCGTTGTGGGAAAAGAAAAATACAAAGGTCATGTCGATGTCGAGAATAACGAGCAGTTCCTGTCGTGGTTGCAGCTGAGCTATATCCGCCGCGACAATTTCAACATGAGCGACCTCTTCACCTTGGGAACTTACGTGCAACTATTCTACTCCACAAGGAGATTGTCAAAGACCTACCAGGCTACGATGATGCAGGCTGCAGCCTTCACTCCCACGCAGAACAGTATTTTCTGCTACGACCCCAAGTTCAGGGCAAACCAGTTTATCGCCGGCGGCATCATTCCTATATTCAAGTTGAACAACTATATGCAGGTGCGTCCGGGATTTTACTCATTCCTCCCCTATCGCAAAATTTACGAAAGCAGCAACGGAACACCCTATTATAGCAAAAAACGTTTCAACGATTACCAATTTATTGCCGATTTGACATTTGTTGCACAATTTTCAAACATCACGGCCAGCGCATTCGTAAACTATTACAGTTCAACACCCAAGCGCGTAAATTTTGGTATATCGGTTGGATGGTTCATGTTCAACGAACGTTTCCTGGAATAAAAAAATGCATTTTTTTGAAAAAAAGTTGTAGAAAAATTTGCAGGTATAAAAAAAAGCAGTACCTTTGCACTGTCAAACGAAAACAACACGGTTGACGACAACAAAAACGGCCTCGTAGCTCAACTGAATAGAGCATCTGACTACGGATCAGAAGGTTACAGGTTTGAATCCTGTCGAGGTCACAAGGAGTTCGAAAGAACTCCTTTTTTTGTAGTAAAAATTTGCTCTACACCACTATTTGGGGTGCGAAGCACAAAAACATGATTTATGGACAAGGTATCGGAAAACCCTTTCAAAAACCGAATCGACAGCCAGTCTGCACTTATGGTTGTTACTGCAGTGTTTGTAACACTCTATTTGGTATCGAACATCATGGCCGTAAAGGTAATCGGCCTGTTCAATCTCTTCTATTTTGATGCAGGTACAATAACATTCCCCTTCGCATACATGCTTGGCGATGTACTCACCGAGGTGTGGGGCTACAGAACAACACGCAAAGTAATACTGCTCACCTTGCTTTGCAATATACTGCTGGTAGTGTGCACGCAAATAGGCGTGTGGCTGCCTTCGCCCGAATATCTTGCCGAGAGCGAAGCAGTGTACAATGCAATGTTCTCATATGTACCACGCATTGTTCTGGCCTCACTCGTAGGCTTCCTGCTTGGCGAGTTGTCAAACGCATGGCTCATGGAGAGAATAAAGCTAAAGACACGTGGCCGTCACCTGTGGATTCGCACAATAGGAAGCTCGGCTGTGGCATACATTTTCGACTCGCTGCCATTCGTGCTCATTGCATTCGCCGGTGTGGTATCTGCGCACGACCTGTTGATGATGGTCATCTTCCAGTACTTCTCAAAGCTTGCCATAGAAGCACTCTTCGGCACCCCAATGGCATATGCTACAATTTACGGAATAAAACGCATTGTAAGGAGGAGATAAGATGCAACGCTACTCATTGATTACCGAAAAGTTCCCGCGCGAATTCCTTTTGCTGCAAGGTACGGGTTGCCGATGGAAAAAGTGCACCTTCTGCGACTACTATGACGATGCAAGCGACTCGCCTTTCGAGACAAACCGCAAGGTGCTGGAACAGGTGACGGGCAAGTATGGCGTACTGGATATCATAAACTCGGGCTCGGCAATGGAACTTGATGACGAAACCATTGAGTTGATAAAGGAGATTGTTGTTGCAAAGGAAATCAAGACAATATGGTTCGAGGCACATTACATGTATCGCAACCGCCTTCAGGAGTTTGCAAGGCAATTTGCACCGGCTACAGTAAAATTCCGTTGCGGAGTTGAAAGTTTCGACGCAACCCTGCGCTCAAGCTGGGCAAAAGGAATCCCTGCAAGCGTGACAGCAGCCGATGTGGCAAAGTATTTCAAAGGCATATGTCTGCTATGCTGCACTGTGGGCGACAGCAAGGAGAGAATCATTAGAGACATTGCCACAGCAAAGGAACACTTTGAGTATTTCAGTGTAAATCTCTTCTGCAACAACACCACCCCCGTCAAACGGGACGAAGAACTTGCAGCCTGGTTTGTAAAGGAACTCTACCCCACATTAAAGACCGACAGGCAGATTGAGGTTCTCGTGGAGAACAGCGACCTTGGTGTGGGATAATAAAAGCGGAAAAGAGCATAAGCAGCTTCAATTCTGCCGTTTGGGTCAACACCTATATTTAAGTCAAAATAAAAGCAATCAATCGCGTGTTACACAATTGATTGCTTTATTATTTTTTAGAGATTCTTCGCTTACGCTCAGGATGAAATATGATTTTATTTCTCCTTTATATCTACAACTATATTCAACTCAGTCAACTGCTCGGGTTCGAGAACCGATGGAGCGTCAATCATTGTGTCGCGGCCCGAGTTGTTCTTTGGGAACGCGATACAGTCGCGGATTGAGTCGAGGCCTGCGAAGAGGCTCACCCAACGGTCGAGACCGTAGGCCAGACCACCGTGAGGGGGTGCACCGTACTTGAAGGCATCGAGCAACCAGCCGAACTGCTGCTGTGCACGCTCGGGGGTGAAGCCAAGGAGCGCGAACATCTTGTTCTGCAACTCGCTGTCGTAGATACGGATTGAGCCGCCACCGACCTCAACACCATTGATAATCATATCGTAGGCGTTTGCGCGAACGGCGCCCATGTCGGTATCGAGCAATGGGATATCCTCGGGCTTTGGTGATGTGAACGGATGGTGCATTGCCATATATCGACCCTCCTCCTCGCTGTACTCGAAGAGCGGGAAGTCAACAACCCAAAGGCAAGAGAACTTGTTTTTGTCGCGCAGGCCAAGCTGTGAAGCAACCTCCAAGCGGAGTTCGCAGAGCTGTTTGCGTGTCTTCATTGTGTCGTCACCGCTGAGGATGAGGATGAGGTCACCCGGCTCGGCATTGAAGGCCGCCTTCATTGCCTGCAGAACATCCTGTGTATAGAATTTGTCAACGCTTGACTTCACTGTGCCGTCGGCCTCCACACGTGCATATACCATACCTTTTGCGCCAATCTGTGGGCGGCGAACAAAGTCGGTCAAGGCATCAAGCTGTTTGCGTGTGTATGTAGCAGCACCCTTGGCGCAGATACCGCCAATATATTCGGCGCTGTCGAACACAGGGAAACCATGGCCTTTCATGATGTCCATAAGCTCAACGAACTTCATCTCGAAGCGTGTATCGGGCTTGTCGCATCCGTAGTACTTCATTGCATCGTGCCATGTCATGCGTGGGAAAGCCTCGGTTAGCTCGACACCACGGATGGTCTTGAACAGGTGCTTTGCCATGCCCTCGAAGAGTGAAATCACATCCTCCTGCTCAACAAAACTCATCTCGCAGTCAATCTGTGTAAACTCGGGCTGACGGTCGGCACGCAGGTCCTCGTCACGGAAACACTTCACAATCTGGAAGTAGCGGTCGAAGCCGGATACCATGAGCAGCTGCTTGAAGAGCTGTGGGCTCTGTGGCAGAGCATAGAACTGACCCGGGTTCATGCGTGAAGGGACAACGAAGTCACGTGCACCTTCGGGGGTTGATGCAATGAGCATAGGTGTCTCAACCTCGATGAAGTTCATTGAGTCGAGATAACGGCGCACCTCCATTGTCATCTGGTGACGCAGTTCAAGATTCTTGCGTACTGCCTCACGACGAAGGTCAAGATAACGGTACTTCATGCGGATATCGTCGCCACCATCGGTGTTGTTCTCAATTGTGAAAGGAGGAGTTGCTGCCTCGTTGAGGATATTGAGCTCGCTAACGATGATTTCAATGTCACCGGTGGGGATATTGGCATTCTTGCTCTGACGCTCGCTGACAACACCTGTTGCCTGGATTACATATTCACGGCCAAGGTGTGAAGCCTTCTCGCAAAGTTCGGCATTTACATCCTCGCTGAATACAAGCTGGGTCACGCCGTAACGGTCGCGAAGGTCTACGAATGTCATACCACCCATCTTGCGCGCACGCTGTACCCAACCGCTGAGGGTAACTGTGCTGTTTACATCGGCCAACCTTAGTTCGCCACAAGTTTTTGTTCTGAACATTATTGTATATATTTTTTAGTTTATTGCATTTTGCTCTTACTCACTGCGCAAAGGTGCGCTTACAAAGTGCGAAATTACAAAAAAAACAAGGATTTTGCGTTATTCTTGGCAATAAATCACAAAATAAACCTGTCACACTACTTTTTTACAGCCATTTTGTTCATCAAACCATATTTTATTCTGTTTTTTTAATACTTTGGCACGGTTTTTGTAAGATACTTTATGAAAAAAGGTGGAAATAGTTGACTTTTATAAACTATCTTCGCGTCCTGAAACAACAGGACACGGATATTCACAAGATGTTAATTTGGAGGACTAAGAAATGAGAAACGAATTTTCGCAGAAAATAACGGAAATACTATCGTTGAGCAAGGAGGAGGCAACCCGCCTGCGCAGCAAGACAATAAACCCGGAGCACCTGCTCCTGGGCATCATACGCATGGAGAAATGCAGTGCAGTGGAGATTCTGTGCGGCATGGAGGTGGATGTGATGGAAATCAAGCAGCGCATAGAGGAGCGAGTGAGCGAAGCTACGACAGCCGAGCTGCCATACAGCGATGATGTGGAGATGAGCATGAGCACAGCCCGCATTCTGCGCTTTGCAACGCTTGAGGCACGCTCAAGAAAAGTGAATGCCGATAGCGAGCACCTGCTGCTTGGCATACTGCGCGAGCGCAACAACGTGGCATATGACATTCTTGACGCAAGCAGTGTCACATATCAGAAGGTGACCGACATCATAAAGTCAAAGATGCCCGACACTAACGGTGGCAACATAAATAACGGTTTTGGATTCACCGACCAGGACGATGACGACGAGGCATTGCCAAGCAACAGCAATGCAGGCAACGCACAGCAGACATACCAGAAGCAACAGACAAAGCCATCGAACGACACACCTGTGCTCGATAGCTTTGGTGTCGACATGACAAAAGCGGCAGCCGAGGGCAAGCTCGACCCGGTCGTGGGGCGCGAAAAGGAGATTGAGCGCATATCGCAGATTCTGAGCCGCCGCAAAAAGAACAACCCCATCCTCATTGGTGAGCCGGGTGTTGGAAAATCGGCCATCGTGGAGGGTCTTGCGCAACGCATTGTTGAACGCAAGACATCGCGCATGCTCTTTGACAAGCGCATTGTAGCACTTGACATGACAGCTGTTGTGGCAGGCACAAAGTACCGCGGACAGTTCGAGGAGCGTCTGAAGGCCATTATCAACGAGCTTGAGAACAATCCCAACATAATAATATTCATCGACGAGATACACACCATAATCGGCGCGGGCTCTACCCCGGGTTCAATGGATGCAGCGAACATCCTGAAGCCATCGCTCGCGCGTGGACAGATACAGTGCATAGGTGCTACCACCATCGACGAGTACCGCAAGACCATTGAAAAGGACGGTGCACTTGAACGCCGTTTCCAGAAGGTGCTTGTTGAGCCGACATCGGTGGAGGATACATTGGCGATATTGAAGAACATAAAAGAGCGTTACGAGAGCCACCACAATGTCACATATACCGACGAGGCACTGCTTGCGTGTGTCAAATTGACAGACCGCTACATAACCGACCGTTGTTTCCCCGACAAGGCCATTGACGCAATGGACGAGGCGGGTGCGCGCAAGCACATTACAACCATCGTTGTTCCAAAAGAGATTGAGGAGCAGGAGAAATTAATTGCAATAATAAACAAGGAGAAGAACGCAGCGGTAAAGAACCAGGATTTTGAGCATGCAGCCAACCTTCGCGACCGCGAGAAGGAGATGCAGAGCCAGCTCGCACAGATGAAGGCCGAGTGGGAGAAGAGCCTGACAGACAACCGCCAGACGGTTGACGACGAGGACATTGCGGGTGTTGTGTCAATGATTTCGGGAGTGCCCATGCAGCGCATGCAGCAGGACGAGTGGACACGCCTAAAAGGAATGCGCGCCGAGCTCACAAGCAAGGTCATTGCACAGGACAGCGCAATTGAAAAGCTCACCAAAGCAATACAGCGCAGTCGTGTTGGCCTGCAGAGCCCCAACAAGCCAATAGGTACATTCATGTTCCTTGGCCCCACAGGTGTGGGAAAGACACTGCTTGCAAAGGAGCTTGCGAAGTTCATGTTCGGCAGTGCCGATGCACTCATTCGCATAGACATGAGCGAGTACATGGAGAAGTTCACCGTGTCTCGCCTTGTTGGAGCGCCTCCGGGATATGTAGGTTACGAGGAGGGTGGACAGCTCACCGAGCGAGTGCGCCGCCGTCCCTACTCCATTGTCCTACTTGATGAGATTGAGAAGGCACACACTGACGTGTTCAACCTCTTGTTGCAGGTAATGGACGAAGGTCGCTTGACCGACAGCTACGGTCGCACAGTCGACTTCCGCAACACCGTGCTCATTATGACATCGAACGTGGGAACACGTGAGTTGAAGGACTTTGGCAGTGGCATTGGTTTTGCAAAGGATGAACGCGCCGGCGACAAGGAGTATTCACGTGCCGTGATACAGAAGGCATTGAACAAGCGCTTTGCGCCCGAGTTCATAAACCGCATTGACGAAATTATCAACTTCGACCAGCTTGGCAAGGAAGCCATCACCAGCATTGTTGACCTTGAATTGGCACACATCATCAAGCGTGTCACCGAACTTGGCTACGGCATTGAAATGACGTCAGAGTCAAAAAGTTTCCTTGCCGACAAGGGCTACGACATACAGTACGGTGCGCGCCCATTGAAACGTGCATTGCAGAACTACGTGGAGGATGAGATTTCGGAACTGCTGCTCGACGGCGCACTGCAGCCGGGTGACACAATTGTTGTCGATTGCGCTCAGGGGGAGAACAAGCTCCGCTTTAACGTAAAGAAAAACGGAACCGATAATGCCGAATAACGCATCAGCAATAAAAAGATACAGCTACACAGAGTGCGAAAGGCTCATAGCGCAATGCTTCGGCAACGACAATATGATTGAAGCCACCCTTCGCTCATTCATCGACAATGGCATGGAGTGTAGCCGCAATGGCGCTGAGACAGAGAGTGATGCGCTTGGTTTCTTTACGTATGTTCTTGAATACACCACATACGTATTGAACGACGAAGTGATACTTGTCATGAAGTTCAAGGATATAGCTGCCGAGGCTTTCAAAGCCTTGTGCAGCCTCTCCTCGGCCGAGAGCGACTATGTATGGGAACGCAGTTCAATGACAAGAACAAAGTACAAGCATCTGTTTGAGAAGCATTGACCAACACAGTGAGCGTAACGCAGCAATGCGCTTTTCAGTCACTCATTATCTGCCAAAATGTCAGTTATAGAACAACTGGCATTTTTTTTGTTTATATGAGGTAGAGAGGTTATTATACTCCCCCAGCCCGCTCCCCTGCACAGGGGAGCAATAAGTACAATACATAAACTTAAAAAACTTAACAATATGCAGAAAGGAAACATTGGGGTAACTACTGAAAACATTTTCCCCGTAATCAAGAAATTCTTGTACAGCGACCACGAGATTTTTCTACGCGAGATTGTATCGAACGCAATTGATGCCACACAGAAATTGAAGACTCTGTACGAGAGAGGCGAGTTCAAAGGCGAGTTTGGCACACCAAGAGTAAGAGTTACGCTTGGCACAGACACCATCACCGTGAGCGACAACGGTATCGGTCTCACAGCCGAAGAGATTGAGAAGTACATCAACCAGATTGCCCTCTCGGGCGCTACAGATTTTCTTGAGAAATACAAGGACACAGCAAACAGCATCATAGGTCACTTTGGTCTTGGTTTCTACTCGGCATTCATGGTATCGAAGAAGGTTGAGATTGTGACAAAGTCATATCGCGACGGCGCACAGGCTGTTAAATGGAGCTGCGACGGCAGCCCCGAATACACTATTGAAGAGGTAGAGAAAGCCGAGCGCGGAACGGACATCATAATGTACATCGACGAGGACAGCAAGGAGTTCCTCAGCGAGAGCCGCATAAACGGAATTTTGAACAAATACTGCCGTTTCTTGCCTGTTGAGATTGCTTTTGGCAAAAAGAAGGAGTGGAAGGATGGCAAGCAGGTTGATACCGACGAGGACAACATCATCAACGACACAACCCCGCTGTGGACACGCAAGCCAAGTGAACTCAAGGACGAGGACTACAAGGAGTTCTACCGCAAGCTCTACCCCATGAGCGACGAGCCACTCTTCTGGATTCACCTGAACGTTGATTTCCCGTTCCACCTCACAGGTGTGCTCTACTTCCCAAAGGTAAAGAGCAACCTGGAGCTGCAGAAGAACAAGATTCTCCTCTTCTGCAACCAGGTATATGTGACCGACGAGGTACAGGGTATTGTACCCGACTTCCTCACATTGATGCACGGTGTGATTGACTCGCCGGACATCCCGCTGAACGTGTCACGCTCATACCTGCAGAGCGACTCTAACGTGAAGAAAATCTCTACATATATCTCAAAGAAGGTATCGGACCGTCTTGCACAGATTTTCAAGAGCGACCGCAAGGAGTTCGAGGAGAAGTGGAACGACCTGAAGATTTTCATCCACTACGGCATGCTCACCGAAGAGGATTTCTATGACAAGGCAAACAAGTTCTCGCTTTTGCAGGATACCGACGGAAAGATGTACACCTACGAGGAGTACAAGACACTTGTGGCAGCCGAGCAGACCGACAAGGATGGCAACGTCATCTACCTCTACTCCAATGACAAGGAGAAGGAGTACAGCTTCATAGATAACGCAAAGAACAAGGGCTACAACGTGCTGTTGATGGATGGCCAGTTGGATGTGGCCCTCATCAGCCTGCTTGAGCAGAAGTTCGAGAAAACACGCTTCACACGTGTTGACAGCGACATCATCGACAACCTCATTGTAAAGGAGGATAGAAAGGAGAGCGTCATTGGCACCGCACAGCGCGAGGTATTGACAGGTGTGTTCGAGAGCCAGTTGCCAAAGATGGAGAAGAAGGAGTTCCACGTTATGACACAGGCCATGGGCGAGACAGCAGCACCGGTGATGATTACACAGGCCGAGTATATGCGCCGCATGAAGGACATGGCAGCCATCCAGGGCGGTATGTCATTCTATGGCGAGATGCCCTACATGTACACTGTGCTGCTCAACGAGGAGCATCCGCTCATCAAGCGCGTGCTTGAGAATGCAGAGAGTGCTTGCGCCGAGAAGCTGCAGCCGTTGAACGCGCAGACCGAGTCACTCGAGAGCCGCCGCAAGGCACTCTACGATGCACGCACAGGCAAGAAAGAGGAGGATGTTCCACAGAGCGAGAAGGACGAGCTCTTTGAGATTGAGAAGGAGATTACCGCAGCCAAAAGCAACAAGGAGGGTATCCTTGCCGAGTATGCTGCCGGTGACAACACCGTGAAGCAGCTCATCGACATCACCCTATTGCAGAACAACATGCTCACAGGCGAGGCGTTGAACAACTTTGTAAAGCGCAGCATTGAGCTGATGAAATAATATGCAAGGGCGAACGCATCGGTTCGTCCAAGAAATTCTCATATAAATATCATATCAACCACAAAAAGGAGATATCTAATATTGAGAATATAACATCAAAAGAGGTCTGAACAATTTTTTTGTTCAGACCTCTTTTGATTAATTTATGACAAAAAGGATTGTAATACACCAATTATCGGCAAAAAGTAAATACTTTTCAAAATCAAATATTACCACACAACAATTGATTGCTGTAGCAAGGAAAAGGAATCATAAAATAATGGAGGTAAACTTTATATTTAGATTCATTTAATATATCTTTGTAACGGTCAAACAAAAGAGACCAGACATATTAAGGCGTTTACTACGCTTTGGTTTTGACGATCTGAAATCGTAGGAAAATTTCAAATTGTTTGTCAAGAACAAAGCAACGTGAATGCCCCAAAGGTGTGTTATGCACATACCTAAAATACCCGTACAGCCATTGGTGTACTCAAACACAATTGGCAACTATTGGTATAAAGGTTTGTTATACATATCGGCGTGGGGCTTATACGTTGCTCGTTTCGACAAACAGGGCAATTCCTACGAGCCTCAGATCGTGAAGCGAGCGACAGTACAAGGCTTCACGCTTTTTTATGCCATATAGCAAACAGAAGAGTAACCGATAGTTATCGTAGCCTTTGACTATCACATTCAATGAAAGTCAAAAGATGAAATTCGAACTAGTATCATTCAGGGCTAAAACCACAAAAAAGATTGTACTTTTTTTATGTTTGTTATTCTGCATAATTCTAACAGCAGAAATTCTGCTCCGTTGTATTTGGGGATTCGGAAAAATGCCTTTATATGTCAAAAGCGATAAATATGAATATATGTTTGCACCCAACCAGGAAATGACGAGGTTTGGGAAATATTTTTTCACAAACTCCTACTGTCAAAGAAACCAAGAGCCCGACTCTACCAAAACAATCATATTAGGCATTGGAGACAGTGTAATAAACGGTGGCTCACAAACGCACAACGACTCATTAGCCACTAACATAATATCTAAAGAAACAGATTTCCAAATGCTTAATATATCGGCCGGCTCTTGGGGGGCTGACAACTGCGCGGCATATTTAAAGCAATGGGGAACATTTAATGCCAAAGCCATTTTTGTTCTACTAAGTAGCCACGATGCCAATGACATAATGGATTTTTCACCAACAGTAGGTATACATAAATCATTTCCAGCCAAGCAATATCCTTTAGCTATATTAGAGGTAATAGACAGATATATAATTCCACGCTTAATGCCGAAAGGCAATAATTTAGACCCTGACCAAAAAGTCCTTAAAGGTATAGACAAAGGCGAAAAATTCAACAATGGCTGGCAAGAACTAAAATCCATTGCCGAAAATGCCAATATTCCATTGATTGTAATTCTGCATGCCGAAATTTCAGAAATCAGAAAATATGCCTACAATCACAAAGGACAAATGATAGAAAAGTGGGCTTCCGACAACAATATAAAACTTATAAAAGATATTTCATATCTTCAAGAAAGCCACTATCGAGACCAGATACATATAAACAACAACGGCCAGAGAGTTATTGCAGATATAATAAAACAAGAAATAAGGTTTATTTTCAACAACTAAGAAGTGAGATAAATCTTTAATATATAATAAGTTGCCTAACCACTAACCCGACTGTTTTTAACCAACAGCTAAACTAATTGCGATTTGTAGCATAAAAAGGAACAAAACTTTTTCACATCATTCTTTGATGTAAATAGTTTTGTTCCTTTATTTATTACTGTTATTTGCTAAATACCGGCAATAGAAATTCAATGAAAATCTTACATACGCTCAACATAACAAGTCAATAATATTGTGCTGATATTTTATTTAACTTATCTTCCTTATTATATGCGCCACCTCGCGTTCCATTACGGGGACAGGCACTACCTTGTATGTTGGAAGTTCGGGGTGCAGCACAACGAGGTTCATGCGGCTAATCTTTATGCCATAGTTTTTCTCAATCATATAGCGGTAGAGATTCTGCTGCAGGCAGTAGTGGCTGTAGGATGTATCTGTGAGGTATTCAAGACCATTCAAGCCATTTGCCCACGGATTGCGCTCGGTGGGGTCAATCTTGTTGCTGCGTTTCCAGTCATAAATCTCGTATGTACCATCGGGGCAGCAGCAAACAAAGTCGAGCGTGCCGGCAATGCGTGCATCGGCATCATAGACTCTCCACTCGGTGCGGAACGGTTGGAACGGTGTGTTTCTCTCGAACGCCTTGAAGTAACTCCATTCGCGTGAAATGTCTACAGTTTCATTCACCTTCACATATTCTCCTTTATAGCTGACATCGCAAAGCAAATCGGGGGTCTGCTTGCCGTTGAGGTAATCCTCAATCTGCTTGTGCACAAATGTGCCGGCCTGGCTTGCTATAGCTCCTTTACTCTCCCATACCTCGCGTAGTTTGGCAGCCTCCAATTCGTCGCCACAGCACTTTTTTAGGCTGATGCCCATAGCATCGAACTCGCGGAAGAACATTCCCACCACATTGCTCACCGAGCGGAACTCCACTCCGTTCAAAGAATAGCGGTGCGCCTCTTCATTGAATTGCAATTTTCCATCTTGCTCGAAGGTTATATCCGAGCCATCCAAATTTCTGTTTATCATTGTTTTTGTGTTTTTTCTGTTTTAATGCAGAATCTTGTACAGGAGTTCACGCATGATTTCGCCATCGGGCAACTGCGGGCCTTCGGCGCCCTTTGACTGTGCATCGGCAAGACGTATAAGGTGCAGAATCTCCATAACATGCATTGCCTTGTAGTTACGCATTGCAGTGATATAGTCGGCGACTCCCCACGTGCTGCGCAGACCCAAGAACTCGGCCACTCCGCGCTCGGTCTTCTCGGGGGCATAATATGCCATCATGACATTGGAGAAGAAGCTGAACAGCAGTGCCAAGGTCATCTGGATTGGGTTCTTCTTTGGGTTCTGGGCAAAGTAGTTTATTATCTTGTTTGCCTTATAGATATCCTTGTTCACAAGAGCATTCTGCAGCTCGAAGTTATTGTACTCCTTGCTTATGCCAATGTGTTCCTCAACAAGTTCGGGCGTAATGGTTGTTGTACCCTGCGGCATGGCAATAGCCAGTTTGTCTATCTCGCCGGCAATGCGGGCAAGGTCGGCACCAATAGACTCACGCATCATCTGCACCGACTTGTTGTCGGCCGCAAGCCCCTTTTCGCGCAGACAGGCATTGATGAACGACGGCAAGTTCTCGTCCTTCATCTTTTTGGAATCGAGAACAACACCCTTACGCTCCAGTTCCGTGGCAACCTTCTTGCGTTTGTCAATGGAACCGTTCTTGTGGGCAAAGACAAGCACTGTTGTAGGCTGCGGGTTCTGCAGATAGAAAAGCAGGCTGTCGAGGTTCTTGAGCAACTGCGCCTCGCGCACGACAATTACCTGGCGCTCGGCCATCATTGGGAAGCGCTTGGCTGCTGTGACAATGGTGTCGATATCACTCTCAAGGCCATAGTAGACAGTGAGGTTGAAATCGCGCTCAACCTCGGCGAGAGAGTGTTCTATAATGTAGTCGGTTATCTTGTCGGTGTAGTAACCCTCCTCGCCCATAAGGTAATAGACGGGATGGTAGATACCCGATTTGAGTTCCGACATTATTGATTCGTATGTATATTTTGCCATAATTATTCACTTAGACGCAAAATACCGATAAAATAATCTATCTTTGCACATTGCGTTACAAAGATAATAAAATGCTTGCACTTAACCTACCGGCATACGATACAAAAATAACCGTAAACGATGGCAAAAGACAGATTTTCGACACTCTGCGCCGTTGCTATGTGGCACTAACCCCTGAGGAGTGGGTGCGACAGCACTTTGTACACTATTTACTCGACTACAAGGGCTATTCCGCTGCACTGATGGGGAACGAGATTGCCATAACACTAAACGGCATGAACCGCCGTTGCGACACCGTGGTGTATGACAAGGCTTTGAAACCGCGTGTAATCATCGAATACAAGGCGCCGACGGTAAAGATTACCAAAGAGGTCTTTGCACAGATTTCGCGCTACAACCTTATACTGAAGGTCGATTACCTGATTGTTAGCAATGGCCTGCAACACTACTGCTGCAAGATGGATTATGCGAACAACTCATTCACATTCCTGCAGGAGATTCCGGAATATAACAAAATAATAGAGATGCTTTAATCAAGCACCTCTATCATAATTACCTATTGAACTGTTGCATCACTCTTATTTTCTGCAACATCTCGTCATCAAGTTCCACAGTCACACTGCCCTGCTCGTTGTCGTTGCAGGATGCCAGCGTCTGCCCGTAAGGGCTCAAAATCACGCTGTGCCCTTTGTATGTGCCATACTCGTCGGCACCTACGCGGTTGCTTGCCGCTACATAGCATATATTCTCAATGGCACGTGCACGAACAAGTGTATCCCACGCAAGGAGACGGCTGTCGGGGAAGTTGGCCGAGATTAGCAGGACATCATACTGTGCCCTGTTGTAAAGGAATACAGGAAAACGCAAATCGTAACAGATTACCGGACGGAAACGTACACCTCGCCACTGCCAAATGACACTCTCTGTTCCTGGAGCAAAAACCTTGTCTTCGCCGCTATATTCAAAAAGGTTGTTCTTGTCATATTGCCCCACAACACCATCGGGAGTTATGAAGTACATACGGTTGTAGTATTTGCCGTTATCGTACACCATCACAGGCACCGCCATTGCTGCATCGTACTCAACTGCAAGGCGCTTCATCAACTGCACTGTTGCACCGTCCACCTCCTCGGCAACACCCTGTGGCTGCATACAGAAGCCCGTTGAGCACATCTCGGGAAAGAGATAAAGGTCGGCCTTCGCGGCAGCGGCAACGAGCTTTTCAAGGTTATCGATATTGGTTTCTACGTCCTTCCAAGCTATATCCTGCTGTATAATTGTTATTTTCATAATCCGTTCTGTTATTGACAGCAAAGGTAAGATTTTATAGCGAGACATCAAAAACTTTCACCCGGAACAGCTGTTTTGGCCAACAAAACACAAACAGCAACGCTCCAAACCATGTGGTTTGGAGCGTTGCTGTTTGGTAAAAAATATTTACGAATACATAAATCTTCTGATACTCTGCTTTGGAGTCTTTTCAAAAGCGTCGCGACGAATCTCGGTGTAACCGATTTTGCTGTACGCTGCCAACTCGGCATTCAAAGCGAGTACGTTCTCATCGATGAGTTTCTCAAGAGCCTTTTCGTCGAGGCCTGCCTTCTTGCCGGCATCATAATCGGCAACCACAAGTGCCACAAGAGCATTCTTGCGACCAACTACCAATGACTCTACAACATATGGAAGGTTGTTTATCTTGTCCTCAATCTCCTCGGGGTAGATATTCTGTCCACTTGCAGTAAGAATCATATTCTTGCAACGACCCTTGATAAAGAGATTGCCCTTGCGGTCGAAAATACCCATATCACCGGTACGCAACCAACCATCGCTTGTGAAAGCAGCCGATGTAGCTTCTTCGTTGTTGTAATAGCCATGCATAACGGCATCACCCTTAACCTGAATTTCGCCAAGCACGCGGTATGGGTTGGATGAGTCTATGCGGATATCTACCGAACCGACATACTTTCCGCATGAGTATTTTACATAGTCGGCCTTGTCGCAATATGATATGATAGGACCGCACTCTGTCATTCCATAACCTACGGTGTAGGGGAACTTCATCAGTTTGAGCAAATCCTCGACCTCGCGGTTGAGTGCTGCACCACCAATGATTACACCTACCGAGAAATTGTTACCGAATGCTGTCAACAGCGAACTCTTTATCTTGTTAAGGACAATTCTTCTAAGCCCCGGTATCTTCAAAAGCAACTTCGCCGGGTTCTTGCGTATTATCGGGAACACCTTTGACTTGAATATTTTCTCTATAACCAAAGGCACTGTAAGGAACATATATGGTCTGACGGTACCCAGGCCGCTTATGAGACGTGTCGGCGATGGTTTGCCGGGCATCACATATATATGAGAGCCACTGGTTATTGGGTAGAGGACATCAAATGCCTGGCCGAACATGTGAGCCATGGGGAGTACGGCAAAGATATTTCCACCGGGAGTAGCAGGCAAAGTACGACGACCGAACTCGAGGTTTGCCGACAGTGAACGTGCAGGCAGGACAACACCCTTTGATGTCGCACTTGTGGTACCCGATGTGAAGCTGATTTCAACAACGGCCTCCATGTCGCGCTCCTCGGGGTAGTAATTGATTTCGTCAGCCTTGAGTCCTGAGGGATAAAGCTTTGCAAAGTGCTCGTCAAGCGTCTCACGTGTTGCAGCCAACGCCTTGTCGGTTGCATGAGCCACGCTCAGGTCATTTATGTTCAGGATACCCGAAAAACCCTCTGTAGCCTCTAACTGTGCAATATTTTGGGAATCCTCTTTCAAACCATTGATAGCAATGTCATCGGCAATAATGAGCTTGCACTCCGAGAAAGAGCCAAGTTCAGCCACTGCAGCAGGAATAAAATCGGGGAGGAACGGTACAGTCACCGCATCGTATGTCAGTGTTGCAAAATATGCAATTACCCACTCTGCCGAATTGCGTGCATAAAGAGCGACTTTGTCACCTTTTTTAATACCGGCCTCACTGAAAAGAATATGGTATTTTGCAATTTGCTCGGCCATCTGACCATAAGTATAGGTCTCTTTACCAAAGTTGGTTACAGCCGGCAAATCCCAATGCGCCTTTACCGAATCATTGAAATAGCTTACAAAATGTCTCATAGTTATTGATTGTGTGTTTGATTTGATGGTGCAAATATCTAAAATATTTTTCAAAGTCACAAATATTTTGCACAAAACATTGCCAAATGTGCAGCATTGAAAACAAAAAGGTATGCAACAAGGCAAAAAAATGGCACATAATAAAAAAAATTGCCCGCTTTTACGGAGCGGGCAATTTATAGGGAAGATATCAATTCATCAACTGTACATGTAGCGTTTGATACTCTGTTTTGGAGTCTTCTCAAAGCCGTCGCGACGAATCTCGGTGTAACCGATTTTGCTATAAGCGGCCAACTCGGCATTCAACGCAAGTACGTTCTCATCGACAAGCTTCTCAAGTGCCTTCTCGTCAAGACCATCCTTCTTGCCGGCCTCATAGTCGGCA
The DNA here is from genome assembly GCA_045654885.1 of Bacteroidaceae bacterium. Classification (GTDB taxonomy): domain Bacteria; phylum Bacteroidota; class Bacteroidia; order Bacteroidales; family Bacteroidaceae; genus HGM04593. Next base: position 112,564 of record JAZOOF010000058.1, read on the forward strand.
ACAACAAGTGCAACAATTGCATTCTTGCGGCCAACAACCAATGACTCGACCACGTATGGAAGGTTGTTGATTTTGTCCTCAATCTCCTCGGGGTAGATATTCTGTCCACTACCTGTGAGAATCATGTTCTTGCAACGGCCTTTGATGAAGACATTGCCCTTACTGTCGACAATACCCATATCACCGGTCTTCAACCATCCATCCTTGGTAAATGTAGCGGCTGTCGCCTCTTCGTTCTTGTAGTAACCAAGCATTACGGCATCACCCTTAACCTGAATCTCGCCAAGGATGCGGCGTGGGTTGGCCGAATCGATGCGAAGTTCAAGTGGATTGGCCTTTTTACCACAAGAATACTTCACAAACTCGCTCTTGTCGCAATATGAGATGAGCGGACCGCACTCGGTCATGCCATAACCTACAACATATGGGAATTTCATGCGCTTGAGCAAATCCTCGACTTCGCGGTTAAGTGCTGCACCACCAAGGATAAGACCTGTAGTAAAGCCGTTACCGAAGGCTGTAAGCAGAGACTTCTTTATCTTGTTGAGCACGATTCTGTCAAGACCTGGTATCTTAAGAAGTACGTTTGCAGGGAAACTGCGTGTTGCAGGGAACACCTTTGACTTGAAGATTTTCTCTACAACCAATGGGACTGTGAGGAACATGAATGGTTTTACAGCGCCCAGACCGCCCAACAGACGTGCCGGAGTCGGCTTGCCTGGCATTACATAGACGTGACAGCCGCCTGCCAACGGGAAGAGGACGTCAAATGTCTGGCCGAACATGTGTGCCATAGGAAGGATTGCAAAGATGTGTGCACCACGTGTGGCAGGAATCTCGCGACGTGCGAAATCAAGGTTCACGGACAATGAACGTGCAGGCAGGACAACGCCCTTTGATGTTGCACTTGTTGTACCAGATGTGAAACTTATTTCAACAACAGCCTCCATGTCGCGCTCCTGGGGGTAGTAATTCACTGAATCTACTGTAAATCCATTTGGATAGAGTTTTGCAAAATGCTCATCAAGAGTCTCGTGCGCAGCGGCCAAAGCCTTCTCTGTTGCCAAGCTGACACTTATATCCTTTACATTGATAATGCCTGCAAAGCCCTTGGTAGACTCAAGCTGCTTGATATATTTTTCGTTCTCTTTCAAGCTATTGAATGCGATATCATCGGCAATGAGCAACTTACACTCCGAGAATGCACCCAACTCAGCGACTGCCGCCGGAATAAAATCGGGAAGGAAAGGTACAGAGACTGCCTCGTATGTCAATGTAGCAAAATAGGCAATTACCCACTCTGCCGAGTTGCGTGCATAGAGAGCGACTTTGTCGCCTTTTTTGATACCCGCCTCGCTGAAGAGAATGTGATACTTCGCAATCTGCTCAGCCATCTGGCCATATGTATAGGTATTTGCACCAAAATTTGTCACTGCCGGCAAATCCCAATTGTTCTTTACCGAATCATTCAATAGACTAACAAAGTGTTTCATAATATCTCAAAAATTATTATTTCTATTTTTATATGGCACTGTGGCCGGTTCAAAATCAATGAACTATTTGTACAAATTTCCTAAATTGCATCCAATTAACTAAATTATTACTATCAATTAACTTAATTTGGACCTTTTTTTATCTTTTAAAAGTACAAAAATTGCACACAGTTAACATTTTTTCACACTACATTTACAATCGATGCCCGAAATTAGTATCCGGCACGTATGAACATGTTTAAAGGTATTTCAATCTATTCCTTGAAAACAAAAACATCCCGGGACACAGGGGTACCGCACCCCGGGACAATCAAATCAATCACTATCAATAATATAAATTAAAGATACAAAACTAAAGTTACTTCTTGCTTTAACCCCGGCATTACGTTTTCCGCTTTAACCGCACTCCGTGCGATTGAACCTGCTTTCGCTCGCTTTGTGTGTAAGTAAACTTCCACACACTCGCTTACTCGCAGCTTTCACATCCCACCTTAATTGTACATGAAACGCTTGATGCTCAGTTTAGGGGTCTTTTCAAACGGTTCACGACGAAGTTCGCAACGCGATATCTGGCTATATGCAGGCAATTTTGCATTCAGTTCAAAGACGCTGTTTTCTATAATCTCCTGCACCTTATCCTCGGGAATGCCGGCCGCCTTCAAAGCATCATAGTCGGGGACAATGAGCGCCACAAGCGCATGATTGCGACCAACAACCAGACATTCGGTAATGTAAGGAAGACGTACAATCAAGTCCTCAATCTCCTCGGGGTAGATATTCTGGCCACTACCGGTGAGAATCATATTCTTGCAACGGCCTTTAATATATATGATACCTTTGCGTGGCTCAATACCCATGTCACCGGTCTTCAGCCAACCATCAGCGGTAAAGGCCGCCTTTGTAGCCTCGGGATTCTTATAATACCCCGTTGTAACAACATCACCGCGCACCTGTATCTCGCCAGGCACTTTTGTAGCCCTCTCGGAGTCTATGCGCACCTCAATTGTGGGACCGGCAATGCCGCCTGCTTCGTGTATTGTAGGGTGATATGAAGCCACGTAGCTGATTAGCGGACCGCACTCAGTCATACCATAACCGACAGCATAGGGAATCCTTATCCTTTTCATCACCTTGTCAACATCCTTGCTTATGGCTGCACCGCCAATGAAGAAACCGGCTCTGTCAAGATTACCGCCGAAGGTATTGATAATAGTTGAACGCACTTTATTAAATATGAGACGGCGGACACCAGGAATTGAAGTCAGGAGCTTCATCACCGGTTTGTTAAGTGTAGGAATTACCTTTGCCCTGAAAATCTTCTCTATTAACATTGGCACTGTCAAGAAGATAAATGGCTTTACCTCGGACAATGCTTTAAGCAAACGCACCGGTACCGGCTTCTCTGTGAATATATGCATGTGGCATCCGCAGCCATAAAGAAGAAGGAAGTCAAAAGCCAAGCCAAAGATATGGGCGAGAGGTAAAATAGACAATGTATTACCAGGCTTTTGCGCCGCAACAGGAACAAGTTTGCGCGCAATCTCCACATTTCCCGAAAGTGACTTTGCCGAAAGCATGACACCCTTTGGCGAACTGCTTGTACCAGATGTATAACTTACTACATTAAGTTCATCCAAGGCGGAATGGTTGAATTTAACATCAGCAGCAGACATTCCATTAGGATATTTCTGCAAGAAAGCGTTGTCGACATCTTCAACTTTTACATCACATCTGTTACCACAACCGATTATACCTTCGTAGGTTACGATATCAAATACACCTGCAAAATTTTCATATTCACCAAAGCCGCCCACAACACCTGCACGTTGCAATCCCGCAAACACATTCTTGTCTACAAACAGCAAACGGCTATCCGACACTTTTACAAGATTGGCAATATTTTCGGGCAGGAAATCGGCAAGCAGAGGCACTGCTACAGCCTTATAGGTAGAGATTGCAAGAAAAGCGATGCACCACTCGGCCGAGTTGCGGGCACATATTGCAATATTTTCGCCCTCTTTTATACCACAACGTTCGAAAAGCAGGTGCAATCTTTCAATGTTTTTTGCAATATCACAATTCTTATAAGAACTGCCACCATAGTTTGTTATAGCCGGTTTGTCCCAGCCACCCTTAACAACATCTTCAATGTATGAAAGATAATGTCTCATAAAATCAGTCTATCAGTAAATAGTGTTAATTCAAACAAAAACCCATAAAACCCATATATAAACAAGTGTAAAAAACAATCTTTTCACGGGTTTTGCAGTGCAAATGTCGCATTTCATTTCTCAAATCACACAAAATGACGATATATAGCCGTTTAATTTGGCAAATTGCAATATTTAGTGGTGAAATTACATATTTATTGGTGAAATCAAGAGCATATTTACACAAATTTTACTCCTTTTCACCGATATTTTTCATAAACAGAGGACATTTTTAGCAACAATGCCACCAATGACAATACACGTCATGTTTTTTGAAACAACACCACCGTTACCCGTATTGACAAAGCGCAGAAACCATGCACCGTACGAACATACCGCATCACATAAGCGTAAGAAATCAGTTTATGACACAAACCTCAATCCACAGAACTGCGTCAGCACAAACAGCCGGAGAGATAGAAATTACCATATAAATGAGCAACAGCAGTAAAAAGATATATAAAACACTGAAACAAATATCAGTAACAAAGAATTTATAATCCAGAACATTAATGTCTAAAAATAAATAAGACAGAACAAACCAAAATAATTTAAAAATTCCCCATCAAAAATTAGGTTTTAAACACAAAGCCGCTAACTTTGCAAGTAGGATAACAATAACAAACCATAAGGTAGTTATACACTACTCCACAAACAGTCATTATTATGGAAAAGGAGATTAAGTTCAGTTTGGTTTACCGCGACATGTTCCAGTCATCGGGCAAATTCCAGCCTTTGGCTGAGCAGTTGGAAAAAGTAGCGCCGGCAATTGTTGAGATGGGATGTTTCTCACGAATAGAGACAAACGGAGGAGCATTCGAGCAAGTGAACCTCATGGCGGGAGAGAACCCCAACAAGGCTGTGCGAAGTTTTACAAAATATTTCAACGAAGCCGGAATACAGACCCACATGCTCGACAGGGCACTCAACGGCCTGCGTATGTTCCCGGTTCCGGCCGATGTGCGTCGCCTTATGTATAAGGTTAAAAAGGCTCAAGGTGTTGATATCACACGTATCTTCTGCGGTCTGAATGACTCAAGAAACATAATTCCATCAATAAAGTATGCTCTTGAGGCAGGCATGATACCGCAGGCAACGCTGTGTATAACATCATCACCCGTTCATACTGTAGAATACTACAGCAACCTTGCCGATGAGCTTATTGCTGCAGGTGCCACCGAAATATGTCTTAAGGACATGGCCGGCATTGGCCGCCCTGCATTCTTGGGTCGCCTGACAAAGAGCATAAAGGATAAACACCCCGAAATCATCATACAATATCACGGACACAGCGGACCGGGATTGTCAATGGCATCAATACTCGAGGTGTGCAAGAACGGCTGCGACATCATTGACACAGCAGTTGAACCACTCTCTTGGGGCAAGGTACACCCCGATGTAATCAGCGTTCAAGCAATGCTTAAAGATGCAGGATTTAAAGTGCCTGAAATCAATATGAATGCTTACATGAAGGTGCGCAGCCTGACCCAGGAATTCATAGATGAGTGGATTGGTGTGTTCATGGACAACAACAACAAGTTGATGAGTTCGTTGTTGCTCACAAGCGGACTCCCAGGCGGCATGATGGGCTCAATGATGTCCGACCTCGCGGGCGTACATAAAGGAATAAACGGTATCCTGCAGAGCAAGGGCAAGCCCACATACACACTCGACGAGTTGATGGTCGAACTGTTCAACGAGGTGGCATACGTATGGCCACGCGTAGGCTATCCTCCACTCGTTACTCCGTTCAGCCAGTATGTCAAGAACATAGCACTCATGAACCTGCTTTCACGTGCCCAGGACGAGCCACGTTTCAGCCGCATGGACGAGAGCATGTGGGGTATGATACTGGGAAAGAGCGGTCGACTGCCGGGTGAACTTGCACCCGAAATCATTGAACTCGCCAAGGAGAAGGGCTATGAGTTCACAACAGCCGACCCGCAGAGTTTCTACCCCGATGCATTGGAAAGTTACCGTAAGGAGATGCAGGAACTTGGCTGGGATACCGGCGAGGACGACGAGGAGCTTTGGGAATTCGCTATGCACGACCGCCAATACCGCGACTACAGGAGCGGTGTAGCAAAAGAGCGCTTCCTGGCCGACATTGAAAAGGCAAAGGACAGCGAGATGGCAAGCAAGGGTGTGAGCATTGAGGAAATCAAGGCCATCAAGCACGCAAAGGCCGACCCCATCATTGCTGCCGAAAAGGGACAGATTATTTGGGAGGTTGCTGTAGAGGGCGTTTCACATGCACCTGCAATAGGCCGTCATTATACAGCCGACGAACTGTTCTGTACAATAATAACACCATGGGGCGAACTGCAACCGGTAGCAACAGGCCTTGGTGGACGCCTTGTTGAGGTATGTGCAAAGCAGGGCGACCATGTAGAGAGGGGTGAAGTTATAGCATACCTCCAACGAGACGAACTATTCAATTGAATACAAAGGTCTTATAATCTATAATAAATATACCCTTCCGCAACCGCGGAAGGGTATATTTGTTTGACGAATGGCATATATTAAAAACATATTCAATCTATTCGTCAATTATATCAGGCTTATTTTCGTGCAGTGATGTGAAAGCATGCCTGCTTTACTTCATACTTTACATAGCAACGTCCTTGCTCGCGCAAATCGCGCAAAACCTCGGTAAGCACCGCCTTCAAATCGACATCGCGCGCATCGGGGCCTTCATCATCGTGCTTCACAAAACGGGTGTATGTAATATCTACAGTGGTACCGTAGCAGTGCACCGAGCGCTTCGATGCGTTTATGTTTGTTCTTGATAGGCTTTTGACATCGGCATCGGTTCTTAGAACAGAAGTCACAATCACGCTATATGCCGGCAAATGCTTGTTGCGGAGTGAGTCGTGGAAAGCATTGCCGATATCGTGCAACAGCTTTGCAGCCTCGGGAACAAGGAAAGGACTGGAGTGTACGAGCCTGTCAACCACAAAGGGTTCACCAAAACGCATCGCTCCACCAATTGGCACCAGTTCACGTGATGCACTCTTTATACCCTCGCGAGAGGCAAGCGGTTCAATACCTATTTTCTCGGCAGCAGCCAAGTGTGTATCATTGTCGTCACGAAAAAGGCGCTTGCCGTTCAAATAGAATATTCTGTTCGGTTTCTCGGGAACAACGTGCTTTACTTCGGTTAGTGAAGAATACCCACCACCCTCTTCGGCCGCATTATCACCCCCACACGAAAACAGCATGCATGCAGAAAGTATAGCCAACAATAGTAATTTGTTCATCGGTTTGTTTTTTAATAGAAAAGAGTATGCAAATTTAAGAAAAAAAGCGCATTTGGCAAAAAAGCCAACGTCTGCATTATGGTAATTTTTATTTACATTAACCCAATGAGAATTGAATAAAATCATAGAGCCTTGTAACAGCAAGGGAATTTTACAGCCATAAGCATTATAAATTTAAGCTATAATATAGATGTTGACCCAAGATTTGTTTTTTCGGGCAGCACGTCTGAACGCTGTCAAAGGATCTATACTACAGCAAACGGGATGTCTCCACTACGGTCGACATGACATCTTCAAGAACAAAAAGGAGCTGGCAATATGCTGGAACCACCTTGGGCAATATATACCGCTGAAAGAGTTCAAGAATATTAATGCCGACAGCAGCAATAATCACGTTTTTCAGAATGTGGATCAACTGCTTAGCAGTTGACCCTACGTTTAAATGTCATGCTGAGCGAAGTCGAAGCATCTATTTTAAACGCGGCTTGAGATCCTTCACATCCTGTTATTCGCTGCGCTCATCGAAAACCTCTTTAATTATTACATTAAGGAATGGTCAGGATGACAAGTTCGCGAAGAAAAATGAGTTGCGGGTCAACATCTATATTATTACTTAAATTTAATAAGGTGAATAACCTATTTTAAGGATTTTTGAACTATATTTGCAACATTGTATCGTGTGTAGCACTCACATCAAAAAAGGATACTGTTTAACTAATTATAAATTTTATGAAAAAATCAATTCTATTCTTTATGGGGTTGTTTATGGGACTGGCAAGTATCTTTGCGCAAGGCTTCCCAACCATAAGCACCGATGAGAACACAAAGTGGTATCTCATCCAGTTCTCTAATGGTGGAGACGCCCTGACAGCCAACACTTCGGGCACACAGATTACCATCGGCGCAGCATTGGGCGGCAATGCCCAATTGTGGAAAATCACAGGTAACGAAACCGACGGTTACACTTTCACAAACAAGAAGGGATACACTCTTTACGTGAATTCCGCAGCTACCAACCAGATGGTGAACGCAGCCACATCGCCAAGCGGTGTAAGCAAGTTCTTCATAAACGAGACAACACACAGCATTGGCGGTTATGAGATTCAGCCCAAGGGCAATACAAACATCTCAATGAACCTTTGGGGCGGCCCCGGCGACTCACGCGCCTGCGTAGGTCTATGGAACAGTGGCGACCAGAACAATGCAGTGAAGTTCTTAGACGCAAGCGCGTTCGAGAACATGAGCAAGATTACACTCATACCCTACCCACAGGAGATTACAATTAGTGAAACCTCTTTCGACCTCACAAAGCTGAATGCAATCGCATACAACAGCGACGAGATGAAAGGCCACGTAGAGAGTTTTGCTGCCCAGCTGAAGAAATCGGCAGGCATTGAGCTTGCAGTGAAGAAGGCCGAAGGCACAGCCGCAGCCGGCGAGATATGGTTCGGAACCGACAGCGAACTCAACAAGGATGGCTACACACTCAATGTAAATGAGAACGGCATAGAAATAAAGGCAAAGGATTTCGGTGGTGAATTGTACGCATTGCAGACACTTACACAGCTGTTGCCACGCGAATTCTTCGCAAAGGAACTTTGCAGCATCGAATGGAGCATTCCTGTTGTAGCAATAAAGGACCATCCACAGTTCCAGCACCGCGGTTTCATGATGGACGTTGCACGTCACTTCTTCGACAAAGACCAGGTAAAGAGAGTGCTCGACATTATGGCACTCTACAAGATGAACCGTCTGCACTGGCACCTCACCGATGACCAGGGCTGGCGTATCGAAATCCCCGAATATCCAAAGTTGACCGAAATTGGTTCAATCCGCAGCGGTTCTTTCACAAGCAACGGCGACGGAGCACAGTTCTTCGATGATACAGAATATGGCCGCGGCATGTGGTTCACACAGGACGACCTTCGCGAAATCGTTGCATACGCAGCAGAGCGCAACATCGATATTCTGCCCGAAATTGACCTTCCCGGTCACATGGTAGCAGCGGTTGCATCTTACCCCGAATTCAGCTGCGACCCCACAAAGGAGTACTCAGTACGTATTCCGGGCGGAATCTCACACGACGTATTGAACATCGGTAAGGACGAAGTTGTAGACTTCCTTAAGTGCGTACTGCGCAATGTTGCCGAGATATTCCCCTTCCCATACATTCACCTGGGAGGTGACGAGTGTCCTACCGAGCAGTGGGCGACAAATGCAGACTGTCTGCGCCGCGTACAGGAAGAGGGTCTTGCCGGCGTACACGAACTGCAGTCTTGGCTTGTAGAGGAGCTTGGAGCATACCTCAAGACTTTGGGCGAGAACAGCAAGGATATCGTTGTTTGGGACGAGGTTCTCAAGAACTGGAACACCAACAACAAGGTAAAGCCGGTTATCATGGCATGGAACGATGGAGGTGCAAAGTATGCAAAGCAGGCTGCAGACCTTGGTTTCAGCAGCATCCTTTGCCCATATTCTCACGTTTATATCGACTTCATGCAGGTTCCTGCAAACCAAACAAGGGTTGACGAGCCATACTATGGTGGTTGGGGCGACACTTGGGTAAATACAATTGACAGGGTATACTCTCTCAACCCATTGACAAGCCTCGAAGGCAAAGAAGAGTTCTGCTGGGGTGCGCAGTGTAACTTGTGGGCCGAGACGCTCAACGACGGAGAGGAGCTCGAATACCAGCTCCTGCCACGTATGCTTGCACTTGCCGAGGTAGGCTGGCTGCATGTAAGCAAGAAGAACTGGGCCGGTTTCTACAACCGTCTGCAGAGCCACGACGAGATTCTTGACTATCTTGGCTACACATACGCAAAGCACTACATTGAACCAAAGGAATACACTGCAGTAGAAAGCGCGAAAATAGAGGCTGAAGAGATTCTTGCAGCCAGCATCCGTGGCGGCGTAGGCTACCCTGCAGCAGAGGTTTACGATGCTCTTGAGGCAGCCCTCAAAGCCACAGAAGGCGAGGACGCGACAGCACTCAATGCTGCCATTACAGCATACAAGAATGCCGAAATTGTTCAGCCCGCAGCAGGCAAGACATATCAGATTGTTTCGGCATCAACATACTACAAGCGCCAGTACGAGGGTTCTACAATGTACCAGAAGGGTAACGGTGTACGTTTCCACTACACCCCACAGACCGAGCCCGAGGAGTTGTGGCAGTTCGTTCCAGCAAATGGCGGTTATGTAATGAAGAACCTCTACAGCGGCAAGCAGATTGCAATGCCTTCATACAATGCAGGTGTACAGATGGCAGATGCCGGTACAGCAGTAAGAGTTGACAAGGCGACAATTGCTACAAGAGACTTCACATACGTTCCAGGTGCAGTTACAATTTCTGCTGTTGAAGGCTACAATGCAGCCATGACAGGCAGCGTTAAGCGTCTCAGCGCAGAGGTGTCTGGTGATGTATACGCGAAGGACGAAGCTGCATTGTGCTATAACGGTACATGGAGAATCGTCGAGGTTGTTGATTTCACAGCACAGCTTGCAGGTCTTGTAAAGAAGTGCGAACTCATTATCATCAAGGCAAAGCCGGGTGAAATAGGAGAACCTACACAGGATGCTATCGATTATTTGCAGAACAGCGTAATCAACCCGGCTACACAGGCTGTTACCGACGGTAGCGTAACCGAGGAGCAGTACAATGCATACGTTGCACTCTACAACCAGTTCATGATGATGCCACGCACATCAATGGCCGATGCTCTTGATTTTGGTGCATACTACTACATCCGCAACGGATATTTCACAAACTACTATGCAGCACTCAACACAAGCAACAGGCAAATTGGTGTAAAAAACAACAAAGGCACCAGCGATATTTTCCTGTGGAGTTTTGCAAAGAACACCGATGGCACCGTATGTATCTATAACAAAGCCAATGGAGAAGCAGCCTACATCGGCACCGATGCCGACGATCAGACACTGATGGTGGGAAAAGAATACAATTGGACATTGATTGAAACTACCACCGATCAGGGCAACAAAGGTATCGGCATTGTCAGCGGCAACGGCTCATCGGCATGGTACATCAACCCAAGCGCATGGAACTATGTCCTCACAAAGCCTTATACATGGGGCGGTAGCGTTTGGACATTCGAAAAGAGCAATGTTCAGGTTGAGACAGGCATCACCGAGGTGAAAGGTGAAGGCGGAGAGGTAGAAGGTATTTTTGACCTCAGCGGCCGCCGCGTTGAGAACCCAACAACCGGTATTTATATTGTAAATGGCAAAAAAGTCATTATCAAATAATTGATACAGGCATAATAAAAACAGAATCCGTGGAGTTGCAGTTGCAACTCCACGGATTCTGTTTTTTAGGTAATTATATATAAAAATACAAGCTGTCATTTTGAACAAAGCGAAAAATCTATTGAAGGCATATTTAAAGATACTTCACTGCACTGCGTTCCGTTCAGTATGACAAGCTCGCGAACTGTTATTCCACTGCGCGAAACACAACTGTCCCTCTTTGCGAAAGAGGGACGAGCGTAGCGGAGGGAGTTCGGGAATCTCGCGAACACTGTCATTTTGAGCAAAGCGAAAAATCTATTGAAGGTATATTAAAGATATTTCGTATTATATATATTCACCCCCTCCGCTTCGCTCGTCCCCCTAAAACAGGTGGACAATATAAATACAAATTCATCAAATCATATTCCTCCCCTGTCTTTAGGGGAGGTGTCCGCAGGACGGAGGGGTTAAATTTATAAACCAACAGGTCCAATTTCACCTTTTATCTTTAAACTCACTTCGTGCGTAAATGAATTTCCGCCCACTAACTTCGTTGATTTTTCGTTTGCTCACTACAAAAGTTAAAACAAGTTTTACTTTCGTTCGCTTAATTGAAAAATTCGTTGGCACAAGCTTTAATCTCGCTGCGTGCGATTGAACCTTGGCTGCACTCGTTTTGTGCGTAAATGAATTTCCGCCCACTCGTTGGCACAAGCTTTCAGTTTTCACTTTTCACTTTCACTTTTAACCGCACTTCGTGCGCCTGAACCTTGGCTGCGCTCGTTGTAAAAACTCAAGTAAACTTGGTTTTAATTCGCTTGCACAAGCTTTCCGTTTTTTAAGAACCTCATTATCGCCTGTTCTGCCTCGGCCGGCGTGTCGGCCAGTGAGAGCAACAAGTTCTTGTACCCACCACTCTGGTGCAACCCTTGCAATAACGGATAGATAGGAAACTTCCCGCACCAATATTCGCTGTCGAGGAAAACCATTGGACTCTCATGACCGAATGTGCGGTAGTGATTCTGTGCTGCATCCTGGAAAATCTCCTGCATTGTGCCCGCACTGCCCGGCGAATAGATGACACCACCCTTTGCAATGGCAAGCAACATATCCTCGCGTATACTGTTGTCGAAATACTTTGTTATATGCGTAGCAAACGACGTCGCAGGCTCGTGACCATAGAACCACGTGGGGATTCCCACACTGCAGCACTCGCTCACGCGCGGCATCTTCTCCATAAGGTCAAAAGCCGAAGAGAGCCAATCCTCATCCTTGTACGATGGTGCCTGCGACAGCAACATCAAAGCATCATCAACTGCCACATCGTCGCGCCCGGCAAACCACACACCAAGATGCGCAGCCTCCATAGCACCCGGGCCACCACCCGTTACCATCAGACACCCCTGCTCGGCAAGATGTTTTGCAATAAGCACCACCTTGCGGTAATTCTCATCGGTGCGCAAAAGAGCGTGTCCGCCCATCACCGCCACTACCCTGCACTCATCGTAACGGGAAAGGAAATCGTGCAGTGCATCACTCATCGAATGGTCGTGCAACGAACGCGCAAGCGTCTCGGCAATATCGGCAGCCTGCTTGCCACACTCCATGTAATGACGGTATATGCGGGTATCGTAACAATGCTCAAAGGTAGAGGGATTGCGGTAGTCATACCCCGCATAAAGTGTAGCCGCTGTGTACAACCGCGCCGGGAAAGGGTTGAACGGCACAGGCAACTGTGGCAGCACGCAGCAATCGGGCGCAAGCTCCGCGCGCATAACATCTGGCATTGAGCACCCAAAGAAAATACAATCCTCAAAATGGCACTGCACTGCATTGCGCCCGAACTCAATGTTTTGGAAAGCATAGTGCCTCAGCACCGCCCCCGGCACAATCAGCGGCAACAGAGCATCGTAACTCTCTATTTCAATGTATTTATTCATAGTAACTCTTTTATAGATGTGCTAATATAGTCAAAATGCAATAGACTGCAAAGTTGTAATAGAAAATAAGGAAATAACATCCTAGTTTACACTATATGATGGAGAATATATAGGTAATTCTCAGCCTTAACGCAGTTATCTTATATTCTTTTTGTTGTTTTCTTTTGAAATTACAATTGTGTACAGTAAAGCGACCAGACATTTTCGCGATTCATTGTGCTATACACATTCTCATCACAAAAGTGGCAGAACTGCAACCTTGTAAAATGATAAAAGGACTATCTTTGCTTAGTCTTGCATAAATAATTAAACATTACTTGCTCAGACAAAACCTTTTGACTACTTTTGAAAACCTCAACCGCCAAACGGTTGCGGTGACATATTAGAGAAGAGCGTTTTGCGTTTATCCACCGCCGAAATCTGGACAATTTCAGCCAATTTAGGATAATGAGCAAGGTGCTCACGCTGGTGTTATATATACACCCCACCTGGGTGTGCTATATACCGTTCGGCGTGGGCTATTGTTTGTTACAATTGGCAGGCAGTCCAGAGCCTCGGCGTGGTAACTACAATAGTTCCCACGCTTTCTTTTTTGTTAATCGCTTTCATCCGGGAATTGTGAGAGCAAGAAATAACATAAAATGCAACCAACGATTTTATTAGAAGCAATTGGCGCAATTGTTGAAATTAAAAACTTTATCAATCATTACCCTAATGCAACTTTCATCATCGGGAAAACGGATGATTGTTCACGTAGAAAGCAAGAATACAAAGGGAATGGGTATGGTTATTTCAAACAGATTGCAAAATCACAGTCTTTAGATGATATCAACGAATTAGAAAAATTCTTGATTAAATTCTCCAAAGTTTTTTATCAGGATAAAATAGAGAATCAAAATGACGGAGGAGGTGGAAATTTTTCAGAAAGTCCCAATTACTTTGTCTATTTAACATCAAAATAAGATAACTATGAACACAATTAAACATCTATTCGCAGCGCTGCTGCTACTATGTGCAACAGCTGTAACTGCCCACGACTTCGAAGTCGATGGTACCTATTACAATATCACCGATGACACAAACAAAACTGTCGAGGTTACTTATAGAGGAACATCTTATAACGAGTATTCCAACGAGTACACCGGCAGTGTGGTAATCCCGGAAAGTGTCGCTTACAATGGAAGCGCCTACAACGTTACAAGCATTGGAGATGTAGCGTTTGCTTATTGCACCGGGCTTACAAGCATTACAATACCTAACAGCGTTACAAGCATTGGAATCCAGGCGTTCTATGGTTGCACCGGGCTTACAAGCATTACTATCCCTAACAGTATGACAAGCATTGGAAATTATGCGTTCCAATATTGCACCGGGCTTACAAGCATTACAATACCTAACAGCGTTACAAGCATTGGAAATTACGCGTTCTATAAATGCTCCGGGCTTACAAACATTACAATACCTAACAGCGTTAAAAGCATTGGAAGCTCTGCGTTCTATGAATGCACCGGGCTTACAAGCATTATAATTCCTAACAGCATAACAAGCATTGAAAATTACGCGTTCTATGATTGTGCCGGGTTAAAGACTGTTATAAATTTCTCAAATCTCACATTCAGCACGGGTTCAAGTAGCAATGGTTATGTTGCATATTATGCCGATAAGGTTTACAACGCGCCAAATGGCTTTATTGACGGCGATTTTATTTGGTATGAGAATGAAGATGAGATGACTTTGGCCGGTTATTTGGGCAATGCAACAGGATTGGCCTTACCTGCTGATTATAAAGGCAAGAGCGTAACAAGCATTGGAAATTATGCGTTATATGGTTGCACCGGGCTTACAAGCATTACAATTCCTAACAGCGTTACAAGCATTGGAAGTTCTGCGTTCGAAGCATGTATTTAGAAGCCCAAAACAACCCAAAACAACCAGAAATAACCAAACATAAACCTTTAATTATCAATACTTTCTAAAATTTAACACTTTCAGGCTGCTTTTTGATGGTTCCCAAATTTCCACATATTTTTGATACATATTTCTGACGTGGAGAATTTGCGGAGCTTATTTTTTGTCATTTTGTGTAGATAGTTGACAAGGGTTTACATCCG
>JAZOOF010000059.1:0-4321 GCA_045654885.1 Bacteroidaceae bacterium
TCCTGAGATTCTTAAGGAGAAGGTACAGCTTGCTCTTGCTAACGGCTTGACTCCTATCTTCTGTATTGGTGAGGTTCTTGAGGAGCGTAACCAGGGTATCCAGAACCAGGTTGTTTATGAGCAGCTTGCAGGTTCACTCTATGACCTCTCTGCCGAGGACTTCTCAAAGATTATCCTCGCTTACGAGCCTGTGTGGGCTATCGGTACAGGTTTGACAGCTACTCCTGAGCAGGCCGAGGAGATTCACGCTTACATCCGCTCAACTATTGCCGAGAAGTATGGCAACGAGGTTGCTGAGAACACTTCTATCCTTTACGGTGGTAGCTGCAAGCCAAGCAATGCAAAGGAGCTTTTCGCTAATCCTAACGTTGACGGTGGTCTCATTGGCGGTGCAGCTCTCAAGGTTGCCGATTTCAAGGGTATCATCGACGCATTCAAGTAATGATGAAACGCATTGTAATGCTTATATCCATATTGTTCTGTGTCCTCAGTGCGGGGGCACAGAGCAATATTGTTTCCGAAATCGAGAGCTATGCCTACGGCGAGGGCAAGGTTCGTGTAAACCATCCCGAGAAACTTAATGCCCTCATGGGTTCAATGGCCGACGGACAGGTGAAGCAGGTCGAGGGTTACAGGGTGCTGGTCTATTCGGGAAACAACTCGGCTCAGGCCCGCGAAGAGGCCAAGGCAATGGCAGAGTACATGCGTGCCAACTATCCCGGTGCCGAGGTGTATGTGGTTTTTGAATCGCCGGTGCGTACATGTGAGTACGGCGACTTCCGTACACGTGAAGAGGCCGAGCTGTTGATGTATCGTCTCAGAGCGACAAAGAAGTTCAAGGAGATTTCGGTAAAGAAATGTTTGATTAACCTGCCTTATTGATACTATAAAAATGAGTGGAGAAGATAGAGAAAAACGCATTGAGGGTTTGAAGGAGTGCTGCAGCAGGATGCTGGAGCTGATTGGCGAAGACGGACAGCGTGAGGGTCTGCTCAAGACCCCCGACCGTGTGGCGCGTGCCATACTCGACACCACAGCCGGCTATTACGAGGACCCCGAGGCCATTTTGCGTGGGGCTATGTTCAAGGAGGACTATAGCCAGATGGTAATTGTGAAGGATATCGATTTCTACTCATTGTGCGAACATCACATTCTGCCGTTCTTTGGCAAAGTGCATGTGGCATATATTCCCAATGGCTATATTACCGGCCTTAGCAAGATTGCACGTGTCGTGGAGGTCTACTCGCGCCGTCTGCAGGTGCAGGAGAGATTGACCTTGCAAATTAAGGAGTGTATACAGAAAACTCTCAATCCGCTTGGTGTGATGGTAGTTGTCGAGGCTCAGCACATGTGCATGCAGATGCGTGGCGTGAAGAAACAGAACTCAATTACCACAACATCGGACTTCTGCGGAGCATTCAACCAGGCCAAGACCCGAGAGGAGTTCATGAATCTGCTGCGTGACAGATAAATATCATGGTCTTGTCATCCCGACAGAGCGGAGCGACGAGGAAACTCAAAATGTAATGAAGGAAGAAATTTCTCCTCATTGCAATCGTCGAAATGACATAACCGAGAAAAATAAGGCAGGTTGCACCGCTTGGTGCAACCTGTTTCGTGTATTTACCTTATTAATAATATAC
Source organism: Bacteroidaceae bacterium (assembly GCA_045654885.1). Classification (GTDB taxonomy): domain Bacteria; phylum Bacteroidota; class Bacteroidia; order Bacteroidales; family Bacteroidaceae; genus HGM04593. The sequence continues at coordinate 1,644 of JAZOOF010000059.1, forward strand.
GCGTACGCGCGTCACTTACAAGCGGAAAACGGAAATTAGCTGCTCGTATTGGCGATGTTGTTTAGTGACATTGCCAACACTCGCTTTTCGCGACCCGCAGGGCATAAACTTCGTCTATGCTGCCTGCGACTATTCGCTGCTCGTATTGGCGATGTTTAATGTTCATGTCCATGAACATTAAACATTCATTGCAACATTGCCGAATCCATACCCCTTCAGCACGTCGTTCAGTGCGCCCTGTGTCTCCTTCAGATATTTGAAATCCTCCATTGCCTCCTGCAGGGCTGCGGGGTCGGCCAGGACTACCGGGCTCTTTAACCGTTCCATTGTCTCTTTCAGCAATTCGTCCACGATGCTCAGTTTGTATGCAATTGCCAGGCGTGTGGTCTGCTCGAACATCACGGCCTGCTCATTGCGCTCGTCGCCGGCCTGTTCGGCAAATGCTTTGCTCAGGAAATAGCGCTCTCCGCACAGTTCTGCCGTCAGTCTTGATATTTCGACATCGGGGTGTGCCATAAAATGGCTCTCGGGGTCGAAATCGGTCTCGTTTGCATGCTCCCCGGCCTCGGCAAAGACTCTGTTGTATAACGGGTGCGACAGTTCTATCCCGTCGTCGCCAAAGGAGTAGTGCAAGTGCGAGTTCACTGTTTCGGTAAATGCCGGTGTGCCGTTCTCCTTGTTTTCGGGTACCTGTAACAGCTTGCTGCCGTTTTTCAGCAGGAATTGTATTATTGCTTTCTCCTTGTTGTGTAGCGGGTTGGCCGAGTTGTTTATAAGGTTCTGTTGGAACTCGTCTACAGCTAGTGTCTGCTCAGTTCCTTTGCTATCTTCTGTCGGGCTCTCGTTGCCTGCTGTCTGTTTCTTGTAGGCCTCTTCGGCCTTCTGCCGTCTTAATTTGGCAACCTCTTTGACAAGAAGCTGCTCGCCCACGTTCAGCATCTCGCTGCACTTTTTGATATATTCGCTGCGCAGTATCTCGTTGGGTACAACGGCTATGCTTTTAACAACGTCGCTGACAAGGCCTGCGCGGCGAATGGGGTCCTCACCCACCTCGTCGAGCAACAGATTGGTCTTGAAACGTATGAAATCGACCTTGTTCCTTGCGATGTACTGCTCTACCTCCTCGGTTGAGTGTGTCTGTGAATAACTGTCGGGGTCTTCGCCGTCGGGCAGCAACACAACATTTATGTTCATGTCCTCCTCCAGCAGCATGTCAATTCCGCGTATCGAGGCCTTTATGCCGGCCTTGTCGCCGTCGTAGAGCAGTGTAATGTTTTTGGTGAAACGGTGTATGAGCTTTATCTGCCCGGTGGTGAGTGATGTACCCGATGAGGCAACAACATTCTGTATGCCGGCTTGGTGCATTGATATTACATCGAGGTATCCCTCTACGAGTATGCAGTGGTCTTTCTGTATTATTGCCTGCTTTGAGAAGTAGAGGCCATAGAGGTGGTCGCTCTTGTGGTATATCTCGCTCTCGGGCGAGTTTACATATTTTGCAGCCTTGGCATTGTTCTGCAGTATGCGGCCGCCGAATGCGACAATCTTGCCCGATACGGTGTGTACCGGGAATATCACGCGTCCCCAAAAGCGGTCCTGCAGGCGGCCGTCGTCGGTGCTGTAGCACACGCCGCTCTTTGCAATCAGTTCGGGCTTGTAGCCTGCTGCCACAGCTTTTTGTGCAAAACTGTTGCGCTGTTCAAGTGAATAGCCCAGGCAGAACTTCTTTATTGTCTCGTCGCGCAGGCCGCGGTGACGGAAGTAGTTGAGGCCGATGGCTTTTCCCTCCTCACTTTCGTGCAGTGTGTCGATGAAGTGTTGCAACGCATATTGGTTGATGACGAAAAGGCTTTCGCGTATGCTCTCTTCGCGCTTCTCCTCGTCGGTCATTTCGCGCTCCTTTATTTCTATATGGTATTTTTTTGCGAGCCACCTTAGAGCTTCGTAGTAACTCAACTGCTCGTGCTCCATTATAAAGTGCACGGGATTGCCTCCCTTGCCGCAGCCGAAGCACTTGCAAAGGTTCTTGGCCGGCGAAACAGTGAATGACGGGGTTTTCTCGTTGTGGAATGGGCAAAGGCCAATAAGGTTTACTCCGCGACGTTTCAATGTCACGAAGTCACCGACCACCTCCTCTATCTTTGCGCTGTCGAGGATGCGTTCAATTGTCTCCCGGTCTATTTTGTATCTGCGACTGTCGGAATATGCCATTACCTATATAAATATAAAAGATATCGTAAAGATACTGCAAACTCTGTGTTGTACAAAGAAAATTATTTTCTTTTTGATTTTTGTGTGCGAGTGCTCTGTTTTTGTCAAGTGTGTTCCGTTTCTTTATTGTAGAAATTTTTCCTCAATAATTAGTAAAATTGAGCGATATTTATTATAAATGACACAAAAAATATACAAAATGAATTTTTCTTGCAATTTTTTGAAAAAAAAAGATTGGATTTGTTTGTCAGTTCCGAAATTTGCCTTACCTTTGCACTCGCTTTCGGGAAGCAACGCGGTTACCGCGCTGAGAGACCGGCAAGCACGATAGATCCTTGACAACATTCCATTACAGACAAGCAGTACAACCTTGCTTAGTTTTTTGATTAGGCAAGAAGCGTAAGGAACGAAAAACGAACCGTCAATAATTTGAAAATATTTTATTCCGGCCAGTACAAACAATTTAG
>JAZOOF010000060.1:0-43955 GCA_045654885.1 Bacteroidaceae bacterium
AAGTAAAGAAGAACAAGAACAGAAAGAAAACATTGATTCAAACTTTCAGAAAATATTCTATAAAAGATATTTTATTACTCAAGATGAATTACCGATATTTCATCCTCAATTGTATGCTTTTATAACAGGTGCAATAACGCCTAATTTTGAAAAATTAGATTCTGAAATGGATAAAGCTTTAAAACAGCTTATTCCGTCAAATAATCCTGCCCATGAATTGTTAAGTTTATTCATGAATGGTATTTGGGGATTTTCAAATGATGAAGTTGGAGCAAAATTAGATAATTTATTTGATTATGTCAACAAAGGAGAACTTAATGACTATATATCTTATTTGAATGCATCCTTTTATCTGCTTAATTATAAAAAATTATATTCTAAAACAGATGAAGAAATCATGAAAGGTATTAAAACAGGTATAGGGTTGTTTACTGATAGGATAGAAATTACTTATTTTGTAAAAAGCAACTTGCATATGGTAGAATCTCATCTTTCTGAGTCTGTAAGGGTGGTATATGATTATATTAACACATTAATTCCACAAAAAGAGGAAGACCAAGATAAAAAAGAGCAAGAGTTAGTAGAACAAAACTTTATTGAAAATATAAAATTGGTAGTCGAGGATTGCATGTGCATTCCATATGGAACAACTCCTAAATATGTGAATTATCCAATTCTGAAATATATAAGAAAAAAGACTATCATTGATAAAATAAATAACGCTGAGCCTATTGATATATATTGGCTTTTTACATTATTGCAAGAGCGATATGAGAAGGGATTGCCTGAAATAGCAAAAGAAGAGATTCCCTTTCTTTTAAGTTTAAAAGATGCAATAAATCAATTAGATATTGATAGTCCTAAACTATCAAATGTTCTAATAAAGTCTCATCTGTTACCCAAAATAGATAATATATTGGGGCGATTAGGTGTCATCTAAAAGTATTCATGTAAATGCCACCCCTGCATAGCTATGCGTGGTTGCCGGTGCTTTCTTCGTCATATATCTGTTTCAGGCTTTCGGTCAATAGTGCCTCGTTGCTTATGAGTGTGCGGAACTCCTGCAGTCTTGCGGCATTGTCCGACTGGGGAATCCACAGCTTCAGGTATCCGTCTTCGCCATACTTCTCCTTTATGTGGGCAACTGCGCGTTCAATGTGTTCCTCCTTTGTCAGTGCGGGGTAATTGGCGAGTCCGTATTGTATGGTGCGTGCCATGATGGTTGTTGAGTCGATGATGCGGTCGGCCTCGGCAACTATCTTGCCATATATGGTGCGTGGCGGGTTGCTGCAGGATGCGCGGTGGTCCTCAACTGCGTCGGCAATAATCTCTATCTGCTCGCTTGTGAAAAACTCCTCAAGCCTCTTCTCTTCGCGTACTATGCGTGCCGATATGGTGTGATGCTGCTTGCGACCGGCTTCCAGTCCCAGGTCGTGATATGCGGCAATGGTATATACCATCTGCATATCAACGTCGTAGTGCTGTGCCAGCCTTAGACTGTTCGATATTACCATAAAGGCATGCCTGCGGTCATGTGCCTTGTCAAAGGCTTCATATCGTGGCAATATTTCGCTTTCGATATGGTTTATGAGTTCTGCTGAAAGGTGTGGCTTGTCCATTTTGTGGCAGTAAACAAGTGCGATATATTTTCATATACCGCACTTGTTGTGTATGTCTTGGATTTATCGTGCGTAGTTCACGGCACGTGTCTCGCGGATGACGGTAATCTTCACCTGTCCTGGGTAGGTCATCTCGTCCTGAATCTTCTTTGCAATCTCGCCCGAGAGCAGTTCGGTCTGCTTGTCGTCAATCTTGTCGGCACCGACGATTACGCGCAACTCGCGGCCTGCCTGGATAGCATAGGTCTTTGTTACGCCGGGGTATGACATTGCAAGCTGCTCAAGGTCGTGCAGACGCTTTATGTATGCCTCTACAATCTCGCGGCGAGCACCGGGACGTGCACCCGAGATGGCGTCGCAAACCTGTACGATTGGGGCTATGAGGCTTGTCATCTCCACCTCGTCGTGGTGAGCACCGATAGCGTTGCATATATCGGGTTTCTCCTTGTACTTCTCGGCAATCTTCATACCATACTCTGCGTGTGGCAATTCGGTCTCCTCGTCGGGTACCTTACCGATATCGTGCAGCAAGCCGGCACGTTTCGCCTTCTTGGGGTTGAGACCAAGCTCGGCTGCCATGACTGCACAGAGGTTGGCTGTCTCGCGTGCATGCTGCAACAGGTTCTGGCCATATGATGAACGGTACTTCATCTTACCTATGATGCGGATGAGTTCGGGGTGCATGCCATGGATACCAAGGTCAATGGTGGTGCGCTTACCTGTCTCTATAATCTCCTCCTCAATCTGTTTCTTCACCTTGGCAACAACCTCCTCAATGCGTGCGGGGTGTATGCGGCCGTCGGCTACAAGCTGGTGCAGTGCAAGGCGTGCAATCTCGCGGCGAACGGGGTCGAATGCGCTGAGCACGATAGCCTCGGGGGTGTCGTCCACAACAATCTCAACACCTGTTGCAGCCTCAAGAGCACGAATGTTGCGTCCCTCGCGGCCAATGATGCGACCCTTCATCTCGTCGCTGTCGATGTGGAACACTGTGACGGAGTTCTCGATGGCTGTCTCGGTGGCAACGCGCTGGATAGTCTGGATGACAATCTTCTTTGCCTCCTTGTTGGCGGTCATCTTTGCATCGTCGATGATGTCGTTGATGTATGATGCTGCCTCGCTCTTTGCCTCCTCCTTGAGTGACTCAATGAGGCGCTCCTTAGCCTCGTCAGCCGAAAGACCGCTGATGGCCTCGAGCTTCTCGCGCTCCTGAGCGTGCATCTTGTCAAGTTCCTCCTGCTTGCGCTCCAGCATGCCTTTCTGTGCCTCAAGGCTCTCCTTTACTGCTTCTACCTCGTTCTTGCGGCGCTGCAGGTCCTCGTTGCGCTGGTTGTACTGGATTTCGCGCTGCTTGAGCTGGTGCTCGGCCTGCTGAATCTTGTTGTTGCGCTGCGAAATCTCCTTCTCAAGCTCGGCCTTCTTGTTGAGGAACTTCTCCTTTACCTCAAGGAGCTTGTTCTTCTTTATTACCTCGGCCTCTTTGTGCGCATCGTCAATGATGCGCTGGTGCTTTGCCTTTAGGGCAGTCTTGTTTATCAAAAATTGGATGAGGAAGCCCGCTGCCAAGCCGACTGCCAATCCGATGATTAATGTTGTAACACTCATAATAGTTATAAATTTTTATATATAATTAAAACGCACCGCCATACCCCTTTGCCGGCATTGTGTGCCGGTGCAGGTGAATATTGCAATGCGTGGAACTTCGTTGGAACCGTATGTATTTTCAGTTCTTTGCCTTCAGGGTATTGTCGATGAGTCGTGTGAGTTCGGCTATTCTGCGTCTCACTTCAACCGATGCAACCCCGTCTGTGCCGTTTACGGCATGGAAAGCGATGTCGAGTGCGACCATTGTCATCACTCTCACGCCTCCTTCTCCCGAAAAAAGGGCTTTATATCTTGACAGTGTCTCGTTGACAAGGCGCGCAGCCTGCCTGTACGACGGCTCTTCGCTCGCTTTAATTGTCAATGGGTATGATGTACCGTCTATAATAAGGTTTATTCCAAGTTCTCTATCTTCCATATGCACCTCCCTTTCAGTTATCTCTTAAGTGACTCTATGCATCGGTCGATTTCACGCACCAGCCTTGTTATCTTCTCCTTGGCTCCCTCAATACCGCTGTCGCTAAGGCTGATAATTTTGGCTTGCTTGAGATTGTTGTAGCTGTTTTCGAGTGCGACGCAATGCATCTGTAGCTCTTTGAGTGCGTTCTCCTTCTCCTCGATAAGGCGGGCGAGTTCTCTGTTCTGCTCGGCCTTCTGCTTGTACTCGTGTATAAGCAGGTGGAGTTTGCCCTCAAATTCGCTGATAATGGTTGTATCGTTCCCGGTCATATTACGACAATCGTTTCACAAACAGATGTCTCCAATTTGTGATTTCTCGCAAATTTATAAGATTTTTGCGAAATGTAAAAGGTTTGTTGCTTTTTTTTCTATTTTTTTGCTCTGTGTTCAAAATGAACGGCTATTATGGCTGTGAAAAGGCTGTGACGCGGGTATTGAATCCTTCGCTCTGGAACATTGTCTTGTAGAATTCCGCTTTCTTTTCCAGTGCAAGCGGGTAGGCACGCGATGTCGATGGCATGCGCCAGAAACGGTACTCGCGCCCGGCAATGTGCAGGGTGCTCTTGCCGCCCATTGGTGGGGTGGTGCAATCGAATGTTTCTACAATGGTGTCGGTAGCTTTCTGCCCGGTGGTGACAATGGCTGTACATTGCGGCAACTGTTCAAGCAGAGCGGCAATGTCGGTCGGGGTGGTTATTTCAAGGAACTTGTCCGAGGCATTTTCCTTCAGTCTCACAACCTCGCACGCAGTGTCATAGAGCGCAATGCCTTGCACGGTACAGAACTCTACAACGGCTTCTTTGTCAAAGCGTTTTTCGCCCTTCAACTCAAAATGGTGCCTGTCGCCGAAGAACAGCAGTCCCATCACACGCCACATGTCGTTTATCCAGTTAGGATAAAAGAATTCCATCGACCACTTTGCCTGCGGCGGCGGGAAACTGCCGAGCATCAGTATTCTTGCATTCTGCGGCAGGAATGGCTCTAAAGGGTGTTTTTCTGTGTTGTGGCCGTTCATTGCTCTTTGTTTCTTTGTCACAAAAAAGAGGAACAATTGCTCGTTCCTCTTTTTGTGATGTTACTTCTTTTCTGCATCCTCCATGTTCTTGCGCGGCTCTTTCTTGGCAAGAGTGATAATCTTGTAGACATACTCTGTTATCCAAGCCTGTGAGTAGCCGAGCTTCTCGTTGTATGAACGCACCGAATAGACTGTGCGGAATGTCGCCTCGTCCTTCCAGTTGTTCTTTGTGAAGATGTCGCTGACAATCTTCTCTGTCATGCCGTGCAGCAGCTTGTGCATGAAACCGGGAACGCGCACCTTCCATTTCATCAGGTTGCCAACGAGCATCATGAGGTCGTTGTTGAAGCCCTGGAACGCAAAGAGGAACGGCTGTGCATCCTGTATCTTGCGGCAGTTTTTCTTTATTGAACTGTCAATCTCCTTGAAGAAGCTGTCGTCGAGCTGATAGAGCTGCTCAAGCATCTTCTTGCACTTGCTGCGCTCACCCACGCCAAGCTTGTTGTTCTGTGTGGGTACTTTGAGCGTGCGCTTGAATGTTGCAAGGTCGGGTAACATGTTGATGTTTGTGATGCCGATGTTGGCAGCCATGCCTGCCTGGTAGTATACGCGGATAAGGGTCATGAAATCCTCCATGCCACCGATGCGCAGCTCGGTATTCTTCTCCTTCTTCCTGAAAAAATCAAAAAATCCCATTATTGTTGAAATCTTTATTTGTTGTTATTGTCTTTGAAATACTGTCTGCCGTCACTCTTTGCTCCGGTTTGGGTGCATGCCGGCATTTGGTCTCATTTCTTTCTCTCGTTCTTCATTCTCTCGCGCTCCTCCAGCATCTTTCTCTGCTGCTCCTGCAGTGCCTCAAGACGCGCCATCATGCTTGCCTGCTTGCCTACAGTGTCTTTGTTCTTCTCGGCATAGGCCTCCATCTTCTTCAACAGCTCCTCTTCATTGATGCTCTTTCTCAAGTAGAGGGCAATGATGATGCTTGAGAGGGTTGAGACGAAGTAGTAGTAGTTCAAGCCCGATGAGTACTCGTTGAAGATGAAGAAGAACATCACGGGCATAATGTACATCATCCAGCGCATCATCTTCTGCTGCTGTTCCATCTCGGGTGTGTTCATTGCCGGAGCCTGGAGCTTGCTGGTGTAGTATGTATTGATAATCTGTGTCACCGAGAACAGGAGGCAGAAGATACTTATGTGGTCGCCAATGAGCCACAAGTCCTTGTCCCAGCTGATGAGTGAGTCAAAAGCCGAGAGGTCGTTTGCCCACAGGAAGCTCTCCTGTCGCAACTCAATGGCATTAGGCACAAAGTTGAAAAGTGCAATGAAGATAGGCATCTGTATGAGCATCGGCAAGCAACCGCCCATTGGGCTTGCGCCATACTTCTGGTAGAGCGCCATTGTCTCCTGCTGCTTCTTCAACTGGTCCTCCTGCTTGGGGTATTTTACATTCAGTTCATCGATGTACGGCTTCAGGGCACGCATCTTTGCCGATGAAACGAACGACTTCTTTGTGAAAGGATAGACGCACATCTTTACAATGAGTGTGAGCAACAGCAGCACGATACCCATGTTGAGGCCTGTGCTCGAGAGGATGTCGAACAGGTACATTATAAAGTAGCGGTTAATCCAGCGTACGATTGGCCAACCGAAGTATATGAGCTCCTCCAGCTCAAGGTCATTCTCGGGGTTGATGGCCTCGTCATTTGCCTCCTTCAGGTCGCTGAACTTGTTGGGGCCGAAGTAGAACTGCAGGCCAGTGCCCTCAATGCCGCTTGGGTCGAACTTCACGCTTGTGGTTGCTGCACACTGCTTGAGCATGTTCTCGCCCTCGGGGATGCTTGTTGAACTGAGGTCGGCACCGTTGAAGCTGTCGCCTGCAATCATTATTGACGAGAAGAACTGGTTCTTGTATGCAATCCAGCTAAGGTTCTCTACGGGCGATTCGCTGTCGTTCTTCATCTCGTTCAGGTTCTCGGTGTCATCGCCCTGCAGCTTGTATGTGAGGTTGGTGAAACGCTGCTCAAAGTCATATCCCGGCTCTTGCTGGCGCAGCAACTGCTTCCATGCAATGTCAATTGTCCCGTCAGTGCTTAACAGACCCTCCATGTTGTGAGCCTTGATGTTGAGGTCGGTAATGTAGCTGTCGGGGCGCAGTCTGTATATGAAGTCGATGTAACGGCCCTCCTTGAAATCGAGACGCAGCACAGCCTCATCGGCTTTTGTGCTCTGCACTGCAAAGTAGCACTGTTCAGTGTTTATGTTGCCCAGTTCGGGCTTGAGCTTGAATGTATAAGCCATCCTGTTGTCGCCCGGTTTACGGCTGTTCTTGAGTTTGTCCTTGCTGTCAAAGAGTACAACGTCATTTCCCTGCTGGTCCTTGTAGTCCTTGAGTGATGCGCTTGTTATGCGGCCACCGAGGGTGCTGATGGTGATGCTCACCTTGTCGTTCGACAGGACGATTGGTTTCTCCACACCGTTGTAGATGTTGTGGAAAATGTTTGTAGAGTCGTTCTTTATGCTCTCGAACTGCTGCTGTAGCCTGTATGCACGCTCCTGCTCGGCAAGCATCTCCTGCTGCTTCTTCTGTGCAATGCGCTCCTGGCGTGCTTTCTCTCTCTGTATGTCCTCGGGACTTTTCTGGTTGAGCTTGAAGTAGCCTATGATAACAAGTCCTATAAGTACATATGCGAGAATGGTTTTTTTGTTCATCTCTTTAATTTTATGTGTAGTTTGTAAAACAATATTTCGCAATCAATTTGCAAAGATATAAAAAAATAACGAAAACTCCGTTTCCTTCGTATTTAAAATAGTTTTATTGCGGTTGTTGCGCCCATTTGTTGCATTTGATAGTTAAAAATTATTATCTTCGCCAACAAAAGCAAAAAGACTATGAAAACAAGATTGACATTATTCCTGTCTGCACTGTTCATTGGCTCGTCATTGATGGCGCAGGACAATTCGGATGTGTATGACTATTTTAACAGTAAGATAGACGAGGCTGTTTCGGCATCAGCTGTGGTTGACAGTGATGAAGTTGGGGATGCAAACCCCGTATATGCAAAGCTTTTTGCATCGCCTGTGCTCTACCAGTCTGTCCTCAAAGGCGCTTGTGCCGGCAAGGAAACAGCAGCGGAGAGCGATGTAAAAGCCATGGACGACGAGCGTGAGGCGCTAATCGATGACATGCTTGTCGAACTTTACCGCACTGCTCCGGGAATGGTGCATATGACCGAGGCCGAGCTACGCAGCGAGAAATCTGTTCCCACACACGAGGTGACAGTCAGCGCTCCGGTGCTCAACTTCAAAAAACTCGAGATTCCTACCGATGTGGTAGGCGGCATGAAGACCACCGTTACAAAACCCAACTATTGGAAATTCTCGGGCCGTACGTCGTTGACATTTACCCAGAACTTCATTTCGCAGAACTGGTATCAGGGCGGTGAGAGCAACTATGCCATGCTTGCCACAATAGATCTCGACATGAACTACGACGACAAGGACCGCATCACATGGACAAACCACTTCGACCTTGACCTTGGCTTTGCGACATCACAGGCCGATACACTCCACAGCTTCAGGACAAACACCGACAAGCTGCGCCTTGAGTCCACCTTCGGTTACAAGATAGTGAAGAACCTTGATCTTGCGGCAAAGCTCAAGGTAGAGTCGCAGATGTTGCCTAACTATCCTGTAAATACACAGGACTTCATCTCCAACAGTCTTGCTCCGCTCGATGCCAATGCGTCAATAGGTTTCAACTTCAAGCCAAACCTTGGCGACTTCAAGCTCGAGGTCTTCCTTGCTCCTCTCTCGGCCTACAATTTCCGTTATGTACACTATGAGCGCCTTGCCGCTTCACTTGGTGTGAACGAGAATAATGGTTTCGATGTCGGTCGAGGCCGTGCAAGACACGATTACGGTACCCAACTGGTGGTTACAGTACCTACATACAAGCTCACATCGTTCCTCGATGTCTATTCGCGTCTTGAGTACTATACCAACTACCACCGTGCATTCTTCCAGTGGGAGACAAAGTTCAACGTTGCCCTCAGCAAGTACTTCACTGCATCGTTGATGCTCAACGGCCGTTTCGACGACAGTGTGGGCCGACACGAGGATTGGAGATACTGGCAGCTGAAGGAACTCTTCACCCTTGGTGTTGCCTACGCTTGGTAAATATCGCATGACAATATAAACACAATAGACAGTACACCTTTATGATTTTCAGTTCGTTGTTTCCCGTTACAGAACCCACTTGGATATATCTTGGAGTGCTGTCTATTGTGCTTTTTGCACCGTTGCTCTTCAACAGGCTGCGTCTGCCGCATATCATCGGCATGATATTGGCCGGTCTGCTCATTGGCCCCAATGGCCTTAATATCCTTGACCGCGACGACAGTTTCGAACTTTTTGGCGAGGTGGGGCTTTTCTATATAATGTTTCTTGCCAGTCTCGAAATAAACATGCAGGAGATGAAACAGGCAAAGGGTGGAGCGCTATTCATGGGACTTGCGGTCTTTGCAATACCCATTGCGCTCGGTCTTTTGGCCAACACCTACATACTCAAGTACGACAATTTCATGACGTCGTTACTGCTGGCCAGCATGTATGCATCGTACACGCTCATCTCCTATCCCATTGTGGCGCGTTATGGTCTCTCCCGTCTGCGCTGCGTGAATTTTGTGGTTGGCGGAACGGTCATTACCGACACGCTCACGCTCTTTGTGCTGGCAATCATTGTTGGAATTTCCCGCGGCGAGGCCAACGTGTGGTTCGTGTTGCTCATGTTCGTTAAGCTCATTGCAGTGGGTGCAATAATCATCATCCTGTTTCCGCGCATCGCGCGCTACTTCTTCCGCAACTACAACGACAGTGTTATACAATACATCTTTGTTATGATGCTGCTGTTCCTTGGTGCCGGCCTCATGAAGCTTGCCGGCATGGAGGGTATTCTTGGAGCCTTCATCACCGGACTGGTGCTCAACAGGCTCATTCCCCACTCGTCGCCCCTCATGCGACGCATCGACTTTGTGGGTAACGCAATCTTCATCCCCTTCTTCCTCATTGGCGTGGGTATGATGATAGATGTCAGCGTGCTCTTCAAGGGTGGCGGCTCGCTCATAGTGGCCGCTGTCATGGTGGGTACGGCGCTCACAGGCAAGTGGATAGCATCGTTCCTGGTGTCAAAGGTGTACCGCATGTCATCGGACGAGCGTAACCTGATGTTCGGCCTCAGTACCTCGCAGGCAGCGGCGACGTTGGCCGCAGCCATCGTGGGTAACAAGATAGGCCTGTTGAACGACGATGTTCTCAATGGTACCATTCTGCTGATTCTGGTAACCTGCATTGTCAGTTCAATAACATCCGACAGGGCATCGCGCAAACTCATCCTTTCGGGCAAGGCGCTCAATACCCCCAAGGCGGTATCTTCCAAAAAGACCCTTCTGGCACTTGCCAACCCAAATATGGTAGACCGTCTTATGGACCTGGCACTGCTTGTGCGCAAGGAGAACAGCCAAATCCCTCTCTCGGCCATTACTGTGGTGCTCGATGAGGACAAGCAACGACAGAATGACGGAGCGAAGGTGCTTGACCAGGCTGCAAACATCGCAGCATCGGTCAGCGTGCCGTTGCTCACCAAAATGCGTCTCACAACCAACCTTGCCCATGGTATCGTGCACGAGGTGAAGGAGAACGACTATCGCGAGCTCATACTCGGTTTCCACAAGAAAGAGACCGCCAACGACAGCTTCCTGGGCAATGTGTTGCCCGAGGTGCTCAACTCCCTGGATTGTCAGGTTGTCATGGCGCGCATGAACATTCCGTTGAATACCGTGCGCATGATTCATATAACCTTCCCCGCAAAGGCCGAGTTTGAGGCCGGTTTCCCCTATTGGGTCGAGGAGACCGCGCGCATGGCAAGCGGTCTCGGATGCAGGATAATGTATCACGGACACCCCGATACAATGGCAAAGATTAAACTCGAACTCAAGAAACACGCACCGGTCGATGCTTCATTCTTCGATACCGATGGCGGCAACGACCTCAAGCGTCTTGCCCAGGTAATACACAATGACCACCTGCTTGTCATCGTCAGCGCCCGCAAGGGGTCAATCTCCTACCGCCCGTCGCTCGACCACATCTTCGTTCAGTTGCAGCGCGACTATCAGGACACAAGCATCCTGCTCATCTACCCAAGCGGCTACAAGGTAGAGGGCGGTGAGACACACTAAACGAGGTGAAATGTTAAAGGTGAAAACGGAAAGGGGAAAGTTGCGTGTGAGCGAGCAAAAACCAAACTGGTTTGAACTTTTACAGCGAGCATAAGCAACTTCAAGCGCACGAAGTGCGGTTAAATGTGAAATGTGAAATGTGAAATGTGAATGCTGCGGGTAAGCGAGTGAAGCCAAACTTGCTTAAGTTTTAAACTCCCTCCCGGCTAAAGCCGTACTCCCTCTTTAAAAAGCGGGAGAGTAGTCACTCCCTGTGGGTTTCGATAAGACAATAAGGTTTTATAATTGTAGGGGTAGACCGGTGTGTCTACCCTTTTTTACATCCTGTAATCCTAAAATTCCAGCACTCCGCCTTCAATTATATCCTTGTGTGAAATTGTGGTGCCTTTAACGCGCTTGCCGTTGAGGCTGGGTTTAATGTTTCTATTTCCATTGTTGGCTTTTACGGTAAACGTATTTCCATCCGCAAGGTGCAGTTTCACCTCGGGGAATAGCGGCATGCCAAGTTCGTACTCTCCGCCGCAGGGGTTGACAGGGTAGAATCCCATGGCGCTCATTACGTACCACGCCGACATCTGTCCGCAGTCCTCGTTGCCGCAAATGCCATCGGGGGTGTTGCGGTACATCTCACGCATAATCTGTTGCACATATAGCCTTGTCTTCTCCGGCTTTCCAATGTGGTTGAACAGGTAGGCCACGTGGTGGCTGGGCTCGTTGCCGTGGGCATACTGCCCAATCATTCCGGTGCTGAAGATTGGCAACTCGTCATTCTCGCCCGGCGAGTAGGTGAACATGCTGTCGAGCTTCTGCTCAAAGCGCTCCTTCCCCATATGTTTTATAAGGCCTTCGATATCATGCTGCACGCTCCACATGTAGTGCCATGCGTTGCTCTCGCAAATGTGTGGGGTGTATTCGTCGGGGCTGAAGTGCGGTTGGAACTCTCCCTTGCTGTCGCGTGGCTGCATGAATGTTGTGGTGGGGTTATACTGGTTGCGCCAGTTCCCGGCACGGCTGTAGAAAACGGCGGCAATGCTATCCTTGCCCATTGCCTCGGCCATGCGTGCAATGCAGTAGTCGTCATAGGCATACTCCAGCGTGCGCGACATTGCCCAGTTGTCGGCATTGTAGGGGTCAGCAACATCGTATGGCACATATCCGTGCTCCTTGTAGAACCCAATGCCGCGGTACTCGTCGCGGTTTGCGGTGGCAACGCAGGCGGCAAGCGCCTTTTCGGCATCGAAACCGCGGAAACCTTTCAGGTAGGCATCGGCAATCACCGGCACGGAGTGGTACCCAATCATCATGTCGGTCTCGCTTCCCCACATGTTCCACACCGGCAGGCGGCCGTGCTGCTCAAAGTGTGCGATGAACGAGTTTACCATGTCATCGACCAGTGAGGGTGCGGTGAGGGTGAAAAGCGGGTGTGCTGCGCGGAATGTGTCCCACAGTGAGAAGGTCGAGAAATTCTTCCATCCGTCGGCAGTGTGGTTCTGCTTGTCGGCACCACGGTACGTGCCGTCGACATCGCAAAATAGGGTAGGGGCAATCATAGTGCGGTAGAGTGCGGTGTAGAAGCATATGCGCTCGTCGTCTGTGCCGCCTTCTACCTCAATGCGCGACAACCGATGGTTCCAATGCTCTTGTGTTGCCGCGCGGTAACGGTCGAAATCGTTGTGCGGTGCTTCGGCGGCAAGGTTCTTTGCCGCTCCTTCAAGCCCCGTGCCCGAGAGGGCTGTCACAACGGTGAGCTCGCGGCTACTGTCGAGTGAGAACGTTAATTCAATCACTCCCGGTTTCAACCATATGTTGCCGTCGCGTATAATCTGTACCCGTTCGCTCTTCATTGATGCTATGGGCTTTGAGAAACGTGTGCGGAAGTAGACTTCCTGCCCCCGCGCCCAGCCGTTTGAGTGGCGGTAGCCCTCGATGGTAAAGCTGTCTACAATGGCAATATGTGTGTCGGTCGTTGCATCCCAGTTCATTGCCTTGCCAAGGTTCAGCAGCACGGTGGCGCTGTCGGTGGGGTAGGTGTAGCGTTGCACACCGCAACGCTCCGTGGCGGTCAGCTCCACGTCAATGCCATAGCTGTCGAGGTGCACGCGGTAATATCCTGCCTCGCACTCTTCGCGCTCGTGGCTGAATATCGAGTGCACACCAAGCGGTGCATCGGCTATCTTCAAAGGCTTTGTCACCGGCATGAAGCTGATGTCATAGAGGTCGCCTGCTCCTGTTCCGCTCAGGTGTGTGTGGCTGAATCCCGCTATTGTGCTGTCGGGGTAGAAATAGCCTGCAATCCTGTCCCACCCGGGCAGGCCGTTGTCGGGGCTCAGCTGCACCATACCGAAGGGCGCCTGTGCTCCGGGGTATACATTACCCTTGCCGTCGGTACCTATGAGCGGGTTAACCAATTTTGCGTAATCGGTTGTCTGTGCTGTTGCGGCAATGCATATCAGTGCCGCGCATATTGTTGCAAATATCTTTTTCATGGTAATGGAGTTGTTGCCGCGAAGATAACAAAAAAATCGTGTAAAAAGAAAAACGAGGCGTGTGCCTCGTTTTTACTGTGTTATTGCTGTTTCTCAAAATGGAACGGCTCGAACTGCGATTCCTTGTCTATCCAATGTGGCTTGCGCATTGCGTAGATGACAAAGGGTGCACCGGTAACCACAATACAACCTATGACGAGCACAGCATACCACACCGCGTTGCTGCCCACTGCAATCTGTGCCGGCGGAATGAAACTGAGCACAAAGGCAAGCAAACTGCCAAGGAATCCCACTCCCGATACAAGCCACATGAGTCCGTTGCCACTCTTTCCCAAACGGAACGGGCGCGGAGCATCCTTCATGTTATAGCGCAGGTATATTGCCGCTGCAAACATCAACAGGTACATTATAAGGTAGAGCAATACGGTGAGCTGCGAGAGAATCTGGTAAAAGCTCTGAACCGATGGCATCACCACGAAGAGCAGGCTCAACAGGGTCACCACGCCGCCCTGGATGAGCAGAATGTTCTTCTGCACACCAAGTTTGTTGCTCTTTTGCATGAAAGGTGGCAGGTAACCCGCCTTTCCCACAGCGAATATACCCTTTGACGGGCCCGATACCCAGGTGAGCACTCCCGCAAGCACACCGAATGCAAGCGCAATGGCAATTATGGGCGACAGCCACGACATCTTTATGAACTTGAAGTAGTTGTCAAAACCCACAAGCAGGCTCTGTGTAAGGTTGATATCCTTCTGTGGAATTATAATGCCAAGCGAGAATGTACCCAACACAAAGATAAGCACTGTTATTATTGCACCCAGGAACACAGCCTTCGGGTAGTTCTTGCTCGGGTTTTCCATATCCTTTACGTGGATACCGGTCATCTCCATTCCTGCATAGAAAAGGAATATTCCCGATGCAAGTACAAGGTTGTCGAGCTTGGTGATGTCCGGGAAAAAGTCACCGCCAAAGTCCATCTGCGACTTGCCGCCCCCGATGAGGTATATTATGGCAAGCAGTACAAGTAACGCTGCGGGGATGATTGTACCTATGAGACCACCCACCTTTGCCACCTTGCTCACCCATCCGAGTCCCTTGAGCGAAATGAATGTCGCAATCCAGTAGATAGCAAGCACCACAATGAGAGTGTAGAGCTTGTTCGACGCCAGTGACATGTCGGCCGTGTCGTTCATGCCAATGAATGCCAGCGATACGGCACCGAAGGTCAGCACCGTTGGGTACCATATTGTGCTCTCCACCCACTGCAGCCAAATGGCGACAAAGCCGAGCCTTTTGCCGAACGCTTCGCCAACCCAGCGGAAAACACCGCCCTGTTTGTCTTGGAACATGGCGGCAAGCTCGGCAGCCACAAACGATGTGGGGATTAGGAACACAAGCGCTGCAAACAGATAGTAGAATGCCGAGCTTATTCCATATTCAGCCTCGGCAGGCAGTCCGCGCAGCGACACCACGGCTGTGACATTCATAATCGCCAATGTAGCCACACCCATCTTTACAGTTTTTGTTAATGTTGACATAGTTCTCTGTTTTAAATGTTACGGAATATGGAGTGATAACAAGAGTGTGGCACTGTTGGTTTGTCATATTACAAAAAATTAACGAGGGAGCACCTTCTGTGCCCCCTCGTCAAACGTTGTCTATAGGATTCTTTATGCTTTACTCTGCAGTCTCCTCTTTGCTCCAGTCGAGCTTTGCCATGCGCTGGTAGCTTGCGTAGCGCTTCTTTGCCATGCCCTCGGCTGCGGCAAACAGCTCGTGTGCCTCGGTCGGGAACTGTTTTGCAAGTGCTGCGTAGCGCACCTCGCCCTGCAGGAACTCCTGGAACTTCTCCCACTGTGGCTCCTTGCTGTCGAGTGTGAATGGGTTCTTGCCCTCGTCCTCAAGTGCTGGGTTGTAGCGCCACAGGTGCCAGTAGCCGCACTCAACGGCAGCAGCCTGCTCGGCCTGTGCCTTGCCCATACCGCGCTTGATACCGTGGTTGATACATGGAGCATAAGCAATCACCAGTGATGGACCCGGGTAAGCCTCGGCCTCGCGTATTGCCTTGAGGCACTGGTCGTAGCTTGCGCCAAGTGCAATCTGTGCAACATATACATAGCCGTATGTTGTGGCAATCATACCAAGGTCCTTCTTGCGTATGCGCTTTCCGGCCGCCGCAAACTTCGCTACGGCACCAAGCGGTGTAGCCTTTGACGACTGTCCGCCGGTGTTGGAGTATACCTCGGTGTCGAGAACAAGGATGTTCACATCCTCGCCCGATGCAATCACATGGTCAAGACCGCCGTAACCGATGTCGTACGAAGCGCCGTCACCGCCGATAATCCACTGTGAGCGCTTTACAATGTACTGCTTTATTGCAAGAATCTGCTCGCTTGCCTCACTTTCATACTCCTCGCAAGCCTTGATGATGGCAGGAGCAATCTCCTTTGTCACCTCGGCGCTCTCCTTGTTCTCAATCCACTTCTGTGCAAGTTCCTTCACCTCCTCGGGGCAGCTGCGGTATGTCTGCATCTCGGTAAACAGGTGCTCAAGGCGTGCGCGCATTTTGTTCTCGGCAAGCTTCATACCCAAGCCGAACTCGCAGAAGTCCTCGAAGAGTGAGTTGGCCCAAGCGGGACCCTCGCCCTTCTCGTTTGTTGTGTATGGTGTCGATGGAACCGAAGCTGTGTAGATTGAAGAACAGCCTGTTGCGTTGGCAATTACCTGACGGTCGCCAAAGAGCTGTGTCAACAGCTTCACGTATGGTGTCTCACCGCAACCCGAGCATGCGCCCGAGAATTCGAAGAGCGGTGTGGCGAACTGTGAGTTCTTCGGGTTGCTCTTCACGTCAACAAGCGACTGCTTGCTCTTGACGTTCTTCACGCAGTAGTCCCAGTTTGCAGCCTCGTGTCTCTCCTCCTCCAACGGAACCATTGTAAGAGCCTTGCCGGTCTTTGGATGTCCGGGGCAGATGTCGGCACAGTTGCCGCAACCCAGACAGTCGAGCACGCTCACCTGAATGCGCAGGTGCATGCCCTTCATGGCTGCCGGCGCCTTCATCTCAATCTTGTCGGCATTGATGCCTGCGCTCTCATTCTCATCCATTACAAACGGGCGGATGGCAGCGTGAGGGCAGACAAGCGAACAGCGGTTACATTGTATACAGTTCTCGGCGTTCCAGCGTGGCACGAATGCGCTCACACCGCGCTTCTCGTATGCCGATGTTCCCACAGGCCATGTACCGTCCTCAAGACCCTTGAATGCCGAAACAGGAAGGTCGGCACCCTTCTGTGCATTGATGGTGCGTACAATCTTTGTAATGAACTCGGGCTCGTTGCGCTTCTCTTCAACATCGGCAGGCAGTTTAGCCCAGTTGGGGTCAACGGCAAGCTGTCTGTACTCGCCGCCGCGGTCAACGGCTGCATAGTTCTTGTCAACGACATCCTGTCCCTTCTTGCCGTAGGACTTGACGATGAACTTCTTCATCTGCTCAATGGCAAGGTCAACAGGGATAACCTGTGTTATGCGGAAGAATGCACTTTGCAGAATGGTGTTTGTGCGGTTGCCAAGGCCAATCTCCTGTGCAATCTTTGTTGCGTTTATGTAGTAGACGGTGATGTTGTTCTGGGCAAAGTAGCGCTTGATGTTGTTTGGCAGGTTCTTTGCAAGCTCATCGCCCTCCCAAACGGTGTTCAACAGGAATGTACCGCCATTGCGCAAGCCGCGTGTCACATCGTACATGCGCAAGTAGGCCTGCACGTGGCACGCAACAAAGTTAGGTGTGTTCACCAGGTAGGTGCTGCGGATTGGCTTGTCACCGAAACGAAGGTGTGAGCAGGTGAAACCGCCCGATTTCTTCGAGTCGTATGAGAAGTAGGCCTGGCAGTGCTTCTTTGTGTTGTCACCGATAATCTTCACCGAGTTCTTGTTTGCACCCACGGTACCGTCGGCGCCAAGGCCGTAGAACTTCGCCTCGAACATGCCGTCCACAACGGCAATCTCCTCCTTCTTGGGGAGTGAGAGGAATGTAACGTCGTCCTCGATACCAAAGGTAAAGTGGTTCTTTGGCTCGGGCAATGCGAGGTTCTCATATACACCCATGATCAAGGCCGGTGTGGTGTCGCATGAGCTCAAACCGAAGCGGCCGCCCACGATAATGGGGTTGATGGCCTGCAGCTCGGGTGTGCTGTTGAAAGCCTCGACAACATCCAGGTACAAAGGCTCGCCGTTGCTTCCGGGCTCCTTTGTGCGGTCGAGCACAGCAATGCGCTTCACTGTCTTCGGCATCACTGCAGCAAGGTATTTCACCGAGAACGGACGGTACAGGTGAACGCTCACCAAACCAACCTTCTCGCCTCTCTCGCTCATGTAGTCGATAGCCTCCTTCACAGCCTCTGTTGCCGAACCCATTACAATGATTACGCGGTCGGCATCCTCGGCACCGTAGTATGTGAACGGAGCATAGTTACGGCCTGTGATGGCCGAAATCTCCTTCATGTAGTCGGCAACAATGTCGGGAACGGCATTGTAGAACGGGTTCTCGCTCTCCTTGTGTGTGAAGAATGTCTCGGGGTTCTCGGCAGTACCGCGTACGACAGGCGACAATGGGCTCAATGCACGGTCGCGGAAAGCCTGTATGCTTTCCCAGTCAACCAACGGAGCAATCTCCTCCTGCTCAATGAGCTCAATCTTCTGTATCTCGTGCGATGTGCGGAATCCGTCGAAGAAGTTCAGGAACGGAATACGGCTCTTCAATGTAGAGAGGTGTGCCACGGCTGCAAGGTCCATAACCTCCTGTACCGATCCCTCGCACAGCATTGCAAAACCTGTCTGGCGGCAGGCCATAACGTCCATGTGGTCGCCGAAGATACTGAGTGAGTTACCCGCGAGTGAACGTGCCGAAACGTGGAACACTGTAGGCAACTTCTCGCCCGCAATCTTGTACATGTTGGGTATCATCAGCAACAGACCCTGCGATGCGGTAAAGGTGTTTGTCAATGCACCGGCCTGCAATGAGCCGTGCAGTGCACCCACTGCGCCGCCCTCGGACTGCATCTCCTGTACGGCAACAGTCTCGCCAAAGAGGTTCTTGCGTCCCTGTGCTGCCCACTCGTCGACATATTCGGCCATTGTAGATGATGGTGTGATAGGGTAGATGGCCGCTACCTCGGAAAACATGTAGGCAATGTGTGCCGCTGCCTGGTTTCCGTCACAAGTGATGAATTTCTTTGCTTTAGTCATAAGGCAATAATTTTATTTTGTTGTTATCTGTTTCAATTATTTTATCCAACGCTTTCTGCCGTGCCTTTTGTTCTGTGGCACAGGACATAATCGCCGGTCGTAATGGCAAATGTACAAAATAATTGGTAAATCATTTAAAAAATGGTATTAAATTGAGTACTTTTGTGATAAATTAATTATGAACAAGATTCCGGCCCTCATAATACTGCTCCTTTTGCTGCCACAATTGCTGTTGGCCGGGGGTGGTGTGCAGTGCGACGGGCAGGAGTACAGGGTCGGCAATTACCGCCGTACAGCCGTCCCCTCTCCCAAATATGAGTACCGTGCCGTGTGGCTCACCACAATAGAGAACCTCGACTGGCCACGTACACAGGTAAAGAGAACTGCCGATATCGAAAAACAGAAGGCCGAGCTTGTAGTCATTCTCGACTCCTTGCAGGCAATGCACATAAATACCGTGTTGTTGCAGACACGTGTGCGCGGCGATGTCATATACCCATCATCCATTGAACCCTTCTCGCATGTGCTCACCGGCGTGAGCGGCAAGTCGCCCGGTTACGACCCCCTGGCTTTTGCCATTGAGGAGTGCCACAAGCGCGGCATCCGGCTGCATGCATGGCTTGTAACCCTGCCGCTCGGCAAGGACGAGCATGTCAGACGCCTGGGCAGGAACTCTTTGCCAAACAGACAAAGCAACCTCTGTACCCGTTACAAGGGCGCCTGGTACATGGAGCCCGGCAACCCCGCAACGGCCGATTATATCACGGCAATTGTAAAGGAGATAGTGCAGAACTATGAAGTTGACGGCATACACCTCGACTATGTACGCTACCCCGACAGCGTTGACGGTTACCCCGACGGTTCTCTCTTTGTAAGGCACGGCAAGCGAATGTCGCTTGCGGCATGGCGGCGTGCCAATATTACACGCATTGCCGCGGGTGTCTATTCTGCGGTCAAGCAACTTAAACCATGGGTGTGCGTGAGCTGTGCACCGCTTGGCAAGTACGACAATCTCACACGTTACAGCTCGCTTGGATGGGATGCCTACAATACAGTCTATCAGGATGCCCAGGGATGGCTGCGCGACGGCATCATGGATGCCCTTTTTCCAATGCTCTATTTCAACGGCAACAATTTCTATCCATTTGTGCTCGACTGGTGCGAGAACCGTCATGGCCGCCACGTTGCACCCGGTGTGGGTATTTACAGGCTGTTGCCCGTGTATGGCGGCTGGCCGCAGGTCGAGATTGAGAGGCAGATGCACACTTCGCGCAGTGCTGCCGCCGATGGCATTGTAATGTTCCGCACGGCTCATCTTGTTGGCAATGCCGCCGGTGTTCGCGATGTCTATACAAAGGTCTATGACCGTGCAGCGTTAGTGCCGCCTATGGATTGGATTGCTCCTGCACCGCCAAGTCCACTGGTTACGGATGCTGTCCGCAGCGAGTGCGGTGTGTCACTCCGTTGGAGTACCGTGCAGCCTGCAAAAGGCTTCCCTGCAGTGCGTTACAATGTTTATGCCGCAGTGGGCGACAGTGTTGATGTCGGTAATATCGACAACCTGGTTGCCGCAGAGTTGACTGATACTCTTTTCCGTTGGCAATGCCGCACGAACAAGGATATATCGCTTGCCGTTACGGCGGTGGATGCTTGTGGCGTGGAGAGCAAGCCTTCATTCATTGAATTGCCGGTGGGTGGTACCATGTTGCGTAATTCTCTCATTTCCTTGCCCGAGCCGCAGTCATGGGGGCAACGCATTGTCGTGAATGATGTCTATGGCCGCGAGGTCTATTGCGGCAAGTACAGCCGCCGTTTCAATGTATTGCGCTTTGCGCCAGGGCGTTATTTCCTTACAGTCTACAACCGCCACGGAGCAG
The DNA here is from genome assembly GCA_045654885.1 of Bacteroidaceae bacterium. Lineage (GTDB taxonomy): Bacteria > Bacteroidota > Bacteroidia > Bacteroidales > Bacteroidaceae > HGM04593. The sequence continues at coordinate 20,538 of JAZOOF010000060.1, forward strand.
TGGTGCACAAGGTGGAATTTGTGAGATAAAAAACTGTGGCTTAAATAAAAATGACTTCAATTGCCTTTTTACCTTTTTGCCTTTAATGCCGTTTCAGCCCTTTTAGCCCCATGTTTACACAAAAGAACGATTGGCACACGCCAATCGTTCTTTTGTGTAGCTGCAATATTTATTTTTTTTACTTCTTCTCCTCTTTCCTGCCGAACACCGAGAAGTGTACATAGCGTTTGGGGTTCTCCTTCAAGTCCTCAAGCAGGGCATTGGCAGCCTCGCAAGTCTCGTTGAGCTTGCTGTAGAGTGCTGTGTCGTTGAGCAGCATGCCCACAGTGCCGTTGCCCTCATTGAGTGCGGCGGTAATTTGCTGAATGTTGTTTAGCGAAGCGTCAAGAGTCGCAATCATGCTTGCGTAGTCAACCTCGCTCAGCTGCGACGAAACCTTGAGCAAATCGTCCTCAATCTCTATAACCTTGTCGAGCGCGGTGGGAATGTCGTTGCTTACAAGCTTGTTCAGCTGTGCCGATGTGGTGTTCAGCTGCGCTGTCAATGTCTCAAGGTTGTTGAGCGTGTTGTTTATTGCCGGGTTCGCAAAGATGGTGTTCAGCGATGTGAGCATTGAATCAACCTTCGGCAACATCGCCTCAATCTGCGGCATCATATTGCCAACCTCGTCCATCGCACCGGCCTCAAGTATACCTTTCAGGGTAGTGCCCGGCTCAATTGTGCCTTCGCCCTTGCCCATGACAATGCAGATGGTGCTTCCGCCCATCAGTTTGTTGTGTATCTGTGCATAGCTGCCCTCGGGGAGTCTCAGGCCCTGGTTCAGACTCAGCGTGAGGGTTACAATCTCGCTCTCGTTGAAGTTGTGTTCAATGGAGCTTACGTTGCCCACCTTGCAGCCGTTGATGTACACCGGTGCCGAGTTCGTGAGCTCGCCTATGTTGGTGAACTCGACACGGTAGTTGTCGGTGTCGTCAAAAATATCTATGCTCTTGAAAAAGTTAATCAAGAAGTATATTACAAACAGTGCTGTCAATCCCAGTACTCCAACTATCAACTCGCGTGAAAATTTCATCTTTTTCATTTCGTCTGTTTTTTGAATAGTTCTATTGCTTGGCGAGTGTCGGTCCTCTTTCCGTCAAGGAATGCAACGATGAATGCATCCTTGAACTTGTCGGCAATCTCTCTCTTGAGCTTCAGAATCTCGTTGTAATCCTCGCTCTCGCCATGCGTGTATTTATAAATTCCGTTCTCCTTGTAACAGTCGGCCTTCAGCCCCTTGAAGCGCTTGTCGTTCCCCTTGAGTTCTTTGTCCGATGTCATAATCTGTATCTTGAACACGGGCCTGCCGCTTCTTTCTGTAATGCTTTCTTCCTTTACAGGCTCTGGCTGTGCGGCAGCAGCTTTTGCTGTCTCCTTGCCCTTGCCGTAGAGTCTGTAATACTCGGCAAACCCTTTGAATATGCCCCTTGCAAGCTTCTCCTGTCCCTCTTTCGATGCTATCACGCTCTCGTCCTTGCTGTTGCTTATGAATCCCAACTCCACAAGAATGCTTGGCATAACGGTGCGGTGCAGCACAAGGAATCCTGCCGACGACACGCCACGGTCATTCAGCGCACTGCTTTTTACCATGCCACGTTGCACCATCTCGGCCAGCTTCACGCTCTGCTCCATGTCGTGGCTGCGCATGAGCTCGAATATAATGTAGCTCTCGCTTGAGCGCGGGTCAAACCCCTTGTATGTCTCCTCGAAGTTCTCCTCGGAGAGAATTACCTCATTCTCGTACATCGCTGCAGCCTTTGCCTCGGCATCGCTGCCCGCACCAAGGGTAAATGTCTGGCAACCGTTGGCACTCCTGTTCTTGCTTGCATTGGAGTGAATGGATATGAACAGGTTGGCGTTTGCCTTGTTTGCTATGTCGGCGCGCCTTGCAAGCGGAATCTTCACGTCGGTTGTGCGGGTGTATATTATCTTTACCTCGGGGTATGCCTCCTTTATAAGCTCTCCCAATCTGTTCGATACCTTGAAGTTGATGTTCTTCTCCTGCGACTTCTTGCCCAGTGCACCGGGGTCCACACCGCCGTGTCCGGCATCGATGACAACGGTAAAGGACTTCTTGCCGCTCTTCTGGGCCATTGCGGGAACGGTCATGAACAGCAGTAAAAGCAACGGTAAAAACCTTATGTGGCGGGCTATCTCTCTCATAAACGTGAAAATCCTGTCCAAGTGCCTGCAAAAAACACCGTAACAGAGATTTTTTTGCAAAAATACTCTATTTATTACAAATGGCAAAAGCAAGAAAAGATATTTTGATATTTTAAGAAATCGCCAAGTTATTTACATGAATTTTGAACAGTTTCTTATCTTTAGTGTTGAAGTAGCGACTTTTTTTTGTATTTTCGCGTGGTTTATAAATTACGCAAAATGCATTTTCTTGAATTCAATATAAGATACGACATCAGCGACGGTGCAACGCTGCACATGTGCTATAATCTGCGCGACAATGGCAATACAGTCCCCGGTACACTCGCGTTGCGCGAGGTGCAGAAAGGGTGGTGGCGATGCTCCATGGAGGTCGATGAGTGCTACAAGGACGTAAACTACGGCTACGAGTTGCGCCTCAATGGCAAACCCCTGTGCGGCGAGTGGGCGGGTACACCCCACACACTCCGTTTCAACTGCGTGAACCGCAACTACATAGTACACGACATGTGGCTCGATTCGCCTGCAGGTTTCTATAGCCGTACCAACCTCTTCCGTTTCTTCGACAAGACAGAGACCGTGCTCGACGAGCCGTCCATCAACTGGTATAACCGCAGTGTCACCTTCTCGGTCTACGCAACAGGCCTGCGCAGTGGCGAGCGCCTGTACCTTGTGGGCGATGCCGACGTGCTTGGTGCATGGGAGCCTACGCGCGCCCTGCCCATGCAGCAGCGTGTGCCCAACCGCTGGAGTGTGACCTTCGACGTTGCCAAACTGTGGAGCGGTGCGCTCGACTACAAGTTCATTGCAGTGGGCGAGGATGGCAGCGTGCGTTGGGAGACCGGCGACAACCGCCACATCCTGCTCCCCAATTTCGAGCCGGGCACAAACTACTTCTATCAGCTCGATGCTCTCTCGTTCGATGCACCATCGTTGCGCATTGCGGGTACTGTAATCCCGCTCTTCTCCCTGCGCTCGGCCCATGGCTGGGGCATTGGAGATTTTGGCGACATAAAGCTCATGGCCGACTGGCTCGCATCCACCGGGCAGAATATCCTGCAGCTCCTCCCCGTCAACGACACCACAGTGCATGGCGGCAGCGAGGACTCCTATCCATACAACTGCGTCTCGGTCTTTGCGCTGAACCCCATATACACCGATATGTCGCAGCTGCCACAGCTCTCCAAGGCGCGCCGCAATGCTTTCTACCAAAAGGAGCGCGAGGCACTCAATGCACTTCCCGCGGTGGACTATGCAAAGACCTACCGCCTGAAGATAAACTATCTGCGCGAGCTCTTTGACGAGGCGGGCAGCGAACTCCTCGCAAGCGAGGGCTACCGCGCCTTTGAGCAGGAACAGCAGCAGTGGCTCAGGCCCTATGCGCTTTTCCGCTTCCTCTCGTCGCGTCTGCACAGCAATATATGGGAGTGGGGCGACTATTCTCACTATGACAGTACCACCGTAGAGCGTGTTGTAGCCGAGTACCCCGACGCTGTTCAGGAGATGCGTTTCCACAGCTATGTGCAGTATCTGCTCTTCACCCAGCTCTCCCGGGCACATGAGTATGCCAACAGCCGCGGTGTGGCGCTCAAGGGCGATATTCCCATTGGCGTGGCACCCAACGGAGTGGATGTGTGGTGCGACAGCGAGCAGTTCAACCTCTCGGTGTCGGCCGGTGCGCCGCCCGATATGTTCTCGGCCGATGGCCAGAACTGGGGCTTCCCCACATATAACTGGCAGGTGATGGCCGGTGACGGCTATGCATGGTGGCGCCGCCGTCTGCAGTACATGTCATGCTTCTTCGATGCCTATCGCATTGACCACATACTCGGCTTTTTCCGCATTTGGGAAATCCCACGCACCGCCAAGAGCGGCCTTGCCGGCAGCTTCTCGCCCAACCGTCCATTGTCGGCAGGTGAGATTACGGCAGCAGGCTTTGCTTTCGACGAGGCACTCCACACAGCGCCATATATCGACGAGGCGCTGCTAAAGAAGCACTTCCCCCGCAAGGTGAAGAGTATTGTAGACTCTTTCCTCGATGCACAGCCCGACGGCACCTACCGCTTCAAGCCCGAGTTGGAGAATGCCAACCTGTTGGCCTATTATATATACGAACGCGCGCCAAAGCTCCCGCAGGCAATGAAGGATGCCCTGTTGCGCATCTATGGCAACGTGCTCTTCATGCGCGACCTTGGCGACCCTGCCATGTTCGTTCCGCGCATCCTTGGCAGCGACACCGAGGCCTATGCACAACTCTCGCAGAGTGACCGCATAGCCTATGACCGCATATACGAGGAGTACTTCTACCACCGCCATACAATGTTCTGGTACCGCGAGGGAATGCGCAAACTCACTCCGCTGCTTCTCTCCACCCCAATGACCGCCTGCGGCGAAGATTTGGGAATGATACCGGCCTGCGTGCCCTGGGTTATGAAGAACCTGCAGGTGCTCTCGCTCGAAATCCAACGCATGCCAAAGCTCTTTGGCGAGACATTCGCGCGCCCCGAGTGTTACCCCTACCTCTCTGTTGCAACACCCTCCACACACGACATGAGCACCTTGCGTGGCTGGTGGCGCGAGGACGAGGCTCTCTCGCAGCAGTTCTACAACTGCGTGCTCGGCTTCGATGGCAAGGCACCGCTCGATATGGACGGCCGCGTGGCACGTGCAATCATTGCGCAGCACCTTGCTTCGCCGTCGGCCTTTGCGCTCTTCGCTTGGCAGGACCTCATGGCAATGGACGAGCGCCTGCGTCGCGAAAGCTATGACGACGAGCGCATAAACGTGCCGTCGAACCGCGACCACTGCTGGAACTACCGCATGCACATTCCGCTTGAGCAGCTGCTGCAAGAGCGTGCCTTCAACGACACCCTGCGCACAATGATTGCCGACAGCGGAAGATTGCTTTGAGTGAATGATGTTGTAGGGGCAAGTTGCAATGTCATTTCGACAGAGCGTAGCGACGAGAAATCCAGAGATATCTCACGTTCGTTCGATATGACAAAAAAATGTTCTCGGTAGGGGCAGACCAATGTGTCTGCCCAAGGAAAATAAAGCTGACGAATAAAAAGAAATAAATAAAAATTATAATATATGAACAACACTTTTCGTTCTGCACTTTTGGCAGGAGTTGCAGTCGGCATTGCCGGCTGGGGATATTTGGCCTATAAGGACATTGTGGGCGCAGTGCTCTTCTCGTTCGGTCTCTTGACTGTGGTTAACTACAAACTCAAGCTCTACACCGGCACAGCGGGTTTTGTTGCATTGCGCAGCGAGGATGGCAGCAGCCGTTGGCTCAAGGCCATTGGAGAGTTGCTCTTCGTGCTTTTCGGTAATGTTATGGGTTGTCTGCTCGTGGCGCTCTTCACGCGTTTTTCGCCAATTGAACTTGGTGCCTCGGCACAGGCTATCCTTGAGAGCCGTTTGGCCGTGGGTCCTGTAAAGGCCGGACTGTTGGCAATAGGTTGCGGTTTCATCATGACCACCGTTGTTACCTTCGCCCGCGAGGGAAAGCCTTTGATTCTGCTCTTTGGTGTGCCCCTCTTCATCAACTGCGGCTTCCCGCACTGTTTGGCCGATGCATTCTACTACCTTGCAACGCCGCTCTCTTATACAAGTGAGCACCTTGTGGATATCCTTGTGCTCTATCCTTGCCTTGTAGTAGGAAACTTCATAGGCTGCAACCTCTACCGCTTTGTAATGCCAAAGCAGTAAAGTAGAGTAGTGCCGATAAACAATCCCTGTGGTTCGCCTAACAACGTGAACCACAGGGATTCTTGTTTCCATAGCATGAGACAGCGGGGGCGATATGTCTGCCATTTGTCATGTTGAGCGAAGTCGAAACATCTATTTTTCCGTGAGTGGGGCGGACACGGCATGCCGTGTCCCTACGTGGGTTTCTTTAAACTTTTTTACAACTGACCCTCTTAATGAAGAGGGACGAGCGTAGCGGAGGGAGTTTTAGAATATCGTCGCTGTGGTGTTTGTATTGGGCGGCAGACCCGCCCCTACGGTGGGTGTTTTTTTACGCGTATTGTGCGGACACTGCATTAGCAACTGTCCCTCTTAATGAAGAGGGACGAGCGCAGCGGAGGGAGTTTGAGAATATCAATGTTGTGGTGTTTGTATTGGGCGGGTAGACCCCGCCCCTACGGTGGGTGTTTTTACGCGTATTGCGCGGACACTGCATTAGCAACTGTCCCTCTTTCGCTTAAAGAGGGACGAGCGTAGCGGAGGGAGTTTTAGAATATCGTCGCTGTGGTGTTTGTATTGGGTGGCAGACCCGCCCCTACGGTGGGTGTTTTTACGCGTATTGTGCGGACACGGCATGCCGTGTCCCTACGTTGCAGTTTCTCGTATTGCGCCTTTGTCGCCCTTACCGCCCTTTTGGGCCTTTACCCCCAATACTGTTTGTTGCAAAAAGAAATGGCGACCTTGCGGCCGCCATTTCTTTTATTGGAATACTTTGTCAATTACTTAACAAGTACTTTTTTAGTCTCGATTACACCGTTGTTGTAAACTGTAACTACAATGTTTACACCCTTAACAGGAGCTGGGATAGCTGCACCGGCAGGTGTGAAGTAAGCTACAGAAACAACCTCTGCACCCTCAACAACGAGGTCCTCAACTGAGTTTGTACCCTCAGCGTCGTCAACGAAGCGGAGTGTCCATGAAGATGCTGTACCTGCACCACCTGTCCAGTTTACGATGTTACCCTGTGTACCAGCACCGTTACCGTGACCTGCAGTGTGGAGAGGATCTGAACCAACAGCGTAGATTGTGTAGATGTTAGCCTGGATAGGTTTAACAACATAGAGTGCTGCACCGAAGTCATCGGTCATAGAAACCTGTGTTGTACCACCACCTGTGCCTGCGTACATACCAACTGCACCGCTGTAAATCTTGAATACGTTGTTCTCCTCGCCCTCGGGAACACCAAGACCGTCCGGGTCGTTCTCGCCGTCATACTGCTGGAACTGGAATACGAACTGATCGTTCTCAAGGTTGTATGCTGCAGGAGCGTCCATCCATGCAAGACCGGTCTCTGTAGCATAGATAGCCTTAATCTTGCCCTGCTGCTTGTAGTACTCGGTGTAAGCGCTCTCAATAGCATAGTAGTAGCTATCCATAACCTCAACGCGCTCAGCGTTCTGTGCCAAACCTACGTTTGCAACGAATGCCTCAACGGCAGCCTGTGCACCCTCCTTGTTCTCCTCGGCAACAACAGCCTCAACAGCCTCAACAGCTGCCTCAAGAGCTGCAATGTCACCGCTGATGCAACCTGGATCCTTACCTACAGCAAGACCCAAAGCAGAGAGTGTTGCAGGAATACCGTTTGCCCACAAGTAGTAAGCATCGTCCATTGAAACCTCGTAGATGTTCCACTCGCCCTCACCGTTAGCCTTGTTGAAGTGGAGGTAGTCACCTGCTGCGTAACCGTCACCGTCGATGATTTCCTTACCCTTGGCATGTGCGTTGATTGCATCGAAACCATACTCGAACTCGCCTGGGATTGCGCTTACGCAAGGACGACCTGCAAGGCTGCTGTCCCAATCCATGAAGACGAACTTGTTGGCGTTTACAGTACCCTTCTCAACCTTGATTACATCTGTTGTGTCGTTAGGGTTAGTCCATGTGAATGAAGCGTCGATGTTGTTGTCCTCGATATCGCTGTAGATTGCGAATGTGTTCTCAAGGTTACCAGACTTAACAAAGTTAACCTCGGCAGCGTTGCTTGGATAAACTGTCAAACCGGTGCTCCAGCTTGTGCTTGTTGTTGTCTCGCCTGTCTCCTCGTTGGTGTTCTCTGTAACGTTCTTGTTCAATGCCCAGAACTGTGCATTTGCAAGGCTGATGATGTTCCAGCCCTTCTCGGTCTTCTTGAACATGTAAACGCAAGGATCGTTCAACGCAGCCTTGATGTTGCTGTGGTAAGGTGCTGTACCTGCATAGAAGCGTGGAGCTACCTCCTGGGTCTTAACACGGAGGTTACCGCTGATGATGTAGATACCGCCATCCTTCAACTGTGAAGCATCGGTAATCTGTGTGCCGCCTGCTACGTTGTATGGGTTCTCACGGAAGATGAGTGGGTCATAGCCCTCGCCATACTTTGTGATACATACCTCACTTGGAGTAAGTGAAATCTGGTTCTGGCCCTGACGACCGGTTGTCTTGATTGTGAAGTTCTTGAGTGAAACGCCCTCTGGGAACTTGATATCGAAGTAGATATAAGTGTAAGGCTGGTCATAGCGGCCACCACCCCAGTCAGAGTGATAGTATGTGTTGACATCTTCATCGAAGAGTGCAGAGATGATACCGTTGCCTGTACCCTCAAGACCTTCACCTACTTCTGAGTTAGAGGTAACAAGGTCTGAAGAAAGAGCAAGTGCGTTGCCCTCGCCATCAAGAATCTGAAGACCTGAAAGTGCAACCATTGAGTAACCATTCTGTTTTCCGTTACTTGCGGCACCACCGACATTGGTCTTGAGGAATGTCATACGTATACCGTTAACCGCCTCATTAAGAGCAACGAGCTGCTCCCAATCGTAACGGCCGGCACCAGCACCACTTACCTTTGTACCAAGAGGAGTTTCAGGATTACCTGAACTATAAACCTTTGGCAAAGTAACGAATGTAATCTTTGAAGCAAGGAATGCATCGATGTTGCTCTGTATGCCGTTGATGAATGTCTTCATCTCGTTGATGTAAGCATACTCGTTCTCGAAAGCTGCATCATACAACTCTGATGCTCTGTCAATGAGGTTCTGCTTGATGTAAAGATTGTATGCCTCTGTGGTGTATTTGCCATCCACCGGGTTGGTTGAAGGTGTACACTGATTCTTGTATTCTTTCTCGAGTTCTTTAGCGCGAATATCGTTGAACCACTCAATCTCTGTGTAAACATAGACACCCATTGCTGCGTTCAATGTCTCAACGTCAGCAAATACCTTCTCAACGTCAGTGTATTCATTGTTTGCAAGCTTCTTCTCGCACCCCTCAAGGGCTATCATGAATTCCTCATAGCCATAGAGGTAATCCTCGTGACCATTTCCGGCAGGAACGCTATCCATGAAGGTGTAGATGCTCTTTGCCTCCTTGATTGCGTTGCGTACGGGGATTGAAGTGTACTTCACAGGGTAGTTCATTGTTACCTCCTCGAATGTCCAGTCGAAGGCGAGGATGTAAGCATAGTTCAAACAGTAGGGATAACCCTGCTTGTAGAAGTCGTAACGTGCCTTGTCTACGTTCTTGAAACCACCGGTTGAAGGTGTTGCACCAACATGGATTTCAACCTCCTTACCCTCATACTCCATCATGTAGCTCATCTCGAACTTACCGTCAACCTCTGTGATTGTAACGATGGCAGCGTCGCTCATCTTGGCTGTCTTGCCCTGGCCACCGTTAGCGCCGTTGTAAGCGTTGTCGCTTGGGTTGGCGCTGAGGAACTTGCCCTCTGTTACATAATAGATGTAGTAACCGCCATCGGCAGGGATAAGCTGTACGGCATACTCAGGAGCTGCGGTCTCGGCAACAGTGCCACCGTTTACATACTGAGGACCGGGGCCTACGTTAGGCTCCTTGGTTGTCTGTGTACCGAATGCACCCTCTGTGCTCTCGTGGTTGTTTACGTATGTGTGGTACTCAACAGGAACGTTGCTCTTCATAACGAAGTACTGTACGTCCTCGAGAGCCTCCAATGTTGTAATCTGATTACCCTTTGTGAATGCCCAGTCGCTGTAAGGAACATAGTCAACGCCGCCCTTGGTAAGACCAACGAGCAATGGAGCGTTCTTTGGGTTACCTGGACGTGCACCCCACTCGAGGATGAACTCGCTGACTGGAGCCTCGAATGTGAGCTCAAGGTGGTGATAGTCTGCCTGAGCACCGGCCGCGCTCCAGGTAGAGTGCCAGTAGTTGCCCCAGTTACCGTCGTTCAAAGCTGCAATACCTGCACCGTCGGTACCGCCGCCCGATGTGTTCATGTCGGCATTTGAACTTGCTGTGTAAGGGATAACGGTTGTGCCGTCGGCAGCATATACAACCAACTCGCTGAGGGCTGTAACAAAGTTGTTGCCGTTTGGCTTCTCACCGTTGTAGTTCTGTGCAACAGTGAAACGCAAGGTTGTCAAAGCCTCGGTTGGCTTGATGACATCCGATTTGTAAACCTGGACGGTGTTCGCGCCTTTCTGCACGTTCTCGCCTGGAAGGCCGTCACCGGCACCAATTGAGAGAGACCATCCCTGAGCGTTGACACCTGCAAATGAAGCAAATGCCAAAGCAAGAGTCAGAAATAAATTTTTTCTCATAACGTAAAAATTAATAAAAATATAAAGTAAAAAATCTCTTGTGCCAAATGTCGCCACAGTGTGTTGACGGTTATATGACGTTTATTGTCAAATTGTTACCAAGCAATGCTTTGGTGTTCTTGCGCACGTGTGGCATTTTATCACGCAAAGGTTGTGATAATTATTGAAAAACGCAAGAAAAATGGGCAAAAAATAATAAGTTTTAGTATAAAATGAAAAAAAATAGGGGGGGTAAAATTATATGAAAAAAAAGTAGTATATTTGCGGGGTTATATATAATATAAAAAGGATATAATTCGCGGAACTGTCATCCTGACGATAGGAAGGATCTTATAACCGCGCAGAACAAGGATACTTCGCTTTGCTCAGTATGACATTAATAGTCTATTGTCATCCTGAACGGATGTGAAGGATCTTAAACCGCGTTAAAATAGATACTTCGCTTTGCTTGCATGACAAGGCTTGGTGGACGACTTGCTACTTATTGAAAACATTTTTTTAAAACTTAAGTAATATGAAACTGAAATCTTTACTAACCGCATTCCTTGTAATGCTTGCAACCTTTGCCATGGCACAGGTTGAGGATGGAAAGGTTTACCGCATTGTAAGTGCCAAATATGGCACAGTGATGTCGGAGAGCCCAATCCTGCACACACTTTCATGCGCGTCAAAAGGCGCAGCGACCGATTACCACGAGATGTGGCAGTTCGATGCTACCGATGACGGCAAGTTTACAATCAAGAACGTCTACACACAGCGTTACATGCAGTACGAGGCTGGTCGTAATGTGCAGTGGAAGACCGGACTGTCCGAGACTAAGTTTACAGTTACAGAGCATCCCTCATTGAAGGGTTATTATAACATCGACCTTACTCCTACAAAGAACTGGGGTGCACACTGCGACGGCAGTTCTAACATCGTACCCTGGAGCTATGGCGAGGGTGAAATCTCCGGTACAGAGTGGACTTTTGAACTTGTAAACATCAGTGCCGACGAGATTGCTGCTGCAGCTGCAGCATATCACGACTATGCAAAGGTGCTTGAAAATGCCGATGCCATTGCTTCAAAGATAGCTGCTCTCTTCCAGGACAAGGCATGCACCGTTTTGAAGGCCGAATGGGCTGCAAAGAGTGATGCTGAGGTCGTTGCAGCATTGGAGGGCGTTCCTGCCGACCTGCAGGCGGCTGTTCTCAAAATAAAGAACAATGGTTGGGATGTTGTTACACGCGAACAGGAGTTCCGTGTATATGACTACAAACCATACAGCAACCCCGAGGTTTGGGCCGACCGCCTGTTTACACGTCCTTACAACCGTATAAACAACCCTACAGGTATAAGCACAAGCGACTCAAAGAGCTTCATCTATGTGTTTGTCGAGGAGATTCCCGAGGGTACAACTATTGACCTTGCCGAGATGGCGAGCACCAAGTTCTGGGGTAATGACACCCGTTTGAAGGTGGGCTTGAACATTGTTCCATGTGCAAACAAGGATGGTTCGCTCTACATCCGCTATGTGTGCGAGACTGCTATCGACGGCAAGAAACTGGCCGATTATCCTACCGTGAAGATTCACATCGAGGGCGGTTACGTAAACGGTTTCTGGAGCAAGGAGCGTGGTCACACCAACGAGGATTGGGTTTACATGCGCGACAACATGTTCAAGAACCCCACTGCAGTGCAGGCTGCCGGTGACCTCACCGTGCTCAACTTCCGCACATACGAGTTCCTCAAGGAGTGCCCCAACAACATCGAGGGTGTTATGCGTCTGTGGGACTTCTGGAACAGCCGTCAGAACCACTATATGGCTCTCGACAAGTATGACGCTTGGAGAAACAACAAGCAGCTTGCCATGAGTGACGACAACGGCTTCATGGACGCAAGTTCATACCGTACGCACTATAACAACAACACACTGAGCACAATTGTGAACTATGATTTGCTTGTTGCCGATGCCGGCAGCTCTTGGGGTCCTAACCACGAGATTGGCCATACAAACCAGTATGCGTTCCAGATTGTGGGTACATCAGAGGTTAGTAACAATGCGCTTACAAACTTTGCAATCTTTGACCAGGGTACACACGTGAGCCGTGGTAACAATATGTATAACCAGATTCTCGACTTCGAGAACAAGGTGCCTTATGTTGTACGTGGTGAGGGTATGTATGGTTCTAAGCTCTTCAGTATGACACGTATGTACTTCCAGTTGTTCCTCTACTTCCACGCTGCAGAGAAGGATACTACATTCTATCCACGCTTGTTCGAGAAGTTGCGTTACGACCGTCTGCCGGGTTGGGCTACAGGTTCATGGGACGAACTCGACGAGAACGGTTTCTACAAGAACTCTGTGAATGCGGCTAAAGACCAGTTGAAGTTTGCCGAGGCTTGCTGTGAGATTGCACAGATGGACCTCAGCGAGTTCTTCGAGGCTTGGGGCTTCTTCATCCCAATGAAGAATGCGTTCGTGGGCGACTATGGTCACCACTGGGTTTACCTGCTCGAGGCTGAAGCGCAGGCAAGCAAGGCGCGCATGCAGCAGTATGAGAAGAAGGGCGGTCACCTGATGTTCCTTGAGGACCGCGTACGCAAGTCGCCAAGGAAGAAGAGCCCATTCTGCGACGGTACAGGCTACCGTGCAAACTATGCCGATTGGGATGGCGAGACCATCGGCTCTGTAGGTAACTTCGGTCAGTGGATGGATTACATCGACGAGACTGTGAAGGCTCAGGGCTACTATTATGCAGTTTCAAAGGGTAAGGTGGTTATCAAGGAGGCTGCGGGTGCAAGCGGTGCACTTGGTTTCAAACTCTACAATGCCGAGACCGGTGAATTGCTTTCTTATACCAACAGATATGAGATGAACGTACCTGTAACTGCAAGCGGTGTTGAGTTGAAGGTTGTTGCTGCACAGGCCGACGGTACTGACTATGTTGTGCCTCACGCTTCACAGGGTCCCGAGTCAATGCAGAAAGAGGCTCTTGACGGTTCGTTGGAGAGTGCAAGTGCCATCATCAACAAGAAAGCTACAACAAACTCAATTGTGGGTTATTACTATCCCGAGGCTATTGCCGACCTTGAGGCTTTGTACAAGGAGGCAAACGCAGCCTTCAAGGCCAACGATACAAGCAAGTACTCGTTTGCCGAGTGGAGCATTATGCTCGACGACGAGTGCAGCAAGGTGCTGAACAACGAGGATGCACGTATCACAATCAAGGAGGGTGCCGTATTTACAATGAGAAGGTTGACAGGTACTAACAGAGGAGCTTATGCAGCGGGAGAGTATCCGGTAGCGAAAAAGAGTGATTCCAAGGGTAAAATTAACTGGACTATCGAGTATGCCGGCAAGCAGGGTGAGTATTACATGAAGAGCGCTTCTACCGGTTACTATGTGACGAATGTCAATACTTCAAATGTATTCCTTGAGTCAAATGAAGAGAGTGATGCCATCAAATTCACTGTGGGTTATACAGATGACGGTGGTGTGAACTTTATTTTGGCCGAGAATCCGGATTTGACAATGGGTCTTAGCGATGGCGGCAGTGTTGCCGGTTTGCCGCTCAACGAGGTAGGTGCGAAGTGGCGCGTGGATATTGTTGAGGATAACTCACTTGCTTTCTATGCAGCTACTGTTGAGGAGTTGATGGCCGAGGCTAACATTAAGATTACCGAGGTGCTTAACCTTGACAGCCTGCAGACAATGAATATCTTCAAGGATGGTATTATTGTAAAGGACAACAACCTCAATACATATGCACTTAACTTGCTCGATACGTACTATGAGGTATCGGCAAACAAGGAAGGTGCTGCCGTTACACAGTTGCAGAAGTATGCGAACACATTGCGCAAGCAGCTTGCCGACATCGAGGGCAAGTACATTGTTACAGCTCCATTGGTGACAAAGGGTGAGCAGGTTATATGGTACTACCTCATCAATAATGATACAGAGAAATTCGCAAGTGTAAATGCTAATGGTTCGGGTAGTCGTAAGGGTCGTCTTTTACTTTCGGATGAGGTTGACGACAATGCTTTGTGGAGCTTCGCTTCTACAGGAAAGGCTGGTGAGTACAGACTCTACAATGCCGGACAGAAAGGCTTTGTTTACGTTGATGGCAACTACCTGAAAGTGCCTGCCGTTGATGACTACGCTCCTGTTGCAGTTACTTATGACGCTGAAAACAGCGGCCTGTTGCTGGCTGTTGCCGAGGAATTTGTTTACGGTTCCGGTTCGTCAGTACAACTTTCTGCTTCAGAGTCATACTGGAGAGTGCAGATTGCCTTGATTGAGAACAACAAGGAGGTTGCCGATATTATTACAACAATTGAGAGTGTGCTTCCCGAGGCTAATGTCAACGGTGTAATCTATGACCTCAGCGGCCGCCGCGTTGTTAACCCTGAAAGAGGTATCTTCATCCAGGGCGGCAAAAAGGTATTGGTGAAGTAAGCCCTCTTGAAATAATAGAGTAGGACTGAGATTCTTCGCTTCGCTCAATTGAGCGAAAGTGAAGAATCTCTTTTTTGTGTGGTAACAAGGTGGTAAAGGAGTTGTAAATAGAAACGAACGGACACAGCCTGCATAACTGCCCTCTTTCGACTTTAAATCGCCATACGAATGCCGCCTGCATAATTGCCCCTCTTTCGCAAAGAGGGGCGAGCAACAAAGTTGCGGAGGGAGTTCGAGGGTGTCGTAAACAAACTTCGCGAGCGCCAACACGTACACGGCATGCTGTGTCCCTACGATACGAAGTATAACGCAAGCCCCACCGCCGGCGTTTTCTCGAACTCCCTCCGCTGCGCTCGTCCCTCTTTGCGAAAGAGGGACAGTACTCTTCTAAGACCTTAAATCGCCATACGAATCCCGCCTGCATAACTGCCCCTCTTTCGCAAAGAGGGGCGAGCAACAAAGTTGCGGAGGGAGTTCGAGACTGTCGTTAACAAACTTCGCGAGCGCCAACACGTACACGGCATGCCGTGTCCCTACAATACATGTAGAAAACATCCGCACGTAGGGGCGGACCGGTCTGCCCGCCCAAAAGTAGCGGAGGGGAAACCTCTTTATATGCCATGCGGATGGAGTTTACAGAGTACTTATTACCTTATATAATATATAACAGCACCAATTATTGTATATCTCCTTAAAATGCACTACTTTTGAGGCTGTGTTATATTGGATAACTCTGCAGAATAATAAAACCTGAAAATATGAATTTGAGAAATCTACTCCTGACTGTTTTTGTGCTTGTTGTGGCTGTGGCTGCAAATGCGCAGTTGACGACAAACAATGCACAGCGCTATTATGCCGAGTTCAAGAACTACTTTGTGGATGATATCTGCACTGAACTTGCGGTGCCATACTCTGCAATGACCGACGAGCAGTTGCGCACAACAATGAGCGCTATGCCCCAGGAACTTGTGAACATTGCCCTCAAGGTGAAGAACAATGCTTGGGAAGAACGTGAGAAGGAGTTCCGCGTCTTCGAGGCAAAACCATACAGCAACTCCTATAACTGGAAGTACCTGATGAATGTGAGACAGTACAGTGAGCTGCAGAACCCCACGGGTATCAGCGCCGACAATGAGTATGTGCTCATCTTCGTGGGCAGTGAGTTGCCCGACTCCATCTGGATGGAACTTTCGCCCGTTGCGGGAAATATGACCCGTCCATTGATGACCAATGTGTTGCAGAGTGGTTTGAACGTGGTGAAAATTCCAGACACCGAGGGCGATGACCGTATGTTGTTTATACAGTATTATGTGGATACCGACAGCAGTGCAACAAGCAAGAAGTTGGCCGATTATCCCAATGTGCCCATCCACATCGAGGGTGGATACGTGAATGGTTATTTCGACCTTTCACGCCACACAGACGAGGATTGGCGCTACATGACACAGAACATGATGAAGCACTACTCGGTTCAGGTGCTTGGCGAGAGGGTGATGTTCCACATGGAGCTGAAGAATGTACTGGCTGCTTGCCCCAACACAATCACCGATGCCATAAAGTGGTGGGACCAGTGTGTGAAGTGGCAGCACGAACTGATGGGTGCCGATAAGTATTACGACCGTTGGAACGACCTTATTCTTGCAAAGGATGGTTACGAGGGCATGTTCATGTATGCCACAGAGACATATACCTATTATGAGCATTACACGCTGCCCGATATCTTGCCTTGGGAGAAGGTGTATGCCGACCCGGGACAGATGTGGGGACCTGCTCACGAAATAGGTCACGTGAACCAGAATACAATAAACATTGTCTCTTGTACCGAGGCAAGCAACAACCTGTTTGCCAATGCACAGATTTTCCGCACCGGAAAGACAACCACACGCGGTAACGGCCTGAGTGTGTGCCGCAATGATTTCAGCAACAGGACTCCGTTCCCATTGCGCGGTGCAGACATCATTGCAAAGTCGAGAATGTTCTTCCAGCTCTATCTCTATTTCCACGCTGCGGGCAAGGACACAACATTCTGGCCAAGGGTATTCGAGGCTCTGCGTAAGAACCCGCTCGACAAGGGACCAAAGGACCGCAACTGGACTTCGCTTACACAGGCAAAGGACGACCAGTTGAGGTTTGCCGAGGTGTGCTGCGAGGTTGCGCAGATGGACTTAAGCGAGTTCTTCGAGGCTTGGGGCATGTTCGAGCCTATGACCGATGCAGGTGTGGGCGATTACGAGAACTTCATTGTAAATCTTACAAAAGAGGAGGCAGAGGCAAGCCGCAAGCGCATGCAACGATATGAGAAGAAAGGCGGCCATCTCATCTTCATCGAGGACCGCATAAAGCCATCGCCAAGAACCGATGGCGTTGCCGGCAACAGGCTTGACTTCAACGAAGAATTTGTCATTGGCAAGATGGGTAGCACAGGCCAGTGGGGCGACTACATTGACGAGAGTGTGAAGGCGCAGGGGTACTACTACTCAAGGAGCTCAAATACTATTACAATAAAGAAGACTGCAGATGCAAAGGGTGCTCTTGGTTTTAAACTGTACAATGCACAGACTGCTGAGTTGCTCGACTTTAATAACGAGTATAAATTGGCAGTGCCTGTGGCACATGCAAATGCTCCGTTGACAGTGGTGGCGGCGCAGGCCGATGGTACCGATTATATAGTTCCCGATGTTGCCGAAAGTGATGACGAGGAGATGCAACTGGAGGCTTTAAAGGCTACATTGGCGACAGTGAAGGGTCTCACAAGCAAGACTACGACAACAGGTAAGGAGATTGGACACTTCTACAAGAGTGCATTGACCGAAATCAACGCGCTCTATAACGAGGCAAAGGCTGCCGCCGACAACAAGGATACGAGCAAGCATAGCTACAAGGAGTGGATTGCACTGCTTGAAAAGGAGATGGAGGCGTTGAAGAATGACCCTGCAGCACGTGCTTATCTGAAAGAACTTGACGTGTACACACTTACCAATGGCGAGATGAGAAGCTATGGCTTGTGTTATGACAAGTATGGGCTGAAGGCGAACACTGCCTCGCAGATGGCAAATACATCTCCCGACAAGCGTTGGATGTTCGAGAGTGCAGGCATTGCGCATCACTATTATATAAAGAACAAGAACGGCCTTTACATCAACGACATGGCAAGCAATGGCGCATCGTGCAGTGGTGTCGACCAGCCATCGGCTTGGGTGTTCAAGGCAAATTATCTTGATGATGGCTCCATTTACTTCACCACACAGAATGGCGAATTATACCTGACATTGGATATCAACAACTATAATATCTATGCCGGTGCCGAGCTTGTGAAAGCTGCTACTTGGGGCATACGTGCCGTGGAACTCAATAACACAGCTATTGAGGAGGTGGAGATTGAAGGTGAAAACGTAGGTGCGAAAGGTGAAATCTATGACCTCGCCGGCCGCAGGGTAGAGAACCCCACAAAGGGCATGTATATTGTTGATGGTAAGAAGGTGTTTATAAAGTAACCTTATTAAATAAATCTATTGGCGAAAATCGTCATTGTAGGGGCAGACCGATGTGTCTGCCCTGAATGTAATGGTGAATATGGATTTTTATATACGTTAAAAGGCAGCTTGTCGGCTGCCTTTTAACGTATATGTCTTCATGAACTGAAATGTGAAAATTCGGTTATATACGGCTTTAACCGGCTCAGTAGAAATTTAGTGTGGATATCAATATGCTTATAGTCTTATTCTATATCAGTCCTCAACCTTAATCGTTTACTTGTATTTTCTTCAAGTTACGCGTCAAAGTCCACGATGTATGTCAATGAATCTTCATTGCAAAGGTAATTTCCCGCCAACGGCGGAAAGTTACGTGTAAGCGAGCGAAAGCCAAACTTGTTTGAGATTTTGCAGCGAGCATAAGTAACTTATCTAATGGGCAGCGTAGGGAGGCACAGCGAGTAGCCGAGCAATGATTGGAAACAGGTGGCATGATGTTTGAGCGCAGCGAGTTCTTGCCACCCCAAGCATTGCGACAAGCAGCGAGCGGCGAGGTGTGAACCGACTGAAGAATATTGCAGCAGCTAATGCTGATGCAATTTGTGAACAAAGGAAGCACCGAATGCCGTACACGACTGCCCGGTTTTTGGTACTTTTTTCAAAAAAGTACAGAAAGCAAGACTACAGAATGAATATAAGATAACAGAACAAGGTTAAAAATTGCGATTAAGCGAGTGTGTGGAAGTTTACTTACACACACTCGCTTAATCGCAGCTTTAACCGCACTTCGTGCGCTTGAAGTTGCTTATGCTCGCTGTAAAAGCTCAAACCAGTTTAGCTTTCGCTCGCTCACACGCAACTTTAACCTTTAACCTTACTCCTCTACAAGCTCCATCTCCTTCCAACGTTCGATAATAAGCCCGCAATCCTCGCGTGCTACGCTCTCCTCGACCTCGTACTCGGCAAGCAACAGTGCTACCATGTCGTCAATGCTGAACGACTCCTTTGAGGCTACATTCTCCCAAAGATAGGCTGCTGTCTCATTGAGACTGATTATTCTGCTGTAGTCTACATTCTCGGCTCCGGCGGGAACTATGATGTACTCGCCGCACACGTTCTGTATCTCAAAACCTTCCTTAATTTTCATATGCTTTTTTTTATTTGTTATATTCTGCGGTAAATGGCCAATAATATGCGGCGCAACGGTCTCAGGAAATTCCATACTGCCGAGTAGCAGCGCCATTGTCGGCTGCCGGTGCTCACGAACTTTCCTTTGCGTATGAAGCCGTCTGCAAGGCCAATTATTTTGTCCTGCGTGAACTGCTCGGTCATGCTTAGCGGGTTGCCGTCGCCACGCATGGTGTATGTACCATCTTCTACCTTTATTACCCTGTGCAGGGCATATCTCTTTTCCGAAATCTCGGCAAGCACCACATCGCCAATCTTTGGTTCACGGGGCGGAACGAGGACTACCTTGTCGCGCCCGTCCTCAAGGAATGGACGCATGCTGAAACCGCGTACAATGAAGGTGACGCTCTTTTTGCCCTCCTGACGGAACATGCGGGTGATGTCCTGCATAAAGAGGTGGTTGTTTACTCTCTTCTGCTTTATCTGCTCGTTCATAGGCCGAAGGTGCTGCTTGAAAGACGGGCAGCCTCCTCATTGGGAAGGCAGTATAGGGTGTGCACAGGTACGCGCTCAAGCACCTTGGTGATGGTGCTGCAGATAGCTATGTGTATATCCTTGTCGAACTTGAGGGTTGAGCAGGAGCATAGCATTATGCCGAACGCGGTGGGGATATTCTCCTTGCGTATCCAGTTCTTCTTGTCCTGTTCAATGGCAGCCATGCCGCCAATGGGGTAGTGTACGTTCATGTAGATGGGGCGCTTGCCGCTCCAGGGTGAACCGTAGACGGTGGGAGTGCCATCGGGCGCAATGCGTATCACAGGGTTGTCGTCGTTGATGAGCGTGCTGCCTTTGATGTATTCCACCCATTTGTTGCTGTGCGTGCTTTTGCCTTGTCCGCTTGCTCCCAGGAACATGTATCCCTTGCCGTTGTTCTCAACGGTGGCCGAGTGCATGAGCAGAGTGCCCAACTTGGCGGTGCACATTGTAAAGATGACCATCAGTGTGTTGTTGAAGCCAAACGTTCTGTCGCTCTCGCAGCCACGTGTGGTGACGGTAAAGTGCTTGCGCTCGGCATCGCTCTGCATGAAGGCGCATGGATGACCGTATTCGTTGGATGTCAGTATCTGATAGGCACCGTTGTCCTGCAGGTAGACTTCGAACTTTGCACTGGGGCAGGGGAATGTGCCCACTCTGCTTCCTCGCCACGATGGCTGTATGCTGTTGTCCAATGTGATGTCGAACAGCGGGTCGTCGGTGGCTTCGCTTTCAAATGGCTGTAGGTTGGGCAGTATTGAAAAGATGTCGCCATCGGTCATTGTTATGGCAAAGTTGTGCCCGGCAATGTTGAAATGTCTTTTTTGCATGTTCTTGGTGATGTGCACTATGTTGATGTAATGTGCTTTTGGGTAATTGTTCGTTCTGCAAATTTATGAAAAAACGGTTGAATATTCAATTGAATTAACAAGTTGTTTATTCTTTTGTTTTTTATTTTTTATTGTTACCTTTGCGATAGTATGAAAAAACCGCATTCTATTAACGTACAAGGCAGGTTGTTGTCGCTGGACAAGCCTGTGGTGATGGGAATACTAAACATAACCGACGACTCTTTCTATGAGGGATCGAGGGTGGTGTCACCTGCCGCGTTGGCACAGCGTGCAAAGGATATGCTGGATGCCGGTGCTGCAATGCTTGATGTGGGTGCCTGTTCCACGCGTCCCGGCGCGGAGCCTGTGGGGCAGGAACTTGAGCTTGCAAGGTTGCACGGTGCGTTGGAGGTGCTTGATAAAGAGGTACCTCATGCCGTGGTGTCGGTCGACACTTTTCGCGGCGCGGTGGTGCGCGAGTGTGTGGCACAGCATAATGTGTCGGTAATAAACGATGTGTCGGGCTTTGAGTGGGACGATGATATGTTCGATGCCGTTGCTGATTGCGGTTTGCCTTATGTGCTTACCCATTCTGTGGGGCTTGCCGGCGAGGAGGTGCAGTATACCGATTTCATGCCGCAGGTGCTGCAGCGTCTTGCGGCAAAGGTGTGGCAACTGCGTCAGGTGGGTGTGGCCGATGTGATTGTGGACCCGGGATTCGGCTTTGGCAAGAGCATGGAGCAGAACTACCGCATGTTGGCGTCGTTGCGCGAGTTTGAGATGCTCGATGCTCCGCTGTTGGTGGGGTTGTCGCGCAAGTCCATGATAACGCGCCTGCTTGGAATTGACCCGTCCGAGGCTTTGGCGGCAACAACGGCGCTGAACCTTGTTGCGGTGAGAAATGGTGCCGACATATTGCGCGTGCACGACGTGAGAGAGGCTGTGCAGGCGGTGGAGCTTGCGCGGGCTATGGATTTAGACAAATGATACCTTAATATATAATATATAGGATGTTTTTCGATTTTAGCATAAAGGATGTTATAGATATTCTGCTTTTTGCGCTTCTGCTGTACTACCTGTACAGGCTTATGAAGGATTCGGGCTCGCTGAATATCTTTGTGGGAATAATGATGTTCCTTTTTGTATGGGTTCTCGTTTCAAAAATTCTGGGAATGCGCCTGCTTGGCTCGGTGTTCGACCAGATGATGAATGTGGGAACGATTGCGCTGGTGGTGATATTCCACGAGGAGATAAGGAACTTCTTCAAGAGTCTTGGCTCGCGCCGCTATTTCAAGTACCTGTCTACACTGTTCACCCGCAAGGGCGAGGACGACAATGCCGAGGCGGTGATGCCTGTGGTTATGGCATGTATAAGCATGGCGCAACAGAAGGTGGGAGCGCTGATTGTCATTGAACAAAAGGTGGCGCTCGACGATGTCATCAAGACCGGCGAACCCATAAACTCCGATATCAGCCAGCGTTTGATAGAGGCCATATTCTTCAAGAATGCCCCGTTGCACGACGGTGCCATGGTGATACGCGGCGGACGCATTGTGGCTGCACAGTGTATTCTGCCGGTATCGCATGACCTTAATATACCGCGCAAGCTCGGTCTGCGCCATCGCTCGGCAATGGGTGTCTCCGAGGTGTCCGATGCTATTGCAATCATTGTCTCCGAGGAAACCGGTGCCATATCCGTTGCGCAGAACGGTAAGTTCTCGTTGAATCTCGATGCCCACAAACTTGAGCAACTGCTCTCGGCAAAGAAGTGAATATGTAAAATGAATGATATGAAGCGGACTTTTTTATAAGCAAGTCCGCTTTTTCTGTAAAAAAAAACTGTGTCCGGCGAGGCTGCTTGCGGCGATATTTCCCCGCTTGTAAAATACAGCGCGATTTTTGTCTGTTTAATGTGGAAAAAAGTCATTTCTTTAAAGCGCTAATAATCAGCGCTAAGCAAAAAAGGTTTAAAAAAAGATGCATTTTTTTTGAAAAAAAAGATTGGATTTGTTTGCCAGTTCCGAAATTTGCCTTACCTTTGCACTCGCTTTCGGGAAGCAACGCGGTTACCGCGGTGAGACACCGGCAAGCACGATAGATCCTTGACAACATTCCATTACAGACAAGCAGTACAACCTTGCTTAGTTTTTATTGATTAGGCAAGAAGCGTAAGGAACGAAAAACGAACCGTCAATAATTTGAAAATATATTATTCCGGCCAGTACAAACAATTTAGACAAGTAGATATCTCTCACGAGATATTCACAGATATAATTTACAACGAAGAGTTTGATCCTGGCTCAGGATGAACGCTAGCTACAGGCTTAACACATGCAAGTCGAGGGGTTTCGAAGAGCTTGCTCCGAGAAACGACCGGCGCACGGGTGAGTAACGCGTATCCAACCTGCCCTTCATATTGGGATAGCCTTCCGAAAGGGAGATTAATACCGAATAACATGAGAAGATTGCATGAACCTCTCATGAAAGCTCCGGCGATGAAGGATGGGGAT